>NZ_JBQENA010000002.1:0-915129 GCF_052044425.1 Paenibacillus sp. 22594
TTTTCCGATTGTACTTCTGCCTGAACGTAAAAAGAAACCCAAGGTCGTAAAAATGACCTGGGTTTCTCGACAATCTGAGCCTCTATAACAGAGGCTCTTTTCTTTTTGGCCGGACCCTTACTTAATATACTGCCTGCGGTACTGATAAGGGGTGACGCCATATTGATCCTTGAACAGCTTGATGAAATACTGGTTTTTCTTGTATCCAACTAAATGGGAAATATCGACCACGTGTAAGCTGGAATCTATTAATAACTGTGAAGCCTTCTCCAGTCTTTTCATCGAAATGTAAGTGGATAGATTCTCTCCGGTTTCCTGTTTATACAATTTGGACAGATACACCGGATGAAGATGTACGATTTTGCCCAAATCCTCCAGACTCAGGCATTCACTGATATGATCGGCAATATAGGTCTGAACAGTATGTACAATTTGATTATTGGCGCAATCGTTGTGCTTGTTCCATTCACTGATGCTCAGCATGATGGATTTTAGCGCTTCATCCGGGTCCGATAATTGATGGAATAACAAATCTGCAACCTCGGCAGGCTGCAAGGGATCGGATTCAAAGTATACGGAATGGATAAACTCCAGAAGATAGAGCAGCTTTTGTTTCCTGGTGGTCAATTGAGCGAATTTCTTCAGCATATTTCTTCGCACAAGCTCCCACTGCGCAGCATCAAATTTCGCGGATAAATTCCAATCTTTCCATCTGGAAAAGTCACTGGCCTCCATTTCTTCATTGTGGAAAAAATGATAAAAGGTATGACGAACCGTATTTTTTCTAGTCAATTCAAAGCTTTGGGAAAATTGAATGTGCTCCACCTTGTGTTCTAAGCTGCTCATTCTGCTGGTTAAGACAAGCCCTGCCAATCCAGATGGCGTCCGCCAAAAAAAATCATCCAGACCTTCACAGTTGTCTTTAAGCGTGATCTCATCTTTCCCACTGGCCTTCGGAACTTGAAAAAAGCAAAAGGATTGCGTATTGAAGGAATAACTATCGTTGCTGCAAGGATGGACCGAAGGCTGCTGCTCACAGATGACGGACAACAAATAGCCGAGACCATCAAACTCCACCTTGTCCGGGGGATTCTCACCGATGTTCTTAATAACACTTTGCATGGCCTTCTCCATATCCTCTTTATCCACTGGCTTCAGCAAATAATCGAGCGCCCCTAAACGAATAGCACTTTGGGCATAATCAAATTGAGAATAACCGGACAGGATAATCACCTTCGTTTTGAGCATGTGTTTATTAATGTGTTCCAGTAGATCAAGGCCGGAGACCTCGGGCATACGAATATCTGTAATCAGAATATCTGTCTGGCCCTGTTCCAGGATCCCCTTGGCTTCAATGGAATTGGTGGTGGTCTCAATCTGGTCAACTCCGTACTTGGTCCAATCCAGCAGATGCTTTAAATACTCCACGATATAAAATCCGTCATCAACGATTAACAATCTCATGTTGTCCTCCCCCATCAAGTGAAAAGTCAATATAAATAAGTACCGACAAGCCTCCCCAGTCATTTTTGAAAAATCTCAGGCCACTAAATGGACCATACGCATTGATCAGACGCTGATTGATATTCCAGAGACCTATTCCCCGGGTTCCTTCAGGCGGCGATTCATGCTTAACTTTGTCCGCGAGCTGCTGGATATCACCGGGCGTCAGCCCTTTACCATCATCGGCAATAATAATGAGCGCTCCGTCATCGAGAGCTTTGATATCTATGGAAATGCGGTAGGCACCCTGCCGCTCTTCAATCCCATGC
Organism: Paenibacillus sp. 22594; assembly: GCF_052044425.1. Lineage (NCBI taxonomy): Bacteria > Bacillati > Bacillota > Bacilli > Caryophanales > Paenibacillaceae > Paenibacillus > Paenibacillus sp. 22594. Next base: position 1,773 of record NZ_JBQENA010000002.1, read on the forward strand.
TGAATCGCATTTTCAACAATCGGCTGAATAATAAGCGGCATAAGTCTGTGCTCCCCCAGCTCGGGCGGCAAATTAATTTCATATTGGATTCTTTTGCTAAGCGACATGATGGACAGATAATGCCCGGCAAGCTGCAATTCAGACCTGAGTGTGGCGTCGTGCGCATCCAGTTTGGTCAAATAGCGGTAGTACTCGGCCAAATGCTTGCTCATTTGCATGACAGCTTCTGGTGAGGACTTAGCCATCGACATAATAAAAAACAGACTGTTATATAGAAAATGCGGATTGATTTGCGCTTGCAGCTGCTTGATTTCCGCGTTTTTTCGCAGCTCTGTTTCAATTTTCAGGGATGCAAACAGGGTTTGAATTTTGCTGACCATATGGTTGAAGCTTTTAAAGAGATTATTGAACTCATTGACCGGATTTGCGCTTATTCGGGTGCTGTAGTTGCCTTCCTCTACTTGATTGAACTTCTTGTCCAGCAAATACACATTTCGGAAAAAGTTCCGGTAGAACATGAGAATGACAATAAGTCCGATAATCAGAATAACCACAATGCTGACAAAGAAAACCTGTTGATTGCGGTGCAGCGGATACATTAATTCACTCATTCGTGTATAGGTAACCAGGTAGGTGTCAATAGGTTCGATGTACTTGGACAAGACATAATAATCCTCATGATTGATATGATAGTCAAATTTTAAAATCTGCAGCGTATCCGGTGTAATGGTCTCCTTAGCCTTCTTTTCGATTGTGCTGTCTACCATTTTGTCGCTGATTAAGATGCTTTTATTGACGAGAAAAAAGGCATTGGAGCTCTCGCCATTCACAGCCTTGTTCAGCAAACTGGTTAAGTAATCCGTATTCAGCTTAACACCTACAACATATTGAATATTGGCCGGATTCTTGGGCTGATGAATATAGGGATAGACAGAAAAATAATACAGACTGTTATTGATAGTTTGCCAGCCCCGGTGTTTTACATTCTCAAAAGGCAGCTTATTCAGCGGATCATGTCCTGTGGAGATAAAAGTGCCCTCAGCCCGCCAATAGATTCCGATGGAATCAATGGCTTGACTGGAGAGAAGGGGCTCGGAGATCCGGTCGAAAATATCGTTTTTTTTCATCTGGGCATCGTAGTTGCTTAAATCTTGTATCCGGCTTTGATAGAAGCGTACGGAGTTGTCAGCGGTGAACTGAATACCGTACAGACTGGCTTCAGAGATGACATTATCAACAATGCTCTCTGTATAAGCAAGCTGGTTTTTAGAGGCGCTGATCAAGCTCTCCTGAATGGTTTTCGAGCCCAAGGTGTTCAATATAAAAAACAAACCCAAGGTAAGCAGCAGAAAAAAAACGAAGAAGTATATAAAGCGCTTCATATTTACTTTTTTAATGATCAACACTTCCCTAGTAAGGTATATGAATATCATAAACCCTAAATTCCAAAAGAAAAGCCTAACCTGCCCTTTAAAATGTAAGCGCTTCAAAAGAGGTTGAGACATTGGCTATGATGTTTAGATTAAGACATTTTAGAATGAAGACGCCTTTGCTATCATGAACCTTGAACAGAAACAGACTTCTGAGAATGGAGAAAAGGGGGTAAGGAAAATTACTCAGGTTATGAATACCCAAGTTGAGCAGCTTAAGACAGATAGGGTTAAAAAGAGTGGGAAGAATCCATGGGGTAAGGAAATCAGGAAACACTGGCCTTTATATGTTCTGTGTCTCCCGGCTTTGATTTTTGTTCTGATCTTTGCCTACGGTCCGATGGTTGGTCTCGTCATAGCGTTCCAGGACTACAAGCCGTGGCTTGGCATCACCCGTTCAGCCTGGATCGGCATGGATAACTTTGCGAGAATATTCCAGTACGAGGAATCGACGCAGGCCATTATCAACACTCTTATTATTGCAGTCATCAAAATCGTCGTGGGCATTATCGTTCCCATTATCATGGCGATCCTGCTCAATGAAATCCGTCACATCGGAACCAAGAAGAGTATCCAGACCTTGGTGTACCTGCCACACTTTCTATCCTGGGTAACGGTAGCGGGCATCATGATTGATATTCTGGGGCTTGACGGCGGTATTAATCATTTACTCACCAGCATCTTTGGAACCAAGCCGATTTTCTTTCTTGGAGACCCGGCACTATTTAGACCCACAATTATTATCAGTGACCTCTGGAAGAACTTTGGATTCGGCATGATTGTCTATTTGGCCACGATTACAGGGATTGATCCTTCCTACTATGAAGCGGCTGAAATAGATGGTGCTTCGCGGAGGCAGCAGATTCGGCATGTTACGCTGCCAGGCATGCTGCCGATGATCATTGTGATTGCAACGTTAAGCCTTGGCAGCGTTCTCGATGCGGGGTTTGACCAGATTTTCAACTTGTATAATCCGCTTGTATACAGCACTGGGGACATTATAGATACCTATGTGTACCGTTCGTCCTTGCTGAATGGACAATATGGCTTCGGTACCGCCGTCGGGCTGTTCAAGTCAGGCATCAGCTTTATCTTGATCGTCATCTCTTACCGCATTGCCTATAAGGTTGCCAACTACAAAATTTTTTAGAAAGGAGGAAGGAGAGTGTATCATAAGTCCAAGGGGTATAAGGTGTTTTCAGTCTTCAATTATATCTTTCTGATTCTGATCGCATTATCGTGCTTTCTACCGCTGCTCCATTTGCTGGCGCAATCCTTCAGCAGTAAAGCGGCTGTCAACGGCAGTCTGGTATCCTTCTGGCCGGTTGATTTTAATACGGATGCTTATGTTAAAACGTTTAAAAACTCGAATTTCACAGGCTCGATGCAAATTTCGGTGGTTAGAACGATTCTGGGCACCTTAATCGGGATGTCGGTGATTACGATGGCCGGTTATGCGTTATCCAAGGATTTCCGTGGGCGCAACGCGCTGATGTGGGTTTTCGTATTCACGATGCTGTTTTCCGGTGGATTAATTCCTTCTTACATTCTGGTTACTAAGCTTGGACTCAAGGACACGATTTGGTCTTTGGTTCTTCCGGGTGCTTTTGGAGCGTATAACTTGATCCTGATTATGAATTTTTTCAAAACCATTCCGAAAGCGCTTGAAGAGGCGGCATTTATTGATGGGGCTTCCTTCTTCGGGATTTTCCTCAAAATCTATCTTCCACTGTCTCTCCCTGGCCTAGCCACCGTTGGATTGTTTATCATGGTGGGGCACTGGAATTCCTGGTTTGACGGGATCTTATATATGTCCAATACGACCAAGTATCCACTCGCTTCCTTTTTGCAGACGGTCGTTGTACAAAGCAATGCCCAGAGCATGGCCATGAGCCAGTCAGAGGCGGCGGCGATGTCGGAGCAAAGCATCAAGGCCGCACAAATCTTCATCAGCACATTACCGATTATTCTAGTGTACCCCTTCTTGCAGAGATTTTTTGTCAAAGGGATTGTGCTGGGGGCAGTGAAGGAATAACTAAATAACTCAATAGAATAGGGGCCTAATTTATGAAAAAGACAGGTATAACGCTCTCCTCTTTACTACTGATTGCCGGATTGCTTGCAGGCTGTTCTTCAGATAATAAAGGATCGAATTCGGCAGCGGAGGCTACACTTAAAGACGGCAAGTATGATCCTCCGATTAAGATCACCATAGCGAAACAGCAGGATGAAAATGCCGGCAAATATATCAATGGCGAAAGCCTGAATGATAATGTGCTGACCCGTTGGGGGACCAAGAACCTCGGCATTACCATCGAAACCACGTTGCTGGGTGGGGATGCGGCCCAATATAACACCAAGCTGCGCCTCGCGCTTACCGGTTCCGAGAAGCTCCCAGATGTCCTGCCTGTGTACGATACCTCTCTGGAGAATGATTTAATTCAATCCGGACTTGTCAAGGATATCACTGAAGACATCAACAAATATATGCCGGACCGGTTAAAAGAAATTTATAAACAGTATCCTACAACATTCAATCCGGTGATCCAGGACGGCAAGGTGTACGGGATGGCGATTTCCCCCAATCTGACCGAAGGTGAAGTGATGCTGATTCGTCAGGATTGGCTGGATAAATTGAATCTGAAAGCCCCTACAACCATTGATGAATTTGAAAAGGTGATTGCCGCCTTTACGAATGATGATCCGGACGGGGACGGCAAACAGGACACTTACGGGTTTGATTTCTCTGGTAAAGATTCCTATAACACTGGATGGGTTAGCGACTCTGTAATGATTTTCAGCGCATTTACAGGCAAGAATCTTCCGGGCTCATGGCATGAGGAGAACGGCAAGCTTACTTACGGGTCGGTGGCAGACGGCAACAAGGAAGCGCTGGCCAAACTTCGCGACTGGTATTCGAAAGGCTATTTGAATAAAGAATTGGCTACTCAGGGCGCTTGGGATGCTCTCGCTGACTTTACCGAAGGCAAGGCGGGGATTATTATTGGCCGTCCTTGGCTGTACGGCAGTGTGAAAGACGTTGAGGCTAACGTTAAGGGAGCCAAAATCAGTGCCTACCCAACGATCAATGGGGTTAGCGGAGACAAGACCTATCAATCGGGGCAGTTGAATGACGGTGTGTTCATGTTCAATAAAGACTTCAATAATATGGAAGCGTTCTTCCTGTATTATGACAAGCTGTACGATGCCGCCTTTGGTACCGGGGACTTCAAATACGGTTATGCTCAAGGCTATGACTATGATATTGTGGATGGCCAGGTTACCTTTGACTCCAAGAAATTCAACACACCTTTGGACGCTGTCCAAGGGGTAGGGAAGATGGCATTCACCAAGAATACGCCTAGTGTTGATGGTCCGGGGAAATCCTTCGAGGATCTTGCGGGTGGAGCCAAAGCGGATACTGGAGTGCTGATGAGATCGGAAGCGCTGGATCAAACGATGAAGGACGGTTATGTGATTTCTTATAAGAACAGCGAGTCGCTTTTGCCAAGCGCCTTCAACGGTCCGCCAACCAAAACGATGCAAAGCTCATGGGAACAGCTGACGACCATGGAAAAGGAAACCTTCACAAAGATTATCTACAGCAAGGAGCCGCTTAGTGCTTATGATGATTTTGTAAAACAATGGAACGAGAAAGGCGGCACTAAAATTACGGAAGAGGTCAACGCATGGTATGAAAATGCCAGCAAAGTGGATGTGATGTCTAATATGGGCTTGAAGTAAGTGGGGGAGTGCTTCCGGTAAAATAACAAATAACGGCACTGCGCTGGCAGGTTGTTCCTACATGGGAATATCGGCCAGCGCTTTTTTGTGCTTTTATAAGGTTAAGGACTGTAAGTTTCTTGAATTTAATGGCAAACGCATGTTCTGGTTATCGCGAGTATGCTATACTATTGAGACGAAGAAATGCAGAGCTACGGAAGGAGTTTGTCGTTATGTCGGTAACCTTGTTAACAGGCCGCTCGGGCAGCGGAAAGACTACTAAAATATGGAAGGGAGTGACCTCCGCTCTGGAGCAGGAGCCGCTGGGCGCGCCGATTATTGTCCTTGTTCCCGAGCAGGGCTCCTTCGGAGCGGAGCGCGGGCTGCTGACAACAGGGAATGTGCGGGGAAGTGTTCGGGCGCAGACGCTTAGTTTCTCGCGGCTTGCCTACCGGGTGAAGCAGGAGACCGGAGGCAGCGCCAGTCTGCCGATCAGCGAGGAAGGCAAGAAGATGCTGATCTACAAGATCATCAGCCGCCGCAAGGAAGAGCTGAAGCTGTTTGGTGCATCGAGCGACAGACCGGGTTTTGTAGAACGGCTTAGCCAACTGCATACGGAGCTGAAGCGCTGCTGCCTGGGCACTGCTGATCTGGAGGAGCAGATCGCCCGAATGCGGGACTCCATAGGGCGAAGTCCCATTCTTGCAAGCAAGCTGGATGATTTACATATGGTGTTCCGCGAGTTGGAACAGGAAATGTCCCGGCTGTACATCGATGAGGAGGATCGGCTGGCTGAGCTGGCTGAACATATTCAGGAGTCTTCATATATTCGTGGTGCGGAAATCTGGGTGGACGGTTTTCACGGCTTCACAACACAGGAATTTGCCGTGCTGCGAGAGCTGATGCAATATGCCGCTAAAGTCACGGTCGCTTTGACACTGGACCGGATCTACCCTGCGGGCATGCAGCCTCATGAGCTTGAGCTGTTTCATCCCGCGGCAGTAACCTGTATCAAGCTTCGCGGAATGGCAGAGGAAATGGGCCTGACGGTATGGGATGAACTTCTGGCACCGCCGGTGTTGCCGCGTTTTGCCGGAAGTCCTGTCCTTGCCCATCTGGAGAAGGGGTTTGGCCGGCGAATCCGCTGGAGCGGTGCCGCTTCAGAGGTTGCAGATTCCATTACCCTTACTGCGGCAGCTTCGCGCAGAGCCGAAGTAGAAGGAAGCCTGAGGGAGATGCTCCGTCTTGCCCGCGAGGAAGGTGCAAAATACGGGGAGATGGCAGTATTTATGCGCAATATTGCCGACTATGAGCAGCTTGTGGTTCCCCTGTTCCAAGACTACGGAATCCCATTCTTCCTTGACCAAAAGATGAATGAGCTGCATCATCCACTGGTAGAATTTATCCGCTCTGCCTTTGATGTGGTGCGCAGACGATGGCGGTATGAGGATGTGTTCCGCTGTGTGAAGACGGAGCTGTTGCTGCCGATGGATTACAGTGTGACGCGCGCCGATATGGATGCACTGGAGAATTATGTGCTGGCTTGCGGTATTCAGGGCCACCGCTGGACGAATGGCCGGTCCTGGAAAGGAATTCCGAGTCTGTCGCTGGAAGGCGAGAGAGTCGTGGATGAAGTGCTGCTGGCAAGAATGGAAGCATGCCGGGAGATCATTACAGGTCCGCTTCAGGCTTTTGAGAAGCGGGTCAAAACAAGCCGCAGCGGACTGGAACTGTGCAAGGCGGTCTATTTTCTTCTGCAGGACACGGATGCCGCACGCAAGCTGGAACAGATGAGTGCCAGGGCATTGGGGCTGGGGCAGCCTGAAGCGGCCCGCGAGCATACCCAGCTATGGGGAGCGGTACTGGACCTGCTGGATCAGATTGCCGAGATGATGGGAAACGAAAGAATGGAGTTTGACGTTTTTGCCGGGGTACTGGAGACGGGGCTGGCTGAACTGAAGATGGGGCTGGTGCCGCCTGCGCTGGATCAGGTGCTGGTGGGAACAATGGACCGCACCCGGGTATCGGGAGTCAAGTATGCCTTTTTACTGGGATTCAATGAGGGGGTTGTTCCCGCCCAATTCAAGGAAGACGGCATCCTCTCGGAAGGGGAACGTATGCTGCTGGAGAATGCCGGGATGGAGCTTGCTCCAGGTTCTTCCCGCAAGCTGCTGGATGAGCGTTTTCTGATTTACAATACACTCACTACAGCAAGCCGCAAGCTTTGGATCAGTTATGCGACAGCGGATGAAGAAGGCAAGGCCCTCCTGCCATCCGAAATGATCCGCCATTTGCACGGCATGTTTCCAGGGGCACTGAAAGAGCAGTTTGTTTCCGGATTTCCAACAGCTGTGGGTGGAGCGGCAGACGAAACTGAGGCGTTTGAAGCGCTTCATATGGGTTTTGTGGGTCAACCGGAACAGACGCTGCGCATGCTGATTTTACAGCTTCGGCAGTGGCGGCAGGGCGTGGACATTCCCGCACTCTGGTGGGATGTCTATAACTGGTTTATCACGGATGAGGAGCATGGACCGAAGCTGGTAAAGCTGCTCGGTTCACTGTTCTACCGCAATGACGGAATCCGGCTGAAGCAGGAGACGAGTCTGCGTTTATACGGCGGAACGACAGTGCGGGGCAGTGTGTCTCGCATGGAGAAATTCGTCGCCTGCGCTTTCTCGCATTTCGCTTCCTACGGGCTGAGACTGAAGGAACGCCAGCTCTACAAGCTGCAGGCCCCGGATATTGGTCAGCTGTTCCATGCCGCTCTCAGCGATATGGCTTTACGGCTGCAGAAGCAGGGACGCAGCTGGGGAAGTATGACGGCGGAGGAATGCCGCCGTGAGGCCGGGGAGACTGTGGACAGGCTCTCACCGCTTCTCCAAGGTGAAATCCTGATGAGCAGTAAGCGTTACGGATATATCTCCCGCAAGCTCAAGAACATCGTCGGCCGCGCCTCTGTGATCCTTGGGGAACATGCCAGACGGGGCAGCTTTGAGCCAGTGGGGCTTGAGCTTGATTTTGGACCGGGCAAGGACCTTCCGCCGCTTAGAATCACCCTGCCAAACGGCTGCGTGATGGAGGTGGTGGGCCGGATCGACCGTGTGGATATGGCCGAAGGCGAGCAAGGCATTCTGCTGCGGGTCATCGACTATAAATCCAGCCAGAAGGACCTTAAGCTGCACGAGGTCTATTACGGGCTGTCGCTGCAAATGCTTACCTACCTGGATGTTCTGCTCACCTATTCGGAGCAATGGCTCGGCAAGACTGCTCTTCCTGCCGGAACGCTCTATTTCCATGTGCATGATCCGCTCTTGACTTCAGCGAACGGTATGAACCGCGAACAGGCAGAGCAGGAACTAATGAAGCGTTTCAAAATGAAAGGGCTGCTGACGGCTGACCGTGAAGTAGTCTCGCTTATGGATACCACTCTGGACAAGGGGCATTCCTCGATTGTACCGGTGGCACTGAAGAGCGACGGGAGCTTTTACAGCAGTGCTTCGGTCGCTACGCCTGAGCAATGGGGACATCTGCTGACCTCGGTACGCAGCACGATCACTGATATCGGGACACGCATTACCGAAGGTGATGTGGCCATTCAGCCTTACCGGATACAGCAGGAAACGGCCTGCACCTTCTGCTCTTACCGGCCGGTATGCCAGTTCGATGAGGCTGTGGAAGGCAATGCTTACAACATTCTCGGCAAGCCGGGCAAAGAAGTCATCTGGGACCTGCTGTCCCGCGAAGGAGGAGAGAAGCCATGATACGAAAAGCGGAAATAGAGCCCAAACCGGAAGGAAGCCTATGGAGCGACGACCAATGGAGCGCCATCGCACAGAGCGGTGATGATATCCTGGTCGCGGCGGCGGCAGGCTCCGGCAAGACTGCGGTGCTGGTCGAACGGATTATCCGTAAAATCAGCAGCGAAGAGAACGGTTTTAGTGTAGACCGGCTGCTGGTAGCCACGTTTACAAAGGCAGCGGCTGCTGAAATGCGGCAGCGTATCCGCGAGGCACTGGAACGAAAGCTGGAGGAGGAACCCGGGGATGAAGAAGGGAACCGGGGCAATGAGCATCTGCGCCGCCAGCTTGCCCTGCTCGGCAAAGCTTCGATTACGACGCTGCATTCCTTTTGTCTGGAAGTCATCCGGCGTTATTACCAGCTCATCCCCATTGATCCGGGTTTCCGGATTCTGAATGAGCATGAAGCAGAGATGATGCGCCAGGAGCTGCTGGAGGAGCTGCTGGAAGAGAAGTATGGAGAAGTGACAGAAGACGGGGAAGATACTGTTTTTGTACAGCTGGCTGACTGGTTCAGCGGTGAACGCAGTGATGATGCTGTGCATGCGCTGGTGCAGCGGCTGCATGATTTTGCGCGCAGTCATCCCTGGCCGGCGGAGTGGCTGCGGGGTACTGCTGCGGATTTCTCGTTGCCGGACACGGAAGCTCTTAGCCGCACGCCATGGGTCCAGAGTATTCTGGCGGAAGCGAAGCTGACGCTGGACGGGGCTGCGAGCCAGCTCCGCCAGGGCCGGGATATCGCTTTGCAGCCCGGGGGTCCTGCTCCTTATGCCGAGAATCTGGTTGCGGATCTGGAGATGGTGCAGTCGCTGCAGGAAGCTCTGGAATCCCGTCCGTGGGCCGAGCTGTATGATATTTTTATGGAAATATCGTTTGGAAAGCTGAAGGCTTGCAAGAAGGACTCGACCGATCCCGGGCTGCAGGAGACGGTGAAGGATCTCCGTGACAGTGTGAAGAAGAACCTGCTGGAACTGCAGAAATCCCTATTTGGGCGTCCGGCTGAGGCCTTTCTGGGCGAGCTGCATGAGGCAGCACCGCTGATGCGGGAGCTTGCGGAGACGGTAATTGAATTCGGTGAACGCTACCGGATCGAGAAAGCAGGCCGGGGCCTGGTCGATTTCAGTGACCTCGAGCATTACTGCCTGAAGATCCTGCGCCACGAGGATTCTGTACCCGGTCATTCCGTGCCTTCGGATGCGGCGATGGAGTACCGCGACCAGTTCGACGAAGTGCTGTTGGATGAATATCAGGATACTAACAGCGTGCAGGAAGAAATTGTGCGCCTGATCTCCCGCGAATCCCCGGGCAACCGTTTTATGGTTGGAGATATGAAGCAGAGCATTTACCGTTTCAGGCTGGCGGAGCCGGGACTGTTTCTGGATAAATACCGGAGCTTTGGCTCAGTCACAGACAACAGAAGTGTTGGCGTAACCGGGACTGGGGAAGGTGCCGGAGGGGATGAAATCCCGGATTCAGATAAGCCGGAAGGTGGCTCGGTTATCGATCTGGCCCGCAACTTCCGCAGCCGCCTGGAGGTGGTTAATGCGGTAAATATGATTTTCCGGCAGATTATGGACAGTAAGGTTGCTGAAATAAGCTATGATGAGCGCGCAGAGCTGGTCTACGGAGCAAATTTCCCGGGGGCTGAGGAAAAAGGGCCAGATCTTTATTTTGCCCCTGAGCTGCTTCTTATTGACCGGGGAGCATCGACGTCCGGACGCTCAGAGGAGCCGGCTGAGGACGGGGAGCTTCCCCCGCAGGAGAATGAAGCCATTGAGAGTGAAACCGCACAGCTTGAGGCGAGGGCCATTGTGCGGCGCATCTCGCAGATGACCGGTATGAGTGGCGGCGAGCCTTTGCTTATTTATGATAAATCCCTGAAAATCATGCGTCCGGTTGTTAACGGCGATATAGTCATTCTGCTGCGATCCGCGCGGATCTGGACACCGCTGATGATCGAGGAGCTGCGTTTGGAGGGCATCCCGGCGTATGGCGACCAGAACAAGGGTTACTTTCAGGCTACCGAAGTAGAAATTGCCCTTTCGCTGCTGCAGATTGTGGACAATCCCCGTCAGGACATCCCGCTGGCTGGCGTGCTACGTTCACCTGTGGTGAATTTGCGCGAAGAAGAGCTGGCTTTGGTGCGTCTTTGCAGCAATGGTTCATTTTTTGATGCTGTCCTTGCGGCAGCCGGGGAAGAGAACAAGGCAGACTATTCTTCAACGTTTTTACGTGCGGAAATACAGCAGGCGGCAGCAGGACTGGCAGAGGCTGTTCAAGCCGAGAGTGCTGCTGCTAATGAAGAAAGCCGGGCACAAAGCGGTGGATTAGCGGAAGATAAAGCCGCTGCCGGAGACACGCCGGAGATTTCTGTGCAGCTTCAGACGAAGCTGCAAGCTTTTCTGAAGCTGCTTGAGGGCTGGAGAACTTCCGCCCGGCAAGGCAGTCTCAGTACATTGATCTGGCGGATTTATGGCGAGAGCGGCTACCTGGAGTGGGTCGGCGGCCTGCCTGGAGGCTTTCAGCGCCAGAACAATCTGACAGCGTTGTATGACCGGGCTGTACAATTTGAGAATGACACCTCTGCGCGAGGGTTATTCCGCTTCTTGGTGTTCATTAACCGTCTGAGAGAAAATGGCGGAGACTTGGGAGTGGCCGGAGGAACGGGTGAAGAGGCCGGAGGAGTCAGAATTATGACCATTCACAAGTCTAAGGGTCTGGAGTTCCCGGTTGTGTTTCTGGCAGGGATGGCGAAGCCGTTCAACCGCCAGGATTTGTATTCCCCGTTCCTGATGCATAAAGAGCTAGGATTCGGACCGCGTTTTGTAGAGCGGGAGACCCGGGTCAGCTACCCTACACTTCCTTATCTGGCCATTAACCGCCGTTCCCGTTTGGAACTGCTGGCAGAGGAAATGCGTGTGCTCTATGTCGGATTAACCCGGCCGCGTGACAAAATGATCCTTGTCGGCACGGTAAGAGATTTATCGCGCACCCTTGCAGGCTGGAGCAGTGTGCAGGCCCGTGAAGAATTGCTGCTGGAGGACCATTTGCTGGCCCGGGGACGCAGCTATTTAGATTGGGTAGGACCGGCACTCATCCGACATCCAGGAGCAGCTATTCTCCGTAAGTTGGCTGGAACAGAGGGGGCTGTATCTGCGGTACTGCATGGTGATGCTTCCAATTGGAGCATCTCAGCGGTGAACGCGGCAGAACTCAGTTCCGGCTCTCTTGCTGCGGCTGGTACAGTGGATCAGAATGAGGAACGGAATACTATGCTCGAAGCATTGAAGCGCGGCCGCAGTGTGGCATTTAAGAGCACAAGTAGAGAGACTGATATCACCGCACGACTGAACTGGGTCTATCCTTATGCCGCTGCATCCGGGATTCCCGCTAAAACTTCAGTCACCGAACTGAAATCGATGCTGTCCATGCAGGAGCAGCCTTCCTATGATTTGCTGGAAGAGTCCCGGCTCCCGGCTTCGGGGAACGGCCTGGCACGTGGGGTAGCCGGAACGGATAGTCTGCATCTCCAGCGCCCGAAATTTATGGAGAAACGTGGCTTGTCGCCTTCAGAGCGGGGAACGGCCTATCATACGGTCATGCAGCATGTTCCGCTGGAAGGTGCTGTAGACCGTGTTGTCCTGGAAGCTACAATAGCACGTCTTACACGGCTTGCCATTCTTACAGACGAGCAGGCTGAGGCAGTCGAGCTTGGTGAAATTGAGGCGTTTTATATGGGGGAAATGGGCCGGAGGCTAATTGGGGCTCCCTGGAAAAGAAGAGAACAGCCTTTCAGCTATATGGTTCCGGCAAGTGAGGCCTACCATGGACTCACTGATCTCAATGAAGCGGCAGCGGGACTTGAAGCTCCTGAAGAAAGCCCGGCCATGGGGGAATCCGTCCTGATTCAAGGTGTAATCGACTGCCTCTTCCGGGAGGAGGGACGGCTGATTCTGCTGGATTACAAGACGGACGCTGTTCTGGAGCATCAGGGCGGACTTGATTCTCTGAAAGAGAAATACCGGTTTCAGCTGGAGCTGTACAGCAAGGCACTACTGAATATTCTCGGGGAGCCGGTCAGCGAGATTTGGCTGTACTTTTTTGACGGCGGACATGCTGTAAAGCTATAAATCGACCCATATTTTTGCCGATGAAACTATAAATCTATCAATCGAGAAATACCGCATGAGGGCGGGGAAAAGAGGACGACAATGCGCATATTGCATACGGGGGACTGGCATCTGGGCCGGACGCTGGAAGGAAGAAGCCGGCAGAAGGAGCAGGAGCAGTTCATCGATGAGCTGGTAGAGATTGCCGATGATTCCCAGGCAGATCTTATTCTGATGGCGGGAGATGTCTATGATTCCGTGAATCCACCGGCAGCAGCAGAGCAGCTGTTCTACGATGCTGCCGCCAGACTTACGGCAAATAGCCGGCCGCTGGTGGTCATTTCCGGCAATCATGATCAGCCTGAGCGTGTAGCATCCGTATCCCCGCTTGTCCGCAGACAGGGCATAACACTGGTGGGTTTGCCTACCTCTGAGCCGGTGACGGTCCATGCCGTACGTACAGGAGAAATCGCCAAAATCGCTGCCCTTCCATATCCCTCCGAAGCCCGGCTTGGCGAACTTCTCGCCGGGGATAGCGGAGAAGATGAGCTTCGTCTTGCCTACAGCGCAAGGGTAGGCAGGCTGATGAGCATGCTGGGGCGGGAATTCACACCTCAGACGGTGAATTTGGCGATGAGCCATATCTATGTCCTGGGCGGGGTAGAGAGTGATTCGGAGCGTCCCATTCAGGTCGGCGGGGCGTACACCGTTGATCCCTCAGCGCTGTCATGCGGCGCACAATATACAGCGCTTGGGCATCTTCACCGCGCCCAGCGCGTGAAAGGCGACGGCATGATCCGTTATAGCGGATCGCCTCTGGCCTACAGCTTCTCTGAAGCGGGTCAGGCCAAGTCCGTGGCATTGCTTGAGATTGCACCTGGCGAAGAACCTTCCTTTGAGGAAATCTATTTGCGCTGCGGCCGTCCTCTGGTGAACTGGAAGTCTTCCGGCGGGTTACAGGAAGTCTACAACTGGCTGGACGAAGGACGGGATGAAACTGCTTTTATTGATCTGGAGCTCCGTCTGACGGAAGCGATGTCGCTGAATGATATCCAGCGGCTGCGCAAATCCCGTGAGGGGATTATCCATATCCGTCCGGTGTATCCGCAGATGGAGCAGGAGCTTGAGGAGATGGCCCGCTCGCGTATGCCGGTGCAGGAGCTGTTCCGGAGATTCTACCAGCGGCAGACCGGCGGGGCAGAGCCTGAGGACAGCCTGATTGAACTGTTCCTGGAGCTGGCGGAAGAAGAGCGGCGTGAGCCTGCGGAAGGGGAGGAGAACTGAAGTGAAGCCAATTCTACTAAAAGTAGCCGGCCTGCAAAGCTATAGAGAGCAGCAGGAGATTGATTTTGCGAGTCTGACTGAGACAGGACTGTTCGGTATTTTTGGGCCGACGGGAAGCGGGAAATCCAGTTTGCTTGACGCGATCACACTGGCCATGTATGGCAAAGTGGAACGGGCAGTGAACGGGACACAGGGAATCATGAACCATTCCGAGGACCAGCTTAGCGTGGCCTTTACTTTTGAGCTGACTTCCTCTGCTGGCCCCCGCCGTTACCGGGTCGAACGGAAATTCAAGCGGACCGGGGACCAATCGGTGAGCAATACAATCAGCCGTTTCATCGAGGTTGCAGATGACGGTGATCACGTGATGGCCGATAAGCTGGCAGATGTTACACGCTGTGTTGAGGAGCATATCGGACTTAAAATGGATGATTTCACCCGGGCCGTTGTGCTGCCGCAGGGTAAGTTTGCCGAGTTTCTGTCACTGCGCGGCGTAGACCGCAGACAAATGCTCCAGCGTCTTTTTCATCTGGAGCAGTATGGTGACGGGCTGGCGCTGAAGCTTAGCCGCCGGGTGAAGGAGAATGAGGCTGCGCTGCGCGCACTGGAGGCTGAGCAGCAGGGGCTGGGCAGTGCAGGCAAGGCGGATGTTGAGGCTGCTGAGCAGCGCCTGCAGGAAGCGGTCCGCCAGGCGGCAGATTGCCGCAAGCGGCTGGCTGAGGCGTTGCAGCGGGCGGAACGTTATGCCCGCATCCGCGAGCTGCAGGACGAGCGCTCCCGCCGTGAGGGGCAGCGGCAGGCTTTGCTTGCGCAGGAGGCGGATATCCTCCTGCTGGAGCAGAAGCTCGGCAAGGCTGACGAAGCCGAGAAGATGCTGCCCGCGCTGAAAGCCTGGCGCAGCGCAGAAGAGGCCTGGAAGAGCCGATTGGCCCGTGCGGAGAGCCAGGAGGTGCAGGCCGCTACAGCCGAGCGGCAGGCGGCGGCGCAGGCAGAGGCGGAAGCGGCGGCGCAGGCCGCTCTGGCCGCGGAGGAGCCCGCCCTCCGGCAGGGGGCGGATACCTACCGCCGCGCGCTCGAGCTGGAAGCTGAGCTGGGCGGACTGCGGCGCGAGCGCACAGCGGTGCTGGAGCGCCGCGATGAGGCCTCCCGCGGGCTCGCTGCCCGGCGGGAGAGTATGGCCCGGGAGCGTGAGCTTTTGGCCAAGGGCCAAAAGCGCCAGCAAGAGCTGCAGCAGAGCCTGCAGCCGCTGGCGGTCCGCTCCCAGGAGCGGCAGACGCTGCAGGAAGCCATGCAGCGTCTCCAGGGCCTGCGTTCCGCCTCCTCCCAGCGGGAGACGGCGGAACGGGAACGCGCCGAGCGCGCCGCGGTGCTCGCGGCGGCGGAGACTCGGCTCGCCGCCGCCGGGGACCGGCGGCGCTCGCTTGAGGCGCAGCGCGGCGCGGGAATCGCCGCCGCAGCGATGCACCTGGATGAGCTGCGCGCCGGAGAGGCCGCAGCGGGAGCCGCCGCCGATCAGCTGGAGCTTCACGGAAGCACGCTTGCGGCGGCGCTCAAGGGCCAAGAGCGGCACCGGCTCTCTCTGTCGCTCGCCAGTGAACTGCAGGACGGGCAGCCGTGTCCGGTCTGCGGCAGCCCGCATCACCCCACCCCTGCGCTGGCAGAGGACAGCGGCGAGCGCGAAGAGCTGGAGCGCCAGCTTGAGCAGTCCCGTACATTAGGCAGACGGGCGATTGAAGCGCGTCATCTGTTCCGCAGCCTGCTGGAGCAGGATGTGACCTGGCTGGAGCAGGTATACGGCGAAGGGGCAGCAGAATCCTTCGCAGCACCTGCAGCTGCGGGGCTGGAACAAGGCGGCGCTGCCGACTCAGCCCCGTCTTGGACCTTGACTCTTTCAGATTTAAATGCAGCCCCGGCTTCTTTGGATCGCCCTGCAAATCCGACTCTATCAACTGACCCTGAAGTCCTGGCATCATCGGATCGCCCTGCAGCCCTGGCTCCATCAGATTCATCGGCAGCTCTGGCCAATCCTTCTGAGGCTTCGGCTCCTGCCGGTCTCTCTGCCGATCCTGTTTCATTCAGCACTAGTACAGTTTCGGCTGAACAGGCTTTGTCCGGATTGGAAACTGATTTTTCTGCGCTTAAAATCCGCTCCGGCGAGCTTCGCCGAAGTGCGGCAGAATGGCAGCGCTCCTTGCAGGAAGAGCAGCAGCTGACCCATAAGGAAGCAGCGGCGGCGGAAGCCGAAGCAGCTTGGCTGCAAGGCGTTACAGCCAAGGCCGCAGATCTGGCCCGGCAGCTGGATGAGCTCCATAACGAATGGCAGCGGCTCTTTCCGGAGCTGGCTCCGGATGATGCGGAGCATGCCTACCGCGAAATGCAGAAGAAGGATGAGCAAGCTGAAGAAATCAGGGGACGGCTGGAGATCAGCGTCAAGTTCCTGGATGACAAGAGCACTTCCGTGCAGGTGCTTCAAGAGGAGATAGCTTCCTTAGACAAGGAACTGGCCCAGTTGAACGCACAGCTGGAAGGCAAAGAGGCGCTGGAGCAAGAGAAAGAGCAGCGCCTCCTTCAGTGGACTGGCGGAAGGTCTGCTGCCGTTTTGCTGGCGGAATGCGAGCAGCGCCTGCAGGTGTTGCAGGCGGGTCTGGACAGCAGCAGGCAGACTCACCGGACAGCAGCGGAACAGGCACAGCATGCGGTGAAGGAAGCAGCTATCAGCCGCCAGGCGGCTGATTCTGCCCGGGAGCATTATGCGGCTGCCGCCTCGCATTGGGAGGACGGCTTGAACGCTTCGCTGTTTGCTTCAGCCTCTGAGGTTGAAGGTGCTGCGCTCACCCCTGATGAGCGGACAGGGGCAAGTGCCCGTGTACGGGCCCATCGTGAAGGTGAAGCTGAAGTTACGCTGCAGCTGCGGAATATTGAAGAGAAGCTGGAAGGGGCTGTTCTAAGCGCAGAGGAATGGCAAGAGAGCCAGGAGACCCTGCGTAGATGCAAGGATGACGATGAGGCCGCTTTGCAGGGCCGGGCCCGTGCCGAACGTGATCTGGAAGACTTGCAGCACCGCCACGTCCGATGGATGGAGCTTGAAGGGAAGCGTGCGGAGCATGCTGAGCTTCAGGACCGGCTGTCCAAGCTGCAGACCGTGCTGCGGGGAAACGCCTTTGTAGAATATATCGCGGAGGAGCAGCTGATGCAGGTATGCCAGGCAGCTTCACAACGGCTTCGTTTCCTGAGCAAGCAGCGTTATGCGCTTGAGGTGGATTCCGGCGGCGGGTTTGTCATTCGTGATGACGGGAATGGCGGAGTAAGACGACCTGTATCCACCTTATCCGGCGGAGAAACGTTCCTGACCTCTTTGTCCCTGGCACTGGCGCTTTCGGCTCAGATCCAGCTGCGTGGGCAGTATCCGCTGCAATTCTTTTTCCTGGACGAAGGCTTCGGTACATTGGACCCGGATCTGCTCGACACAGTTATCACATCACTCGAAAGACTGCATAACGACCAGCTCTCCGTTGGGATCATCAGCCATGTTCCTGAGCTGAGGGCACGTCTGCCCCGCAAGCTTGTTATCGTTCCGGTAGAGCCGGGAGGCGGGGGATCGCGGATTATTTTGGAAAAAATGTGATGCCTGAAATACAGTGTGATAACTGTCACAGATACAGCATCATACCCTTGTTATAATACAGCTAAGCCGACATCATTTTGAAACACCTCGGCGGACGTATGACCGGGAGTTTTGCTCCTTTTCATACGTCCGCCGCCGAATCAGCTTTCTGAGCTGATAGGGTGTTTCTTTTTTTTTGTCTTTTTTTCATGGCAGAAATACACAATGAATTCCCAGCAATCTGTATCTATAACAGAGCTGATTATCTTCAAATTCCATGATTTATATATATTTAACTTTTAATTTTTCTATTATGGATCTGCTTTGACTACAGATATTCCTCATTCCTATTCCCCTATGCTCCTCAATCTTTCCGGCCCGCTCGCCGTTGCCACCGTCACCTGTCTTTCCCAATCCACAATTATCCTGTATGATAAGAGACATAAAAATAATGATGCCGCGAAGTAAGCCATTCTCGAGCACGGATTAGCACAAGCTGGATTCACCTGCTGGCTTTTCACCACAACTATAGGAGGAAGCGTCCCGATGGAAACCGTGTTTAGCAAAATCATTGAAGGTTCGATACCTTCCAAGAAGGTATTCGAAAATGAACGGATTCTGGCTTTTTATGATATTGAGCCTGCAGCTCCGGTACATGTGCTGATTATTCCAAAGAAGTTCATAGCTTCCATGAATGACGTTGCACCTGAGGACCTGCCGCTGATCGGTGAGATTCATGCCGTGGCGCAGCAAATTGCTGTCCAGCTTGGGATTGCAGACAGCGGATACCGCCTGATTAACAATTGCGGACCGGATAGCGGACAAGCCGTGCCACATCTCCACTATCACTTGCTTGGCGGGGCCAAATTAGGCGCTCTTGTCGGAAATTCGGCATCCCACGCCTGACAGATTTTAAATACGGAAGTACCTGGCCGAAAAAAAGAATAACACGAAGGTTGACACCTTATTTCGCTTTGACCTATAATGAAATTTGATGAACCGTGTTGTTATGCTCTTGGACGGTCTGGTCGGAGGGAGGGAAAACTGGTGTCTGAAACGAAAGTTCGCAAAAACGAGACAATTGATGCTGCACTTCGTCGCTTTAAACGTTCCATTGCTAAAGATGGTGTCTTGGCTGAGGTGAAGAAACGCAAGCATTATGAAAAGCCAAGCGTAAAGCGCAAGAAGAAGTCTGAGGCTGCTCGTAAGAGAAAGTTTTAGGAGGATTACCCACGCATGAATCTTAGCGAACGATTAAACGAAGATATGAAGCAAGCGATGAAGAGTAAGGACAAGTTCACACTCTCCACGATTCGAATGGTTCGTTCTACAATAAAGTATCTTGAAATAGATTTGAAGAGAACATTAGACGACAACGAAGTGCTTGATATCCTTAGTCGTGAAATCAAACAGCGCAAAGATGCCCTCCAAGAATTTGAATCAGCGGGTCGCGACGAGCTTGCCGCGAGTACGAAGGCAGAAATCGAGATTATCATGAAATACCTACCTGAACAGCTTTCCGAAGAAGAAATTAAAGTAATTGTACAGCAGACCATCCAGGAAACCGGTGCTTCTTCGAAAAGTGAAATGGGTAAGGTGATGAGCGCACTGATGCCTAAGGTAAAAGGTCGCGCCGATGGTAAACTCGTGAACCAGGCGGTTCTGCAATTTCTGCAATAATATAACGCTAGCACCCCTTTATTAAGGGGTGTTTTTCATTTTTTGGGGAATTTATGCATTTGTAGGTTTATAAGATTATGATAGGGACACATTCTAAGAATAGACTTTGATGTGTCTCTTTTTATGCTGCATTCTTTAACTTTGTTTTGAAACGCTTGTGTCTAAGGGGCGTACTATGCACTAAGAGCTTGAATTATGTGAAGAGGAGGTAAGGCCTTGGACAGATTTCGTAAAATCGCGGTATCCAGTATTTCCGTTCTCCTATTACTGCTGCTGCTGATACCGATAGCGGGTGTGGCAAGCGCAGACAAGGCTTCGCCGGGTACATCGGCAGCTGCGCCTGTGTCCAAGAATGGGCCTGTATTTATCATTCCGGTAGATCAGGAAATTGAACGTGGGCTCCAGAACTTTCTGGAGCGGGGATTCCAGGAGGCGGCAAACTACGGGGCTGTTCTGATTTTGCTGGAAATAGATACACCGGGCGGACTCGTGGATTCGGCTGAGCAGATCGGCATGATGGTACGCGACAGTAAAATTCCGACTGCAGCCTACATCAGGGGGGATGCCGCTTCAGCAGGCAGCTACATTGCGCTGAATGCAGGAAACATCATTATGAAACCGGGCAGTATGATTGGTGCAGCATCCCTGGTGGACGGCAGAGGAAATAGTGTGGAAGATGCTAAGCTCACGTCCTATTGGAAATCAAAAATGGTCGGTGCCGCTGAGCTGAACGGGCGTGACCCGGAAATAGCTGCCGGGATGATGGATAAGAATATTGTCGTCAACAAACCCGAGCTTGGCGTGGAAAAGGCACAGGGCCAGATTATCGCACTAAGCAGCGATGAAGCGCTCAAAGCCGGGTACGCAGACAGCATCGCAAGTACGCCTGAAGAAGCGATCACCTCATTGGGCTATTCTACAGAAGACATTTTTCGCGTGGAGCATACGGGTGCAGAAAAAATGTCGCATTTTCTGACCAATCCGATTGTGATGACACTTCTGCTCTTCATCGGAATTGCGGGAATTGTCATTGAGATGCTGGTTCCGGGCTTTGGTGTTCCGGGGATTATCGGCACGCTGGCCTTTGCGCTTTATTTCTTCGGTAATTACGTGGCAGGCTTTGCCGGTGCTGAGACCTGGCTGTTGTTCATTCTGGGGCTTGTGATGCTGATTCTGGAACTGTTTGTCCCAAGCTTTGGCATACTCGGTATTCTGGGCTCTGTACTCCTCGTAGCGGGCGTAGTAAGGGCTGCTTACAGCTATACACATGCGTTGTTCAGTCTGGGCATTGCTTTTGCAGCAGCGGCAGTAGTCATTATTGCTGTGGCTGTCACTTTCAAGGAGCGGGGGATATGGAACCGGTTTATTCTGAAGGACAGCCTAACCAAAGAGCAGGGATTTGTGCCTGTGCTGGAGAAGCTTAGTTTGGTTGGAGCCTCCGGCGTCAGTATCACACCGCTTCGTCCGGCAGGAACGGCCAGTCTGAATGGGGAGCGGGTGGATGTGGTCACCGAGGGCTCCTTTATTGACACAGGTGTTTCCATTTCTGTGATTAAGGTCGAAGGCGGACGAGTGGTTGTGAAGGAAGCCGCGAAGTAAGAATTGTGAAATTACATTTTAACGGAGGTTGGAAGAGGTATGATTGAAGCGTCTACTATTACGATTTTGCTGATCGCGGTTGTTGTGATTGTTGTGTTGAGTGTGTTTTTCAGCTTTTTCCCGGTCATGTTATGGGTTTCAGCCTGGGCTGCCGGAGTAAAAATCAGTATTATTACCCTGGTGGCGATGAGACTCCGGCGGGTTACGCCAAGCCGGATCGTCAATCCGCTGATCAAGGCAACCAAGGCGGGGCTTGGCGTGAATATTAATCAGCTCGAAAGCCATTATCTGGCGGGTGGGAATGTAGACCGGGTTGTGAATGCGCTAATCGCTGCGCAGCGTGCAGACATTCCGCTGGAATTCACGCGTGCCGCTGCGATCGATCTGGCTGGACGCGATGTGCTGCTGGCGGTGCAGATGAGTGTTAATCCGCGCGTTATCGAAACTCCGATTGTAGCCGCAGTAGCCAAGAATGGTATCGAGGTTAAGGTAAAAGCGAGAGTAACCGTACGCGCCAACATTGACCGCCTCGTCGGCGGTGCAGGTGAAGAAACCATCATTGCCCGTGTAGGGGAGGGGATCGTCACCACAGTTGGTTCAAGTGATTCCCATAAGGACGTGCTGGAAAATCCTGATTCCATCTCCCGGACTGTATTATCTAAGGGACTGGATTCGGGGACGGCTTTTGAAATTCTGTCCATAGATATTGCAGACATTGATGTAGGCAAGAATATTGGTGCCTATCTGCAGACCGAACAGGCTGAGGCAGATAAACGGATTGCCCAGGCCAAAGCAGAGGAGCGCAGAGCAATGGCTGTCGCCCATGAGCAGGAAATGAAGGCCCGTGTCGTTGAGATGAAAGCACTTGTAGTCGAGTCTGAGTCCAAAGTGCCGCTGGCTATGGCGGAAGCGCTGCGCTCCGGCAAACTTGGAGTCATGGATTATATGAATCTCAAAAATATCGAAGCTGACACCCAAATGCGCGGTTCGCTTGGCAAACTAAACGACGGTGATGACAACAGCCGTCCAACCAATAAATAAGGGGATGTGAGTCCCATGGGCAGCTTGATTTATGTAGCAGCGATTATAATCATCGCAATCATTTCGAGTCTGAATAAGGCGGGGAAAAAGAAGGGGGACACCGCTTCGCGCGGAGGAATGCCTACTTTTGGAAGTGGAGGAGGTAATCCCCTTCATCCTTCCAGGCGAACGCAGAGCAAGCCGATAAATGAGCGCAGTGGTTTTCCTGTTCCCGGAGGCGATTCCCCTAATCTTAGCAGGCCATTGGCTTCCTTCCCGGTGCCGGAATATGATGCATCCCCGGCATGGCCGGAATCTGCTGAGTCGCCGTCCCCCGATTACCAGACTGGTGAAGGTGTTTCTTTAGAGCAAGCCCGGGAAGATGGCGTACAAGTCCGTGCAGAGCGGATGGAGCGGGAGTTGAAACGCTTGGAATCGCAATTTAGCGGGAGTGCGTCCACCGTGGGCTCTGGAAACGCCGGTAAACGGCCTGATGCCGTCCAAGAGGTTGACCGGGATTTCAGAGCAGACCGCAAGGCACTGCAGGACGGTCTCCGATGGGCGGAAATACTGGGTCCCCCGCGGTCGCGGCAGCCCCGAACTTTTCGCAGATAGCCAGTAAGCTTCGGATTCCTATGAGGAGTCCGGAGCTTTTTTGCTTCAAATATAAGAATTCATATGTTTCACGCTATAAATTATCCTTCTATTTCTCGCTGAAACGGTACCGTCCTTTAAAGGACGGCGAAGCCGTTTCTGCTTGATGCTTACTTGTACTTGTTATTCGCTTCCCGAGTTCTTCTCATAAACAAAAGCGCTCCCGCATAAGGTGTACAGAAGGCAGGAAGGGGGAGAAGTCTACTTATGACCCGTATTGGCCGCAGGCTGCGGGGATGGACAAACGGGGTGCTGGATCTTCCGCAGGATGTACTGCAGGAGCTGCCCCGTATCACCCTGATCGGCAATAAAGAACTTTATATCGAAAACCACCGCGGCGTCCTGCATTTTTCCTCGGAGCAGTTGAAGCTGGCGTTAGTAAACGGTTCGCTGGAGATTTCCGGCGAGGGGCTTATGATTCGCAATATTTTGGGTCAGGAGCTGACGGTAGAGGGAGTTATCGGAGAAATCAGATACAAGGGAAGCGAGGAGAAATCATGAAGGAACCGCCTCTGTCATCACTGCGGGGGTTCGTTACACTGCATGTGACGGGACCGCAGGTGGAAAAGTTTATCAACGCTGTAACTGAAGCAGGTATCGTGATCTGGGACGTGAGGCCTGCCGGCAACGGTGCTTCCCTGAACCTGCTGCTGGATGACTTTTTTGTCCTTCGGCCGCTCTTGAAAAAGACAGGCTGCCGCTCGCGGGTCACAGCCAGAAATGGACTGCCGTTCCGGGCGGCCAGGCTGTGGAAACGGAAGTTTTTTGCCGCAGGTGTGCTGCTGTTCGGCATTGGCCTGCTGCTGCTATCCTCGATGGTATGGACCATCCGCATTGAAGGCAACAACCGGATTGCTTCTGAGGATATCCTGCAGGCCGCACGACAAGAGGGAGTATACCCCTTTCAGTGGATTTGGCGCATGGATGATCCGGACAAGCTCTCCAAAGCGCTGACCTCAGAGCTTCCGGGTGTCTCCTGGGTAGGGGTGCAGCGGACCGGGACGAGCGTCAAAATCCAGATTGTGGAGTCCGACCAGCCGGAGAAAAAGCCTCTGCTCAATCCGCGGCATCTGGTCAGCAGGACCGATGCAGTGGTCAGCGAAATCTACGCGGAGCAGGGCAGACCTGTAGTAAGCCGAAACACACGGGTTAAAAAAGGGCAGATATTGATCTCCGGCACACTGGGTGATGAAGAAAATATGGAATTTGTTGTTGCCAAAGGCGAAGTGAAAGGGCTCGTCTGGCATGAATACAATATAGAGGTACCGCTGAAAAGAGCGGGAAGCTCCTATACTGGAGAACGGAAGGACCGCACCTATCTGGTGCTTGGCAAATGGGCGATTCAGCTGTGGGGATACGGTGTATCGGGCTTTACGGAATCACGTACGCTTACGGAGCAAGATCCGTTGACGTGGCGGTCATTCCAGCTGCCGCTGGGGCTGATGACCGAGAAGGAGATGGAGGTCCGTAGCACAACTGATACACTGACACCCGAGGCTGCGCGGCAAGAGGGGATCATGCGGGCGAAGAACGATATTTTGGCCCGTTACGGCACCGACAGCACCATAAAAAGTCAAAAAATTTTGCATGAGAAGAAAGACAATGGTAAAGTTTATATGAAAGTGCTCTTTGAAGTGGAAGAGAGAATCACGGAAGAACTTCCGATAGTAAACAACTGAGGAGAATGAGGCTACTTGTCAGAACAGACTGCAAGCATTCGTATATCTTTGCAAAATGCGGGAGAAGCGCAATCCCTGTTCGGCCCGCAGGATGGTTTTCTGAAAATAATCGAAAGTGAAATTCCTGCCGTGATTGACTCGCGTGAAGCTGAAATTACGGTTCGCGGAGCGGAGCGGGAAGTGGACATGCTGGAACAGCTCTTTGGTGTGCTGCTCTCCCTGATCCGCAGCGGCTACATACTCAGTGAACGGGATATTCAGTATGCGGTGGAGCTGGCCAAGGATTTCCGGGCCGACCAGCTGCTTGATTTGTTCAAAGGTGAAATCACGACCACCTTCCGCGGCAAGCCCATCCGCGTCAAAACGATTGGCCAGAAGCATTACGTAACTACCATCAAAAAGCGGGACATCGTCTTCGGCATCGGGCCAGCCGGTACCGGCAAAACCTATCTTGCTGTTGTGCTGGCGGTTACAGCGCTGAAGGAAGGCTCCGTCAAACGTATAGTTCTTACACGTCCGGCTGTGGAAGCAGGAGAGAGCCTGGGCTTCCTTCCTGGCGATTTGCAGGAAAAGGTAGATCCGTACCTCCGTCCGCTTTACGATGCCCTGTACGACGTTATGGGCCCCGATCAGGTCGCCAAGGCACTGGAGCGTGGGTTGATAGAGATCGCCCCGCTTGCTTACATGCGCGGGCGCACGCTGGATGATTCCTTTATCATTCTCGACGAAGCCCAGAATACAACCCCGGAACAGATGAAAATGTTCCTGACCCGCCTTGGATTTGGCTCCAAGATGGTGATCACAGGGGATGTCACCCAGATCGACCTGCCGCGCGGCAAGAAATCGGGCCTGATCGAAGCCAAAGCGATTTTATCAGGCATTGATGAGCTGGGTTTTGTCTATTTCGCAGAACAGGATGTAGTCCGGCATTCCCTGGTACAGAAAATTATCGTCGCCTATGAACGCTCTGCCGAAAACCGCGAATAAAAAAGGGGACTGTCTTCATGGCCTCAAAGCAACCATCTAAATTAAGCGGATTTGTATACAGCAACAACGGCTGGAAGTATAGCGCGGTAACGCGCTATGCTCTTTTCCTGTTACTTGGGCTCATTTTCTACTTCAGCCTGTCATCAGACCTGGTACCCAAGAAGTATGACATCAAAGAGGGAACCCACAGTGCCAAGGAAATCACAGCACCCAAGCAAATCCTAGACACCAAAGCCAAGCTTAAAGCCCAGGAAGAAGCGGCTGAGATTGTAACCAACCGTTATGCAATCATTCCAATGAGAGCGGACAATCTCGTAACCTCCCTGCTCGACCGGATTGACAGGCTGAATCAGGATGATCTCATCTCGCAATCCGACAAAACGGCGATTTACCGGGAGGAGATTCCTCAGCGGGCCAATGATTTTATATTGAATTTTGTGACCTCCAGCCGAAATTCCGGTACCTATTCCGAACATCTGCTGGATGAAATGCAGTCGGTGATCAAGGATCAGACGTATGTTATTCCAGAAGAGACTTTTATCAAAATCCCGCGTCTGACCTCTCAGGATATTATCGAGATGAAGCCGGTTGCCCGGGATATCGTAACGAAGCTAATGAACGATCAGATTACCGACGCCCAGTCTGCACGTGCCAAAGTGGCTGAGCAGGTCAGCGTCAGTTCGCTTAGCCAGCGCACGGCCCGTGAGGTTGTGCAGGAACTGGTGCGGCTCGTGATTACAAGCAACAAGTTCTACGATGAGGATGCGACCAAAGAAGCCAAGGTACAGGCCCGGGAGAATACACCTGATGTGTTCATTGAGCAGGGGGATGTACTCGTTGCCAAAGGAGAGCTAATCACTCCCGAGTTATATGCACTTCTGGATGACAACGGCCTGCTGAGCAACGAGGTTAATTATTGGCCGCAATTTGGGTTGCTGCTGCTTTCAGCTATGCTGTCCTTTGGCCTTTTGACCTTCATCCGTTATACCGGGGGAGCCTCCGGCTTTAAGTATAATAACTCCCAGCTGCTGATGCTGGTGCTGGTATTCATAATTACGATTATTACGATGAAGCTGGCTGCGTTCCTGCAGACAGATGTACGTTCTTATGTCGGTTTCCTGGCTCCAGTTGCTATTGGTGCGATGTTAATTACCATGCTGCTCGATATGACCCTGGCATACTTCTGTTCCATTTTAATCAGTATACTTGCCAGCATTATTCTGAATGTGCAGCAGAACACCGTATTTGATTTTACCTTCGGGTTCTTTGCACTTATCGTTTGTTATGTCGCCATCTTTGCCACACACCGTGCGGGACAGCGTTCTACGCTCCTCAAAGGCGGGATCATGGTATCCCTGTTCGGCTGCGTGACTGTTTTTATGCTTACGGTGCTTGGCGGAGGCGTCTGGAATCAGACGCAGACTCTCTATGCGATTGGCTTCTCTTTTGCCAGCGGTCTGCTGACTGCCGTGCTGGTTATCGGTCTGATGCCTTTCTTCGAGGCTACCTTCGGTATCCTGTCGGCGCTGAAGCTCGTTGAACTGTCGAACCCGAACCATCCCCTGCTGCGCAAGCTGCTTACGGAAACGCCGGGTACTTATCATCACAGCGTGATGGTTGGCAACCTGTCGGAAGCGGCGGCGGAGGCCATTGGCGCAGATGGATTGCTCTGCCGGGTCGGCTCCTATTATCATGATATTGGCAAGACCAAACGGCCGTTTTATTTCATAGAGAACCAGAACAACATGGAGAATCCACATGATTCGATCGAGCCGATGCTCAGTAAATCAATCATTGTGGCGCATGCAAGGGATGGGGTGGAAATGCAGAAGGAGTACAAGCTGCCAAAGCCTATCCGCGATATTGCCGAGCAGCATCATGGCACAACATTCCTGCATTATTTTTATCATAAGGCACTGAAGCTGGCTGAGGAAAAGGGTGTGGAGCCCGATTTCACCGAAGAGGACTTCCGGTACCCCGGACCGAAGGCACAGTCCAAAGAATCCGCCGTGGTCGGAATCGCCGACAGTGTGGAAGCCGCCGTCCGTTCGCTCCGCAAACCTACAGTGGTGCAGGTAGAGACGATGATTGAGAAAATCATCAAGAGCCGCCTGGACGATCATCAGTTCGATGAATGCGACCTGACGATCAAGGAGCTCGATATTATCGCGCGGACACTGAAAGAGACGGTAATGGGGATTTTTCACTCACGGATTGAATATCCCGAGGATGTGAAAAAACCGAAAAAAGAGGAAGGGGCCGTAACAACATGAGCTTAGCAATCGTTTGGAACAACGAGCAGGAAGAGCATCCAATAAGCGATGAGCTGATCACCCTACTGGAGAATATTCTGCAAAAGGCGGGACAATTGGAAGGGATAGACGAAGGCGAAGTGGATCTTACTTTTGTCAATAATGAGCGTATTCACGAATTGAATATGGAGTACAGGGGGATTGACCGTCCGACGGATGTACTCTCCTTTGCCATGAACGAAACCGGAGAAGACGAGCTTGAAATTATATATACTGCCCAGGACGATGAAGAAGGAGAGGATGTGCCTTATGTTCTTGGCGACATCATTATCTCCGTGACCCGGGCGCAGGAGCAGGCGCTGGAATATGGACATTCTCTGGAACGCGAGCTCGGCTTCCTGTTTGTCCACGGTTTCCTGCATCTGTTGGGCTATGATCATCAGGATGCGGCTTCGGAGGCTGAAATGATGTCCAAGCAAGAGCATGTACTGGTACAGGTCGGGTTGACCCGCTAATGGTCAAGAATACAGCGGTAGGCCATAAAAAGTTCTGGCACTCTTTTCGATTTGCTGCGCATGGCATTGCTTCGGCGTTCAAATCCGAGCTGAATATGAAGGTGCACAGCACTTTAGCTATACTTGTGCTTGTTGCCGCTGGTATTTTCAGACTGCCCCTGTCCAGCTGGATGCTGCTATTCCTTGCGATTACGCTCGTTCTGACCGCTGAGCTGCTGAATACCGCCATTGAAGCGACGATTGATCTGGTTTCCCCGGAGATACATCCGTTGGCTAAAAAGGCGAAAGATACCGCCGCAGGCGCTGTACTGCTCACGGCGGTCTTTGCGGTCATCGCCGGAATCTATGTATTTTATCATCCTGTGATGGACTGGATCACCGGACTTATGTCATAATCAGTGTACAACTTAAGCTTATGGGAGAGGCGGACCTGCGTTTTGCGTTCCGTCTTTCATTGTCTTTACCTCAAAGCCAGTTTGTACGAAGTTATTCAGTGCAGTAGTCCTAACAAACTTTTAGGAGGACAACTATGGAATCTGCCCTACTCTTACAAGAAGCGATCAAAGCTCGGGCCAATGCCTATATCCCCTACTCCCGTTTTGGTGTCGGTGCAGCATTGCTGGACCAGGACGGCCACGTTCATCATGGCTGCAATGTTGAGAATGCCGCCTTTGGGCCGACGAACTGTGCCGAACGGACTGCGCTTTTCCGCGCCATTGCGGATGGCCACAAGGCTGGAAGCTTCAAGGCGATCGCAGTCATTGCGGATACAGACGGACCAGTATCGCCTTGCGGCGTCTGCCGCCAAGTGATGGTAGAGCTATGCAATCCGGATATGAAGGTCATTCTCGGCAACCTGAAGGGTGACATTCAGGAAACCACGGTGCGGGATTTGCTTCCAGGCGCGTTTGGACCCGCCGATCTGGAGCAGGGGCAGGCTCCCGAGTGAGCCTGAAATTACGGATCGATTCAGGGACTTACTAAGCGTATGCTACACTTCTTACAGCAGAGTTCGAGAATACAATAGATTGGTTAATCAGCCTTTTCTATGCGAATTCTAATGTACAAAGTGCAGCAGAATAAGAATTGAGCTTCAAATGAATAGAAGTATTCATTCAGCACCTTAGTAAATTTGTTCCACAGTCAAGCGTGTTCCCGTAGGGAACTTAAGCGCCCCACCCTCTATCCCTTATTCCCATACGCCTACAGTTACTGCCACGCTCATTTCCGGGTGTCCAGAGGGCCGGGGCCCTTGGGGTCCCCCTTGGTTAAGGGGGATTTAGGGGGATCGAAACGCCTTTAAGGGGATCGAAAAAGCTTTTGCAAAAGGTGTAACTCATGAATTCAGGAAGGAAGATCATATGAAATTCAAATCAGGGTTTGTCGCCATTATCGGCAGACCGAACGTAGGCAAATCGACACTCATGAACCAGGTAATTGGACAGAAGATCGCCATCATGTCGGACAAGCCGCAGACAACCAGAAATAAAATACACGGGGTATACACCGCTAATAATTCGCAGATCGTATTCCTGGACACGCCGGGTATTCATAAAAGACAGTCCAAGCTGGGCGACTATATGAACCAGACGGCAATGAGCACACTGCATGAGGTGGAAGCCGTGCTGTTCCTGGTGGACGCTTCCGAAGGCATGGGCGGTGGTGACCGCTATATTGCCGAGCAGCTGAATGGAATCAAGACACCGGTCATTCTCGTGATGAATAAAATTGACAAAATCGAGCCGGAAGCTCTCCTTCCGCTGATCACCGAGTACAACAAGCTGCATGAGTTCGCTGAAATTGTACCGATTTCAGCCAAGCTCGGCAGCAACGTGAATACACTGCTGGATCAGGTGGCGAAATATCTGCCGGAAGGCCCGCAGTATTATCCCGATGATCAGATTACCGACCATCCGGAGCAATTCGTCTGTGCGGAATTGATCCGTGAGAAAATCCTGCATCTGACCCGCGAAGAAGTGCCGCATTCCATCGCGGTTGCGATTGAGGACATGCGTGTCGAATCCAATGGCGTTGTACATGTTTCAGCTGTCATTTTTGTCGAGCGTGATTCCCAGAAGGGGATTATAATCGGCAAGCAGGGTGCGCTGTTAAAAGAAGTGGGTAGACGGGCCCGTACGGATATCGAGAACCTGCTGGGTTCGAAGATTTTTCTGGAGCTGTGGGTAAAAGTGAAAAAAGACTGGCGTAACCAGGACCGCGTTCTGCGCGATTTGGGCTTCCACAAAGACCTTTAAGATCCGCATCTGCGGCTTTTTTGAAATATACTTGGCAGGAATTGCAAGGATAGATCCTGGCCTATCGCACATCCTATTTCTGAAGAGACATCGTGTTTCCGAAGAAAGGATGTATACGAATGCGAGACTTTTCGTGGAAGTATTTTGCAATGACTGGAGATGTCGATGCTTATCTGCTGTACAAAGAAGCCGCAGATCCGCTTAGTGGCAGTATAGAGCTGCCTGCGGAGGAAGAGAAGGTCCTTGATGAAGAAGCACAATAAGGACTGGTTGCTTGCCGAGTGGTTGGGGGAAGAAGCATGCTATACAGGGTGGAAGGGATCGTCATCCGCAGCATGGACTACGGCGAGGGGAACGCGATTATTACGCTTTGCACCGAGAACGCCGGCAAAGTAGGCGTTCTCGTACGAGGTGCCAAAAAGGTTAAAAGCCGTCATGCTGCCTTGATCCAGCTGTTCACTACCGGAGAATTTGTGTTTTTCCGCAACAATGGGGGACTCGGAACACTGAATGCCGGGGAAATTACGAAGTCTCACCATCCGCTTCGTGAGGATCTGGTTAAAGCGGCTTATGCTTCATATGCCTGTGAGCTGCTCGACCGTGTGCTCCATGATGAAGAAACCGGCAGCTTCTGGTACCGGCAGCTCTCGGCTTGTTTGAATGCGATCGAGGAAGACAAGGAGCCAGGTATCATTACTAATGTTTTTGAAATGAAAGTTCTGCAGGCAGCAGGTTATGGCCCGCAGCTGGATCATTGTATTGTTTGCAGCCTGGACAAGCCTGACGAGGAACTCCGGCTCAGCCCCCGCCTCGGCGGTGTCCTCTGCCGCAGTTGCAGGCATAATGATCCTCCGGCAATGGAGGTCTCCCCCCGTGCACTCAAGCTGCTGCGTTTATTCGCTGCTCTTGATCTGACACGGCTTGGCAGCGTAGATGTGAAGGAAGAGACACGGGCTGAACTCAAAAAGATTATGCGGGCCTTTATGGACCATCAGCTGGGGCTGAAGCTGAAGTCGCAGAATTTTCTGGATCAGCTTGATAAATACAAGATTTGACGAAATGCAAAAAATCCGTTACTATAGGTTCAGTTTCTTTTATAGTTGCGCCGTTGTAGCTCCTAACATGGAGTAACGTGCAGTGATCGGGAAAGTAATGAACATCTTGTCGCTTAAGCGAGCCGGGGGTAGTGGAAGCCTGGCGGGACAACGTTCATGAACATGGCACCCGGGAGTACGCAAGCGGCCGAATGAAAGTGGATTTCGTCATTATTGATGAGGTCAAGTAGGGTGGAACCGCGGGAGTAATTTCAAGCTCTCGTCCCTATGTCTGTATATCAGGCATGGGGGCGGGAGCTTTTTTGTCTTGTGATGAGCAAGGATAGAAAAGTGACGCCTCCATCGCACAGCAGGCAAGATGAACCATGGCAAGAGGCGCAGTTAAACTTGTGAAGCGAAGGAGTCGGTAGTATGAATTTTCAGCAGATGATTTTGACGCTGCAGCAGTTCTGGTCTGCACAGAACTGTATTCTCGTTCAGCCTTATGATACGGAAAAAGGTGCCGGAACCATGAACCCCATGACCTTCCTGCGTTCGCTCGGACCGGAGCCGTGGAAGGTAGCTTATGTGGAGCCTTCACGCCGCCCGTCAGACGGACGTTACGGGGAGAACCCGAACCGCCTGTATCAGCATCACCAGTTCCAGGTAATCATCAAGCCGTCCCCGGATAATATCCAGGAGCTGTATCTGGACAGTCTGAAGGCGCTTGGGGTAGATCCACTTTTGCATGACATCCGTTTTGTCGAAGACAACTGGGAGAATCCGTCGCTGGGCTGCGCGGGTCTGGGTTGGGAAGTATGGCTGGATGGTATGGAAATCACACAATTCACGTATTTCCAGCAAGTCGGCGGCATTGAGACCAGCCCGGTAGCTGTCGAAATCACTTACGGTATGGAACGTCTGGCTTCATACATTCAGGATAAGGAAAATGTATTCGATCTGGAATGGGTGGACGGCATGACCTATGGCGATGTATTCCATCAGCCGGAAGTCGAGCATTCTACCTACACCTTTGAAGTATCCGATGTCAAAATGCTGTTTACACTCTTCAATACCTATGAAGAAGAAGCACGTAGAGCAATGGAGAAGCACCTGGTCTTCCCGGCTTACGATTATGTGCTGAAATGCTCACACACCTTCAATCTTCTGGATGCGCGCGGAGCGATCAGCGTGACCGAACGTACGGGCTTTATTACCAGAGTCCGCAATCTTGCCCGCACCGTAGCGGCAACATATCTGGAGGAACGCGAGAAGCTTGGATTCCCTCTGCTGAAGAAAGAAGGTGCTGACCTTGTCTAAAGATATATTGTTCGAGATTGGTCTGGAAGAGGTTCCTGCCCGCTTCATCCGTGCTGCAATGGAGCAGCTCCAGGACAGAACCGCTAAATGGCTGGAAGCTTCGCGCATTGCCCATAGCGGAATAAGCGCCTACGCAACACCGCGCCGGCTTACAGTTCTGGTGAAGGATGCGGCGGAACGACAAGAGGATATCAGCGAAGAAGTGAAAGGTCCTTCACGCAAAATAGCACTGGATGCGAGCGGCGAGTGGAGTAAGGCTGCACTCGGCTTTGCCCGCAGCCAAGGTGTATCCCCGGAGCAGTTCACGTTTAAAGAGCTGTCCGGGGTGGAATATATCTATGCCACCAAAAACAGTGATGGCGTAAATACCTCCTCCCTGTTGTCTGAAGGACTGAGTAGCATTGCAAACGCGATGACCTTCCCGAAGAATATGCGCTGGGGAGCGTATGATTTCAAATTCGTCCGTCCGATCCGCTGGTTGGTAGCTCTCTTCGGCCAGGAGATTATTGATCTTGAAATCACCGGCGTCAAAGCCGGGAATGTAAGCCGGGGACACCGGTTCCTGGGAACGGAAGCAGTCATCGCCGAGCCGTCTCAGTATGTGGAGACTATGCGCAGCCAGCATGTACTGGTGGATGTGAAGGAACGTGAAGAGCTGATTCTGAACCAGATCCACAAGCTGGCTGAAGAAAAAAACTGGACTATAGCCATCAAAGAGGATCTGCTGGAGGAAGTGCTATTCCTGGTGGAAACTCCGACAGTGCTGTTCGGTACTTTTGATGCTTCGTTTTTGAATATTCCGCAGGATGTGCTGATCACCTCGATGCGTGAGCATCAGCGTTATTTCCCGGTCTTTGACGCAGCGGGTGCACTTTTGCCTTTCTTCGTTACCGTACGCAACGGCAATGCACAGTCGCTGGACGTGATTGCCAAGGGCAATGAGAAGGTGCTGCGTGCACGTCTGTCGGACGCTAAGTTCTTTTATGAAGAGGATCAAAAGCTGCAGATCAGTGATGCGCTGGCTAAGCTCGAAAATATTGTGTATCACGAAGAGCTGGGCAGTGTAGGCGATAAGGTTCGCCGGATTCGTGCAGTAGCCGACCGCCTGTCGGCTAAGCTGGGACTGTCCGCTAGCACGGCTGCTGAAGTCAGCCGGACTGCTGACATTTGCAAATTCGATCTAGTTACACAAATGGTAAATGAGTTTTCGGAGCTGCAGGGAACCATGGGTGAGGACTATGCGCGCAAGGCTGGAGAACCTGAAGCAGTTGCCAGAGGGATCTTTGAACACTATCAGCCACGGTTCGCAGGAGATTCGGTCCCTGCTTCCGAAGTAGGACTGGTTGTAAGCCTTGCGGATAAAATCGACACCATTGTCGGCTGCTTTTCGATCGGTATTATCCCGACAGGTTCACAGGACCCTTATGCGCTTCGCCGTCAGGCGGCAGGTATTGTGCAGATCGTACTTGAGCATAAGCTGGCCATCTCTTTGCAGGAAATTTTTGATGCAGCGGTGGAAGTGCATGAAAATTTACGCAAAGAGAAACATTTTACCCAAGACCTGCGTATAAACCTTTACGAGTTCTTCGGACTGCGAGTAAAACGTCTGTTATCCGACAATGTGCGCTATGATGTTGTGGATGCGGTGATTGCTGCAGGCTTTGATGATATCGTGGCTGTAGTAGGCAGAAGCCGTGCGCTTATGGATACTGTGAATGGTCAGGCTGATTTCAAAATCACCGTAGATTCACTGACACGGGTAAGCAATTTGGCAGCCAAAGCGGCTGAAGGAACCAGCGTAGATCCTACTTTGCTGAAGGAAGAAGCGGAGCGTACGCTTTATGAGACTTGGCAGGCTATACACAAGCCGTACCAAGAAGCGCTGAGTGCCAGAAATGCGGAGGAAGCGTTGCGGATTCTGTCTGGTCTGAAGGATGCAGTTACCGGGTTTTTTGATTCCGTAATGGTCATGGCTGAAGACGAACAGATTCGTGCGAACCGTCTGGCGCTGTTGGCGGGTATTGATGCGGACTCCAAAGCCTTTGCCGATTTTGGCAAGCTGGTGTGGTAGTCTCTTCCTGAGAAGACCCTTATGTCTGTATCGGAACCGAAAAAATGTACAACTTTGTGCAGTTATGGTATAGATCGATGGTTTGGGGTATAAATATACGGAACGGTGCCAATGCGTAAGTTGACATCCGTTCCGTATTTATGCTTTTCAAAGCAGGATTTCTGTTCGGCAAAGCGTATATATATTACACGGGAAATTGGTGATGCTCATGGAAGGTTCCCAGGAAAGAAAGATCGTAGTCGATGGGGATGCTTGTCCGGTGAAGCAAGAAATTATTGCGGTCGCCCGAAGTTTCGGGATCCCGGTAATCATGGTCTCTTCATACGATCATGTGCTTAAGGGTGAAGAAGGCGTCTCCATCGTTCAGGTGGACCGCGGGGCAGATAGCGCCGACCTTTACATCGCCAACCATATTTCTGCAGGAGACATTGTCGTTACGCAGGATTTTGGCCTTGCTGCACTTGCGCTTGGCAAACGCTGCAGGGTATTGTCTAACCGCGGACAGGAGTATGACGATTCCACAATGGATTTTATGCTGGAGGGCAGGCATGCCAGGGCCGTGGAGCGCCGACGGGGACACTATTCCAAGGGACCTAAAGCGATCACCGCGGAAGAAAAAATTTATTTTCAACATAAACTGACAAAACTTTTAACACTTTTGCAGGAGAATGTACAGCTATAGCGAATTATATTTACTTGTTAAGAGATGAAGGTGGTTGAAGTGGCTAGCGGACAAGGTAATATTCCGGAAGAGGTTATCGAGAGTGTGCTCGCACGGCATGACATTGTCGATACAGTCGGTAAGGTTGTCCATTTGTCCAAGCAGGGGAAATATTTATGGGGCCTCTGCCCGTTTCATTCGGAGAAAACTCCTTCCTTCACTGTAACCCCTGACAGGGGTGTCTTTCATTGCTTTGGCTGCGGTATGGGTGGAAATGCCATCAAATTCAGGATGGAAATCGAAGGATTATCCTTCCCCGAAGCAGTCCGAATCATGGCGGAAGAAAGCGATATATCTGTTCCCGAAGGAGCAGGGGGGATTCAGTCTCCTCCTGACCCTGAGCGTGACCGGCTGATTCAGGCCTATGAGCTGTCGGCAAAATTTTATCATTTTCTGCTGAAGAATACGGAATACGGCACTGCCGCCATGGATTATTTGAGATCCCGGGGCTTCAGCGACAAAATGATCGACCAGTTCCAAATCGGCTACGCACCGGACCGCTGGGATACACTGCTGCAGTTCCTCGAGAAAAGGAATTTTGATCTCGCTGAGATGGAAAAGGGCGGACTGCTGTCTGCCAGAGGCGAGGGGAAAGGGTACATTGACCGCTTCCGCGGACGTGTCATTTTTCCGATTGCGAACCGCACAGGGAAGGTAATTGCTTTTGCCGGAAGAATTCTCGGAGAGGGTCAGCCGAAATATTTGAATTCTCCGGAGAGCAGATTATTTAACAAAAGCCGGATTCTGTACAATTTGCACCAATCCAAAGCATCCATCCGCAAAACGCGGCAAATCGTCCTTTTTGAAGGCTACGGTGATGTCATTTCGGCTTGGGAAGCAGGTGTGCATAACGGCGTAGCTACCATGGGCACCTCACTTACAGATGGGCATGTGGCGCTGATGAAGAGCCTGGGTGATGAAATTGTTCTGGCTTATGACGGCGACAAGGCGGGACAAGCTGCTGCGATCAAGGCGATCCCGATGCTGGAGGACAATGGCCTGCGGGTAAAGGTTGCCGTGCTTCCGAGCGGACTCGATCCTGATGAGTTCATCTCCCGTCATGGCGGAGAGCGTTTCAAGGATCAAGTGATTGATTCAGCGGTCTCATCGATTAAATTTAAGCTTATATATCTGAAAAAAAACCATATACTCCTAGAGGAAGACGGCAAAATTGCTTATGTCAAGGAGGCACTGGAGATTATTGCATCACTGCATTCCTCCACAGAGCGCGAGGTCTACCTGCGTGAAATCGCCTCTGAGCTGGAGCTGTCATATGATAGCTTGAAGCAGGACTGCAATTTACTTCGGGCTTCGATGCAAAAAAACATCCCCGAAGGGGATAATAACGACAAAAGGTGGAATAATGGTAGGCATAAAAAAGGGCAGGTGCAAACACCGACTTTGCTGCCGGCTTACCATGTTGCCGAAAGGCGCCTGCTGTCCTTGATGATACAGGACCCGGAAGCCGCCGCATATGTAGGCGAACGCCTCGGAGAAGAGTTCAACATCGATGATCATGCGGCAATAGCCGCTTATCTATATGCCTATTACGCGCAAGGCAAACCACCCGGCATTAGCCGGTTTCTATCATCGCTTCAGGATGACCGTCTGGAAAAGACTGCAACAGCCATTTCTATGATGGACACTCCTCCGGACTGGAACACGCAGGTCCTGGATGATTGTATCCGTGAAGTGCGGAAATACCCCGTGCAACGCGGGATGGAACTGAAACGCGAAGAGATGATTCAAGCTGAGAAATCAGGAGACTTTTTGCGTGCGGCACAAATAGCAAGTGAGATTATAGCCCTAGAGAGACAATGAGCAGTTGACAGGATGTACCTAGGGAGGAGGGAGTCGAATTATGGCGAACGATCAGCATACTGAATTGGAAGCAGAATTTACTTTGGATCAGGTGAAAGATCAGCTTATTGAGCAAGGTAAGAAAAGATCATCATTGAACTACAAAGATATTATGGAGAAATTGTCGCCGTTTGATCAGGACCCCGAGCAAATGGAGGAGTTCTACGAGCAACTGAGTGATTTGGGTATCGAGGTTGTGAATGAGAATGACGAAGAGGTGAACAGCCTCCGGCCAAGTGAGGATAATGAGGACAAAGACAGCGATGATTTCAGCTTCGACGACGATTTGTCACTCCCGCCAGGAATTAAGATTAATGACCCGGTCCGGATGTATCTGAAGGAAATTGGACGGGTGCCGTTGTTGTCGGCTGACGACGAGGTAGAGCTGGCGATGAGAATCAAAAACGGGGATGAGGAAGCAAAACGCCGTCTGGCTGAAGCGAACCTGCGTCTCGTAGTCAGTATAGCCAAACGTTATGTTGGACGCGGAATGTTGTTCCTGGACCTGATTCAGGAAGGCAACATGGGTCTGATCAAAGCCGTTGAGAAGTTTGACCATAACAAAGGATTCAAATTCAGTACGTACGCGACCTGGTGGATTCGTCAGGCTATTACACGGGCGATTGCGGATCAGGCCCGGACAATCCGTATTCCGGTACACATGGTAGAAACCATTAACAAGCTGATCCGGGTATCCCGTCAGCTGTTGCAGGAGCTTGGACGTGAGCCGTCGCCGGAGGAAATTGCCGCCGAGATGGAACTGACAGTAGAAAAGGTCAGAGAAATTATGAAGATTGCCCAGGAGCCGGTATCGTTGGAAACACCGATTGGTGAAGAGGATGATTCGCATTTGGGTGATTTCATCGAGGATCAGGAAGCCCTTGCGCCTGCGGATGCAGCTGCCTATGAGCTGCTGAAGGAACAGCTGGAGGATGTGCTGGACACGCTCACCGAGCGTGAAGAGAATGTGCTTCGTCTGCGTTTTGGCCTGGACGACGGACGGACGAGAACGCTCGAGGAAGTCGGCAAAGTGTTCGGCGTTACCCGTGAGCGGATTCGCCAGATCGAGGCGAAGGCCTTGCGCAAGCTCCGCCATCCGAGCCGCAGCAAACGTCTTAAGGATTTCCTAGAATAGTATTATGAACCGGACCTTCTGCTGCACGGTGGCAGGAGGTCCTTTTAGCTTGAAAGTGCCAGAGTTAAGGTCCGAAAGAGGGTTGAGCCGTTGAACTTGGAAAAACGTGAAATTATTTTAAGAGAAATTCAGTACTGGAGAAGAAGTAAAGTGTTGCCGGAGCAGTATTGTGATTTCCTGACCAACCTCTATGATGATGAGGCAGAGGTGAAGGACAGCAATCCGATTTCATTCCGCAATCTTCAGCAGGGAAGCATCAAAATTTGGCTGTTTGGTTTTGGAATTATTTCCTTGATTTTCTTGATTAGTCTTTATTTTAGCGTTTTTCCCTGGCCTTTGCAACTTGCAACAGCACTCTGTGTCCTAATTGTTTGTTATGGCTACTCCGCCGTTTACCAGGACCGGAACAACATGATCAGTCTCATGCTCGCAGGGATAGGCAGCATATTAACGCTGGGATTCGGATTATGGCTGATTGCACTACATAACCTGGACCCGGACTTCTGGAGGCCTTTGCTGATTGCAGGCTGCGGACTGCTGTGGGTCGTTCTTGGTTTTCTCCTCCGCATTAGCCTTTTGCATTTTTGCGGCTTTGCTTTCTGGACCCTGCTCTATGCGGGATTCTTCGGCCAGGTGCGCCCGGATGCCTCAATTCTCGAACTGGAGCTGCTGTATCTGCCGCTGTGCGTGCTTATGGTATGGCTGAGCTGGCTGCTGCATCACCGGGTGAATGGTGTTTCAGGAGTCTACCTGGGCGTTGGTGTTTCGCTGTGGATCATGCCTGAGATCGACGCATTGCTGCTGAGACCGGATTTTCCGCAGTGGGTTTCGCTAATACTGATATTGAAGATTGCGGCAGGTCTTGCTCTGCTGTTTATTTTTCGTAAAAAATGGATAACGTGGGTGACCTCATGAATAACAATAAATTATCAAACCGGCTTCAGCTTGTACTGGAGCAAATTCCGCAGGGAAGCGTGGTCGCCGATATCGGCTCCGATCATGCACTTTTGCCTGTAGCGGCTGTAGGGAGCGGACGGGTGCAGTCTGCTATCGCAGGAGAAGTGAATCCGGGACCGTTTGAAGCTGCCCGAAGAGGGGTGGCAGAGGCCGGACTAGGGAAGGCAATTGCCGTACGGCGCGGCGACGGGCTTGAGGTGCTGGAGCCTGGAGAAGTGGATTGCATTACTATCGCAGGTATGGGGGGAGCCCTCATTGCTTCGATCCTGGATCGTGGGTTGAACCTTGGAAGGCTGGAAGGTGTCAAGACTCTGGCTCTGCAGCCGAATGTGGGTGAGGATATTCTCCGCCGCTGGCTTTTGAACCACGGGTGGGTACTTACCGCCGAGCATATTCTGGAGGAAGACGGCAAGATCTATGAAATTCTGACGGCAGTGGGGGAAGCGGCTGCTGCCGGAATTACGAATGAACAGCTGTATCAGGAGCTTAGATTGTCTTCCGGTGTGGTATGTGACCGTGAGCTGCTGCTGGAGATGGGACCTTGGCTGCTCCAGGCGCCCAATGAAGCTTTCTTCGCCAAATGGCAAGGGGAGATTGCGAAGCTCGAAGGTATTCTCGCCTCTCTGTCACGCTCAGAGCTTGAATCTGCAGAGAAGAAACGCGGCAAGATCAAAGCACAGATCAGACGAATTACGGAGGTGCTGGAATGTTTGCCAAAGGTCAAACGGTAATCGGGTATATGGAGCAGCTTGCTCCCAAACATCTGGCGGAGGAATGGGATAACGTAGGCCTCCAGCTGGGATCTCTGCAGAAGGAGATTACCGGTGTTCTTGTGGCGCTTGATGTGAATGAAACCATTGTGGACGAGGCTATTGTCCGGGGCTGCAATCTGATCATCGCCCACCATGCGATAATCTTCCGTCCGATCAAGGGAATTCAGACCGATACTCCAATGGGCAAGCTCTACGAGAAGCTGATCAAAAATGATATTGCCGTCTATATCAGCCATACGAATCTGGATGTGGCGGAAGGCGGTATGAATGATTGGATGGCTGAAGCTCTTGGCATTCAGGAAGGTGCTCCGATCAAGGATATCCATACTGAACAGTTGTCCAAGCTGGTGGTCTTCGTGCCAAAGGATCATCACCAGAAGGTGCTGGATGCCATCCTGAATGCCGGTGCGGGTTGGATTGGCAATTACAGCCACTGCAGCTTCAATATAGAAGGGTACGGCACATTCATACCAAGGGAAGGCTCTGATCCGTTCCTTGGGGAGCAGGGCAAGCTGGAGCGTGCGGAGGAAATCCGTATTGAAACGATTGTGCCCCTGCCCATCCGGAACAAAGTCGTGCAGGCCATGCTGAAGGCCCATCCTTACGAAGAGGTGGCTTATGACCTGTATTCCATGGACCTCAAGGGCCGCAGCTTCGGTCTGGGCCGGGTAGGGAAGCTTAAGGAGCCGACTACGTTAGGCCAATTCATTGAAACGGTCAAAAGCGGACTTCAGGTGGACCATGTGCGCGTCGTTGGCGACTTGAACCGTCCTATCCGCAAAGCTGCCGTAATGGGAGGCTCCGGGGCAAAGTATTACAACAGTGCCATCTTCAAAGGAGCAGATGTGCTGGTGACTGGGGACATTGACTATCACACAGCCCAGGATGCTGCTCTGGCAGGCATCGCCCTGATTGATCCGGGACATAATGCAGAGAAGATTATGAAAGTGAAGGTAGCCGAATGGATGACGGGCAAGCTGACTGAGCATAAATATGATACAGCTGTGCATGTCTCTCAAGTGAACACGGAGCCTTTTGTATTCCTATAAAACACCACATATTTACACTTGTGCGTCAAGGTGCAAGTCTGTATAATATACAATGTTGTTCAGGAAAGTTTGACAGACAATCGCCGGTGTGCGTGAAAACGCCGCGGGAGGAAAGTCCGGGCTCCACAAGGCAGGGTGCTGGATAACGTCCAGTCGGCGCGAGCCGAAGGATAGTGCCACAGAAATGGACCGCCGATGGCCGCTTTCGGGCGGCACAGGCAAGGATGGAACCGAGGTGTAAGAGACCCCGAGGAACGCTGGTGACTTCGTTCCTGGTAAACCCCATCTGGAGCAAGACCTAATGAGACGCAGCTTCTCCTTACGGAAGAAGCAGCCTTCGCCTGAGGCGTGTCTAGGTTGGTCGCTGGAGCTGTGCAGTAATGTATGGCCTAGATAGATGATTGTCGCTTATGGTGGGAGGGTAGTTCCCGTATGAACCACGACGAGCACAGAACCCGGCTTACGGCAAACTTTCCTAACTGACAACTTATAAACAAAATGAATTTACTGATCGCTAATCATAAGACAGCGGCCCTCCTCGGAGGGCCGCTTATTTGTATAAATATAAGACTTTTATATGCTGAGCTGTTGTCTAATCTGCTTGAGCAATCGGCTGCGAGGCTTCTGCACTTTGCCCGTATATGTTCAGGGCTTCTTCCAGCCGCTGTACTGCAATTTGCATAAGCTCAGGCGGCGTATGGGTGAAATTGAGCCGCATCGTATTCCTGTGCGGCTGCTCGGAATAGAACACCTCGCCGGGTACGAAAGCTACGCCTTGCCGGACGGCATAAGGAAGCAGCTTAGCAGCGTTAATGTGTTCGGCCAGTGTCAGCCACAGGAACATGCCGCCGCGCGGCTCAAGAAAATGAGTACCTTCCCAGCTACGGGACGCCAATTCGCCGGACAGCAGCTTCATCCGCGAATGGTACTCGCGGGAAATCAGGCGAATATGTTCTTCAAGATCAAAGGTCTGCAGTAGTTCAGACAGCGCCCGCTGGTCAATGGCGCTAGAATGTAAATCTGCAGCCTGCTTGGCTTTGGTGATCACTTGGATCAATTCAGGAGGCCCGATGATCCAGCCGGTGCGCAGCCCCGGGGCGACGATTTTGGAGAAGGTTCCTGTGTAGACTACACAGGATTCGCCCTCACCGCTTCGATCAATCGCTGCAAGAGTAGGAGGGTATGCGTCCGGAGCATCGTCGAAGGTGATTTCTCCATACGGATTATCTTCAAGAATAAGGACATTGTAGCGCCGGCATAATTCTACTGTCTGTTCGCGGCGTTCCCTGCTCCATGTGGCTCCTGAGGGATTGTTGAAGGTAGGAACGGCATACAACAGCTTGGGCCGCTGGGTGCGAAGCTGCTCCTCCAGGTGATCCGGGAGCATACCGTGTTCGTCACTCTTGACGGTGTGGATGTCCGCACGGTAAGAGCCAAGCACTTGAAGCGCAGCCAGATAAGTAGGCGCTTCTACAAGCACACTGTCGCCAGGGTCGAGCATTATTTTGCAGAGCAGATCCAAAGCCTGCTGCGAGCCTGTAGTCAGGATCATATCGGAAGCAGACACAGCAATTCCCTGACCGGTGAGTCTTGCTGCGATTTGTTCACGAAGCGGCAGGTAGCCTTCGGTCAAGCCATACTGAAGGGCAGAAGTATCCGCAGCTAGTGCCCTGTTGTAAGCATCCCGGACCGCCTGCATCGGAAATAATTCTTCTCCGGGCAATCCTCCGGCCAGCGATATCATATTTTTGCCTTGGGTTACCTTTAGTATTTCACGGACTGCCGAGGAACCCAGGTGTTTTGCCGCAGTTGAAAAATTTATCTTCATAAAAAAATACGCCCCCGCTGCTTTGATTTTGTTGTAT
The DNA here is from genome assembly GCF_052044425.1 of Paenibacillus sp. 22594. Taxonomy (NCBI): domain Bacteria; kingdom Bacillati; phylum Bacillota; class Bacilli; order Caryophanales; family Paenibacillaceae; genus Paenibacillus; species Paenibacillus sp. 22594. The sequence goes on from NZ_JBQENA010000002.1 coordinate 45,146, forward strand.
CATAACGGCATAGCGGTATAACAGTAAAGCGCTGAATATAACAGTTGGGAGGACGGAAGAATGCATATCGATTTGCTCCGCAGCGGCAGCAAAGCCTTGCCGCAGCAAATCAGTGATACGCTGGCTCAGCGGATCACTTCCGGGCTCCTGCAGCCGGGAACCCGGCTACCCTCTGTCAGAGGACTGGCAGTTACACTGAAAGTAAGCCAGGTTACGGTGAGCAAAGCCTACGCTGATTTGGAGAAGAGGGGCCATATTGTATGCAGCCAGGGCAAAGGCTGCTTTGTAGCGGAGCATGAGCCAAGCGGAGCAGGGAACGGGGCATGCTGGCAGGACAGATACGATGATTATTTGCCGCGTGCACAGCTGTGGCGCAATTTTGACTACACCGAGGTGGAATTCCCATTCCATCTTGCGGCGATTCATAGTGAACTGCTTCCTCTCGAGCCGATTGGTTCGACCATGGCAGCATTGGTAACGGGCCAGCCGGAGCTGATGGCTTCCTACGGCAATTTTCAGGGCGACCCGGAGCTGCGCGAGATCATGCGCAGGCATTTGCAGCCGCGCGGTATCCACATCAGCTCCGCCGATCTGATGATTACCAGTGGAACACAGCAGGGGATCGATCTTGTAGCACGGACCTTTGTGGGCCCGGGAGACACTGTATATCTGGAAGCGCCTAGCTATACCGGGGCTATAGATGTTTTTGCCGGAAGAGGAGCGGAGATGATCTTTGTACCCATGGATCACGAGGGGATGCGGGTGGATGTGCTGACCCGGCTGTGTGATGCCAGGCCGCCCAAACTAATCTATACGAATCCTACCTTTCAGAATCCTAGCGGTGTCACTATGAGCATAACAAGAAGACAGCGGCTGCTGGAGCTTGCCCGCAGCTACCGCTGTCTCATTGTGGAGGATGATCCGTTCAGCGACCTGTATTTCCGCACACCGCCTCCCCCTTCAATCAAGTCGATGGATGAGGACGGGCATGTGGTATATATGAAAAGCTTCAGCAAAGTCATTGCCCCGGGTTGCCGGATTGCCTGTGTGGCCGCAGAGGGCAACATCCTGTCCAGGCTGATTGCCGCCAAGTCGGCCAGTGATCTGGGTAGTCCCCTGCTTACGCAGGGAGCCGTACTCCCGTTCATTGCCTATAAATATGAGGATTATGCCCGCAAGCTCCGGACTGCCCTGCGGAGACGAATGGAGAAGGCAGCCAAGCTGCTGAAGCAATATGCCCCACCAGGCGTAACATGGGTTCTTCCCGAAGGAGGATTGAATCTTTGGCTGCAGCTTCCTTCCGCGTCCGGAATTGAGAAGCTCCATGAGCTGGCGGAGCAGGAGGGCATTTCTTTTCTGCCCGGCGATGTGTGTTATGCCGGTGATCAGCCTTCAAGACATATCCGTTTGTGCTATTCGCAAATGAAGGAAGCGGATATGGAGCGTGGCCTGAAGCGGTTCCTTATTTTGCTGGATAAGCATCTCAGCTCTCCGGATTAATAGTTATTTTTCGAGGCTCTGCCGGAGGCTGTTAAGCTGGCGGCCGACATGCTGCGGGAACAGCTGCAGCGGAACCTCGCCTCCCCCTGCTGCTTGCAGAGTTTTATAGATATCCACCTGACCCCAGCCGTAATATTTGTCGTGACCGGGATCGCCCAGATCTACAGCGTTTGAAGTCATCATTGCCATGACTTCCTTATTGGTCAGAGCCGGGTTCAGGGAACGCACCAGTCCGGCGAGTGCCGCAACATGCGGGCTGGCCATCGAGGTTCCGGACAGTGCCGCATACTGGTTGTCTGGATAAGTGCTAGCGATGCTCTCCCCGGGAGCGGCGACATCAATATATTCCCCGTAATTGGAGAAGGAAGCTTTTTCACCTGTGGCATTGGTTGCAGCAACTGCAAGGACTTCGGGATAGGCTGCAGGGAACCCTGGGCGTTCTGTATTGTCATTTCCTGCAGCGGATACAATTACCACATCGCGGTCGTAGGCATACTTAATCGCATCATGCAGAAATTGTGAATCGGCATAATTGCCCAGACTGAGGTTAATCACTTTGGCGCCCTTGTCTGCAGCCCAGATGATCCCTTCGGCTACGGAATAGGTTGTGCCTGCACCCGAGTTGTCTAGTGCTTTTACCGGGAGAATCTTATTGTACCAGCTGATGCCGGCCACGCCTTCTTCGTTATTGGTTAATGCCCCTATAATTCCCGCAACATGTGTGCCATGACCGACATCATCGTCAGGGGGGGAAGTATTCGTTATGGCATTATATCCGGCAAGCAGTTGGCCTTTGAGGTCCGGATGATTCGCCTGCACCCCCGTATCTACCACCGCGACAATCACATCTTTGCTGCCTTTGGACAGATTCCAGCCTTGTTCCGTTTCGATAGCCGGCAGATTCCACTGGTAAGCGGAAAAAAGTAAATCATTCGGTGTAATTACTGTGGCTGTATTTTCGCTGACGGAATCATTGGTTAAATACATATAGTGAGGTTCCGTATACTGCGGATGCCATTTGTCGTTGAAATAGGTTTTTAGCTGGGTATAGTTCATCTTCCCGGAGCGGAAAATGTAGGCGTAACCGAGTTTGCGCGGCTCCTTACAGCGGATATCGGCGGCAATGATCTGCAGCTGTCCTGCGGTAGGATGGCCATTTTTGAAACGGACGACAATCTCATTTTCGTAATAATGGCTGGCATTCTCGTTGTCATGACCGGTTTTGACGGTGAGATCCTTCAGAGTATCGGCATGAACCGATTCGACGCGGTACTTGCCTTCCTTCGGATAGGGGATTAGCCGCAGATTCTTGAGCTGGTGCTCTGCCACCTTATCCAGAATCTTTTGATGAATCAGGGCGATGACTCCATAATGGCCTTGCGGATCGCGCTGGGCGGTGAAATAATATTTTTTATTGCCGATAATAAAAGAAGGGGATTCATAGGCCTGATGCCCCTTAATTGCGGCTTTTGCAGTGTTCAGGTACTTCAGGAGCTGTTTATTCTCCTGGTCGTTTCCTTCGGGAAGGGACGATTTGAAGGTACTGGTCTGCTGCGTGCGGAAATCAATCCACATCAGCATGGTGATATGGCCGTGTCCCTGCTGTAGACGTTTGGCATATGCTGAAATATCCTCGGGCGTTTTGCCACTCGTCTCGAAGAGCATCGTTCTCAGGTGCTTGCTGACATCTACCCGGTTCAAGCGGTCAGTAGCGCTGACATCCTGAGTAAGTGCAGTCTTCTTCATCGTTTTTTCCTGTAAAGGCTTAGGCACGGAGGCTTGCCCCGGCTTAGGCTCTCCATCGGAACGAAATGTGAACGTTAGAACTGCTATGGTAAAAGCAGCGGTGACCAGACCGGCAAGCATTACATTTTTGCGTGACATATTTTCCGCTCCTTCATGGAATCGTAATAGCTGTAGGTTTAGGAGTGAACACAGGTTTTATGCATTGCAGAAAAGGATACCGTCGTCCAAGGATTTATGTTAATATCAGAAAGTAAGTGCTTACTAAGTAAAAACACTTGGAAAACCTTGCTTCATTTAATTCAACTTTCATGAGCCAGGAATAATAAGGGGGAGCAATCGCCATGTCAGCAGCCAATGTGCAGAAATTGTGTGAAACGACGAGAGAAAAGCTTAAATCCGTAATCGGAAAAATGGAATTATTCCTGAATCAGCATGCGCTGCCGCAACTGGCTACAGAGGAAGATGAGGAAACGCTGCTCTTTTATCAAGGCTTTTTGTCCGATCTCCGCCATTTGCTGGTGTTCTCGGAAATGTCATATGAGAAGCTTGGGGTTGCTTTACGGCGTGCCACATTTGATGAAGCCTTTGCGCAAAAAGCGCTATATAACGTATATCATTTTGGAGTGAACAACTTCTTTTATCCCAAGAATGAAAGCTATTCCGAAGATGGGCGTTATGCTTATACAGGCCAAGATGCCATCCGTTTCCGCAAAAAGCCGGTACGTCCGGCCCGTGACATTATTATGGATATCACCAAGGTTTATGAAGAACTGCGGGATGACCTAAGCTACTATGAAAATGATTATTTGACCGAGAAGCGCATGCAGAATCAGGTGTAGCCTGAGCTGAATAGTCCCGGTACAACTGGACCGCATTTGCCATGGATATGGCAGGTGCGGTCTTTTTTTTGAAATTTAAGGATTTAGTTGCTTCGGAAGCATTAGCTTGTATAAGGACGGCTAAGCCGTTCCACTTGATTGTTGGCGGAAGCTGGGGGGCGTGTGTTCAATTGGAAAGGCTCTTACAGGATAGGGGTGGCCTTCTGCGGACATAATGAAGCCGAGGTGATAACGATGACAACCGCCAAACCACTTGTGAAATGCAGTGTGAGCAACTGTAATTATTGGGGAGAGCAAAACCTGTGCCGTGCAGATCAAATTGTGATCGAAATCGACAAACATTCGGGCAGTGCTTTTTTGGAAGAATATGCCGAAGAAATGACTGACAAAGGCCACCACCACGATCATGCGGCTACTTCTTCTGCCACCTGTTGTCTGACGTTCAAGCCGAAGGATTAGGAGGACACCGCCATGGACAAGCGCAGTGATGATTCCAATCCAGGTGATTCAAGAAAAAAAATAATTCTGCGTCCGCGGAGGATAGATTATCCCCGCCGGGACAGAGCCCTAAATGAGGAATACGCCGCCGAGATTAGCCCGTTGCCGGCTCATGTGCACAGAGGGAATATCAACGGGGCAGAAGCCAAAGACGAAACCAAAAATGAAGAGGGTACAAACACGGATAGCAGGACCTTAGGGTATGTTGGCTTGGGGTTTGGGGTCGTTTCCTTGTTTATCTGGTCCATTATTTTGGGACCCATTGCAGCAGTGCTTGGCTATTATGCCTATGCCAGGGGGCAAAAAACTGCAGGGGCGTGGGCCATGGGGCTGGGAATTGTATCCACACTCAGCTATTTTATTATGATTCCTTTTGCCCGTTAGCCGTATAATCCAATGTAAAAAGGGAATCGAAACAGGCTTTAAGACCTATCTATGCGGGTCTGAAGTCTGTTTTTTCGTGTCGGCATATAGCAATTACAGCGGAGAAATTGTAAAATAAAGGCGTATTTTAGAATTGAATTGAGAACCTTAACATATAAAACGACCTTGAAAGAAGGAATGCTCAGAATGGTGATTAATGCCGCAGCAACAGGAAGCGGAACCGGCCAGCTGAAATGGATCGATTTACGAAGCTCTTCCCAGGTGAAAAATGTGATGGTCAAAAATAAATCGGCAGCTTCGGGCAGCTCATCCGCAGAATTTGCGGCCCTCCTGCAGGAGATTGCACTCAAGAATACCAACGGGGACACCGGCAATACACTGGCCTCACTGGACAACTCCTCCTTAAGCGGGTTGTTGTGGCAGCAGATTGGCGGGGTGGAAGAAGCGTATAACGCCATTTCCGGGGAAATAACGGAGACGAAACCTACCGATTATGAAGACCTGATTCAAACGGCTAGTGCGAAATACGGCGTTCCTGTTGATCTGATCAAAGCGGTTATTGATACAGAGTCCTCCTTTAATCCCAATGTAGTATCTTCAGCCGGAGCCAAAGGGCTGATGCAGCTAATGGATGGAACGGCGAATGGACTCGGTGTATCGGATCCTTTTGACCCGGCTCAGAGCATTGACGGAGGGGTGCGTTATCTATCGTATCAATTGAAACGGTATAACGGACAGGAGAACATGGCGCTTGCTGCTTATAATGCCGGTCCGGGTCGGGTGAACAAGATGGGAGTTAGCAATGACCTGGAGCTGATGGCCAACTTGTCGCAGCTTCCGAAGGAAACACAGGCTTACATCACTAAAATAGAACGCGCCCGCGCGAAATACGCGGTATAATAAAAAGGATCAAACGGGTTACCCTTAAACCACAGAGGTGGCAAAGGGCCGTTTGATCCTTTTTCGCCCTAGTGGGATGCAGGCGATTCCTGCACGCTGCCAAGAAAGACACAAAGGAGACCTTCAATATATGCTTTACTGGGATTACGCAGCTGCTGCACCTCCTTACGATGAGGTGGTGCAGACCGTAGAACAAATCATGAGACTGCATTATGCCAACCCCTCTTCCCTGCACCGGGCAGGGGTGGAAGCAGAGCGGCTTATCACACGTGCGCGGGAAGTGTGCGCAGCTTCACTTGGCGTACAGCCGATTGAAATACTGTTTACCTCGGGAGCAACCGAGAGCAATAACCTGGCCATAAAAGGTGCCGCCCTGCAATATCAGGGCAGGGGGCGTCATATCGTTACAACACAGTTGGAACACCCTTCCGTGTATGAGAGCTGCCTGCAGCTGCAAGGTCTGGGCTGGGAGGTTACTTTTGTCGCGCCAAAAAGCTCGGGAATCGTGGATCCGGCGGATGTTACCGCTGCCGTCCGCCCGGATACGGTGATTGTCAGTGTCATGCATGTCAATAATGAGATTGGAACGGTGCAGCCTCTTCGGGAGATTGGACAGGGGATCAAAGCTGTGAACCGCCGGACCTTGTTCCATGTTGACGGGGTGCAGGGATACGGCAAACTTGAGACTCAACTGAAGGAGTGGGAGGTTGATCTGTACAGCTTGTCCCCGCATAAAATTCGCGGACCACGCGGTACGGGCATCCTGGTTGTCAGAGAAGGGGTAACCCTGTTTCCGCTCCTGACGGGAGGCTCGCATGAGAATGGAAACCGTGCCGGAACCGAGAATGTAGCGGGAATTGTGGCTTCAGCCAAGGCTGTGCGAATGAGCGGTGAGAAGCGGGAGGAACTAAGCAGACGGCTGATTCCGCTTCGTAATCGGCTGCTGCATTTTATCTCAGGTGTACCCGAGCTAATTCTGAACAGCAGAGAGGACGGTGCCCCTCATATCGTGCATTTCTCCTACCCGGGCATGAAGGGAGAGGTACTCGCCCGTAAGCTGGAGGAGTTGGGGATGACCGTCTCGACCCGTTCAGCCTGCTCTTCGCGTCTTGCCGAACCAAGCCGGATATTGCTGTCGATGGGCAGAGATATCCCAGCGGCACTTGGCGGTATCCGAATCAGCTTTGGGGATATTCATACGGAAGCTGATGTTGCCAAGCTTGAACAAGCGCTGCTGGATGCGGTACAGTCATTGAAGAAAGCTCAAGGAGGCATGAAATAACACATGAAAGAGATAGAGAATGGATACGGAATTGAATCCTGGTCAGGGATAGTAAGAAGTAGTGAATATGCAGATATGCTGATGCTGCGGTTCGGAGAGTTTATTTTAAAAGGGAAAAACCGCTCCCGGTTTGAGAAAACTGTGCTCCGCCATGTGAAGGAAATGGTCAAACCCTTTCCCAAAGTGAGCTTAAGCAAGGAATTCGGACGCATTTACGTACAGTTAAACGGTGAACCCGCAGGAGAACTGATCGCTGTGCTGCGCAACGTTTTCGGTATTGCTTCGATCAGTCCGGTTAAAGTTTCGCAATCGGAATTTGAGGATATTTTATCCGTCAGCCGGACCTTTTTACAGATTGCAGCTCCACCAGCCGGCACGACCTTTAAGGTGAATGCACGGCGGGTCTGGAAGGAATTCCCTTATGGCTCAATAGAAATGAATAAGCTGATTTCAACACCGCTGCTACAAGGTTATCCAGGTCTGCTTGTGGATGTGAAGTCGCCGCAGATGGAGCTGAGAATTGAAATCCGGGAAGGCCATACGTTTATTTTCTGTGAAAATATTGCCTGTGTAGGAGGTTTCCCTCTGGGCACCAATGGGAAAGCCATGCTGCTGCTATCTGGCGGTATTGACAGTCCTGTCGCAGGCTGGTCCTCCATGCGCCGGGGACTTGAAGTCGAATGTGTCCATTTCTACAGCTTCCCTTATACCAGCGAGCTGGCAAGGCAAAAAGTCGTAGATCTGACGCGGGTGTTGTCACGGTATGCGGGAGTCATTAAGCTGCATCTTGTTCCATTTACAGAGGTGCAGACCTCTTTTACCGGTATCGGTCAGGATAACCTAATCGTTACGTTGATGCGCCGGGCCATGTTGAAAATTGCATCGCGTTTGGCTGAGCAGGAGGGGGCACTGGCCCTCGTTACGGGAGAAAGCCTCGGACAAGTTGCCAGCCAGACGCTTTCCAGCATGAATGTAATCGGCCGTGCGACCCCGCTTCCGCTGCTGCGTCCTCTCGTAATGATGGATAAGCGTGAAATTGTGGACATTTCCAAAACCATTGGCACCTATGAACTCTCTATCCTTCCCTACGAGGATTGTTGCACACTGTTTGTCCCCAAATCGCCGACGACCAATCCCAACCTGCGAATCGTGGATAAAATTGAAGCCACCCTTCCGGACTACAGTGCCCTCCTGGATGCGGCGGTTGCCGGAACAGAGACAGTCATCATTACTCCTTACGGGGATGAAAAGCCAAGTGATGTGGTCCCGGCGGAGGCTGGGCTTCAGGAGGAATGGTTCTAGTCAACCCCTTTATTCATTCGGTGTTATCCCATGGCGAGTTGGGAATTCCTTAGACCGCCGGTCCGCCATGTACCGATTTCCGGTGATCCCGGACCCGCTTCCAGTGCCCGGCTGTAAGGATCCCCGCAATCACCAGCAGAATAAAAAGAACACGCAGCAGCGGATGCTCCTCTACAAAAGGACCGATCCGCTGCTCTTCGGTAATCATACTTGAGGCAGTCAACCCAAGTACGGCAGCGCCGATATAAATGATCCAGGGATAACGGCCCATCAGCTTAATGAAAAGGGTGCTGCCCCAGACGACAATCGGAACACTGATCAGCAGTCCCAGCACAACCAGCACAATATTATGATTGGCAGCTCCGGCAATTGCGATTACATTGTCCAGACCCATGGCAGCATCCGCAATAATGATCGTCCGCACCGCCGACCAAAGTGTCCCCCCGGCCTGAATATTCGGGCCCCCATTATCCCCGGTTAGCAGTTTATAAGCAATTAGAATGAGCAGAAGGCCACCGAACAGCAGCAGCCAGGGGATTTTAAGCAGCCAAACTACCAGAATAGTGGCGATAATCCGTAGTGCTACAGCTCCGCCTGTACCCAGCAAGATCGCTTTTTTCTGTGTTTTTCCCTGTAAATTCCGTGCAGCCAGGCCAATGACTATGGCATTGTCACCGGCCAGAATCAGATCCAGAAAGATAATATTGAGCAGCGGCAATATGAAATCCCAAACGGATGTGTTCAAGAGCGTGTCACTCCTAATGTTTTGTTAGAATTGCTTTTTGAATCAGCTTCGTACAAAACTTTGCCCTGAAACCGTATAGTGTTGTATACGCTATAACAACCCCGGACATTCGTAACTTGCAAAAAAGCCTTCCCATGAAGCATAGCTTGCCCGGCTTGGACATACATGTAAATACATGCAGTTCGGGGAGGCTGAAGTCAATGGAATCTTTATTGCTGCTTGGTGAAATACTGATGATCAATCTCGTGCTGAGCGGAGATAATGCAATGGTCATTGCAATGGCCAGCAAAAATTTGCCGGAGCAGCACCGTAAGCTTGCGGTCTGGTGGGGGGCCGCTGGTGCTGTCGTGCTGCGCTGTCTGCTGACTTTTGCCGCGGTGTTACTGCTGAAGATCCCTTATATTGAGGCCGGCGGGGGGATATTGCTGCTGTGGATCGCATTCAAGCTGCTGCTGGAGGAGGAAGAGGACATCCGCGTAGAAGAGAGCTCTACCGTATGGAAATCCGTCCGCACCATTCTGCTTGCTGACTTTATTATGAGTCTGGACAACGTGCTGGCTATTGCAGGCGTGGCGAAGGGGGATCTTGCACTAATTGTGATCGGTATCGCGTTAAGCATTCCGATTGTGGTCTGGGGCAGCGGAATCATTGTGGGCTGGCTGCACCGTTTCCCTGTGCTGATCTACATTGGGGCTTATATCCTCGCATATACGGCGGGAGATATGCTGCTTCAGGACGCCAAATTTGGTGCGGTGATTTCCTTCCTGCTGCCGTCGTTCCACTCGATGCTGCCGCTGCTGCTCGGAATCATTGTGGTGATATCGGGCTTGTTCAAGCGGGGAACCTTATCGGCAAAGTAGAACTCCGAAAGTGATCCCGAGGCTGAGTCAGAGCTGTGCAACAGCTTTGGCCCGGTCTCTTTGAAATATAAGAATTTATATGTTTCACGCTATAAATTATCCTTAACTTTTTGGAGAAACGGATGCCGCCGCTTTCAGAGGACGGCGAAGTCGTTTCTTTTTAGCATGTGAGCCAATATCAAGAAGAATGATGGTGTTTTATTTATTTTTCAGATAAAATATAAAGAGAATCCTGTCATATGCTTGTGTGTCTTAGTGGCGGGTCTGTGAGAAGAGACATGAATTTTGAAGGGATGGGTGGAAAAATGTCTTCCAAAAATGACGCGAAACTGGGTATATTTATATTCGCTGCCGGCATAGTGATACTGTTCGGAAAGCTGGGGGTATTCGGCTTTCTCGGGCGTGCTCTGTGGCCACTCGTGATTCTGGTACCCGGCCTGTTCCTGCATGTGCTTTTCTTCAGCCGCCGGGCTCCGGCATCCGTGCTGCTGCCGGCTGGGATTCTGACCGTATACGGATTGCTGCTGGGCCTCTGCAATACCTGGGGCTGGGGACTGATGTCACATCTGTGGCCGCTGCTGCTGCTGGGCATTGCTGTCGGACTGTATGAGTATTCACTCTATTCCCCGGGGCGAAACGGCGGTCTTACTACCACAGCTGTCATTCTGGGGCTATTGAGTCTTGTACTACTGATCTTCAGCATGCTGGGAACGGGAGCACTCTATTTACTCGGAGCCATTCTGATTGCGGCAGGTGCCTGGCTGATCTTTGGACGGGGCAAACCGGGAGGCCGTAAAAAGTGGAACGGAGGCTGGTAAGACAGCTACATCCCCCGAAACTTGTTCAAAGAAGGAACGGGAAAATTGCCCGAATGCAACTTTAGCAAAATTAAACGGAGCTGGAAACCGTTTTTTCATAAAAAGACTTGCTTTTCATAGTGCTTTCACTATAATATTAAGGATATGTTGAAGCGTCGGCTTTCTGCCTGGCGCTTCTTTTGTGAGACTGCCGCGACAAGCTATAAATTTAAACATTTTTAATTTGATAAATGAGAGGATTTGGATACAAATCATGCATTCAAGAAAAGATATCCGCAATATTGCGATCATTGCCCACGTTGACCATGGCAAAACAACACTCGTCGATCAGCTTCTGCAGCAATCAGGAATTTTCAGCGCTCACGAGCACCTGCAAGAACGGGCCATGGACTCGAACGATCTGGAGCGGGAACGCGGAATTACCATCCTAGCCAAAAATACAGCAATCACCTATAAAGAGTTCCTGATCAACATTGTAGATACCCCTGGACACGCCGACTTCGGCGGTGAAGTAGAACGCATCATGAAGATGGTTGACGGTGTACTGCTGGTTGTCGATGCATATGAAGGCTGCATGCCGCAAACGAAATTCGTTCTGCGCAAGGCGCTGGAACAGCACCTGACACCTATCGTTGTCGTAAACAAGATTGACCGTCCGGCTGCACGTCCGAAGGAAGTTATTGATGAAGTCCTGGATCTGTTCATTGAGCTTGAAGCCAGTGACGACCAATTGGAGTTCCCGGTTGTGTATGCTTCCGCGATTAACGGTACATCCAGCATGGACCCTGAGAAGCAGGATGAAACCATGCTTGCACTGTACGAAACCATTACTCAGCATATCCCGGCTCCAACTGAAAAAATTGAAGAACCATTGCAGTTCCTTGTAACATTGATGGACTACAATGAATATCTGGGACGTATCGCTATCGGACGCGTGAACCGTGGCATAATTAAGCAAGGCCAATCCGTTACTGTCATCATGCGCGACGGCAAGAGCAAAACAGCCCGTATCGAGAAGCTGTTCGGCTTTCAGGGTCTTAAGCGTGTTGAAACTGAAGAAGCTGGCGCTGGCGACATCGTAGCTATTGCCGGGATTAAGGATATTAACATCGGTGAGACGATTGCCGATCCGGCGAACCCTGAAGCGCTGCCTGTCCTAAAAATTGATGAACCAACCATGCAAATGACGTTCCTCGTGAACAACAGTCCTTTTGCGGGTAGAGAAGGTAAATGGGTGACTTCCCGCAAGCTGCGTGAGCGTCTCTTCAAAGAGCTTGAAACCGATGTGAGTTTGCGCGTGATGGAAACTGACAGCCCGGATGCATTTATCGTTTCCGGACGCGGTGAGCTTCACCTGGGGATTCTGATTGAGAATATGCGCCGTGAAGGCTATGAAATGCAGGTATCCAAACCTGAGGTTATCGTTAAGGAAATCGACGGTGCCAAAATGGAGCCGCTTGAGCGTCTGATGATTGATATTCCGGAAGAAAGCATGGGAGCCGTAATGGAGAGTCTGGGTACTCGCAAAGCGGAAATGGTCAACATGATCAATCACGGAACCGGACAGGTTCGTCTGGAATTCCTGATTCCTGCACGCGGCTTGATCGGATATAATACGTACTTCCTGACGCTGACACGCGGCTATGGTGTAATGAACCATGCCTTTGACAGCTACGCTCCACTGATCGGTGGCCAGGTTGGCGGACGTCATCAAGGTGTACTTGTATCCAGTGAGACTGGAAATACTACTCTTTACGGCATGATGGGTGTTGAAGACCGTGGTATTCTCTTCCTGGAACCAGGTACTGAAATTTATGAAGGTATGATCGTAGGTGAACATACCCGCGATAACGATATCATCGTCAACATCTGCAAAGAAAAGCAATTGACCAACGTTCGTTCGGCAACGAAGGATGAAACGGTGAAGATGAAGACTCCTCGCCTGTTCTCACTGGAAGGTGCGCTTGAGTACCTGAACGATGATGAATATTGCGAAATTACACCTAAATCTGTCCGTTTGCGCAAAAAGATCCTGAATAAGGGCGAACGCGAACGTGTAGAAAAACAGCGTAAAGCGGCGCAAGCCAGCCAAGCCTAAGTTGTTCTGAACGAATGGTTGTTTGTTCTGCCACAGTACAGCATTCCATTCTTCTTTTAAGCCGCCGGATCATTCCGGCGGTTTTTGATTTAAATAAGCCGATTTGAATTCCCTCAAATTCTTAGGATTCTTGCGGTATAAAAGCGTGTTGAATGTTATAATGTAAGCGAACTAATTCCCGGAGGGAGTGACGAGCTTTGCAGATCTGGTTCGCTGAGCATCCTATTGTCGCTTACATTGTCATTTTTATTTTATTGACTTATGTGTACAACCGCGTTTTCCGCGTGAATCAGAAGCTGCCTATCGGCAAGGAAATTGTGTTATACCTGATGATGGCGGTGGGTTCGGGCATGCTGCTCATCTTCCAGCACGACAAGCTGCCTATTATCCAGTGCCTGCTTGTGGCTGTAGGGCTTATGCTGCTTGTGCGGGTCCGCTACATGGTAGAGGCCCGGCAGAGACGTAAGGCGGCGGCAGCGGGCAAACGACAGTAATCGCAACTTTTGCCGCTTGAATTCGTCTAATAGAGAGAGCGAGCAATCGAATACCAGTTGATATGAAAAGGACCTTATTCCATTATGAGTATAAATAAAGGCAGTTTGCCTCCAAGATCAAGCGGGAATCAGAGAAGCGTCAGACCGCAGCCGAACAGCGCGGCGAGAACCGTGCAGAAGAAGAAACAAGTTAAAAAACGCGGAGCATTGGCAAGAATGGGAAGAACGCTTTTGGTTATTCTAATCATTGTCATTCTTGCCGTTCTAGGATATGGTGGCTTTCTATATTGGAAGTTTGACCAAGGCAGCTTCGGTTTAGACCAGCCGGTAAAGGCGGGACATTCCGCTTCAGAGAAGCCCATCACGATGCTGCTGCTGGGGACAGACAATCGGCCGAAACATCCTTCCAATCTGACCGATGTGATTATGGTCGTATCGCTTAATCCCAAAACCCAGTCCGCTACAGTAGTCTCGCTTCCCCGGGATACTTATGTGGAGCTTAGCGGGTACAAGAAGACCAAGATTAATGAATTTTATGCCCGGTTCAAAAGCAAGGAGAAAACCTCAGGTATTCTTGCCGAAGACGAGATGAAGACCATGATGGGCAAATACCTTGATGTTGATGTGGATTATGTGACTGTCCTTGATTTCCAGGGCTTCCGTGATGTCGTGGATGAACTGGGCGGTGTAGATGTAAATATCAGTGAAAACATGTGCTATACGGACACCGTGGATGGAACGGACATTAACCTAACCAAAGGCGCGGCACAATTGGATGGCGATGATGCGCTCGATTACGTGCGCTACCGCAAGTCGAACTGCAGCCCGAAGACCAAGGCTTCAGATGATTTTGACCGTAACAAGCGCCAGAACGAAGTTCTGCATTCATTGGTTGGACAGATGCAGTCACTGGACGGTGTTCTGAAGATCGGTAAGGTGCTCGATGCTGTAGATGACAATATGAAGACCGATATTGAGAATGAACAGATCAAGAATATGATCACTACCTATTGGAAGATTTCCAAGGAGAACATTGAATTCAAACCGGTGACCGGAACATGGCGCAGTCCATATGTATATATTAACGATGAAGAGCTGGACGCAGCCAAGAAAAGTCTCCATGACCGTATTGCCGGTATTGCACCAACATCTCAAAATTGAATGCAAGTTCGGGCATGTGCTATAATATAATAAATTGAATGTATCCAAGCCGCATAGGGGGCCTGTACTTATGTCCGAAGCCGTTGCACAGCTTAACGAAACATTGCTTACAATGCTGCAGTCGGAAACTTTTGTTCTACTGAACACTGTGGATGCGGAGACAGGCGGACCAACGTCCACCGCGATTTCCTGGATCTATGCAGTGAGCCCTTCTATTGTTCGACTTGCAGTCGACCACCGTTCCAGACTTGTGAACAACATGAAGGTGAATCCGCTGGTCACTATCACTGTTTTTGGCGAGGGTACCGTTCATGCCATTAACGGTCGTGCTTCCGTCAGGCAGGATCCGCTATCCGATGTTCCGTTCAAGATGTGCTGTTTTGATGTTGAAATTGAAGCGGTCCGCAATGCGCTTTTCTATGGCGCACAATTAGAGTCCGCCCCAAAATATGCGAAGGTATACGATGCACGTGCGGCTGATAAGCTGGACGGACAGGTGTTTGCCGCCATGCAAAAAGCCCAGTGATCAAGTCACTAGGCTTTTTTTGTCCAATTCTTTGAACCAAGACAGCTTCTATTGATTGCCTTTCGGCTTGGTATCTTCCGGAAGCTGCGGGATAATACGTCCGATAATGTCTGCCATCTCAGAGGCGAAACCAGACACCGGATGCCCCTTGCTGATGTGTTTGCCCATTTCGGCAAGTCTGCTGGATACATCCATGTCAGCAGTGACGAGCGCTTTTACACTTCTTGGATCCTTACTTCTGGGGTCCTTGCGGATGGCTTCTGCCACAGAATATTTAATGCTTCCGACCCGGGACCGGGTAAGGGCTCCATCAACATCAATACCTACTACAGCGACATTGTTCATGACGACGCAATGAGCGCCTTTTACACCGGGAACTCTTTTGGCGAGACGCTCAAAATGGTCTTTGAGTGCAACATCACTTTCACCTCTGCCGTCAGAAGGCTGTCCGGGCTGTGAATAAGGTATTGGGGCGGCAGTGGCTCCTTCACCCGATAAATTTTGCACTCCCCGGTTCCCCTGGCTGCTTAATGATTTAGCCGATTGTTTATCCTGAGGAGAGGGTGATGACTCTTTATTAGCGATACCGCAGCTTGTCAGCAGCAGCAGTACCAGCAACAGACACATTGATTTTCTCATATGTGCATACTCCTTTCGGCGAAAGATCAGGTCTTTACCTTAGCTTACCCTCGCTGAATAGAGTTATGTATGACCAATCAAACCAGGCGCTGTGGAGGGGATAACATGAAAAAGATATTTGTACTAGACACCAACGTGCTTTTGCACGACCCCAATTCGATTTTTGCTTTCAAGGAGCATGAAGTTGTCATTCCGGCAGTAGTCCTGGAAGAAATCGACTCCAAGAAGCGCAATGCCGATGAAATCGGCCGCAACGCCCGCACCGTGTCGCGCTTATTAGACGGACTTCGTGAACTCGGCCACCTGCATAGCGGTGTGGTACTGGATCATGGAGGCACGCTGAAGGTAGAGCTTAACCACCGCAGCTTCGTAAAAGTTCAAGAAATGTTCGGTGAAGTCTCCAATGATAACCGGATATTGGCTGTCGCGCTTAATTATCTCCATGAGGAGAATGAAAAGGCTGAACCGAGTCCTGTGGTGCTCGTGAGTAAAGATGTGCTCGTCCGCATCAAGGCGGATGTGCTTGGCATAACACCGGAGGATTATTTATCTGACCGTACGGGTGATCTGAATGAGCTGTACTCCGGCTATCAATCGCTGATGGTCCATCCTTCGCTGATCGATGAATATTACAGCCACCGTTCCTTATCTGTCAAACAGTTATCCTTGTCCTATCCGCTATATCCGCATGAATTTGTTATTTTAAAGGATGAGATTGGTACCGGCAAATCGGCCCTGCTCAAAGTCAACAGCGATGCTTCCCGTCTGGAGCCGCTTTATCTCGGAAATGATGCGGTATGGGGAATCAGCGCCCGCAATGCTCAACAGCGGATGGCACTGGAGCTGCTGCTCAATGACGATATCCCGCTGGTCACTATCACTGGTAAAGCGGGAACAGGGAAAACGTTGTTGGCCCTGGCTGCCGGACTGTTCAAAGTAGAAGATGAGCATAAGTACAAGAAGCTGCTGATTGCCCGTCCGGTGGTGCCGATGGGTAAGGATATCGGTTATCTTCCAGGTGAGAAGGACGAAAAGCTGCGTCCGTGGATGCAGCCCATTTATGATAATCTGGAATTTTTGTTCGATACGAAGAAGTCCGGCGATATCGATAAAATATTGATGGGTCTGGGCAGTATTCAAGTGGAGGCCCTCACCTATATTCGCGGACGTTCGATTCCGTCTCAATTCATTATCATTGATGAGGCACAGAACTTGTCCCGCCACGAAGTGAAGACCATTGTCTCTAGGGCCGGAGAAGGCAGTAAAGTCATCCTCATGGGCGACCCCGAGCAGATTGACCATCCTTATCTGGATGCGGCAAGCAACGGACTTAGCTATATCGTGGAGAAGTTCAAGCAACAGGGGATCAGCGGACATATTACCCTTGAAAAGGGTGAGCGTTCACACCTGGCCCAGTTGGCTGCCGACCTTCTGTAGGATCGGGCTAACATATCAGCTACTGTTCCAATTAGTACTCTTTCATCAGTCCAGCCGAAGCAGGGCTGCAATTTACAGCAAACAGCCGGGAGATCATTCCCGGCTGTTTGGCATTGCCCCCAAGGAATGGCGAGGTGGATTTGTGCGTCAGTAGAGCCGTTAGCGGAGAGAGCAGAATTGTTCTGGAGAAGCGTCAGCGTTCGCCTAAAAGCTTTCCGTAGGAAAGCTCGCTTCGGAAGCAGATGCTGTCCCCGGATTTACACCGTGAAATTAAATTCAATAAATCCGGGGACAACAGCGATCGGAAGAACAATCCGCACGCGGAGTGTCCAGGCTCTCCACTAGAACCATTGGTCCTCGCCATTCACACCTATATAATAGAAAGAGAACGTTTTCAACCTGGCAGACAAGCGGAGAAGCATCTGGTAAAATAGGGGGGACGAGTCATAGGCGGGAGGAGAAAGAATCATGCTGAGAAGGAGAAACTACTGGCTGTTGTTTGCTATTTTATTGCTATCGCTGACAAGCCTGTCCCCCAGCATGGAGCTGGACACCAGTGATGATACCTATCCGTTGAAGCAGCCGCTTAACCCATCGGAGCATTCCGAATCTGGCGATAAAGATAATGTTGAAAGCTTGAGCATCCGGGTGTCCATGGGCAAAGAGGAATTTAATGAACTGGAACGGATCAGCAATAACTACAGCTTGTCGAGCGGTACCCGGGTAATCTTGAGCAATGTTGACAGCGATGAAGCTGATGAGATTCTGCAGCAGGATCTGACGATTGGCCAGAGCCCGGATATTATTATGACCGACGGCCGCAACATCACGGACTTGGCGACGCAAGGCTACTTGCTGCCGGTAGATATTTACCAGAGTGTTCCCGGAAGTGCACCGCTGACCACCCTGATTCCGCAAATGCAATGGAATGGCTACGATTGGGGGGTTCCTCTTGATATTGACCCTTATGTGCTTGTATATTCGCCGAAGCGGCTCGCGGAACTGGGGATTACAGGGTTGCCCAGAAGTCTGGAACAGTGGAATGAGCTGCTTAAAGTAATTCGTGAACAGCCAGACAAGCATCGCTATCTGCTGGCAATGGATACACGTAATCCCTACGGGTATTCGGCAGTTCTGGAGAGCATGGGCGGAAGCCTGCAATCGATCAGTCCTGCTCTGCTGGAGTGGACACAATACGCAGGCAATTATTTCTTTCTCACCAGCCGTACGAACACTGACCTCTGGGATATGCTACAGGATGGTAAACTTGCAGTTGCTGCGCTCCCGCTCTCGGAATGGCAGAAGCACGGGAATTCTACACTGTCCGCAGAAGCGCCGCTTACCGCCAGCGGCGGGTCAGGGTATGAGGCAATCTACAGCCGCTTCTTCGCACTCCCCGCACAATCCGGTAATCCGGAGGCAGCTGTCAATTGGCTGTCCTATGTCACATCCAGCGCGGAACAGCTCGATTGGCTGGAGAATACGGGACGGCTTCCCGCGCTCGATGAGCTATACCGTACCGGACTGCCGGAGAGCGTGAAGCTTCCTTTTGACACCGGGCTGCTACTGGCAGACGAAACGAATCTTGAAAGTGAATCAACAGGCGGTTGGACAGCATTATCGCTGGCAGTAACACAACTGCTGACAGGAAAGCTTGATCCGGCGGGTTATGCGGCCGCAACTGAACAGTCGTCAGAATGAGAGGGAGAGCTTCACATGCAGCACACCGTCCCGGCTGCTCACTTCAGTTGCACGGAGGAAAGAGACGATTTTTGCCGGATAGAAACCTAGGTCAAATTCTTCCTCCAAAGTCTTGCGTGTAGTATCGGGCAACTCAAGGCCATTAAATAATACATGATCGACATGGAACATCAATCCGTTGACCGGTTCCTCCTGAATGGTGTAATGGCCGGTCAGCGTCAGCGATAATCCTCCGCTTTTACCGGCAGCTGTTACTTCATTATCATTGAAATGGAAGGCGAAATCCTTGAACAATTCATTCTGCGCCACCAGGAATTCATTTAGATCCTCTTCCTTTAAGGCCAAATTATAGGTCATTCCTTTACGGGTCAAGAGCCCATCGCGGCTTTGAACGAACTCTGGCAGCTGCTTCATGGCAGAGGACAACGCTTTAAAGTAGGTTTTGACTTCGTGAACCCCGATATTCTCCCAATATTTCGTGAACTCCTCCAGTAAGGCGCTCATGCTGGCCGGATCACTGCTGGATTGAATGCCTTTATTAATATCCTCATGTAGTGCCGCGATCCGATCCTTCTGCTCCACCAAAGCTGTTTTGAGCGTCGCAAGCGCTTCTGAACTGCGCTGTGCCGCGGTAAGCGTTGCTTTTAACTTCTTATAATCCACTTCATATTGAGACAGAATGTCCCGGTCTCTTCCAATAATGATTTCATAATAATCATACAAGGCCAGTAATCTGCCAATACTTTTAGCCGAAAGTACCGCAGTCAGGAGACCATCTCTCTCTCCCATATAATAAGAACGTATGATAGCACCGGCCCGTTCCCGCTGATTCTGTATTGCACTTTGCTGTGAAACAGCCCTTTTTTCGAGTAGCGATACCTTTTCCTCAAGAGCCTGCTGCTCAGCGGTGATCCTAGATATCTCCTGCTCAATTTCTGCCGAGGATAACGTCTGTTCCAGCAGCTTGCGGGTGTCCTCGTTATCAGGCATGACGGGAGGAGAGGTGCCGGACAGACCCGTTCCCGGATCCGCACTCAAAAAGTCAGGGGGCGTCAGCGGCAGCACAGTAAAGCAGAGAAGGATAAGGAGAACACAAGTATAACGGCTTTGATTATTGCGGGATCGCACCACTTCACCACCTTATAAGAATTCAGGATATGTATGTTCTATTAATATGATTAGCCCTGCTAAAATATCATACCCTCTTTTCTTTCCAAGACCTACTATGTATGCACAAAAAAACGGAAGCGCTCCTTATTAGAAGGAACAGCCTCCGTTTCTATAAACTTAGAAAAACTTACAGCGGCAGACCCATTTCAAAAATCGTCCAGTAGCTGAAGCCGGTAAATGTCAGAATCATGTATCCCCAAAAAAGCAGAATATAGGTCTTTTCTGTAAACTTCAAATATCCAAGGATCACGAAAAAAGCGGTTTGCAAAAAGAACAGCAGAGCCATCTCCGTTAAATTCCCGGCAAAAGCCATGAGTCCAATAACAAGTGTAAAAAAACCCAAGACACGAAACATGCGGTCCAAGAGAACATCCCCCTCCTGTATGTATCCGGAAATTTCTTCTTTGTAGCTATATTATAACGGCTGAAACAAACGGTGTAAACGAATTCATTGAAAAAAAGCTGATTTTCTGGAATAATTATGATTTTTGTTATAGACACGGCGTTTTATTTTGAAAATAGAGAATTTATAGTATAGCAAGTATGAGGTTTAGCCAAAATGGAAATACAATTTAGTATCAAATAGATTCTATGAACTCTAATAGAGGCATAGAAATGGAGTAAGCAGCTTTTATCCTATTCACTATCCGGCGGAGCTGCCGGTTATGAAGATGGTTATTTCATGATGTTGTTAGGAGGGTTAGGCTTTATGACAGCCGTTAGACAGGATGCTTGGAGCGCGGAAGATGATTTGATATTGGCCGAAATAACGCTGCGTCATATCCGGGAAGGCAGTACACAGCTTGCTGCTTTTGAAGAGGTGGGTGAAAAAATCGGCAGAACCTCGGCAGCATGCGGATTTCGCTGGAACAGCTGTGTTCGCAAGAGCTATGAAGATGCAATTGGAATTGCCAAGAGCCAACGCCAGAAGCGGAGCTATTTGAAAAAGCAGCCTTCCGCGAGAGGTGCACAGGTAGCGGGTCTTATTCTCGGAGACATGGAAGAGGAATACAGCCGGAGCGAGGGAATAGGCGAGAATTCTTTGTCCATTGATGCCGTGATCCGCTTCTTAAGACAGTGGAAGGGCAGTTTTCAGGAAGCTGGCCGTCAGCTGAAAATGCTTGAGAGGGATTTGCGCGAGAAAGAAGATGAATTAACAGAGCTTAGGGTGGAAAATGAAAGACTGTCCAAAGAGGTCAATCTGGCCCAAAGTGATTATCGCGTAGTCAATGATGATTACAAAGCGTTAATTCAGATCATGGACCGGGCGCGGAGACTTGCTTTTCTTAATGAAGAAGAAGATGAAATGAAGACAAGATTCAAAATGGATGCCAACGGTAATTTAGAACGGATTGAATAAACGCATATGCTTCTTCAGATCCCGCATGCAGCGGCTTACCGCCAGCGTTTGCGGGATTTTTTTATAGATAGTGATTGTTTTTCTTTTACTGGAGAAAGGATATAATGAGGAGAAATGTGTAGAAGATGGCAGGTGTCGGCATGAAAATGGATATTATCGGTGCAGGCTCACTTGGCCTTCTGCTTGCCGGAAAGCTGATTCTCTCTGGCGCAGAAGTTAGAGTGTGGTGTCGCAGCGAGGAACAAGCGGGGGAATTAACCCGATCTGGAATAACCTTAAGTTACGAAAACGGGAGGGTTAACCAGCACCTTCCGGGCACAAGCTTTCAAGCAGGACCAATAAGCGGGTTCGCGGATACGATCCTCCAGCAGCCGGGGGAATGGACGGCCATTATGCTAAAGCAAAATACGTTTCACGATACGCTGCCAGAAATTCTGGCGCCTCTTCGGCATATGAGACTCCATGTGGTTTGCTTTCAGAACGGCAATGGACATCTGGAACTTCTTCAGGAGCTTTTGCCAGAGGCTTCAGTCTGGGCTGCAGTGACTACTGAAGCTGCTAAGAGGAAGACATTAACAGAGGTTATTCATACGGGACTTGGGGAAACATTTATAGGAAAACGAAGAAACAAAACCTCAAATGTACCAAAAGACACCTTAGAGGAGGAGGATACAGCGGCAATTAGTTTGACTCATGCTCTCGCAGCAGCAGGATTCCGGGCATTGATGTCGAAAGAAGTGGATACCATGATTTACCGGAAGTTGCTATTCAATGCTGTGATTAACCCGCTTACAGCGATCTGGCGCATTCAGAACGGCGAGTTGACCGCCTCCGAGGAGCGAATACAGTTAATGAAAGAACTGTATCTGGAGGCAACCTGCGTATATGATGCCTGCGGTATCAAGGTTGATGCTCATGCGTGGGAGGATATACTTGAGGTTTGCCGGGCAACTTCGGGTAACATCTCGTCTATGCTCGCTGATGTTCTAGCGTCCAGGGATACGGAAATACGCTGGATTAATGGGAGTATTGTGGCAATGGCGGATAGCGCTGGTATTGCGGTCCCTTTACACCGCTGGATTTGCCGGATGGTAGAAGGCATGAATGTGAAGGAGAGGTGAGGCTGTTTGGAATTTCTGCGGAATTCGTTCATTTCATTAAGCGTTATTCCGGTTGTTCCTTTTTTGATTGTATATTTCATAGGAATTGGCCTCAGAAAAGAAAAGAGAAATACTTTATTACTGGCTATGGATATTACTACTTTATTTTTATTTTTTTCCGTATCGGCCTTGTTCAATAACATTTTTGGTTCGCGTTTTGGATTTTACCTTATACTACTTATTGTATTAATATCCGCTGGACTGATTGGAGGCGCTCAAAACCGCCTAAAGGGAAATGTCGACGGAAAACGTTTACTTCGGGCAGTTTGGAGACTTTCATTCTTTTTTATGGGTACCATGTATGTGCTGTTTATGGTAGTAGGCCTTATCCATTACATATCACAAGCCATGTAATGTTCCATTGCTCCGGTGAAGCGTCAACGTCACAAAACTTTTAAGTTTTAAAAAAAAAGTGTTTTCAGAAAATATTGCTCTAGATTTTTTTGACCACTGGTTGTATAATCATAAACCATATACCACATTCTATTTAGGGGGAACTGCTAGATGAAGAAGAGTAAAAGTCTATTGCTCATGATTGCAATGGTTCTCGTTATCGGCACAGTGCTTGCTGGCTGCGGCGGAAACAATGCAAACAAAGGCAACAACGCTGCGGCAACAAACGCAGCAGGCAATGAAGGCAGCACGAACACAGGCACCGCAACTGGTGACGAGAAATTGGCCGCTGACCAGACACTTAGAGTCAACCTGACTGCAGAACCACCTACTTTTGATCCCGCACAAGCTCAAGACAGCCAAGCAAACACACTGTTGAGAACTATGTATGAAGGTTTGACCCGCATGAATGACGAAACTGGTCAAGCTGAGCCGGGAATTGCTGAGAAATGGGACATTTCTCCTGACGGTTTGGTATATACCTTCCACCTTCGTGATGCTCAATGGAGCAATGGCGACCCTGTAGAAGCAGCAGACTTCGTTCGCGCATGGAAAATCGTGCTCGACCCTAATACAGACCCAACTGCACCATATGCATACCAATTGTATTACCTGAAAAATGCAGAAGAATATTACACTAAGAAAATTACAGATTTCAATGAAGTTGGCGTAAAAGCCGTTGACGCGAAAACTCTTGAAGTTACGCTGAAAGCACCAACACCTTACTTCCTTGGATTGCTGTCCTTCTATACTTACTACCCTGTACACAAATCCGTTGAGGGTAATCCTAAATGGGCAACAAACAAAGACACTATGATTACAAACGGAGCATTCACATTGACTGGATGGACTACTGGTCAATCTCTCGAAGTTACTAAAAACGAAAAATATTGGGATGCAGCTTCCATTAAACTTAGCAAAATCGATTTCTCCATTGTTAACAGTGGTGCAACTGAATTGCTGAGCTACAAAAACGGAGAACTTGATCGTGCAGGTGCACCTCATGGTGAAATCCCGCAAGAACAGCTTCCTATCGTCAAAAAAGAGCTTCCTAACGAATTTGTCTCCAAAGGAATTGCAGCTACTTATTACTATGAATTCAATGTTACTGAGAAACCTTTCAACAATGTTAAAATCCGTAAAGCACTCGCAATGTCGATTAACCGTCAAGCTCTTATCGACAATGTAACACTGGGCGGACAGCTTCCAGCATTCGGTTACGTGCCACCAGGTATCGCTGGTGCTGACGGTGAATTCCGTAATGCGGTTAAAGACGATTACTTCAAAGAAGATATTGAACAAGCCAAAACATTGCTTGCTGAAGGTATGAAAGAAGAAGGTGTGACTACACTGCCTCCAGTAGAACTGTCTTACAACACAAGTGAAGGCCACAAGAAGGTTGCCCTGGCTATCGCTGATATGTGGAAACAAGCTCTGGGTATTACTGTAAACACAGTGAACCAAGAATGGGCTGTATTTATCGACAACCGTCAAAACCTGAACTACCAAGTTGCACGTGCTGGCTGGACTGCGGATTACAATGATCCAATGACCTTCTTGGATATGTGGGTAACAGGCGGCGGTAACAATGACACTGGTTACGCTAACCCTGAATATGACAAGCTGATTGCTGATGCAAAAGCAAGCTCTGACCTGGCTAAACGCCAAGAAGATTTTGCTGCAGCTGAAAAAATGCTGATCCAGGACGATATGGTCCTGATGCCAATTTACTACTACACTAACAACTCCCTGACTAAAGAATACCTTAAAGGTGTATCTCTTGACTTCAGTGGTGCAATTGACTTCACTCGTGCTTACCTGCTTGAGCACTAAGATTCAAACTTTAGAAATTCAATTAAATAGTTAGTCGTCTGAAGGTAGCTGTACACTTCGGGATATATATGTGGAATTCCATATATATCTCTTTTTTTTGTATTTACGGATTTTTGTTAATGTTTTCACAAGCTTACAAAAATAGAAAATGGACAAATGGCCGTTTTTTGAATAGAATTCAATTGTATGTCTAAAAAATATGTCGAGGGAGGTGTTGATGGGGATGGTTCGTTATGTTGCCAATAAGTTTTTCTATATGATCGTATCGCTGTTTGTACTTATATCAGCGACTTTTTTTCTGATGAAAGCAATTCCGGGAGATCCGTTTACTGCCGAGAAAAAAGTTCCGCCGGAAATTAAAGCGCGTTTATACGAACAGTATGGTCTGGACAAGCCGCTCTATCATCAGTATTTTAAGTATTTGGGTGAAGTTGCCCAAGGAGACCTGGGTGTTTCCATGAAACGTCTGAATCAGGATGTAACTCATTTGATTGGTCAGACATTCTCATCGTCCTTGAAGCTGGGGATTTTTGCGATTATTGTGTCGGTTATTGTCGGTGTATTATTGGGAATGCTGGCAGCATTGTATCACCGGAAGTTCATTGATAGCGCTGCGATGGTTCTGGCGGTATTGGGGATTGCAGTCCCGAGCTTTGTAGTCGCGTCACTGCTGCAGTATATGTTTGCCTATAAGTTTCATATGTTTCCGGTTTCAGGATTTAAGGGCCCTATGTATTATTTCCTTCCGGTAACCGCGCTCTCGGCACAGCCGATAGCCTTTATTGCGCGTCTGACACGTTCAAGCATGCTTGAGGTGCTGCATGCAGATTATATCAAGACGGCTAAGGCTAAAGGCCTAAGCTGGTTCGCTATTTTGAGCCGCCACGTTCTCCGCAACGGAATTCTGCCTGTCGTTACATATATGGGACCCATGACAGCCAACATTGTTACCGGTTCTGTGGTTATCGAGCAGATTTTTGGAGTGGGCGGTATCGGAAAACAGTTTGTGGAAGCGATTGGTGTCCGTGACTATACCGTAATTATGGGGATCACTATTTTCTATGGTGTGCTGCTCATGTTGGCCCGCTTCATTACAGACATTGCTTATGTATTTGTAGATCCGCGTATCAAACTATCTGGAGGAAAGGAGGGCTAAAGATTGGCATCTGACAAAAATATGAGTTCGCTGGATGCGAACCTGAAACCAGAGGATTTCCAAAAAATTGGTATTGACGAGAAGCAGGCAGAAGTCATTCAACGTGAAAGTCTTTCAGCTTGGAGGGATTCCTGGGAACGGCTTCGTCAGAACAAAATGGCGATGACTGCTCTGGGTGTTCTAGCCTTGATAATTCTTGCAGCACTGATTGGTCCATTGTTCTCAAAATACAACTACTACTCTAATGATTTGCTCAGCACCAATAAGCCTCCTTCATCCAAACACTGGTTTGGAACCGATGATCTTGGCCGTGATATTTTTGTCCGTACTTGGTATGGAGCACGTATTTCACTGATTGTCGGATTGGCTGCAGCGGCAATTGACTTGCTGATTGGTGTTATTTATGGCGGAATCATGGGCTTCTTTGGCGGCCGTGTGGATAACATCATGAACAAGATTTCCGAAGTGTTGTACTCTATTCCTTATCTGCTGGTGGTTATCTTGCTGCTCGTAGTAATGGAACCAAGCTTGTTTACAATTATCGTTGCGTTGACGATTACAGGCTGGATCACTATGTCCTGGATTGTGCGCGGGGAGATTATGCAGCTGAAGAACCGTGAGTTTGTTCTGGCTTCGCGTTCCATGGGTGCAGGCTCCAGAAGACTCTTGTTCCGCCACTTGCTGCCAAATGCTGTTGGGCCCATTATTGTAACGATTACTTTGTCCGTACCAAATGCCATTTTTGCTGAAGCATTCCTCAGCTTCCTCGGTCTTGGTGTACAGGCTCCAATCGCTTCCCTGGGTTCGATGATCAGTGATTCACTGACTGGCTGGATGTATTATCCATGGCGCTTCCTGTTCCCGGCTATTCTGATCAGCTTGACCATGCTATCCTTTAATATTTTTGGTGACGGTCTACGTGATGCACTGGATCCTAAGCTGAAGAAATAGGAGGTGAATATGATGGAACCCATTCTGCAAGTCAAGGATCTGCATGTTTCCTTTTTTGTAAAAGGCGGAGAAGTACAAGCTGTCCGTGGTATGAATTTTGAAGTAGGCAAAGGTGAAACAGTAGCCATCGTCGGTGAATCCGGCAGCGGCAAAAGTGTTACCGCACAATCGATTATGCGGCTTATTCCTACCCCGCCTTCCCAGGTGAAGAAGGGCGAGATTATTTTTCAAGGACAGAATCTGCTGGACAAAAGCATGAAGCAAATGGAAACGATTCGCGGCAAAGATATTGGCATGATCTTTCAAGACCCGATGACTTCTTTGAACCCAACGATCAAGGTGGGCAAACAGATAACCGAAGTTTTGATCAAACATCAGAAAATGTCAGCGGCCGAAGCGAAAGAGCAAGGTATCGAGATGCTGAAGCTCGTAGGCATCAAAAATGCGGAGGCTCGCTTTAACCAATATCCCCACGAATTCTCCGGCGGGATGCGCCAGCGTGTAATGATCGCTATTGCCCTGGCCTGCCGCCCGGCCCTGCTGATTGCAGACGAGCCGACAACGGCGCTTGACGTAACGATTCAGGCGCAGATCATGGAAGTTATGCAAGATATGCAGCAAAAGCTCGGGACCTCCATCATACTGATTACACATGACCTCGGCGTTGTTGCCGGAATGTGTGACCGGGTCATCGTCATGTATGCTGGTGAAGTAGTGGAAACCGGAACCAGATGGGAAATCTTTAAAAATCCGCAGCATCCGTATACCAAGGGATTGCTGCGGTCGATGCCGCGTCTGGACCAAAAGAAGGGCGAGCCGTTGATCCCGATCATCGGTACTCCCCCGGATCTGATTAAACCGCCGGTCGGCTGTCCGTTCACAGCGCGCTGCAGTGAAGCGATGCATGTCTGCGAACAAATCGATCCCGGTGCAACAGAATTCAGTGAAACGCATATGGCGCGTTGCTGGAATCTGCATTCGATGGCCAAGGAGGTGCAGTTCGTTTGAGTAAGAACCTGATTGAAGTTGAAGGTCTTAAGAAGTATTTTAATGTAGGCAAGGGCAGAGTTCTTAAGGCTGTTGATAATATTAATTTCACGATTCGCGAAGGCGAAACCCTGGGTATGGTAGGGGAATCCGGATGTGGTAAAACAACTGCCGGCCGGACAGTGCTTCGTCTTTACGAACCCACTGCCGGCAGTGTGAAATACAACGGTACGGATATCTACAAATTGCCTCCGGGTAAAATGAAGGCTATGCGCCGTGATATGCAAATGATCTTCCAGGATCCGTATGCATCGCTGAATCCGCGCTTTACAGTTTCGGATATCATCGGTGAGGCACTGGATATCCACGGGATGGCTGGAAGCCGCGCGGAACGCAAAAAACGGATTGAAGAGCTGCTCGATATGGTTGGACTCAACCATGACCACGCAACCCGCTATCCGCATGAATTCTCCGGTGGACAACGCCAGCGTATCGGAATCGCCCGTTCACTTGCGGTTAATCCTAAGTTCATCGTCTGCGATGAGCCAATCTCCGCACTGGACGTATCCATTCAGGCACAGGTAGTCAACCTGCTGAAGGAACTGCAGGATCGTCTTGGACTAACATATCTCTTTATCGCGCATGACCTGTCGATGGTTAAGCATATCAGTGACCGTGTAGCTGTTATGTACCTGGGCAAAATGGTTGAGCTGGCAGAGAGTGAAGAATTGTACGCCAATCCTATCCATCCGTATACGAAGTCGCTGTTGTCGGCGATTCCAGTACCGGATCCGGAGGTTGAAGCGAACAAGAAGCGTATTCATCTGCATGATGAATTGGGTACTCCCATTTATGCGGCAGGGGAAAAAACCAATGACAGTGATTTTGAATTGGTTGAAGTATCGAAAGGCCACTTTGTAGCCAAGCAATACGCGTAAGAATATACATTCAGTCTTACTGCAATATATATTTTAGCGAAGAATACTTAGGCGGGAGCGTTCAGCTCTCGCCTATTGTTTCGTCAGCAGCTGACTGCTGGAGCGGATATGAAATTTGAGAGTATTGTAATAACGGCAGATGGAGGATGTTATTCTTTTGTTGCAAATTTGATAAACAAAGGGATTCTTTGACGCCATCCCTAACTTTGGATACAATCATAAAGAGTTTACCCGACTTAGTGATTACATATAGCATTACAGTAGAACAGGAGGCAATTGCACATGAATGTAAACCCCGAACCTCTTCCGGGCGGATCAGCACTAGCCCGCGATTATATACATCATTATGAAAAGGTAGGACATTTGTATGGCGGAGATTTCCGTAATGTAGACAGCAGAGCAGAACGTGCAGCCTGGCTGGGCAGCACTGAAGAGCTCCGGGCTGACCGTGCCGGGATTGCTGAATGTTTACGTCAATATAATATGAAGTTGAATCCTCACCCTGCAGTGATGGATTCCCTGGCTCTTCTGGAACAGAAAGGGACTTTGGTCGTTACCGGCGGCCAGCAGAGCGGCTTGTTCACGGGTCCGTTGTTTGTGATATACAAGGCAATTACTACGATTCAGGCCGCAAAGGAAGCGGCAGCGCAGCTCGGACGGCCTGTGGTTCCGCTGTTTTGGATTGCAGGTGAGGATCATGACTGGGATGAGGTCAATCATACCTATGTATTGAACCGCACAGGGGAGATCATCAGGCTTAAGCTGGATAAGACAGATGAACTTCGTTCCTCCGTCAGCGCAATCAAGGTGGAGGAAGAAAGCTGGCTGCAAATCACCGGACAATTGGACAACTTGCTGCAGGAAAGTGAATTCAAGCCACAGATTATGGAAGTGATCCGCGAATCTTCGGCTGAGGGATACAGCATGAGTGAAGCTTTTGCGAAGCTGATGGGTTCGCTGTTCGGCAGATTTGGTCTGATTCTGCTGGATTCCGCCGATCCCGCGCTGCGTAAGCTTGAAGCCCCAATGTTCAAATCTTTGATTGAACACAACGATGAATTGGAGTCCGCGTATCATACGGCGGCTGGAAGGATTACGGACAGTGGGTATGAGCTTCAGGCTGCTGTGACGGCTGGCGGGGCCAATCTTTTCTATATACATCAAGGTGCACGCCTGTTGCTCCACAAAGAGGAAGGCAGATTCACCGACCGGAAGGGTGTGGTCTCCTTTTCCCGTGAAGAATTGCTGGAGCAGCTAGAGACTCATCCTGAACGGTTTAGTAATAATGTGCTGACGAGACCGCTCATGCAGGATTATGTGCTGCCGGTACTGGCGACGGTGCTTGGTCAGGGTGAAATCGCCTATTGGGCCATTCCGAAGCCCGCGTTCGAGGTGGTGGGTGAACGGATGCCATTAATCATTCCCCGGATGTCATTCACTGTTGTGGAAGGAACACTGCATAAGCACATGGACAAGTATCAGCTTGCCTTTGGCGATGTTCTTCAGGGCTTGGACGAGAAAAAAAAGAAATGGCTCGCCGCTCAGGATGAGCTGGATCTGGAACGCCGGTTCGAAGATACGAAGACTGCGTTCACTGCAATGTACGAGCCGCTGATTGAACAACTGGGTTCCATTCAGGCGGGACTTCTGAAATTGGGTGCCAACAATAAAGACAAGATTCTGGATCAGATTACATTCCTTCAGGCCAAAGCCCAGGATGCGATGGCTAAGCAGAATGAAGCGGCGCTCCGCCAGTGGGAGCGGATTGAACTGTCTCTTATGCCGCTGGGTAAGCTGCAGGAAAGAGTATATAATGTAATGTATTATCTGAACCGTTACGGCCCGGGCTGGCTGGATGAGCTGATGTCGATCCCTGCGGAGTACAGCGGAACCCACCGCGTGATTTATATGTAAGACCGAGCTTCTTCTCTCAAAACTTTTGGATTATGCTTTCGAAGCGAATTTTGCTGTACAGCTATTCAAAGAAGCGGTTTTTCCGCAAAACTTTCAGGAGGTATCATAATGAGTTCATTGTCGAAGGAAAACAGTATTGTAGCGGATATGTCGCTGGCTCCGGAAGGGCATCTCAAAATCGACTGGGTTCGCCAGCATATGCCGGTATTGAATCGTATTCGGGAGCAGTTCGAAGCGGAGCAGCCGTTCAAGGGTTTGAAAGTGTCGATCACGCTTCACCTGGAAGCCAAAACGGCTTATCTGGCAAAGGTTGTCCAAGCGGGCGGTGCCGAGGTAACCATTACCGGTTCCAATCCATTATCCACTCAGGATGATGTATGTGCAGCATTGGTTGAGGACGGCATTACGGTATTCGCCAAATATAACCCGTCACCTGAAGAATTCAAGGCTCTGAATATCAAGGCTTTGGAAAGCAAACCGGATTTGATTATTGATGATGGCGGTGATTTTGCCACGCTGCTGCACTCGGAGCGTCCCGACCTGATGGAGAATATCCGGGGAGGCGCAGAAGAGACCACTACCGGTATTATCCGGCTGAAAGCATTGCAGAAACAGGGGATTCTCAAATTCCCGATGGTGGCCGTCAATGATGCTTACTGCAAATATTTGTTCGATAACCGTTATGGTACCGGCCAGTCCGCTTGGGACGGGATTGTCCGCACGACTAACCTGATTGTTGCCGGCAAAACAGTCGTCGTGGTTGGTTACGGCTGGTGCGGTAAAGGTGTAGCCATGCGTGCCAAAGGCCTCGGTGCCAACGTGATCGTTACTGAAGTGGACGCGATAAAAGCAGTAGAAGCTCATATGGATGGCTTTCATGTGATGCCGATGCTGGAAGCCGCAAAACGCGGCGATTTCTTCGTTACCGTGACAGGCAACCGTTATGTGATCCGCGGAGAGCATTACGATGTGATGAAGGATGGAGCGATCATGTGCAACGCGGGCCATTTTGACGTTGAAGTGAATAAGCCTGAACTGTCTGAGAGATCCGTATCCCAGCGGACGGTACGCAAGAATATTGAAGAGTACCAATTGAAGGACGGCCGCAAGCTGTACCTGCTTGCCGAAGGCCGCCTGGTGAATCTGGGTGCGGCTGATGGACATCCGGCTGAGATTATGGACACCACCTTTGCGCTTCAGGCACTTTCGCTAAAATATGTAAATGACAACTATAAGAGCATTGGCGTTAAAGTAGAGAATGTTCCTTACGATCTGGACGAGCAGGTGGCCCGCTACAAGCTGGAGAGCCTGGGGATTTCCATTGATAGCCTGACTCCGGCACAGGTCGAATATCTCGACAGCTGGAATCTCGATGCATAAACTATAGAACGTAATACAAGGTGTCCGGGCCATGTAAATGGTTCGGGCACTTTTTTTTGAAATGTAAGGCGTGTATGTGCTGAGCACTATAAAGTATCTTTCCATTCCTCGCTTTAACTGAAAGTGACTCTTGTACAGGAAGGCGAAACCGTTTTGACTTGCCGACTTGACAAATAAGAAAAAATTACCTCGCCTGTGAAAAAGGTTTTTGATTTTTAATGGCGAATCTATTATGCTTAGGTGGTGTAAAGTGGGGTAAAGTGGGGAATTAGAAGTTAGAGGTGGGGAATAATCATGTTTATGGGGGAATACCAGCATAGCATTGATGACAAAGGCCGTATCATTATTCCGGCCAAGTTCCGTGACATGCTCGGAACCTCCTTTGTAGCAACCCGCGGCCTCGACACCTGTCTTTTTGTTTATCCCATGGAAGAATGGGGAATCATGGAGCAAAAGCTCAAAAGCCTTTCACTGATGAAATCGGATGCCCGTGCCTTCAGCCGCTTTTTTTTCTCGGGAGCGACCGAATGTGTATGGGACAAGCAGGGCAGGGTTAATCTGCCGGGGAATTTGCGGCAATATGCCAAGCTGGACAAGGACTGTGTAATTCTGGGCGTTTCGAACCGGGTGGAAATCTGGAACAAGGAGCTATGGGAGCAGTACTTCGAACAGTCAGAGGAAACGTTCAACGAGATTGCCGAGAAATTGGTGGATTTCAACTTCGATCTATAACACATACAAATATTCGAATACTGCCCTGGAGGGATGCAGCTTGTTTCACCACATCACGGTGCTTAAGGAAGAAGCGACAGAAGGGCTGCACATCAAGAAGGATGGCATCTACGTGGATTGCACACTAGGCGGAGCGGGACATAGTTCTCTAATTGCCGGGAAGCTCAGCGGCGAAGGCCGGTTGATTGCCCTGGATCAGGATGACTGGGCGCTGGAGAATGCTAGGGAGCGGCTCGCTGAATACGGAGAGAAGGTAGTTTTGGTAAAAACCAACTTCCGCGATCTGGAGCAAGTGCTTAAGGAACTCCCATTTGTTCCGCAAAAGGATGGCGTTCCCCAAGTAGATGGAATTCTATACGATCTTGGTGTATCCTCGCCCCAGTTTGACGAAGGGGAACGGGGATTCAGCTATAATCACGATGCTCCGCTGGACATGAGGATGGATCAGTCCGCTCAGCTGACTGCAGCCGAAATAGTGAATACCTGGCCTGAACAGGAGATTGCCCGGGTGCTTTTCCAGTATGGGGAAGAGAAGTTCTCACGGCGGATTGCCCGAAAGATTGTTGAGCGGAGAGAAGAACACCCTGTGGAGAGCACGGGAGAGTTGGCGGAGCTGATCAAGGAAGGCATTCCGGCAGCCGCACGCAGAACAGGTGGACATCCCGCGAAACGCAGTTTTCAGGGACTCCGCATTGCTGTGAATGATGAGCTGGGTGCGTTTGAGGAAGGGCTTCACGCAGCGGTGCGCTGCCTGGCACCCGGAGGAAGAGTATCGGTGATCACCTTTCACTCCTTGGAGGACCGGATTTGCAAGCAGATTTTCAGCAGCTATTTAAGCAGATGCACATGTCCGCCCGACTTCCCATATTGTGTATGCGGTGCCGAAGGTACACTGAAGCTGATTAACCGCAAGCCGCTTGTTCCATCAGAAGAAGAGCTGGAGCAGAACACACGTGCACGTTCAGCGAAGCTGCGGATTGCAGAGAAATTGTAAATAACGATAAAGGAGAGTCAGAGATGGCCTATACCCGCGGCAACTTAGCAGTTCAACCCAAAAGAAAAGAAGAGGCAGACAGGCTTTACCGCGAGAAGACAAAAGTAGTCACAAGACGCATGGTGCTTCCGCTGCAGGAGAAACTTCTCTACATGCTGACACTAGGTGTGTTCGTACTGGTGGCTGCCACCCTGATTTGGCGTTACGTCCATATTTACGATTTGAATCTGCAGGCGCAGAAACTGGATGCCCAAATTGCTTCAACCAAGAAAGATATCGCAACGTTTCAGATGGAGAAGCAGAGCCTTGAGCAGACAGTGGCCCAGAGGGCTACTGAGCTTGGATTTATCAAGCCTTCCGAGGATTCGACCATCTATATTCCCCTGAGCAGCACGGCCACTGACGGAGACCATTAATCAGCGATTGGCGGCAATCGCAATAATAGAGTTGGTGAGGTTGGCTTATGGTGAAAAGAATAAAACTTCGCACGCTGTTTATAGGAGGGTGTATTACCCTCTTTTTTCTTGTTTTAGTCGGCCGGGTATTTTGGCTCCAGATTCTGGACGGTGAGTACTGGCAGGATAAGGCCGCAAAGCAGTGGGCCCACTCCGCAACCATCAAAGCGGTCCGCGGTGAGATTGAAGACCGAAACGGCAACGTCCTC
Source organism: Paenibacillus sp. 22594 (assembly GCF_052044425.1). Taxonomy (NCBI): domain Bacteria; kingdom Bacillati; phylum Bacillota; class Bacilli; order Caryophanales; family Paenibacillaceae; genus Paenibacillus; species Paenibacillus sp. 22594. Next base: position 79,708 of record NZ_JBQENA010000002.1, read on the forward strand.
GCCAGTGATGTGCCTGCATATACCGTTGTTGTCAACCCTGAGGTCATTGCCGAGCAGGGGATTGGCCAGGAAGTGATTGATGGGCTGCACAAGCTGCTGGGCAAACCGGTGGACGAGCTGAAGCCATTGATCGAGGCCAAGGATGATAAGACTGGCAAGTATCTCAAAAACCGTGAGATCCGCAACGAGGGCTGGAAGATAGATAAGGAGCTTAAGGATAAGGTTGTTGCCTTTTATGAAGAATTGGGCAAAAAACATGATATCCGGGAAACGGGTGTCGGGTATGTTACAGAGCAGAAACGCTATTATCCGAAGGATACACTGGCCGCTCATATATTGGGTTATACCGATAGAGACGGCAAGGCGATCATGGGGATGGAGAAGTATTTTGACAAGCAGCTGAAAGGCACGGACGGCAAGCTACTCTATCAAAGTGACGGTAAAGGGATCAAGCTTCCGGATTCTCAGGATACTTATCAGCCTGTGGTTAACGGGAGCAATATCAAACTGACGATAGACAGCACGATTCAATACTATATCCAAGAGGCTATGCAAAAGGCATATGACAAGTACAAACCCAAGAGTATAAGTGTCATAGCTGCCGACCCCAATACGATGGAAATTCTCGGTTTGGCGAATATGCCTACCTTTAATCCCAATGAGTACTGGGATCCTAATCAGAATGCCGCAGGTTTCTATAACCACGCGATCAAATCCAGATATGAGCCGGGCTCAACCTTTAAGATTGTTACGTTGGCCGGAGTAGTACAGGAGAAACTATTCAATCCAGATGATAAGTTCCAATCCGGTCAAATTTACATCAAAGGATACAGTAGACCGCTGCATGACATCAACAGAGTAGGCTGGGGGAAAATCTCATTCCTGGAGGGCGTTAAGCGTTCAAGTAACGTAGCTTTCGTTAAGCTTGGCTATGAGATGCTTGGTCAGGAGAGATTGCTGAAATACATTAATGAGTTTGGCTTTAATGAAAAAACCGGAATCGACCTGCCGGGTGAAACCATCGGTATCGTCAACCCTGACCCGAACAAGTCTGTCGAAAATGCAACCTTGGCCTATGGCCATGGTAAGGTGCTGGTTACACCGATTCAGCAGTTGACGGCAGTGTCCGCAATCGCTAATGGCGGCAAACTGATGGTTCCGCATGTGGTCAAGGAAATCACTGATCCGAATACCGGCAAGAAGACCATTACCCAGCCTGAAGTGGTACGTCAGGTGATTTCGAAGGAGAGTGCCCGTGAAACCGGCGGCTACCTGGAGCAGGTGGTCGCGGATCAGGTCAAAGGAACCGGACGGCATGCCTACATTGAAGGGTATCGTGTAGCGGGTAAGACGGGTACTGCGATTAAGGTCAACGGTACGGATTATGACCGGAACAAGGTACTGTCTTCCTTTATCGGCTATGCGCCGGTTAATGATCCCAAAATTGCGGTGATCGTCATTATTGACGAGCCGCAGGGAGAAGATGGTGGGAATGGCGGTGGAGCGGTTGCTGCTCCGGTATTCCAGGAAATTGTGTCGCAGGCGCTGCCTTATATGGGAGTGCCAAAAGTGAGCACGAATTCTGCGAACAGCACTTCCAAAACCGTTAAGACTGCTGCTGCCGCACTGCGATCCACTCCGGATCTCTCCGGTAAAACAGTACAGGCGGCCAGACAACTGCTGATTGATCAGGGCTTTGACTTTGAAGCTGTGGGGGAAGGAGCTACCGTTGTCAGCCAATACCCTGAGAAAGGGACGATGCTTGCTTCCGGTCAGCGCATCTATCTGCTGAGTCAGCAGGGAGATAAGCCTGTGATACCGGATTTGCGCGGACAGTCGCTTCGAGATGCGCTGGAGATTCTCAGCCTGCTGAAGGTTGGAATTTCAGTGGATGGCGAGGGTTACGTGTCCGGGCAAACGGAAGGGATCAAGAACGGCAAGACACAGGTCACGCTGTCGCTGAAACCCATCAATGAATACGGTGAGAATATACCTGCACCCCCTGATGAGGAAGAACCACCCGAAGAATAAGGCCACTGGCATAGGCTTGTTCTAACCCCTGTTTGTCCTGAATAGTCATGAAGATAAGAGTTCATGTCTAGAACAGCGAAAGCGGGGGGACGGAATGAAGGTTTCAAAAGTCGTAACTCGTCGGAGAATGCTGTGGACGCTGCTGGGACTGGCCTTGTTATTCGGCGCGCTGGCTGTGCGCCTGGCTTATGTGCAGCTGTCCGAAGGAGAAAAATTGAGTGCCAAAGCGGAAAGCCAGTGGCGCCGCAATATTCCTTTTACCGCCAAACGCGGTGAAATATTGGACCGGGAAGGGAATGCACTGGCTTATAATATCAGCTCGCCGACTGTGTATGCAGTTCCCGTACAGGTGAAGGAGAAGCAAAAGACAGCACAGACACTGGCTCCACTGCTCGGCATGAGCGAGATGAAGCTGGTGACTTTATTGTCCAAAAGTCAGTCATCGGTGAAGCTACAGCCCGGCGGCCGCAAAATTACGATGGAGCTGGCTGCGAGCATCCGTGATTTGCAGCTGCCGGGCATCGTTGTGGCTGAGGACAACAAACGATTTTACCCATACGGGGATTTGGCTGCGCATATTCTAGGCTTCACCGGTATCGACAATCAAGGCATTACCGGGGTGGAAAGCATATACGACAAGCTGCTCCAGGGCAGCGCAGGGGATGTTTCCTATTTGTCTGATGCCGGAGGCCGGCTGATGCCGGGTTCTTCGGAAAAGTATTCAGCTCCTCAGGACGGCCTTAAACTGCAACTGACGATAGACAAGCAAATCCAGTCCATAATGGAACGCGAGCTGGATCAGGCCATGGTGAAGTATCAGGCACAGGGCAGTTGGGCTATAGCCATGAACCCGAAGAATGGCGAAATTCTGGCCATGGCCAGCAGACCCGGATATGAGCCTGGAGCCTACAAGGAATATGATGCTGAGGTCTACAACCGGAATCTGCCCATCTGGATGACTTATGAACCGGGTTCCACCTTCAAAATTATTACCTTGGCCGCTGCGCTTCAGGAAGGCAAAGTGGATTTACAGAATGACCACTTTTTTGATCCCGGCTATATCGAGGTGGGCGGGGCCAAGCTGCGCTGCTGGAAAAAGGGCGGGCATGGCAGCCAGACCTTCCTTGAGGTGGTGGAGAACTCCTGCAATCCGGGCTTTGTAGCGCTTGGACAGCGGCTCGGTAAAGATACCTTGTTCAAATATATCCGTGATTTTGGATTTGGCGCCAAGACCGGTATTGATCTGAACGGTGAAGCAAGCGGAATCCTCTTTAAGCCTGCGCAGGTGGGACCCGTGGAGCTGGCGACCACGGCGTTTGGCCAAGGGGTGTCCGTCACGCCGATTCAGCAGATAACCGCTGTCTCGGCAGCCATCAACGGCGGCAAGCTCTACACGCCGCATGTCGCCAAGGCCTGGATCAATCCGGATACCGGGGAGACCGTTTCTGAAGTGCAGCCGGAGATGGTGCGTCAGGTCATCTCAGAGGAAACCTCGAAGAAGGTGCGCGCTGCCCTTGAGAGCGTGGTTGCCAAAGGCACGGGCCGGCCGGCTTTTATTGACGGCTACCGTGTGGGAGGCAAGACAGGGACGGCACAAAAGGTAATTAACGGCCGGTATTCTCCTACAGAGCATATTGTATCGTTTATCGGCTTTGCGCCTGCGGATGATCCGCAGATCGTAGTGTACACAGCAGTGGATAATCCTAAGGGTATTCAGTTCGGTGGTGTTGTGGCAGCTCCAATCGTGCAGAATATCCTGGAGGATTCCCTTCATTACATGAAGGTTCCGGAACGTAAAGATCAGCTTCCCAAAACCTATAAATACGGTGAAACTCCGATTGTGACGGTTCCTGATCTTACAGGGGCTACGGTACAGGATATTTATGAGGATCTGAACATGAACTTTACACTCGCCCGTTCCGGAACAGGCAATACCGTAATTAATCAGGCGCCAAAAGCGGGAGCCAGAGTCGAGCAGGGTTCGACGATACGGATTTATATGGGCGCTGAAGATGGGAAATAATGTTTGATGACGTCTTCTATTCCGAAAAATGCAGAGTGAGGGATGGCTATGAAAGTATATGAATTATCATCTTGTCTCGCGGCTTCGCGGGTATACGGGGATGGAGAGACGGAAATAACGGGACTCCAGGCGGATTCGCGCCGAGTCAAGCCCGGCGATTTGTTCATCTGTCTGCCAGGGTTTACCGTGGATGGGCATGAATTCGCTCCTCAGGCTGCAGTGAACGGCGCTTCTGCCCTGGTCTGTGAACGGAAGCTTGAGATCGATTTGCCTCAGATTGTAGTAGATGACTGCCGGTTTGCAATGGCTGTATTGTCCAATGCCTTTTTTGGTTCACCGAGCAGCCGGATGAGAATGATCGGCGTGACCGGCACGAACGGAAAAACGACGACTACCTATCTGATAGAGCGTATTATGCAGGACCAGAACGTTAAGACAGGGCTGATTGGAACCATTCAGCTGAGATATGACGGACAGACCTATCCGGCTTCCGGTACGACGCAGGAATCGCTTGAGCTGCAGCGTACGCTAAATGATATGGTTCAGAAAGGCGTGCAGTGCTGTGTGATGGAGGTTTCCTCACATGCCTTGGAGCAGGGACGGGTAAAGGGGACAGATTTCCGGACGGCCATATTTACCAATTTGACTCAGGATCATCTGGATTATCATCATACGATGGAAGAGTACAGGGCGGCTAAAGGGCTGTTCTTTTCCCGGATGGGGAATGTGATTTCACCATGGAAGGAAGAACGCAAATATGCTGTGCTGAATGCGGATGACGAGGCAAGCACTTATTTTGCTGCACAGACTGCCGCAGAGGTCATTACATATGGCATTGACACTCCAGCGAATGTCCGGGCTTCGCAAATTTCCATCACCTCCAAAGGAACTTTCTTCCATGTAGATACGTTTAAGGGAGAGACTGACATCTCACTGCGTATGGTAGGCAAATTTAATGTGTATAATGCGCTGGCTGCGATCACTGCAGCGCTGCTGGAAGATGTTACGCTTGCGGATATCAAGGCCAGCCTTGAGTCTGTAGCAGGTGTGGCTGGACGTGTGGAGTCAGTAGATGAAGGCCAGGACTTCGCGGTAATCGTAGACTACGCCCACACACCGGATGGTTTGGAAAATGTGCTGCGGGCGGTATGTGAGTTTGCTGCCGGTAAGGTTCTTACCGTCTTCGGCTGCGGCGGAGACAGAGATACGACCAAACGCCCGCTGATGGGAAAAATTGCTGCGAAATACAGCGACCATGTCTTCGTAACCTCCGATAATCCCCGCACCGAGGATCCACTGCTTATCCTTCGGGATATTGAAGCAGGGTTGCAGGAGGACGGAGTGGCACAGGACCACTATGAAATGATTGTGGACCGCAGGGAAGCGATTCGAAAAGCTATTGAAATGGCAAGCCCCAGCGATGTAGTATTGATTGCGGGGAAAGGTCACGAGACCTATCAACTGATCGGCGGAGTGGTTCATGATTTTGATGACCGCGTCGTCGCCAAAGAAGTTATAAGGGGCCGAAGCTATTGATTATAAGAACGCTGCGAAACATCGCTACCATGTGCGGGGGAGAGCTGTCCTCCGCTTACGATATGGATAAGAGAATTGCGGGAGTCGTTACCGACTCCCGCAAAATCACGCCTGCCTGCCTGTTCGTTCCGCTGGTTGGGGAACATTTTGACGGGCATGACTATAGTGCTGCGTCTTTGGCGGCAGGTGCTGCTGCCACCTTGTGGCAGAGGGATAGGGGAACTGCCCCTGCAGGGGACGGCGTGATCCTGGTGGATGATACTCTTGCTGCATTGCAGAAGCTGTCTTCCGCTTATTTATGCCAAATTTCTCCACAGGTGGTCGCCGTCACCGGCAGCAACGGAAAGACAACTACGAAGGATATGATTACAGCCCTGCTGGAGGGACAATACAAAGTCCATAAAACTGCAGGGAACTTCAACAACCATATCGGTCTGCCGCTGACGATTCTCTCCATGAGTGAGGATATTCAGATCGCTGTGCTGGAGATGGGGATGAGCTCGCGGGGAGAGATTGCACTTCTTGCCTCTTTAGCGCCGCCGGATGTGGCCGTTATTACCAATGTGGGCGAGTCCCATTTGCTGCAGCTTGGGTCCCGCAAGGAAATTGCCCGGGCCAAGCTGGAAATTGCCGAAGGACTGAAGCCGGGAGGTCTCCTGGTTTATAACGGTGATGAGCCATTGCTCTCCGAAGTTATGGCAGAGCCCGCCTTTCATACACCGGAGGGAATGAAAGGCTTCCGCTTTGGCTTGAACGCTGACAATGATGATTATCCTTCTGGAATGATGACCCATATCGGGGGGATGACCTTCACTTCCCATCTGTATGCGCAGCGCGCCTTCACGCTGCCGCTGCCGGGCCGGCATAATGTGGTTAACGCTTTGGCTGCGCTGGCGGTTGCCCGCCACTACAGCGTATCCGAAGACAGCATCGCAGAAGGCCTCAGCAAGCTTAAACTGACCGGGATGCGGATTGAAATGATGCTGGCAGCTTCGGGGCTTACTATGCTGAATGACGCCTATAATGCCAGTCCAACTTCTATGAGAGCAGCCATTGATGTGCTTCAAGGCATGAAATGCAGCGGCAAAAAAATCGCTGTGCTGGGGGACATGCTGGAACTTGGGCCGGATGAGGCGCTTTTCCATCAGGAGATCGGTGCTTACCTGGATCCATCCTTAACGGATCTGGTCTTTACCTATGGTCCTCTTTCTGCACATATCGCCAAGAAGGCAGAGGAGCGGTTTGGACCTGAACGCGTATTTGCTTTTATGGATAAAAAGGAGCTTACAGCTGCCTTGCTTAATAGAATCGATCCCAAAGATATTGTACTCTTCAAAGCTTCAAGGGGAATGCGCCTTGAGGAAGTGCTGCACAGCTTGAATGAGCACTCTCAGACAGATCCAGACAAATAGGAGGGGGTGTACCCATGGATTATCAATTACTTCTGCTGACTATTGCTGTGTCCTTTATCCTTGCGGTCATTGCCGCTCCGCTCTTCATTCCGCTGCTGCGGAGGATGAAATTTGGACAGCAGGTTCGTGATGACGGACCTCAGACTCACTTGAAAAAAGCCGGAACGCCTACGATGGGCGGAATTATCATCATGGTGGCGTTCACGCTGTCTTTTTTGAAATTTTCGGTTGTAGATTCAGACTTTTATGTCCTCTTGGTAGCTACGCTCGGCTATGGGCTAATCGGCTTCCTGGACGATTATATCAAAATTGCGTTCAAGCGTTCACTGGGGCTGACACCGCGCCAGAAATTGCTGGGTCAGCTGCTGGTTGGTGCCGTAATGTGCGGGCTGCTGATTAACGCCGGGCACAATACCGGAATCAGCATCCCGGGAACTTCGATCAGCTTTGATTGGGGAAGCTGGTTTTACTATCCGTTCATTATCATTATGATGATGGCTGTAACGAATGCAGTGAATTTTACCGATGGAGTAGATGGGCTGCTGTCGGGCGTCAGTGCGATTGCCCTAGCTGCTTTTGCCGTAGTGGCTATGCAGGCTACCTCGATTGCGGCAGGTGTTTGTGCGGCGGCAATGATCGGGGCGGTACTTGGCTTTCTCGTCTTCAATGCACATCCAGCGAAGGTATTTATGGGCGATTTCGGATCCTTCGGCATTGGTGGAGCCATTGGTGCGATTGCCATTGTTACCAAAAGCGAGCTGCTTTTTGTTGTCATCGGCGGTGTATTCGTTATTGAAATGCTATCTGTCGTGCTGCAGGTGGCCTCATTTAAAACCCGCGGCAAACGCATTTTCCGCATGAGCCCGATCCATCATCATTTTGAGCTTGGCGGCTGGTCGGAATGGCGGGTAGTTGTCTCCTTCTGGGCGGTGAGCCTGGTACTGGCGGCGGTAGGACTAATCTTAAGCAAGGGGTTGTAAAGAATGAAGCATCCGGATGAATACCGAGGTGAAGAAGTGGTCGTCCTGGGCCTTGCCAAAAGCGGTGTCCAGGTGGCCAAGGTGCTGCATGAGCACGGCGCCGTTGTAACGGTCAATGACAAAAAAGAAAGAGATCAAAGTCCCGAAGCTTCCGAATTGGAATCTTTGGGAATTTCTGTTATATGCGGAGGTCACCCGGAGGGATTAATTCATCCAGGGGTGAGCCTGGTAGTGAAGAATCCGGGAATTCCCTATTCTGTCCCTCCGGTGCAAAAAGCAATGGAGCTGGGTATCGAGGTAGTGACTGAGGTGGAGGTGGCTTACCACCTTTGCGCAGCACCTATGATTGGTATTACCGGTTCCAACGGTAAGACGACGACAACCACCTGGGTGGGGCGTATGCTGGACGCTGCGGGAATGAACCCTATTGTGGCCGGGAACATCGGCACACCGCTCTGTCAGGCCGCACAGGAGGCTCATGATGACAATTGGATGGTAGTCGAGCTTAGCAGCTTTCAACTCAAAGGTACAAAAGAGTTCCGCCCTAAGATAGGCTGTCTGCTGAATGTGGCAGAGACCCATCTGGACTATCATGGCGGTATGGAGGATTATATTGCTTCCAAGGCCAAGCTGTTTGAGCGACAAGGGCCAAGCGACACAGCGGTGCTGAACTGGGATGACCCTGTCTGTAGAGAGCTAGTGCCTTATATCAAAGCAGGAATCTTGCCATTTTCAATGACCGAAGAGCTGGTTCAGGGTGTCTTTGTCCGTCCTTCATTTGTTCAGGGTACCGAAGATGACCTTAAGCGGGTAATTGTCTATCGGGACTATTCCGAGAGTGAGACAGAAATTGCTGACGTTGATACCATCGGACTGCCGGGCCGCTTCAATGTGGAGAATGCTCTAGCTGCCTGTGGGATTGCCATCGCCGCAGGTGCAGACCCTGCCGGACTTGCCGAAGTGCTGGCAAATTTCAGAGGTGTCGAGCACCGGCTGGAATATGTAGCAGATAAAGCGGGAGCCGCTTATTACAACAACTCCAAAGCCACCAACTCCAAAGCCACCTCAATGGCGCTTGCCTCCTTCCGGAAGCCGGTTGTTCTGATTGCCGGCGGACTCGACCGCGGTTCCGATTATATGGAACTATTGCCTGTCCTCGGCGGCGTCAAAGCGCTTGTAGCGCTCGGACAGACCAAGGACAAGCTCGCGGCCGTCGCAGGCATGGCAGGAGTAAAGCGCATCATCTCCGTCGATAATGGGGAGAGCGCCGCCGCCGTGCTGCAAGAGGCCGTGCGGGAGGCTTCCGCACTGGCGGAAGCGGGAGATATTGTTCTCCTGTCTCCTGCCTGCGCCAGTTGGGATATGTTTACATCCTATGAGGAGCGCGGGCGTATTTTTAAAGAGGCGGTGCATAACCTTTAAGTAGGGGGGTGGATAAGCCCCTACTACGGATGCAAGAGGTGTGCTCCTGATGAACAAATCCCGTCATGCGCCCGATATCTGGATACTGATGGCAATTCTGTCCCTGCTGGCAATCGGCATGGTGATGGTTTACAGCGCAGGTTCTGTTTTGGGCTTCCGCAATTATGGCGATTCGTTTTATTTTGTCAAAAGGCAGCTGTTGTTTGCGGGGCTTGGTCTTGGCGCAATGTTCGTTACCGCGAACACCGATTATCTGGTGCTGAAGAGATTTGCCAGACCCGCGCTGTTGATCTGCTTCATTCTGCTTGTCATGGTGCTGATCCCCGGTATCGGCGTTGTGCGCGGCGGAGCCCGAAGCTGGCTCGGCATCAGTTCTTTCGGGATTCAGCCCTCCGAATTCATGAAGATGGGGATGATCCTCTTTCTCGCCAATTGGCTGGGAAAGGATGATTATGATATCTCTGCCTTCACAAAAGGGTTGCTGCCCCCGCTCGCACTGATCGGCTCCGCATTTGCCCTTATTATGCTCCAGCCGGATCTGGGGACTGGCACCGTCATGTTCGGCGCTGCCCTCATGATGATTTTTACTGCCGGAGCGCGTATGAAGCATCTGCTCTCCCTGGGCTCTTTGGGAGTGGTTGGGTTTGCTGCGCTGGTTGCTGCAGCTCCTTACCGTCTGCAGCGGATTACAGCATTTCTGGATCCTTGGTCCGATCCGCTGGGGAAGGGCTATCAGATTATCCAATCGCTCTATGCAATTGGCCCCGGCGGTCTTGGCGGTCTGGGACTTGGCATGAGCCGGCAAAAGTACAGCTACGTGCCTGAGCCGCAGACCGATTTTATTTTTTCCATTTTGGCCGAGGAGCTTGGTTTCATTGGTGGGCTGATTGTACTGGCCCTGTTCCTGATTCTGATCTGGAGGGGGATGAAGGTGGCAATGAGTTTGCCCGACCGGTTCGGCAGCTATTTGGCGGTAGGCATCGTCTGTATGGTGGCCGTTCAGGTCATCATCAACATTGGCGTTGTCATCGGCCTAATGCCGGTTACAGGCATCACGCTTCCGCTGATCAGCTATGGGGGCTCATCGCTGACTCTAATGCTCACAGCGCTCGGCATTTTACTTAACCTATCCCGTTATGCGAGGTGAAAGACATGCGTATCGTATTAAGCGGCGGCGGCACAGGCGGACATATTTATCCTGCTGTCGCTGTTGCAAGGCAACTGGAAGCGGAAGAAGAAGGCTCGGCTTTTCTGTATATTGGCGGAAAGCGTGGGCTGGAGAGCAAGCTGGTTCCGCAAGAGAACCTTCCGTTCAAATCGATTGATATCACAGGTTTCCGCCGCAAGCTATCTATGGACAATGTGAAGACTGTGATGCGTTTTCTGAAAGGGGTCAAAGCCTCCAAGGCAATGCTCAGGGAATTTAAGCCGGATGTCGTGATCGGCACCGGCGGTTACGTATGCGGACCGGTGGTTTATGCGGCCTCCAAACTTGGAATTCCTACCCTTATTCATGAGCAGAACGCGATACCGGGGCTGACGAACCGTTTTCTCAGCCGCTATGCTGATACGGTTGCCGTTAGCTTTGAAGGAACGGAGTCGGCGTTTCCCGGTGGGAAAAATGTAATCTATACCGGGAATCCCCGGGCGACCACTGTAACCACCGCGAACCCCCAGCGCGGCTTTGCTTCACTCGGTATTCCTGAGGGTAGTACGGTGGTTCTGATGGTCGGCGGCAGCGGCGGAGCAAGAGCCATAAATCAGGCTATGATTGAGATGGCTCCATTTGTGGGTAAGGGTAATGGTGTTCATTATGTATATGTAACTGGTGAGTCCTATTTCGAAGAAACCCGCAAAGCTCTGCGCGAAAAGCTGGGAGGCGTGCCGAATTGGCTGCATCTTCTCCCTTACATCCATAATATGCCTGAGGTGCTGGCTTGTACTTCCCTTATCGTGAACCGGGCGGGCGCTTCATTTCTGGCTGAAATTACTGCACTAGGTATTCCCTCTGTTCTAATCCCGTCCCCTAACGTGACGAATAATCACCAGGAGGCGAATGCAAGACAATTGGAACGTGAAGGCGCAGCTGTCGTGCTGCTTGAGAAGGATTTGAACGGCCAGTCACTGATGGAGGCTGTACAGAAAATTATCAGTGCGGAGTCCGTGCGCAAGCAAATGTCTGAAGCCTCGCGGCGTTTAGGCAAAAGGGATTCTGCGGCACTTGTCGTTAGCGAGCTGCGCAGGCTGGCCGCAATGCGGAAGTCATAGCGGAGAGACTTGCTTCCATCAGGCTGGAAGCCACTTCCTGTTATTGGTCTTCACTGTCACACACCCGAGGGCACGAACATAGGATAATCCTATAATCGTGACTATCACCCAGAGCACTTCCGGTCCATGAAATGCGGGCACGGACTGCTTTTCCTGACCGTAATTGATTTTTGTACAGGAAGTGCTTGTGGTGGGTGAGCGGTAATCTCGGAGGTGATACATTGGACAAATTGGTGATTGAGGGTGGAACCCCCCTGTCAGGCACCATACGTATCCATGGAGCAAAAAATGCGGCACTGCCGATTCTGGCGGCTAGCCTGCTTGCCGAAGGAGTTCACTCACTGCATAATGTGCCGAAGCTGCTGGACATTGAGACGATGCTGCACATTCTGGAACGGCTGGGGTGCAGTTGCGCTCACGAGGACGATACAGTAACGATGGATACTTCGTCTGTGGATACTTCCCATGTTCCAGAGGATCTGATGCGGCAGATGAGATCCTCAATTTTTCTGATGGGGCCGCTGTTATGCAGATTTGGCGAGGTGACGATTTACCAGCCGGGAGGCTGTGCGATCGGCGAACGCAAGATTGATCTTCACCTCCAGGGGCTCAAACAGCTAGGTGCGGAGATTGAGGAAGTTAACGGACGGATTTCCTGCCGGGCTGCCAAGCTGACGGGAAGCGATATTCATCTGGATTATCCGAGTGTCGGGGCGACAGAGAATATTATGATGGCCGCTGCTATGGCGGAAGGCACTACAACGATATCTGGCGCGGCCAGAGAACCTGAAATTCAGGATCTCCAGAATTATCTGAACAAAATGGGTGCTCAGATCATAGGCGCAGGTACCGATACGATTACGATTCAAGGGGTCAAAAAACTGCAGCCCTGCAGCTACGAGGTGATCCCGGATCGGATTGTAGCCGGTACAGTGATGATCGCAGCGGCTGCGACACGTGGAAATGTGACATTGACCCATACGAATGCCGGGCATCTAACCTCGCTTATTCATGTGCTTAGACGGGCTGGTGTTCAAATTACAGTGTGCAATGATATAATTAATATCAGCTGTATGGGACGTCCCCGTGCGGTAGAGAGAATCGTAACCTCTCCTTACCCTTCCTTTCCCACAGACTTGCAGTCTCAAGTGATGGTACTGCTGTCACTGGCCGAAGGATTCAGTGTGATCAAAGAGACTGTATTCGAGGGACGCTTCAAGCATGTAGAGGAAATGGCCCGTATGGGTGCGGATATCTCTATTGATCTGAACCGTGCATTTATACGCGGGGTGCAGAGGTTATACGGAGCTACGGTGGAAGCTACCGACCTGAGGGCAGGGGCTGCCCTGGTGATCGCTGGACTCGCAGCTCAAGGTACTACGGTAGTTGAGCAGGCGCACCATATTGACCGCGGATATGATGGCATTGAGAAGCTGTTCCAGAAGCTTGGAGCACGCATCAGCCGCAAAGTACCTGTGCCGGGTCCGTTAGATTTGGCCAATTAAAGCTCCCTGTCTCCTTCAGCTTCACGCGAGGGAAGGAGACAGGGCCTTATTACGGAGATATGAGAATGCCTAAAACCCGTTTACCTCTGCTTAAAGAGGACAAGCCAAGCAAAAAAATGAGCCGGAAGGTCACAATGATCCTGCTGCTGCTGTTCATTGCGCTGCTGGCCGTGATTTTTTTTCGTTCGTCGCTCAGCCGCATTACAGAGATTCACTTTCAGGGTAATAAGTACACGACCCGGGAAGAGCTGATGTCCCAAAGCGGGCTTTCGGTCGGAGGACAGTTCTTTGCCGTCTCTAAGACATCCGTGAAGAATTCCCTGAAGGAGCTTAAGACCATCCAAGAGGCTTCGGTAATCAAAAGTTTTCCTGGCACGGTTACCATTACTATCAAGGAATATCCTGCAGTTGCTTATGAATTGGACCCGTCAGGTGAACTTGAAGCCATTCTGTCCAGCGGGGCGGCTGTAGGCGTGAATGAGTCCGGAATTGCGGTGGAGAAGCCTATTCTGACAGGCTGGGACGCTAAGGACCTTTATAAGGCCAAGCTGTGCCAGGTACTCGCCAGCATTCCCAATGAACTGACCGGTGATATTTCCGAGATCGTACCTTCACCGACGCTATCCTTTCCGGACCGGATTAAGCTTTATACACGTTCGCATTTTGAAGTCATAACAGCGATTTCTCTGCTTAAGGATAAGGTGGAATATTTGAATCAGGTCATTGAGACCGAGGAACCTGGACTGATTAAGATGCTGGAAGCCGATTCCTATGTTCCGTTTCAAGCTCCACAAGAAACAAATGAGGACAAAGCAGACACACAAGAGTAAATAGTCCCTACTAATAGAGCGGGAAAAATGCTACAATCGGATTTACGGGCAATAAGCTGGATCCCTCTTTTTTCTCCGGATTTTTTGAACGAATGCCGTAAATATGGATGATGTTTCTTGTTTACACTTATTTTACTGTATAGTCTTCTAGTTTCATTGATTTTTAGGAAAGCATCTATGTTTATGCGGAATGCTTGTTATATTATTCCAATCAAAAAAATTGTAGAAAAAAGAGGGAAAGGATTAGGTATGTTGAATATGTACAGAGAAGTTTCCCGGGACCGGGAGCAAACTGTTTTACTGGCTTCACCATCTATTTTGATCATAACAGGAGGTGCCATAGAGCTTGAGCAACAATGACATCATTGTTAGTTTGGACATCGGTACATCCAAAGTTCGGGCAATAATTGGGGAAGTTACCAATGGAACCTTTAATATTATTGGCGTTGGATCTGCTGATTCAGAAGGAATACGGAAAGGTGCGATAGTAGATATCGACCAGACTGTGCAATCGATCAAAAGTGCGGTAGACCATGCGGAGCAAATGGTAGGCATCCAAATTTCCGAGGTCTACGTCGGCATATCCGGCAATCATATCGGACTACAGTCCAGTCACGGTGTTGTAGCTGTTCAGAATGAGGACCGTGAGATTGGTGAGGATGACATTGACCGGGTAATCAAAGCTGCGGAAGTCATCGCACTGCCTCCTGAACGCGAAGTGATTGATGTTGTCGCCAAACAATATATCGTAGACGGTCTTGAAGGTATCCAGGATCCGCGCGGAATGATCGGTGTCCGTCTGGAAGTTGAGGCAACGATCATTACCGGAGCCAAAACGCCAATACATAATCTGCTTCGCTGTGTAGAGAAATCAGGGCTGAAAGTTAAAGATCTTGTGCTGATGTCTCTTGGAGCTGGTGGATTGGCGCTTTCCAAAGATGAGAAATCAATGGGCGCTGTACTGGTAGACATCGGTGCAGGTTCAACGACGATAGCCGTATATGAAGAGGGTTCCCTTTGTGCAACATCCACGATTCCGATCGGCGGAGAATTTGTAACGAATGATATTGCCTACGGACTTCGGACACTCACAGACCAGGCAGAGAAGGTCAAGCTGAAATATGGCTGCGCCTGGGTTGATGATGCCGCTTCGGATGTAGTATTCAAGGTGTTACGTATCGGAAGCAATGTTGAAAAAGAGTTCAACCAGGAAGATTTGGCTGCAATTATCGAGCCAAGAGTGCAGGAGATTTTTCATCTGATCCGCCAAGAAGTGAAACGGCTTGGTTACACGGAGCTTCCCGGAGGTTATATACTTACGGGTGGAACTGTATCCATGCCTGGTGTTTTGAAGGCGGCGCAAACTGAACTATCTGCCTCTGTACGCATAGCTGTGCCTGATTATATCGGTGTCCGGGACCCTGGTTTCACCGGTGGTGTAGGCATCCTGCACAATGTTGTCCGCAGCTACCGGGGACGCAACAGTGGCGGAGGAAGCGGCAACAAGAAAACGGTCAACCGAAACAAGCAGAACGCCGTTCCAAGCCAAGATACCGGGAAGAAGCCCGGTTTGGTGGAACGTCTTAAGAATATGTTCAGCGAGTTCATATAAGTGTAAGTCCAGATATACTTGGACCGGCCATCCAAGCACTATTCTAGGGGGAGATGGAACAATATGTTGGAATTTGATTTTGAAATGGGGAGCTTGGCTCAAATAAAAGTCATCGGCGTGGGCGGCGGCGGAAGCAATGCTGTCAACCGGATGATTGAAAATGGCGTTCAGGGTGTTGAATTCATCACAGTTAATACAGATGCCCAAGCGCTGCATATGGCCAAATCGGAGCATAAGCTGCAAATCGGGGACAAGCTGACCCGGGGATTAGGCGCTGGTGCCAATCCTGAGGTGGGCAAGAAAGCGGCCGAAGAATCCCGCGATCTGATTTCCAATACGCTTAAGGGCGCAGATATGGTATTTGTGACCGCGGGCATGGGTGGCGGTACAGGTACAGGGGCTGCGCCTGTTATTGCTGAAATCGCCAGAGAATGCGGGGCGCTGACAGTTGGCGTTGTGACGCGTCCGTTTACTTTTGAAGGAAGAAAACGTTCCAACCAGGCAGAACTTGGTATTGAAGCGTTGAAGGAAAAAGTAGATACCCTTATCGTCATTCCGAATGACCGGTTGCTTGAAATTGTCGACAAGAAAACACCGATGCTGGAAGCCTTCCGCGAAGCGGACAACGTGCTCCGGCAAGCGGTGCAAGGGATCTCCGATCTTATTGCCGTTCCGGGTCTGATCAACCTTGACTTTGCCGATGTGAAGACGATTATGACAGAACGCGGTTCTGCATTGATGGGCATCGGAGTTGCCACCGGTGAGAACCGTGCCTCGGAAGCGGCCCGCAAAGCCATTATGAGCCCACTGCTCGAAACTTCTATTGAAGGTGCGCGCGGCATAATCATGAACATAACTGGCGGCTCGAACCTCTCCTTGTATGAAGTCAACGAAGCTGCCGAGATTGTGAATTTCGCTTCTGATCCTGAAGTCAATATGATTTTCGGGGCCATGATTGAGGAAAGTATGAAGGATGAAATTAAAGTTACGGTGATTGCTACCGGCTTTGAACATAAGGCATCCCCTGTTGCGCCTAACCGACGACCGGCAACGAGCAACGAGCCTGCGGCGGATAAGAACGCGAATTTGCGTCCTTTCGGCAATCAGACCACCTCTGATCAGCTGGATATTCCGACGTTCCTGCGTAATCGGACACGCGGCAACAACGATTAGTCATAACTGAATACAACTTTACGGAAGCACCGTATCCCCTTAGCCATGAGCTGTGGGCGGATACGGTGTTTTTTGTTTTTTAAGCTGATATAATACGGATAACGGGAGTGGTTATGATGGAATTGCTGGACCCCCGCGTGGATTTTGTATTCAAAAGAATTTTTGCAAGCGAAAGTAACAAGGATGTGCTGCTGGCTTTTTTGAACCGTATTCTTATGGATGCCGGGGACGCTCCCTTGAATGAAGTGGTGCTCCTAAACCCGTATACAGATAAAGATGACCCGCTGGATAAGCAGTCAATCTTTGATATCTGGGCAAAAACGGAGGACGGAAAGCTGATCAATATCGAAATGCAGCTGTTCAACAGATATGATATGGAGAAGCGGACCTTATATTACTGGAGCAAACGCTACTCCGGCCAGTTGCAAACTGGCGGCAGGTACACAGAGCTCAAAAAATGCGTAACGATTAATATCTTGAATTATAAGGTATTACCTAATGAACACACTCACAGTGTCTTTCATTTACGGGAGGACACCAGCGGTTCACGACTGACAGATGACATAGAGATTCATTTCCTGGAACTGCCTAAGCTGAATCAGCCGGCGGTTCCGGGTGAGAGCGGTTTGGTCAATTGGCTGCTTTTTTTGAAAGGGAGCGACAATTCGAATTGGGAGGTACTTCGGATGAATGAACCAGCTTTGAGAAAGGCAATGGAAACACTGGAATTTTTAAGTCAGGATTCTGAAGCCCGGCGTAAATATGAAGACCGTCAGAAGTTTCTGCATGATGAAGCCTCGCAAAGAGACGGTGCTCAAAGAGAAGGTTTCGCTAAAGGAATGCAAGAAGGAAAACAAGAAGGTATCAAGGAAGGTATCAAGGAAGGTATCAAGGAAGGTATCAAGGAAGGCAAGAAAGAAGGTTTGAGAGAAGGCTTGAGGGAAGGTAAGCTCGAAGTAGCAAAGAACCTGCTGGCTATGGGGTTGGACCTCTCATCCATACAGGCTGCGACGGGTCTGACAGAAGAAGAAATACAATCTATCGAATGAATACCAAGTATACTAAACCGGAGTCAGCCCTACAAAGGCTGGCTTTGGTGCAAATATTAAGAATTTATATGCTTCGCGCTATTTCTCGCTGAAACGGATACCGTCCTTAAATGGATGGTATCCGTTTCTACTTGGTTTAGGGATTAGTTAGTGAATGCGCGCTCAGCAGCCCCCGCTAGTACATGGAGCTGTACCACTGCTTCCTGTAGTCGGGCTTTGCGAACGAGTCGCTTGTTACAGTTAAGGTAGCATATAACGGCATGACGCTATAAACCGACAAAAAAACCTCAGGATTGCCCCCCAAGTTTAGACAGACTTTGGATAAGAGTCTTTCTATACTAATCTTATCGTCCAAATAGGGAGCTGGAACCTTGGTCTTTCGGATAGATACCACGCTTACAGGCAGGTGAGTCCACTGGTTGTTTATATTGACTTGATTTTCACTGCCAATTTGCTGATCGATGGTATTCTGTTGTGGCTGACAGGCTGGCTGGTCAAGCAGAAGGTCTCTTGGTGGCGGCTCATTAGTTCGGCGCTGGTTGGCGCACTCTATGTGGTGATGATGTTTGTGCCGGAGCTTTCGTTCCTGTACACCTTTCTCATCAAGTTTGGATTGTCGGTTGTCATGTTGTGGATCGCTTTTGGTTTCAGAAGTCTGCAAAGCTACCTTCGGGCGTTGGGGGCATTCTATATCATTAATTTTGCAGCGGCCGGCGGCATTGTCGGCGTTCACTATTTGCTGCAGAGCTCAGGCGACATCTGGAACGGGATTCTATTCACCTCCTCGGGCGGCCAAGCTTACCGGCTGAAAATCGGGTTTTGGTTCGTGCTTGCGCTTTTACCTCTGCTGCTGTTTCTCTTCAAGATGATCCATTCCTCCAGAACCCGGAGAGAGCAGCTAGAAACGTATATTGGCGAGGTTTGCGTAGAGATCGAGGGTGTGCGCGTGTCATGTCCCGGACTGCTGGACACCGGGAACCGTCTGAACGATCCATTGACCCGGATTCCGGTAATGGTAATGGAAGCATCACTGTGGGAGGGACATTTACCAGGCTCCTGGAAAGGAAGGCTTACCCAGATTAGTGCCGACAAGCTTCTTCTGGAAGCGGACGGGCAGTCCTTTGCCTGGCAGGACAGATTGCGGCTAGTGCCCTACAGGGGAATCAATCGCGGAGCATCGTTTATGCTTGCGCTGAAGCCGGATCTGGTGACGATAAAGCTTGGGGAGGAGACTTTTTTCAGCAAAAGGGTTCTCATCGGGCTGGATGGCGGAACACTGTCGGGAGACGGTGCGTACCGGGCGGTCATACATCCTGACCTGACCCAAAGAGAGTCCCCTGCAAAGGCGGCGGTGCCTTCCTGAGCACGAAAGAGCTGGGTGTGCAACAACCCCGTCGTTGGAACAGATGCGGCAGAAGGGCCAGGGGACAAATAACTACCTCAGGGCAACGGTGTACTTCTTGAAGGAGGAACAATAATGGCCAAATGGAAGATTGTGTTGCAGCTTCAATATTACCGCATGCTTTTTCTGCTGGGGCTGAAGAGTCAGGAAATCTATTATATCGGTGGAAGCGAGGCTTTGCCCCCACCCCTTACGAGAGAGGAAGAAGAGTTTTTGCTTCAGCGGCTCTCAAGCGGTGATGCGGCAGTACGCGCCATGCTGATTGAACGCAACCTGCGGCTGGTAGTCTATATTGCCCGCAAATTCGAGAACACTGGCATCAACATTGAGGATCTCGTATCCATCGGGGCGATTGGCTTGATTAAGGCTGTTAACACCTTTGATCCGGAGAAAAAAATCAAGCTTGCTACCTACGCCTCGCGCTGTATTGAAAATGAGATTCTGATGTATTTACGGCGTAACAGCAAAACCCGGAGCGAGGTTTCTTTTGATGAACCGCTGAATATCGACTGGGATGGCAATGAGCTGCTGCTCTCGGATGTGCTGGGCACAGAGAATGACACCATCTACCGTAACATTGAAGAACAGGTGGACCGCAAGCTACTGCAGAAGGCGCTGGAAAAGCTCAGTGAGCGAGAAAGACTGATCATGGAGCTGCGTTTCGGACTGCGCGGCGGGGAAGAAAAAACACAAAAAGACGTTGCCGATCTGCTGGGAATCTCTCAATCTTACATTTCACGATTGGAAAAAAGAATTATCAAGCGTCTGCGTAAAGAGTTCAACAAGATGGTGTAAGCTGAAGAGGCAAGGAATAAAATGCCGGACCGGGGAGATAATGTACAGTAATGTTTCTCCTTGGGAGGTAAATCATCATGACCCGAAATAAAGTCGAGATTTGCGGTGTGGACACCGCCAAACTGCCCGTTCTAACGAATGTGGAAATGCGGGAATTGTTCACTTCGCTGCAGCAGCAGGGCGAGCGATCCGCCAGAGAGAAATTGGTAAACGGTAACCTTAGACTTGTGCTTAGTGTGATTCAAAGGTTCAACAACCGGGGAGAGTTCGTTGATGATCTGTTCCAGGTAGGCTGCATCGGGTTGATGAAAGCCATCGATAATTTTGATCTATCGCAAAATGTAAAGTTTTCCACCTACGCGGTACCGATGATCATTGGTGAAATCCGCCGGTACTTACGGGACAACAACCCGATCCGGGTATCTCGCTCCCTGAGGGACATTGCCTACAAAGCATTGCAGGTGCGTGACAGTCTGACCAATCAGAATTCAAGGGAACCGACGATTTTTGAAATCTCCGAGGCGCTTGGGGTTCCCAAAGAAGATGTGGTATTTGCTCTTGATGCCATTCAGGACCCGGTCTCTTTGTTCGAACCTATTTACCATGACGGCGGAGATCCCATTTATGTGATGGACCAGATCAGCGATGACAAGAATAAGGATGTTTCGTGGATCGAGGAAATTGCGCTCCGTGAAGCGATGCAGCGGCTGGGGCAGCGGGAGAAGCGGATTCTGTCGATGCGTTTTTTTGAAGGGAAAACCCAAATGGAGGTTGCGGACGAAATCGGCATCTCCCAGGCGCAGGTCTCCCGGCTTGAAAAGTCGGCTATACAGCAGATGCAAAAGCATGTTAAGTCATAAACACACATAACAGGAATGTCACTAGGGTGGTCTGGAAGCGTGGGAAAGCGCTCCTAGAGCATCCTTTTTATATTGCTTCGAGCAATAGCCAAATGAATCATAAGCATGTTGCCAAGCCTGCGGGGCATATATTGGACTATACGTCTGAATGTACAGGGGTGGCGAAAGTGAACGATGATTCGATAGGCAGCAGCAAGAAAATGAGGATCTCCGATTTTCAGACGAAGGATGTGATCAATATTGTCGACGGGAAGCGGCTCGGGCAGATCAGTGATCTGGAGCTGGATCTCCGCCGCGGTGTGATTGACGCGATCATTATCCCGGGGTATACGCGTTTTATGGGCCTCTTTGGTGGAGGTACGGATCTGATCATTCCCTGGCGGAATATCGTGAAGATCGGCGCTGATGTCGTGCTCGTCAAGATGGAGGAAATCCGGATGCCGCAAAATCAGGAAGAGCGGGAGACCATGTATTTGGAACGGGGAGACCGCACCGATCGGCGCACTTATTGACTGGGGGCGTCTTAAATCGCATGTTCTTTAAAAAAGAAGGCAAATCCGTTTCTACATGTTTATTTTGGGGATGTATGAAGTAGGAGATTGCCAAAGCTGGTTCATCAGCAGTTTGACCCCACTCTGTGAGGGTATCTTGTGGTACACTTAGGCGGAGGTGAAGATATGGAACCGTTTATTCAAAAAGGCGGCACGCCTATGCTGCTTCATCTGGAACCTTGGTGTGCGGTGCATGCTGAAATCACGGCAGGCTTCACAGGAAGACAAGGTGGTATAGGCAAGGTGCCTTATGACAGCTTTAATTGTGCCTTTCATGTTGGGGATGAACCGGAAGACGTGCTCGGGAACCGTAAACTTCTTGCCGAGAGCCTCGGGTTTACACTACAGGATTGGACCTGTGGAGAGCAAACTCATGGAAAAGATATAGCAGTGGTCAGAGTGGAAGACCGCGGCCGGGGCAGTCTGGACAGAACATCGGCTTATCAAGCAACGGATGGTTTGCTTACTAATGTGCCAGGTGTGCTGTTGGCCTCTTTTTATGCCGATTGTGTTCCCCTTTACTTCTATGATCCTCAGCAGCAAGTGGTAGGACTCGCACATGCAGGCTGGAAAGGGACCGTAGCGGAAATTGCCGCCGCGATGGTAGGCAGAATGGAGACTGTTTATGGCAGCCGTCCGCAGGATATTCTTGCCGGAATTGGACCTTCCATTGGCGACTGCTGCTATGAAGTGGATGATTATGTGATGGATCATGTCCGCCGGCTGGAGGGGGAACTGAAGCCCGTGACACCTTCCGCAATTCCTCAGGACCTTTACAGAACATCGGAAGAGGATAGTCACAAAAGCATGCTGAACTTGAAAGAAATGAATCGACGCATTATGATTAAAGCAGGAATATTGCCGACTCATATCGAATGTACATCATGGTGTACAAGCTGTAATCAGGATCTGTTCTTTTCTTACCGGAAGGAAAACGGAGTTACAGGAAGAATGACGAGCTGGATCGGAATAAAGGAGAGCTGAACGTTGACACTGCAGGAAAGAATAGCCGGGGTAGAGGAACGTGTAGCACGTGCCTGTGCGGCAAGTGGCCGGGATGTGGCGGACGTCAAGGTTATCGCAGTGACGAAATATGTGTCTCTGGAAACGGTATCCGCTGTGCTGGATGCAGGCCTTGAGGATATCGCCGAGAGCCGCTGGCAGGATGCCGAACCGAAATGGAACGCCCTGGGACATAAGGGAACCTGGCATTTCATCGGACATTTACAGACCAATAAGGTGAAGGATGTTATCGGTAAATTTCAATATATACACTCGCTTGACCGCCTGTCACTGGCGCGGGAACTGCACAAAAAGGCTGAAGCGGCAGGACTTACCGTCAATGTTTTTCTGCAGGTGAACATCTCAGGAGAAGACACGAAATTTGGTCTTGCTCCTGAGGAGGTGCCGGGTTTTCTACGCGATATTGCCGCTCTGCACCGCGTAAAGGTCATTGGACTGATGACTATGGCACCTTATGAAGCGGAACCGGAGCAGACCCGTCCTGTCTTCCGCGGACTTAGAGAGCTCCGTGATGAGCTGAATCTGCTCGCTTTGACACCTGAGCCTATACAAGAGCTGTCGATGGGAATGTCGAATGATTTTGAAGTGGCGATAGAGGAAGGAGCCACCCGGGTACGCCTGGGAACGGTATTAGTAGGTCATGAGGAGGGAGAATGATGGGCGTGATGAACCGTTTTATGAGTTTTTTGGGCTTGCAGGAGGAAGAGGAAATTGTAGAGCGGGAGCAAATATCCCGCGATGAAGATGAATATGAGCCCGCCCCTGTAGAAACCCGCAAAAATCAGCGGGCGAACGTCGTCAGTATTCATTCCCAAAAGAATGTGAAAGTCGTGCTGTATGAGCCCCGTTCTTATGAAGAAGCTCAGGAAATTGCTGACCATCTCCGGGCCCACCGCACGGTGGTAATCAATCTGCAGCGTGTCAGGAATGACCAGGCGATGCGGATCATTGATTTTCTCAGCGGAACTGTTTATGCCCTGGGTGGAGGAATCTCCAAAATTGGGGGCAATATATTCATGTGTACCCCGGATACTGTTGAAATTCAAGGCTCCATTTCGGAGATTCTGGGTGAGGATCAAGACTACAACAGAATGAGGTGAATGGGTTTTGTCCCAAATCAATCTAATTATTGAAATTCTATACAATATCTACTTTGCAATGATCTTGATCTACGTGCTCATGTCCTGGCTGCCGAATGTACGGGACAGCTTCATCGGTGAACTGCTCGGCAAGCTGGTGGAACCGTATCTGTCACCGTTCCGGCGGTTTATCCCGGCGTTGTTCGGCACCGTTGATATTTCCCCGATTATTGCACTGTTCGTGCTGGAATTTGCGAAAACCGGATTGCAGTACATTGTTGCATATGTATTTTAGGCTGCTGCGATGAAGAATGAAATTTACGGACATTTCCACCCCGATGAACGGCAATTTGTGGACAAGGCCTGGGAATGGGTTACCTCTGCAGGAGAATACCACGAAACCAGGCTGACTGAATTTTTGGATCCCCGCCAAGGCTTTATTCTCCAGACACTTGTGAACCGTCATCCCGATGTAGCCGTAAGGTGGGAGGGGGGGACCGAAGAAGCTGAACGGAAGCGTGCCTTGGTGGCTCCCGATTACCGGGACCTTGAGGAAGATGATATGGAGCTGAGGGTGCTCGCGATTTCCTCGGGAGAACAGAAATTCCTCGAATTGGAACATGGCGACTATATGGGGGCGATCCTTGGCCTGGGAATCAAAAGAGGCAAAATCGGTGATATTCATGTGCTTCCGGATGGGTGCCATGTAGTCGTCGCTGAGGATATTGCCAATTATTTAGCAATGAATCTGACCGGTGTGCACCGGATCAATGTCAGCACAGAGATTTTACCGTTGTCCAGTCTGCGTAGCAGCAGTGTTAAGCTGGAGAAACTGGAGCTTACGGTAGCTTCGCTGCGGCTTGATGGTATTGCTGCAGATGTGACCCGGCTTAGCCGGAGCAAAATTCTTGCTCCCATCAAAGCAGGCCGCGTCCGCGTCAACTGGAAGGTAGAAGAAGACCCTTCCTGCGGGCTCAAGGACGGTGACATGGTTTCCATTCAGGGTTTTGGACGCTTCAAGGTTCTGGAGATCGGGAGTCTGACCAAAAAAGGCCGTTACCGGGTGCAGGTTGGCAAATTTGTCTGAATTTCATGCAGGAATCCGGCACGGCTTGTCGAAATTGAATATCTCTATAGGGAGACAAACATTTTGCAAGCTGGACGCCGATACTTGTAGAAGAGGCGGACCGTAGCGGACACCCGAGTATACTTGATTTATAAAGGACATATAGTAATATCCTAAGCCCGAACTTATAGTTCTAGCAGAAACGGATACCGTCCTTAAAAGGACGACGAAACCGTTTCCACTTGAATACAGTCTTTCTTCTTTGTCTTCGGACAAATTAAAGTTCAGGGGCACAAGAGGTCCGAAATTTCTAGGAGGTGCACAGCATGCCATTAACACCGCTCGATATACATAACAAGGAATTCTCTCGGAGAATCCGCGGTTATGATGAGGACGAGGTCAACGAATTTCTGGATCAGGTGATCAAGGATTATGAGAGCGTCATCCGTGAGAACAAAGAGCTGCACAATCAGCTGTTGTCCATTCAGGAGCGGCTTGATCATTTTGTGAATATTGAAGAGAGTTTGTCCAAGACCATTCTCGTTGCTCAGGAAGCTGCAGATGATGTGAAGAACAACTCCAAGAAGGAATCACAGCTGATTATCAAGGAAGCTGAGAAAAACGCCGACCGGATTATCAACGAAGCACTGTCCAAATCCCGCAAGGTTGCAATCGAGACAGAAGAACTGCGCAAGCAGGCCTCAATCTACCGTACCCGGTTCCGGACACTGCTCGAAGCTCAGCTGGAGCTGCTGTCCACAGATGACTGGAATGCCCTGGAGAGCCGTGAAGTGAGCGAGAATACGCTCTGAATACCAGACTGTTCTCTTCAAGATTGACATTTTCACTTAAAACGTCTATAACTAGAACATATCTGTAATCTGTTCATATCTATTCGATGACGGGACAAGTACGATAAGGTAACGTTCTCCAGAGAGTCGGCGTTTGCTGTGAGCCGATGTTCATGCCTTGCTCGGAAGATCTTCCCCTAGAAGCTAAGCTGAAGCGTTAACAACGTGTGTAAGCTTAAGCCGTCTGCCGGACGTTATCCCGGACCTGCGTGGCTATCTTTACGCAGAACTGAGATTGTGCTGAATACACTCCCCTTAAGGATGTGCGTGAGGTGCAGAATTAGGGTGGTATCGCGAGCGTCGTCTCGCCCCTTTGGGGCGGGGCGACGCTTTATTTATGTTTACATCCCCCTAAATCCCCCTTCCAAGGGGGACCCCAAGGGCTGGCCGCCCTCTGGACACCCGCAATAAGGGATTATCGAGGAATGATGGACGTCTGCGGAAGGGAAAGGATTTGTTCGGCGGGGGGAGCGGCCCTTCTTAGGCTCCCCATGCGGGGACGCCTGCAGGGCCTTACATGCGACCAGAGCGAAGAGCCAAACAAGCGCGGCGGGCTTCGCCACACGCCGCCAAGGGCTCCCGGCCCAGCGCTGCCCTACGGGTTCGCGGGCCGGAACGCCAAGGGCTCCCGGCCCAGCGCTGCCCTACGGGTTCGCGGGCCGGAACGCCAAGAACTCCCGGCCCAGAGCTGCCCTACGGGTTCGCGGGCCGGAACGCCAAGAACTCCCGGCCCAGAGCTGCCCTACGGGTTCGCAAGCCGGAACGCCAAGGCTCCCGGCCCAGAGCTGCCCTACGGGTTTGCGGGCCGGAACGCCTGAGGTAGAGCGTGCCGCTTGCGGCGACAAGCGGGCACTACCGCCACATTAAATCAAAACCCGCCACCCTCTTGGAGGTAGACAACATTCCAGGTGTCCAGAGGGGGGACCCCTTGGGGCCCTCCCTTGGCTAAGGGAGGGTTTGGGAGGGATCGAAAAGATTCGAAAAGGGTTTAAGACAAAACCACGGAAGGATTGACCTATCATGCAAAAAGTAGATGTCAGAGAAAAAGCACGGGCCAGAGACGTCCGTATCTTGAAGAAATGGAGCGACGAAAATACGTTCCGCAGATCTATGGAGAACCGTGAAGGCCGCCCGAATTATGTATTCTACGAAGGTCCGCCGACGGCAAACGGTGTGCCGCATATCGGGCACGTGCTGGGCCGGGTTATCAAAGACTTTGTCGGCCGCTACCAGACAATGAAAGGCTACCGGGTGGTGCGCAAGGCGGGCTGGGATACTCATGGCCTGCCGGTAGAACTCGGCGTACAGAAGAAGCTGGGCATCTCTGGTAAGCAGGATATTGAAGAATATGGTGTGGAGAAGTTTATCAAGGAATGCAAGGAAAGTGTCTTCGGATACGAGAAGCAGTGGCGCGAGTTCACGGAAGCCATCGGTTACTGGACCGATCTCGACAATCCCTATGTAACCTTGGACAATACGTACATTGAAAGTGTATGGAATATCCTCGCTACGGTTCATGAGAAAGGGCTGCTGTACCGCGGACACCGCGTAAGCCCGTATTGCCCAAGCTGTCAGACGACACTAAGCTCGCATGAAGTGGCACAGGGCTACAAGACAGTCAAGGATCTCAGTGCAACCGCCAAGTTCAAGCTGGAGGGCAGCGGAGATTATGTATTAGCCTGGACGACTACACCTTGGACCCTTCCGGCACACATGGCGCTGGCGATGAATCCGGATATGGAATATGTACGTGCCCAGCAGGAAGACGGCGTGTATATCCTGGCGAAGAATCTTGCGGATGAAGTACTGAAGGGCGATTACATGATCCTGTCCACACACAAGGGAACGGATTTCATCGGACAGAGTTATACACCGCCATTCGGATACATCAAGGCGGAGAAACACAATGTAATCGTAGGAGCCTCTTTTGTTACGGATTCCAGTGGTACCGGGATCGTACACATGGCTCCGGCACATGGGGAAGATGACTATAAGAGCTGCCGCGATAATGGTATCAGCTTCGTGAATGTGGTCGATACATCCGGGAAATATACCGATGTGGTTTCTGATTTTGCCGGACGGTTTGTGAAGGATTGCGATCTGGATATCGTGAAGGTGCTCTCCGAGAAAGGGCTGCTGTACAGCAAAGAGAAATACGAGCACAGCTATCCGTTCTGCTGGCGCTGCGATACTCCACTGCTGTACTATGCAACAGATAGCTGGTTTATCCAAACCACTGCAATCAAGGACCAGCTCATTGCGAACAACAACAGTGTGGATTGGTACCCGGATCATGTGCGTGAAGGCCGATTCGGCAAATTCCTGGAGGAACTGGTCGATTGGAACATCAGCCGTAACCGCTATTGGGGAACTCCACTGAATATCTGGGTCTGCCAGGATACAGGCAAGGAATTTGCGCCGCACAGCATCGCTGAGCTGAGATCGATGGCGATAGGCGAGGTGCCTGAAGATATCGAGCTGCACAAGCCTTACGTAGACAACATCAAGCTGCGCAGCCCGTTCAGCGAAGGCGGAGAGATGGTGCGGACCTCCGAGGTCATCGACGTATGGTTCGACAGCGGCTCGATGCCGTTCGCCCAGAGCCACTATCCTTTTGAGAATGAAGATAAGTTTGAGGACCAGTATCCGGCAGACATGATCTGCGAAGGGATTGACCAGACACGCGGCTGGTTCTACAGCTTGCTCGCCGTGTCGACGTTGTTCAAGGGCAAAGCACCGTACAAAGCAGTTATTGCCCACGGCCACATCTTCGATGAGAATGGTCAAAAAATGTCCAAATCCAAAGGCAATGTCATTGACCCTTGGGAAATCATGAACGAATACGGCACGGATGCATTCCGCTGGGCGATCCTCTCCGACAGTGCGCCATGGAACAACAAACGCTTCTCGCGCGGCTTGGTGGGTGAGACCAAATCCAAAATTGTGGATACGCTGGTCAATACCCATGCATTCCTTACGCTGTATGCCGGCATTGACGGTTACGATCCGGCAGATCACCCGTTCCAAGTGTCGGAGCATAAGCTGGACCGCTGGATTCTCTCCCGCTTGAACAGCCTGATTCTCGTGGTGGACAAAGGCCTGGCCATTAATGATTTTGTCAATACGTCCAGGGCTGTTGAGAATTTTGTGGATGAGCTGAGCAATTGGTATATCCGCCGTTCCCGTGACCGTTTCTGGGGCAGCGGCCTGGGCGAAGAGAAGCTCGAAGCCTACCGCACATTGACGCATGTCCTGTTGACCACAGCTGCCCTGATGGCACCCTTTACACCGATGCTGTCCGAGGATATCTTTACGAACCTGGGTGGCGGCGAAAGCGTACATTTGGTTGACTATCCGGTGGCGGACGAGAGTCTGATCGATCTTGAACTGGAGCAGGATATGGAGAGTGCAAGACAAATCGTTGAACTGGCCCGCAATGTCCGTAATGAGTCGGGCATCAAGACACGTCAGCCGTTGTCCGAACTGATTGTATCCATCGACCGCAGCTTCCATGTAGCCGATTATGAAGAGATCATCAAGGAAGAGATCAACGTAAAAGAGATTGTGGTGGAGCACAGCGACAGCGGATTCGTTGATTTTACATTGAAGCTTAACCTCAAGGTAGCTGGCAAGAAGTACGGTAAAAACGTCGGCTTCCTCCAGGGCTTCCTGAAGGCACTCGACAGTGAGGCTACCCGCAAAACGGTACAGGAGGGTGTCATTGCCATTGTCTCTCCGGAAGGGGAAGAACTGCAGATCACCTCTGAAGAACTGCTTGTAGAGAAGCAGGCTAAACCTGGTTTTGCCTCTGCTTCCGGGTACGGGCTCACTGTAGCGCTGAATACAGAGATCACACCTGAACTGGTGCAGGAAGGCTGGGTGCGTGAGATTGTGCGGGCGGTGCAGGATTACCGTAAACGCCTGGATCTGCCAATCGATAAACGGATCGCATTGACACTCAAGTTAGACGACGAGCTCAAAGCTGCGGCTTTGGCATTTGAACATGTACTTCGTGAGAATGTGCTTGTAACTACGGTTGATTTTGATGGAGAGCAACTTTTTGAGACAGTAGATGCCGGTGGCAAATCGATCGGAATGCACATCGAAGTCTAAAGCCCTGCATGACCTGTCCC
Source organism: Paenibacillus sp. 22594 (assembly GCF_052044425.1). Taxonomy (NCBI): domain Bacteria; kingdom Bacillati; phylum Bacillota; class Bacilli; order Caryophanales; family Paenibacillaceae; genus Paenibacillus; species Paenibacillus sp. 22594. The sequence goes on from NZ_JBQENA010000002.1 coordinate 109,309, forward strand.
CAACTGGCATATACTAGCGGCAAAGGAAAAGGTTCTAGGGGTTAGCAGCAAAATGACGAGCCCGGTAAGGAGAGTCTGCTCTCTTTTGACCGGGCTCGTTTGTGTGGACCCTTTAGTGACGCTAGGGAGGAGTCAATGCCATGGAGGGTCGGGAAGGGGACAAGCACCGGTTCGGGAAAACCGGAAGAATCTCCATCAGAACATCAGGGGCTGGCAGAAGTTCGAACGGCATCAAGGAGAATCCGTATGACATTCCGCAGGAAGAAAAGCTGAATGCCGTCTACCGGCTGACAACGGGATTGGTCCAGCAAATGGAGAAAGCGAGGATTGCCGAGTACACGCAGCTCCTGAATTCACCCTGGCGTCTGATTTGGCTGAATGTATTGTCGGGAACAGCGCGGGGACTGGGGATCGCGCTGGGTTTTACCTTTTTTGCCGCGACCATTATTTACGTGCTTCAGGTTCTTGGAGCACTTAATCTGCCGATCATCGGCGACTACATTGCAGATATCGTGCGGATCGTACAGCATCAGCTGGAGCTGAAGACTTTCTAAGGGAGATCATACAGGAAAATAGTAAAGAGTAGCCCGCGGGCTACTCCCTTTCCTTTTTGGCCTGAGGATCAAGCAGGTAGCTTCCTTCTTCACTGTCCATATAATGGCGGTAGCTTGATCCCTTAATGACCATCGTATGGTTTCCGGCAATGTCGGTGGCGATAAAGTTTTCCCAAGGCTCTACAAAGCCCTCAGTTTCATCAGCTTCAATCTCCATATCATTATAAGAGGAAATATCATTGCCTTCGGCCATGGCGGGTGAATTGGAACTGCCCCAGCTCTCCACAATCTGCCAGGCATCTTCACCGTCGAATCCGTTCTGCTCATGTTCATCCAGACTGGTGCGCCCGAACGGCGGGGATAGAAACTCCTCTTCTGCAGGCCTCGTAAAGGGCGAGCTTTGGCGGGGATTATGCTCTTTACAGAAGCGGGTAAGCGGTACGGCATTCAAACGTTCAAGGGGAATCGCTTCACCGCAGACTGCACAGATTCCATATGTTCCTTTATCCATGGCAGCCAGGGCGGCGGCGATGTCATCAAGTTCATGCTCATCACGCTCCAGCAGTGAAATATCCATGGACCGGTGATACAACTCCGTAGCGGCATCGCCTGGATGGTTGTCGATCTCGGTCAGGTCTCCCGTCATGTCACGCATGGAGTCCTGCAGCCCGTAATGCGCATTATTTTTTAGTCTATGCTCGATATCTTCCCGCTGCTGAATGACCGCAGCCCGCAGCTTTGAGAGCTGTTCTGCTGGCAGATGGCTCATGGGTGTTAGCTCCTTTCGTGTCGCTTCCTTAGCATCGTACATTTCCAAACGGTTTCGGATGCTTCTTGGATAGGTTGACCGGAGAGCCGGTTTTTTAGCGATGGCAAATCCTCCCCGGTTTGGAGAGAGTGGCTATGTCCTTGCAATAGACGGCTTCTTGAGGCCTGTGCTACAATATACAAGTCTTTATACAGTATTCGTACCGCTTTCAGCGGGAAAAATAAGAACGGAGTGACAACTTCTGTGGTGTACTATCTGATAGCGCTAATCGTATTTTTGGTGGACCAGGGTACCAAGTATTTAATTGCTACCCGGCTGGAGCTCGCGGAGCAGATCCCGGTAATCAAGGATTTTTTCATCATTACCTCCCACCGCAATCAAGGAGCGGCTTTTGGTATTCTTCAGGGACAGCAATGGTTCTTTTTTCTGATTACCGTTATAGTGGTTGCCGGAATCGTCTGGTATTTGAACAAGGCCAGAGCGACCCGGAAGCTGCTGCCCACTGCACTGGCCCTAGTGCTTGGCGGAGCCGTAGGCAATTTTTTGGACCGGCTGCTGAACGGAGAGGTTGTTGACTTCCTGATGTTCAATTTCGGCAGCTACACCTTTCCAATCTTTAACGTAGCCGACTCGTGCATTGTTGTCGGTGTGGCGCTGATTATTCTGGATACGCTGCGTGATATGAAGAGCGGAGATGAAATCACCGAAGTGAAGGAAACCAAGGAAGTTAAGGAAGGGAATGAATGATTTGAATAAGGACGTCAATGAGCAGGCGGCAACCGGCGCCTTCGAAGAAGATAAGGACGTCACCGAATGGATTGTTGCCGGAGCAAATGCCCGGGAACGGATTGATAAATATATTACGGAGTCCTGGGAAGAAGAGGTTTCCCGCTCACAGGTGCAGCTCTGGATCAGCGGCGGACATGTAACCGTTAACGGTGCCCCGGTCAAAGCGAATTACAAGCTGACCGAAGGTGATGTGGTTGGGGTTACTGTACCTGAAGCAGAGGTTACGGATCTGATTGCTGAAGATATTCCGCTTGAAGTGGTGTATGAAGACGGCGATGTTATCGTAGTGAACAAACCGCGCGGAATGGTGGTCCATCCGGCAGTGGGTCATCCCTCCGGGACCCTGGTCAATGCGCTGATGTACCACTGCAAGGATCTGTCAGGCATTAACGGCGAGATTCGTCCAGGAATTGTACATCGTATTGACAAGGACACCTCCGGACTGATTATGGCGGCCAAAAATGATGCCAGTCACGCCTCGCTCGCAGCCCAGCTTAAGGAGCATAGTGTAACCCGCCGCTACATAGCTGTAGTGCACGGCAATCTGTCTCATGACAAGGGTACGGTTGATGCCCCCATAGGCCGTGATCCGCATGACCGCAAGCTCTATATTGTAACGGAGAAGAACAGCAAACGTTCCGTGACTCATTTTACCGTGCTGGAGCGTTTTGGTGATTATACTCTACTGGAGCTACAGCTGGAGACTGGCCGTACGCATCAGATTCGTGTGCATATGAAGTTTATTGGTCATCCTCTGGTCGGAGATCCAATTTATGGACGCAGCAAAGGAACAACCATGAACGGACAAGCCTTGCATGCCGCTGTTCTGGGATTTGTGCATCCTTCTACTGGTGAATATATGGAATACAGTGCGCCGATTCCGGCGGATATGGAAGAAGTGCTATTTACTCTGCGCAGCAGATAAGTACAAATCAAGTGAATATAAATCCATGGTTTTGAAGGCGGATTTGCGTCATATTTAATTCATGGGAACAAGCAGAAACGGTTTCACTGTCCTTACAGGGAGCCAATGCTTATATTTAATAATTAGCCAGGAGATGAGACGAAGATTATGAGTATTGAACAATATCAGGATACCTTCATTCAGACTAATTTTGCAGACCGCATCGGCGGCGCGAACTATGGCAAAGATACAGCCATCTACAAATTCGAGAAAATCAAACGCGCTAAAGCATCGGCGAAACAGGATTTTCCGAACATTGAGCTGATTGATATGGGTGTCGGTGAACCGGACGAAATGGCGGATGAAGGCATTGTCGCCAAACTCGCTGCAGAAGCAGCCAAAGAAGAAAACCGCGGATATTCGGACAACGGCATTCCTGAGTTCAAGGCCGCCGCAGCAGCTTACCTTAAGGAAGTTTTCCGTGTGGACGGCATTGATCCTGTAACCGAGGTTGTCCACTCCATTGGTTCGAAGCCGGCGCTGGCGATGCTGCCGTCCTGCTTCATTAACCCAGGTGATATTACGATTATGACGGTTCCGGGCTATCCGGTGCTGGGTACCCACACCAAATATCTGGGTGGACAAGTATTCACGGTGGAGCTCAAGAAGGAAAACCATTTCCTGCCGGACCTGAACTCCATTCCGGAGGATGTTGCCCGCAAGGCGAAGCTGTTATACCTGAACTATCCTAATAATCCAACGGGCGCTAGTGCGACTCCTGAATTCTTCAGCGAGGTTGTAGCCTGGGCAAAGAAGTATGATGTGGTTGTAATCCACGATGCTCCTTATTCTGCTTTGACCTATGACGGTAAGAAGCCGCTCAGCTTCTTGTCTGTACCTGGTGCTAAGGATGTCGGTGTAGAACTTCACTCCCTGTCCAAGTCCTACAACATGACAGGCTGGAGAATCGGGTTCGTAGCTGGTAATCCGCTGGTAGTCAAAGCGTTCAGTGATGTGAAGGACAACAATGACTCCGGTCAATTCATTGCTATTCAAAAAGCAGCAGCCTATGGTCTGGCTCATCCAGAGATTACTGAAGCGATAGCCGCCAAGTATTCCCGCCGCCATAACATGCTGGTAGACGCGCTGAATAGCCTGGGCTTCTCCGCAGAGAAACCCAAAGGATCTTTTTTCCTTTATGTGGCTGCTCCAAAAGGGATCAAAGGCGGACGCCGCTTTGAATCCGGCGAAGACTTCTCGCAGTTCCTGATCCGCGAGAAACTGATCTCCACTGTGCCTTGGGATGATGCAGGCCCATTCGTGCGCTTCTCTGTAACCTTCGTCGCCAAAGGCGAAGAAGAAGAGAAACGTGTCATTTCCGAAATTCAAAGACGTCTTAGCGACGTTGAATTCGAATTTTAATTGATTTGGTTCCTGAAAAGCTGCCGCGGAGAAATCTGCGGCGGCTTTTTTTTATGGATAAACTAAACTAACAAGTGGAGAGTCATCCCACATAAAAAGGAGAACGTCAGCACATCCGGATTAAAGAGGCATATGATGAACATTTCTGGACGACGATCTTTAGATTTGGCTGGCTTTGACTATATGGGTATGGCCGTTTTTAGCTTCCTTAGAACAATAAAAAAACAGTGTTTTAGTCGTTGGACCAAACACTGTTTTTTCATTTCATGTTGTATGTTTTCCAATTATGGGGAACTGAACTCGTAAATAGGCTATGAAAAATATGTTAAAATGGATAATTATTGAATGATAAATCATACTGTTGTCCAGGGGAATGGTCCAACTTCAGGCCGGACAGACCTGCATTTGGTAGGCTTTCCAATAGAGGCCGATGGTTTGACGCGCGCGACTGAGCAGATCACCGATCTCTTCAAACGTATGTCCTTCAAAAGGAAACCAACTCTAAACTTCGACTCACGCTTTATTGATTCTAGGTTAACAAAAAAAGGGAGGGTTATTACATGAAAAAACTTTTTTTCGTTACGTTAATTAGCTTATTATTTCTGATCGCTTGTTCTTCTCAACAAAAGTATTCTTCCGCAAATGAAGCCATAAAGTCCCTAGAAAAGAACATTACACAAATTAAATCACCTGGAGACAAGAATCTTGATGGTATTCAACCTGTTAGCTATAAACTGAATAACGAGGAAATCATAAGGGTTTACGATTTTGGGTCGGAGGAAAAACAAGAAATTGGAAAAAAGTTCTTTGAAGAGAGCATTCAGCTTCTCAGTTCCCACGCACCAATTGTTTATCAATCTGGAAAGTATTTAGTTCTTTATTACAGCCATGTTGATTCAAAAACTCGAACACCCAAGCTAAACGAAACAAAGTACGGAGAGAAAATAGAAAAAGCGCTCAAAAGTATATAGCAATCTGTAGACCCTAATTGTTTCTCCAGGAATCGTGTCTCCCTTGATAAGGTGGTGATGGATAATGAGATTTCGCAACAACAGTAAGATGTTTCGAATAATAATTACACTTCTTTATCCCTTTACAATATTTTGGTTACTATGCTTAAGAGGCACACTAGATTCCTGGTTAATTCCTATAATTGTAACGATTCTTTTTTGCTTGCTCTGGGATAACTTGCGCCAATTAATTACATCAACAATATTAATGTGGGTTATAGCAGTACCTCTGTGGTGGTTACTTATTGAGCGCACAAAAGAAGGACAGGCTGCTATAATGTTCAGTAATTCATTGCCGTTTATAATACTAGCATTTATATTTATTGTTCTGATACCCGAGATTTTATTAGTTAGTATTAAAAATTCCTTTTTAAATAAATTTCTGTAGGAGCGGAGCGTCCGCCTTTAGGTTTGGATTTTAACCGCAGACAGCGGAACAAATTTAAAAAATCCAAACCTAACAGCGGCCGGAAGTCCAAACATTCCCCGCAGTTGCGGCCGTCACATAACAAACTGTGTTTTTTAGTTCCTCCTCCTATTTGACACCCGCCGCAACATCTGTCATAATTTCTGTAGTTGAATATGCGCCTTTAATTCAGTCCCGTGAGGCTGGCAAGGTAACGTGAATCGAGGTTCGCGACATGTAGAGAGGAATCCGTATGTGTACGGAGGGTCTTTATATACGCGCGGACACGCCATCTTTTTGAATCTGCGGATTTCACTCCTTGCCTGCTTCGGGCAAGGAGTTTTTTGTTATCCGCGGAACTTGAACAGGCGATCAAGCAGGAGGATGGCAGGGATGATGGTTACTGAGAAAAATGTGATTATGGACGAAACGGCAATCCGCCGGGCGCTGTCACGCATTGCCCATGAGATTTTGGAGAAGAACAAGGGTATTGAAAATTGCCTGCTGGTGGGAATCCGTACCCGCGGAGTGTTTCTGGCGCAGCGGATTGCGGAACGTATTAAGGAGATTGAAGGGATCGAGATTCCTTACGGCGAGCTGGACATCACGCATTACCGCGATGACCGCGAGAGCGGCGGAGACAACCGCGAAGCCATGGACCGTACGGTGGTGAACAGCAATCTGACTTTCCCAGCCGGGTCAAGCAGCATCCATGACAAGAAAGTGATTTTGTTCGATGATGTCCTGTACACAGGCCGTACAATACGTGCTGCCATGGACGCACTGATGGATTGCGGACGGCCACGGATGATCCAACTGGCAGTGCTTGCAGACCGCGGACACCGTGAGCTTCCGATCCGGCCGGACTATATCGGCAAAAACGTACCTACCTCCAAACATGAGCAAATCGAAGTGGCGCTGACCGAGTTCGATGGCAAGGATGAAGTTTACATTATTTCCAACCGGGAGGAACGATAACAATGATGACCGCAACCAAGGTGAAGGAACGCAGTCTGCTGGGGATTAAAGAGCTGGACCGGACAGAGATTATGCAGCTTTTGAACAGAACAGCGTACTGGGACAATCAAGCCGAGAAGCTGACACCGGTGCTGAGGTCGCATTTTGTAGCCAACATGTTTTTTGAGAACAGCACGCGGACCCGGTTTTCCTTCGAAATGGCTGAGAAACGCCTGGGCGTTCAAGTTCTTAACTTTACGGCTGCGGCTTCCAGTGTAGAAAAAGGCGAATCAATCTACGACACCGTACGCACGCTGGAATCAATGGGTATAGACGCCGGAGTAGTGCGTTTGAAGCCCGCAGGGGTGCTGCAGCAGCTGGCAGAAAAGGTGTCGGTCCCGCTGATCAATGCGGGGGATGGCAATAACGAGCATCCGACACAGGCACTGCTGGATATGTACACCATGAGCAAGAATTTTGGAGAGTTAAAGGGCCTTAAAGTCTCGATTATCGGGGATATTATGCATAGCCGGGTGGCCCGCTCGAACCTCTGGGGATTGACGAAGATGGGCGCCAAGGTGCAGTTTTGTGCACCGGATAACATGAAGGCTCCCGAGCTTGCGGAGTTCGCGCCTTATGTAAGCATGGAAGAAGCACTGAAAGCAGATGTGGTCATGATGCTGCGTGTACAGCTGGAACGCCATGCTTCGGGTATCGTGCTATCGGCGGAAGAATACCGGAAACAGTTCGGACTTACGGAAGAGCGCGCTGCGAAGCTGGACAAGAGTACCATCATTATGCACCCTGCACCGGTGAACCGGAATGTCGAAATTGACGATGCCGTCGTGGAGAGCGACAAATCGCGGATTTTCCCTCAGATGGCGAATGGCGTGCCTGTGCGCATGGCAGTAATGGAAAGAGCAATCCTCTAAAAAACCTAACATAATCTCATTAATAAATATACACAAAGATGAATTTTTATTATATAATAACTACAGAGCTCGGGGCCGATCGCCTGCGGGTAGAAGGAGAATCATAACCGTGATCATCAAGAACGCCAGTGTACTGAATGAGGAAGGCGTGCTAGAGCGCAAACATATCGTAGTACAGGATGGAATCATCTCAGCGATCAAGAACGGCAACGAGGCCGTGGACGAAGCCGGGGAAATCATAGAAGCGGAAGGCAAGCTGCTGATTCCGGGGCTGATCGATATGCATGTGCATCTGCGGGAGCCGGGTTTTGAGCATAAGGAAACTATTGAGTCGGGGGCACGTTCGGCTGCCAAAGGCGGTTTTACCACCATTGCCTGTATGCCGAATACCCGTCCTGTAACGGATAGTGCTGAAGTTGTGAAATTCGTGAAGGATAAAGCGGATGAAGCCGGACTGGTGAAGGTGCTTCCTTATGCAGCGATTACGAAAAATGAGCTTGGGCGCGAACTGACTGATTTTGCCGCCTTGAAAGAGGCTGGGGCGATTGGGTTCACGGATGACGGTGTAGGCGTTCAGAACGCCCAGATGATGAAGGATGCGATGAAAATCGCGGCAGGGCTGGATATGCCGGTAATTGCCCACTGTGAGGATAATTCGCTGGTGGAAGGCTGCGCGGTAGCTGAAGGCACTTTTGCCGATAAGCACGGTTTGAAAGGAATTCCGAATGAGTCGGAGGCCATTCATGTCGGACGTGATATTCTGCTCGCTGAAGCAACAGGAGTACACTACCATGTCTGCCATGTCAGTACAGAACAATCTGTCCGGCTCATCCGCCAGGCCAAAGAAATTGGCATAAAGGTAACTGCAGAGGTATGTCCGCATCATCTGCTGCTCTCGGAAGAGGATATTCCGGGCATGGATGCCAATTGGAAAATGAACCCGCCGCTGCGCTCGCGCCGTGATGTGGAAGCCTGCATCGCCGGTCTGCTGGATGGCACGCTGGACATCATCGTCACCGACCATGCGCCGCACAGCGAAGAAGAAAAGGCTAAAGGCATGCAGCTTGCGCCTTTCGGCATCGTCGGGTTTGAGACAGCGTTCCCGCTGCTTTATACGGCTTTTGTAGCCACCGGCAAATGGGACCTGTCGCTTCTGGTACAGCGTATGACGGCTGATCCGGCCCGGGTATTCCGGCTGAATACAGGCAGTCTGACGGTGGGCTTGCCAGCGGATTTGACACTGATTGATCTAACGGAAGAAAAAGAAGTGAATCCCGCTTCATTTGCCAGCAAAGGGCGCAATACTCCTTTTGCCGGATGGAAGCTTAAAGGCTGGCCGGTTAAGACATGGGTAAACGGCACAGCCGTATGGACTGAAGAATAACGGACGGACTGGTAGAGCGAAGCGGCCGGCTGTATGGGGTTAGGCCTTAACATACGGCGGCATTTTCGCGCGCTTGCTCCGGAAATCCAGGCAAGATACAAGAACCAGACTATAGAAACAAGAAGGAGTGGAAGGAAATGCAGGCGAGATTGCTGCTTCAGGACGGAACGCTGTTCACAGGTACCGCATTTGGCGCGGAAGGTGAAAAGACGGGCGAGGTTGTTTTTAACACAGGGATTACAGGTTATCAGGAGGTGCTGTCAGACCCTTCCTACTGCGGCCAGATCGTGACCATGACTTATCCGCTGATCGGAAACTACGGCATTACCCGCGATGATTTTGAATCTGTGCGTCCATTCGTGCACGGCTTTGTCGTGCGCCGCCATGAGACGGTTCCCAGCAACTGGCGCGCCGAGTATAGCGTAGACGACTTGCTGAAGGAATATGGCATTCCCGGAATCAGCGAGATCGATACCCGGATGCTCACCCGCATAATCCGCCACCATGGCACCATGAAGGCTATCCTTACCACCTCCAATAAGCGTGTGGAAGAGCTAATGGAAATGATGGGCGACACCACTATTGAAGAACTGCGCAACCAGGTGGCACGCACTTCCACCACTAAGACCTACAGCAGCCCAGGCAACAAGGAGCGGATTGTGCTTGTTGACTACGGTGCGAAGACCGGTATTCTGCGCGAGCTGAACAGCCGCGGCTGTGATGTAGTTGTAGTGCCGCATGATGCAACCGCCGATGAGATTCGCAGACTGAACCCGGACGGTATTCAGCTGTCCAACGGCCCTGGGGATCCCAAGGATGTGCCTTACGCCGTAAAAACGATCTCTGAGCTGCTTGGCGAATATCCGATCTTCGGGATCTGCCTGGGACATCAATTATTCGCACTGGCCTGCGGCGCAGATACGGAGAAGCTTAAATTCGGCCACCGCGGAGGCAACCATCCCGTAAAAGAACTCGAAAGCGGACGCTGCTTCATCACCTCCCAGAACCATGGCTACACGGTGAACGAGGAGTCAGTGCTGAAAACCGAGCTTGAAGTGACTCACATCAACAATAATGATAAGACCGTCGAAGGACTGAGACATACCCGCTACCCCGCATTTTCGGTGCAGTATCATCCGGAAGCGGCGCCGGGACCGCATGACAGCAGCTATTTGTTCGACCGTTTCCTGCAGATGATTGCCGATCACAAGGCTAAGACACCGGCAGGCTCGCGCCAGGCGCAGCTTGCAGCCAATGCCAGAATCACGGCACCGAACATTACACCGCAGCTTGAAGCCGTGAAAGGAGCTCTATAACATGCCAAAGAACGATAAGCTTAAAAAGATTCTCGTGATCGGCTCCGGCCCGATCGTCATCGGCCAGGCCGCCGAGTTCGACTATGCCGGAACCCAGGCCTGTCAGGCCCTCAAAGAAGAAGGCGTAGAGGTTGTGCTGATCAACAGCAACCCGGCCACGATCATGACAGACACCAATATGGCTGACAAGGTATATATCGAGCCGATTACTCTTGAATTCGTTACCGCAATTATCCGCCAAGAGCGTCCGGACGGACTGCTGCCTACGCTTGGCGGACAGACCGGCCTGAATATGGCTGTAGAACTGGCACGCGCTGGCGTGCTGGAAACGGAGAACGTGAAGCTGCTGGGTACACAGCTCGAATCCATCGAGAAGGCGGAAGACCGCGACTTGTTCCGTGAACTGATGCGCGAGCTGGAGCAGCCGGTACCGGAAAGCTCCATTATTACCAGTGTGGACGAAGCCATGGACTTTGCAGCAGGCATCGGCTATCCGCTGATCGTTCGTCCAGCCTATACGCTGGGAGGAACTGGCGGCGGAATTTGTGACAACGAGGAAGAACTGCGCGAGACCGTAAAGGCAGGGATCCGCTATAGTCCGATCGGCCAATGCCTGGTGGAGAAGAGCATCGCCGGAATGAAGGAAGTAGAGTACGAGGTGATGCGCGACGCGAACGACAACTGCATCGTGGTGTGCAACATGGAGAACTTTGATCCGGTTGGCGTGCATACAGGCGACAGTATCGTCGTAGCGCCAAGCCAGACCTTGTCCGACCGTGAGTACCAGATGCTGCGCAGCGCTTCGCTAAAGATCATCCGTGCGCTGAACATCGAAGGCGGATGCAACGTGCAGTTCGCGCTCGATCCGCAGAGCTACCAGTATTACGTGATTGAAGTGAACCCGCGTGTCAGCCGTTCCTCGGCGCTGGCGTCCAAAGCGACTGGTTATCCGATCGCCAAAATGGCAGCCAAAATCGCCTTAGGCTACACGCTCGATGAAATTGTCAATCCGGTTACCGGCCAGACCTATGCCTGCTTCGAGCCAACACTCGACTACATCGTGAGCAAAATCCCACGCTGGCCGTTTGATAAGTTCATCTATGCCAACCGCAAACTGGGTACACAGATGAAGGCAACCGGTGAGGTGATGGCGATTGGCCGTACGTTTGAAGAGTCGATTCACAAGGCAATCCGTTCCCTGGAAATCGGTGTGCACCGTTTCCACCTGCCGGGTGCTGAGCTACTGGAGGACAGCGTGCTTCGCACAAGGCTCGCCAAACCGGATGATGAGCGTTTGTTCCTGATCGCTGAGGCCTTCCGCCGCGGTTATGGTTTGCAGGAGATTCAGGACATCACAAGTGTGGATTGGTGGTTCCTCTCCAAGATCGAGGGTCTCGTGAACTTTGAAGATGAGATCCGCAGCGAAGAAACGCTGTCACCGGAAACACTGTATCAAGCCAAGCGTAAAGGCTTCACGGACCGGGCCATTGCCGAGATCCGGGCGGAAGGACGTTCCGGTCTTGAACAGACCAAAGAGTCCGAAGTCCGCGTGATGCGTATTCAGCAAGGACTGGTTCCGGTATTCAAAATGGTTGATACCTGCGCTGCCGAATTTGAAGCCTCAACGCCATACTACTACTCGACTTACGAAACAGAAAATGAGGTTATTCATTCCGATAAGCAGAAGGTCATTGTGCTTGGTTCCGGTCCAATCCGGATCGGCCAGGGTATCGAATTCGATTACTCTACGGTGCATGCGGTATGGGCAATTCAAAAAGCCGGCTATGAAGCTGTAATTATCAATAACAATCCAGAAACAGTATCTACGGATTTCAATACCTCGGACCGGCTGTATTTTGAGCCATTATTCTTTGAGGATGTTATGAACGTTATTGCACAGGAAAATCCAATCGGCGTTATTGTCCAGTTCGGTGGACAGACCGCGATCAACCTGGCAGCACCGCTGGCTGCGGCGGGTGTGAATATTCTGGGTACCAGCCTGGAGAGCATCGATGAAGCCGAGAACCGCAAAAAATTTGAAGCGCTGCTGGCGCGTCTGGATATCGCCCAACCGAAGGGCAAGACCGTTATCAACATTGATGAGGCTGTCGAAACTGCTCAATCGCTCGGTTATCCGGTCCTGGTTCGTCCTTCCTATGTGCTGGGCGGCCGTGCAATGGAGATTGTCTACAACGATACAGAGCTGCTGAGCTATATGGTTGAAGCGGTGAAGGTCAACCCGGAGCATCCGGTGCTAATCGACCGTTACATGCTCGGCAAAGAGGTTGAGGTAGATGCCATCTGCGACGGTGACACGGTAGTAATTCCGGGCATTATGGAGCATGTAGAGCGCGCAGGCGTTCACTCCGGCGACTCCATCGCCGTCTATCCGCCGCAGTATCTGGATGAAGGCCTGAAGCAGAAGATTGCGGAGATTACCATTAAGATCGCCAAAGAGCTGAAGACCATCGGGCTGGTAAACATCCAGTTCGTTATCTATCAAAATGAAGTGTACGTCATCGAGGTTAACCCGCGCTCCTCGCGTACGGTTCCTTTCCTCAGCAAGGTGACCGGCATTCCGATGGCCCATCTGGCTACCAAAATCATCCTCGGCGGCAAGCTGAAAGAGGACGGTTATACAGAAGGCCTATGGCCGGAGAGCGACTATGTTTCGGTAAAAGTACCCGTGTTCTCTTTTGCCAAACTGCGCAGAGTAGAGCCTACGCTCGGTCCAGAAATGAAATCAACCGGAGAGGTTATGGGCCGCGACAAGCTGTACGCCAAAGCTCTTTATAAAGGGCTGATCGGAGCGGGCATGAAAATTCCGGCAACCGGAGCCATCATCGTTACGGTAGCGGACAAAGACAAGGCAGAAGCGGTTGAACTGATGAAGGGCTTCCACGCCATGGGCTACAAAATCATTGCCACAGGCGGCACAGCGCTTGCGCTTGAACAAGCGGGCCTGAACGTGATGAATGTCAACAAGCTGGATGAAGGAGAGCCGACCATCCTCGATTTGATCCGCGGCGGTCAAGCCAACTTCGTCTTCAATACCCTGACCAAGGGCAAAACGCCGGAGCGCGACGGCTTCCGCATCCGCCGTGAAGCGGTAGAGAATGGTGTTGTATGTATGACATCGCTTGATACGGTAACGGCGCTCCTGAGAATGCTCGAGACGATCAACTTCTCGTCGCAGTCGATGCCTGCTTTTGTCGGACAATAATCTATGAATGAACAAGGCAGCCTTTCGGGCGGGCCACAGGGACGGTTTGCGTTAGCGCAGACCGTTCCGCTGCGCCCGGGGATAAATCCTAGTAAAGTGGAGGCTGCTGCTGAGATTAATTAGCCCAAGGGCAAGGAGCGATAGACGATGACCAAAGGAGAGGATATGAAAGTGGATCAGACGGTTACACAGCAGCACAGGCATGAGAATATCGGACAAGTGGAGAAGCGGGAGGAAATGGCGGGCCGCCTCATGGTTGCCCTCGATTATCCGGATGTCGCGCAAGCGAAACTTTTGATCGAGAAGCTGGAAGGCATTCCATGCTATTTGAAGGTGGGCATGCAGCTGTTTTATGCGGCGGGTCCGGACTTCATCAGAGAGCTGAAGGCACGTGGCTATTCCGTATTCCTGGATGTCAAAATGCATGATATCCCGAATACGGTCCGTGGCGGAGCAGAGAGCTTAACCATGCTGGGGGTGGATATGTTCAACGTGCACGCAGCCGGGGGGACGGCAATGATGGCTGCTGCGCTGGAAGGCGCGGCCAAGGCGGCCAGCCTGCATCCATCGCTGCATATTCCACTTATTATCGCAGTAACACAGCTTACGAGCACCAGCCAGGAGATCATGAACACTGAGATTGGCATCTCAGGTGCGGTAACGGATACCGTTGTGCGCTATGCCAAGCTTGCAGCAGAAGCAGGCTTGCACGGCGTGGTGGCCTCACCGCAGGAAGCAGCGGTAATCGCCGCTGCCTGCGGACCAGAGTTCCGCACAGTAACGCCGGGAATTCGTCCTGCAGGGTCATCCATGGATGACCAGTCCCGTGTGATGACACCAGGACAAGCAATCCTTCAGGGAAGCCACTTCCTGGTAGTCGGACGCCCGATTACGGCTTCGGCAGACCCGCGTCAGGCCGCACTTAACATTATTGAGGAGATGAGCCAAGCATGAGCCCATTATTGAATAAAAGTGAACAAGTTGCCCGTTACCTGCTGAAGATCGGCGCGGTGGCGCTGCGTCCGCAGGACCCTTTTACCTGGACCTCCGGTATTAAATCACCCATCTATTGTGACAATCGTCTGACGCTGTCCTTCCCTGAAGTCAGGGGTTACATCGCCGATGCCTTTGTAGAAACGATTGCCAGCACTTATCCGGATGCCGAAGTGATTGCAGGTACGGCTACCGCTGGCATTCCACATGCTGCCTGGGTAGCAGACAAGCTTAACCTGCCGATGGCTTATATCCGTGACAAGGCCAAAGGGCACGGCAAGCAGAACCAGATCGAAGGGCTGATCACCCCGGGTCAAAAAGTCATCGTGATCGAGGACCTGATCTCCACCGGCGGCAGCTCCATCAAGGCGGCTCAGGCCGTTCAGGAAGCGGGAGGTATACCGCTGGTTGTACTGGCCATTTTTAGCTATGAGCTGGATCGTGCTACCGAAGCGTTCGCTGCAGCGGGTGTGCCACTGCAGACCCTGTCCAACTACACCACCCTGATTGATGTGGCTCTGGCCCAGGGAACCATTGCAGACACGGATGTGGAGCTGCTGCAATCGTGGCGCAAGGATCCGGCGTCGTTTGGCGTGTAAGATCTGAAATCATAAAGAGCTCTCTTCAAGTCCTCACCTGACGGTGAGGATTTTTTTGGAAATATAAGAATTTATATGTTTCACGCTGTAAATTATCCTTATATTTTTGGAGAAACGAATGCCGCCTCTTTCAGAGGACGGCGAAGCCGTTTCTTTTTACATCCTATGAAGAAATCGTAGTGCATCTTTAAACTGCCTGTAACTTTCCCGCCCGCGTAACTCTATATAATGCTAATTATAGGAAAGGTTCACTTCCGTTAAGGGAGAGAACGAATTTCGCCCAGGAGGGGATTTACACATGAATAGTAAGGGAATCAGTATGGCAGCCAAACGCTCGCTGTTACTTGGCATCTGTACGGCACTGGCGCTGCCGCTGATATCTGCAGGAGGGATTACCGCCGCCGAGGGTTCCAAGGTCTCTGAAGGGCAGCGGGTGCTGCGTATCGGAAACTTATGGAGCTGGGGGGATGACAATTATTTCCGCCAGCAGTTTACCGATCTCTATGAACTGACGCATCCTGAAGTGAAGCTGGAGATTGTCCCGGCCATTGATACAGAGAAGCTCCGCTTCAGCACCTCAAATCCTTTGACAAGTCCGGATAATCTGGACGATATGCGGGCTATCATGGGCGGTGCTAAACCTGTGGATGTGGTTATCGGCGATAATACGCTGCTTAAGAGAATGGTCGATCACAATTTGGTGGACCCACTGCAGCCTCTGATTGATCGTGACCATTACGACCTTAGTAATGTGGCCCCCACTGTACTGGACGGTATACGGGAGCTCGGCAAAGGGGAACTGTATGCCTTGACGCCTACATTTTCTTCAACTGCACTTTATTACAACAAAAAGATATTCGATGCTGCCGGAGTGCCCTACCCTGAAAACGGAATGACCTGGGAGAAAGCGTTCTCGGTCGCGGCAAAGGTTACCAAAGTGTCCAAACAGGACAAAGGTCGTGTCTATGGTTTAGCTTTTAACCGCTATTCGAGTGATCCTTTCTGGGATATGCAGAGCTACCTTTCTCCGCTTCAGCTAGCAATGTATGATAATAAAGGCGGGAAAATGACCGTGAACACTCCTGCTTGGAGTAAGGCTTGGACCGACTACAGCAGTCTAATGAAGAAACAGATCATTCCGGGATTAAATGAGATTAATTACTTGGAAGAGGTTGTTCCTTTAGCTGGTGACCTGTTTCTGACAGGCAAAACTGCCATGGCAGTTGGGGAATACAATTATATCAACGAACTTATGTTAGCCAACAGGAATGCATCCCTCATTAAAAATTTCAAGCCTGTAGATTGGGGCATCGTTTCAGTACCTACTTTTGCAGAAAAGCCAGGGGTAGCGATGGGAACCACACTTGGCAGCTTGATGGCGATCAATAGCCTCGCACAGAATAAAGAGGATGCCTGGGATCTGATCCAATTCGTCAACAGCAATGAGGTTGCCAAAATCAAAGCCCATAACCGTTACGAGTTAACCGCACGCAAAGATTATAATGGATTCCCGGAAAAGGCGCTGGATCTTACCCCATTCTACATCCAGAAGCCTCTACCGGCGAGTGACCCGGTCATGGACAGTCTGAAGGCGCGTCTTCCTGGAATAACCCAGATTAATGATGCCGGGCAGATACTATTCACAGAGGTGTATCGAGGCAAACGAACGGTTGCCAGTGCACTTCAAGCTTGGGAGAAACAGGGTAATTTCATGTTGAAGGCACTGCAGAAAGAACCTGATAAGTATTTTGATCTTCAGAATGGCTGGCCTGATAAAAGTGTTACGAAAAAATAAAACGTATCCAAAAATTACACAGCCGCCGCCGGAAACCGGCGGCTTATTTTTTGGGATATGGGCATGATATCTTTAGAAACAAAAGAGACCTTAATTTTGCGGAGAAGGAGCAGAAGGCATCATGAATTGGATATACTTCGCGAAGCTGTTCAGGACAAGATTTCAAGCCGGATGTCTGGCCAAAAGGCTCGAACAGGACGGCTGGATTTATGGCTATCATGACCCGCGTTTTGTGGAAATATACCGTTCACGCAAGGGCCGTTATGGGGTTCGTTTTCTTCCTTGAGCTCATTAACCAAAATCATCCTTGACTTTTGACCCGGATATGATGTATATTATCTATTGTCGCTGTTTGAATATGTTTACTGACGCGGGGTGGAGCAGCCCGGTAGCTCGTCGGGCTCATAACCCGAAGGCCGCAGGTTCAAATCCTGCCCCCGCAACCAATTTTATTTTCTCAGACAGCCATTGTATATACGGAATCCTAGATCCGGGCCCTTAGCTCAGTTGGTTAGAGCGGTCGGCTCATAACCGATTGGTCACAGGTTCGAGTCCTGTAGGGCCCACTTCTTAAAACCCCTTGCCTAGCAAGGGGTTTTTGCTATGTTGGGGTTTCAAACAATTAGAAAAGGTCTTCTTGGAATTGTCGGGAAGGAATTAAGAACAGTTGTCCAGATTCGATGGAGTCAAGATTTCGTTCGCTTGATACTGGTCTTCTATTATTTTTTCGAACGTTATTTCTAAATATAGGTAAAAGTTATGCTGATCATCTTTAATGAGCGCATATGTTCTATTTTGTTCTGAAAAGAAAAGCCATTACTGGCTGATCTTTTTTTCACTCCATCATTTGACTTAATTGATATGATGGACTGTGTACTTATGTAAATATTCTAAATAAACCTATTAACGGTTTGGACAAACTTTTCTTTATAAGAAATCAGTTCAGAAACATCTTTAATACCTATCATTGTTTTATCGTCATCATTGAACTGAATATACTTGTTTGCACCGTTAAAGTGTAATCGGCAAATCCATTTACGAATGCTATTGTCTACAAGAATATTGAAATAGCTTAGATTATCGCGGTAATTTATACGCTCTGGTGCAATAATATCTTTTAAAAGAATTCTTGCAGTTATGTAACCTTCCAGTTCTTCCTCAGTTGTAACAATTTCAGTAAGATTTTCTTTATTATTTTCGATATCTGTCACTATTTCATGAGTAACAGCTACTTCATTATTAAGCTGATCTGAATTTGTATTTGCAAGAGCGGTTTGCAGTTTATCGTTTAAAATATCATTTACAAATTCTTTGAATGAACGTTTTACAATGCCACTAAATTTTTCAATAACTTGTCTTGTTTTCTTTCCTGGGTATACATCAGATAAAATTGCTGAAACAAAGTCATCAGTTGGGCTTTCCCATTGTTCCTTCAAGAATCGCTTGATTTCAATTGTATACTTTAATTCAGATGCAGTCGTATTGATACTTTCTACATCAAATATGTCTTTTTTAAATTTAATTAATTCAGCTATTTGATGTTCTCTTATGTCGAAAAGATTGAATTCAAAGAATGGAGTAGCATCCATTTTATTCTGCTCTTCAAGGTCAGTATAAAATCTATAGATAATTCCATTTGTTAAAATTGCAAATTTGGCTACAGTTGTTCCAAAATATCTGAATAACTGAGAATCATGCTTTGTGAGTATTTCTGTTATTGATTTTGCCTCAATTAATATCATAGGTTTTTTATTTTGCATTATTGCATAGTCAACTTTTTCACCTTTTTTAATCCCAACATCAGCTGTGAATTCTGGAAGGAATTCTTCAGGATTAAACACATCATAATTTAATGCTTGGAAGAAAGGCATAATCACAGAAGTTTTGGTAGCTTCCTCTGTCAAAATGCTATCCTTCATTTTTTGAACTCGTTTAGCCAATGCTCTAATCTGATCCGCAAATTCCATCCTTGATATCCCCTAATATTCCTCATCGGCTGAGGGAATTGCTCATTTCATGGTCTTCTCTGCTTCATTCGTTACACGCTTCTTCATTTCACGGTACTTCAATAATGCTGCTTCCATCTCTTCAATTTCGTCCTTTGAGTACTTGTCTGGCTCACCAAAAAAGGACATATTCATTTCTCTTTGATTAAGTGGTTTCGGATCATTAGTTCGTCCTAGTAAATAATCGCCACTTGTGTCAAGTACGTCGGCTAATCTTCTCAGAGATTCAGGGTCTGGTTTCCTGTCGTTAGTCTCATACCGTGATAGCTGCACAATAGTCAAGCCACTCGTTGCAGCTAAATCCTTTTGGATGATGTTCTTTTTTTCTCTGAGGTACTTTATTCGATCACCGAGAGTCCTCATCTCGACTCCTCTCTATAAGCTGAAAATAAGTAGATACAAATTATATTAGCATTACCATATTGGTAAATAAACAATATTGCCAAAAAGGTAATTAATTTAGTTAAAATTACTGAATTGGTAGCTTATATTCAAAAAAATAAGCTGTTAAAATGGTAATTATGAGGTTGTGAAATAGCAAGGAGTAAGAGTTATCCTGAACCCTTTGAGGTTATATTTGGTGAGGTGCAAACTAACAAACAACTTAAGGATGCAATAGCGTGATGATTTCGATTCCCAAGAATTGCGCGGACTTGCATACCTAAGAGATAATCAAATACATATTTTCAGGAGGTATGATTTGAAGAATTTAGGGGCTATTTTGCCATTGCTGTTGTTCATCCTTACGGGTTTGTTTACGGTCTACAGTTTTGTATTTCCCTTTGAGGCTGGAGAGAAGCTGCAAGGTGTTTGGTTTGGGATGATCATCTTTTTGTGCCCGCTTGGGCTGCTAATGGCAATTACCAACAGGGTTAATACACAGCCTAAGCTCAAAAAGGTGGCAATTGGCGGGAATGTAGCATTGATGCTGTTTCTTTTTTTGTATATGACGCTAGGTGTTATCGTTCTAGGGGTTTAACGTTTGGTATAGACTATCTGTCATTAAGGAGGAGATTTCTTGTTTTATGACCAAATGGATTATGAAATCAAGCTGGAGTGGGGGGCAAGAGGGACTCGTTCAGCTTCGCAACGTGGGGATATTGTGATTATCGTGGATGTGCTTAGTTTTTCTTCCACGGTGGTGACTGCGGTGCAGCATCAGGCAATCATATACCCGTACCCGCCACCCCTAAATGAGCAAGCCAAGGCTTACGCCCAAGCTAAGAATGCAGAAATGGTGTGGGGAAGAGCAGAAGCCCTTAGAGAGGGCGGGCATTCGCTGTCTCCTTTGTCTTTTGGAGCGGGGGATCGGGCACGTAATTATGTCATGTGCTCATTGAACGGGGCATTATGTACATCCGCTGCCTCACAGATTACCGCTCTGCTCATTGGCTGTCTATTGAACGCCTCGGCTGTGGCGGAGTCTGCCATTCGATTCGCACAGAAGCTGAACAGAGATATCACCGTCCTTGCCTGCGGGGAGAAATGGTCCGATGCGGTCAATCAGGAAAATAACCTGCGTCCCGGCATTGAAGACTACTTGGCTGCAGGAGCAATCATTTCACAGCTTCAAGGAAGCCTGTCGCCGGAAGCGGAGGTCTGTGCCGGAGCTTATGAATACTCGAAGCATAAGATAGAGAGGCTGATCTGGGAGTCGGCAAGCGCACGTGAACTGCGTGAGCGGGGGTATGAAGCAGATGTGATGTACTGCTGCCAACTTGACAAGTGTGCTGTGGTGCCGATGCTGCATGAGGGGTATTTTATAGAGGCAGAGGACAGATGATTATGGGTAAAAGAAGGTGGGGCCCCCAATTTAGATATTTGGACCCTACCGGATGCCGGCGGGGTCAGCTCATTGATACCTATAGGCTCTGATCTCGGATAAATGCATGTCTGCATTATTATCTCCTCTGCATTTACCGAATATGTCTGTGGCTTAATTTTCTGTCCTCGTTTCGCTCCATCACAGCAATCAACTGGCCCTGGAACACACGCCGCTGAATTTGATCGATCCGCTGCAGAGCCAGCTCGCAGGGAACCTGAAAAGCAGCAGCAAGCTCCTGAATCGCATCTTCACGGAGTTCAGGCAGAGTCATCTTCGAAATCATGGAGTAAGGCATTGCCGCATACAGAATAAAGCGTTCCGATTCATCCCTCTCCGCTTGACTAAATTGCTCAGGCATCAGCGTATGGCTGCCGGCATGACGGAGCAGATGGCAGAGCTCATGCAGAAATTCCAGGCGCTGAAGTTCATCCGGAAGCCGGTTATCGATAAACATGCTGTACATACCGGCAGAGGCCTCAATCCCTTTGCTCCTCACATCCAAATAATGGACCCAAATATTCAGGCGCTCGGCAATATATGCAATCGAAATTTGTGCCGGCTTACGGATATCCAGCCGTTCATATAAATCTTCCGTCCACTTCTCCAGAGCAGTCATTTGATAGTAAGAATGCATTTGATCACCTCAGATACAAGATCGTATGTTCGTATTCACGGCCAAAAGAAAAGCCCAAAGGGCTTAAGGGTGACGCGAACCTGTGTTCTTATGTATCTAAGCATAAAGCAATCAAACTCTAATATCAAGTGTTTTTCCCAAGTTGGGGTGTACGCTCTGTCCAAGCATTTGAGCCATATTCTGTCCCTGAATCTCTGCCTGATCTTTGGCAATGCTGAGCACCTGCAGACCTACAGCCTGTTGTAGACTGGCCTGACCCAATGATACTGATAAAGCGGCGATATCCATTTGACACCTCCTAAAAGTTTTGTGAGCATGGCTTCCTGTCCTTCTTCGTACAAAACTCACTCCGGAAGCATAGTCTTAAGTTTTGTGAGCATGGTTTCCTGTCTTTCTTCGTACAAAACTCACTCCGGAAGCATAGTCTTAAGTTTTGTGAGCATGGCTTAAAAGGAGCTCTCCTAATTGTATATCGACTTTCTTCACACAATTGATTAGGTGTATGGGATTTCTTTGCCAATTGGCCCATGCAGCACATTAGCCTGCAACATATTCTGTGCTGTAGTCAATATTTAAGAGGAGGAATTAACTATGGGAGCAGATTATGGTTGCGGTTGTGGTAATAATGTCGGTGGAGTAAATCAAGGTCCTCCAGTAGTGCCGGTTTGTAGCCCTTTTACTTCGACAGGTGCGATTCTGGTACTGTTCATTCTGCTGGTTATTATCACTAGAGCTTGTATATTCTAGAACATATTCTAGAACTTCAATCTGCAAATGTTGCCCTGTCTGGCGAATGCCAGATAGGGCTATTTCTTTAATAATGCATCTTTCTCGCAGATTATTGCATACGGAACACTCGTTCGCATATAATACATACAAATGTTCTGTTTCTTTGAAGGGAGGGGCTTCAATTGAGCCCGAAGGATATGGAAAAGCTGATCGGTCAGGTGGTTGAGATTATATACGAGGATAAGGCAGGCAAAATGACACAGCGGAGAATAGAAGTGCATGGACACAAAGGCGGACTTCTCCGGGCTACTTGTTTGACTACTGGCGGACCACGTGTGTTTCAGGTGGAACGGATTCTGGCCTGGCGGCGGGTCAAGGTTAACCATGCTGGATGATATAGCGTGTAAGCTGCTGCGGATCATGTATCAATCCGGGAATCACCATAGCGGAAGCTGGGCTATTTGAACATGAATTCTACCCGCGTTCCGTCAGGCAGCTCCTCCAGTTGATTGCCCACCCAGCTGCCGGCACCGCGGTTGTCCTTAGGCGTTATGTATTCAATGTCAGCACCTCTGCCGCCTTCCTCACACATGGCCATCGGCCATTCGTCGCGGTCATATCCTTTTTTGGTCGGGATCCCCTTTAGTGATTCTTTGCGGTTCTCTTCGGCTTCCTGCCGGTCGATAGTGCAAATGGGAGACTCTCCGCTTCGGATGGCATCCTGAATGTGCCTGGCTGTCTCCGGGTAACGGTCACTGGGGAACACCAGCTGGACAACATCAGTGTCTCCTGTAGTAGAATGACTGCCAGGAAGCTGGTCGTTCTCCTCAAACCAATAAGCGGTGGCCAAGAGCAGCAGGGTGATGATGAGACTTGAGATGAATTTCTTGGACTTCACTTTGCTGCCCCCTAAAAGTTTTGTGAGCCTATGCTTCTGAATGTACAGCTTCGAACAAAACTGCTTCGAAAGCATAAGCTTAAGTTTTGTGAGCCTATGCTTTTGCCAAACGTAGGCTTAACCAGTATATCTTAAATACCGTCCCATTTAGTATACTGAAAATAGTAAAAAGGAGGTACAGATCATGGATTACGAGATTACTGCCGGGGATCAGACACTGATTGCCTGCGCACAGGAAATCATCAAGAAGCGTTATGAATGGGAGAGACATCATGTAGGAGCGGCTCTCCGGACCAAGACGGGTGAGATCTTCACCGCAGTTCATGTGGAGGCCAGCCTATCCAGAGTTACCGTATGCGCGGAAGCGATGGTGATCGGAAAGGCAATATCCGAGGGATACAAGGAGTTTGATACGATAGTTGCGGTAAGACATCCCGATCCCGATAGTGCTGAACGTGAGATCCAAGTCGTCTCGCCATGCGGCATGTGCAGAGAGCTGATTGCCGATTACGGCAAGGATTGCAAGGTGATTGTACCTGTCGAGGGAAGTCTGGCCAAGGTGAATGCAGTCGGATTACTGCCAATGAGGTATTCCAGATAGCTGAAAAAGAAATATACATAGCTTGAATCATGGTTTTTGGATTCCGTGTGGGATAGGTATGCCGATTTCATGTCGATTCGCCGTGCACTTGTCCGACAAGTCCCCATATGATGTAGAAAAAAGGGATAGGATGGTGGAAAAGATGGAATCGCGTATACTTCGGGATTTACTGGATTCCGCCTCACGGCTGGTGGGTGATGTGCAGTGGCAGGCAGCCTTTCGGAATGTGCTGATGGCTCCTGCAGATGCTTCGCTCTCCCTCCCGGCAGTGAAGCTGCTGAAAACGTTGTACCGGCTGCAGGGGCAAGGAATGCTCAGTGGGCAACATGATTATCTGGAGAGCCCCGATGAATACAGCAGCAAGCTGAAGTTGCTAAGCGGTCAATATGCGGCTATCCACGGCTATGAGCTGGGAGCTATTGAGAACCAGACGGCACAGCAAATCGACAGCCAGCGGCAGGCGGTGGTTGACAGCGCGATCAAGTGGCATAAAGCGGGCGGAATCGTGACGCTGACTTATCATGCCCACTTGCCTGGGACAGCTCCGGCGTGGTCGAATGTCCAAATGAGTCTCAGTGAAGCGGATTTTGCCAAATATATTACGCCGGGTACTGTCCAGTACAACACGCTGATTGCGGATCTGGACAAGACAGCGCAGTCGTTAAAAAAACTGAATGATGCAGGTGTGCCGGTGCTCTGGCGTCCATATCATGAGATGAACGGCGATTGGTTCTGGTGGGGGCGGAAAAGCTCGTTCAGCCAGTTGTGGGACATCATGTTCGAACGGTATACGGCGTATCATAAACTTCATAATTTGTTGTGGGTGTGGTGCCCCAATGCCAAGAACCAATGGTCAGATGAACCGGCCATTTATTATCCGGGCAGCAGCAGAGTGGATGTACTGGCAATGGATATCTATGATGCGGATTTCAAGGTTAGCCATCAAGATACTCTATGGGAGCTGGGACGCGGCAAACTGATTGCGATTGGTGAAAATGGGGAGCTTCCGTCTCCGGCTGTGCTGGCCAAGTCCCAGAATAAATGGTCTTACCAGATGAACTGGGGCAAGCTGCTGTTGGAGAAGAACAGTGATGTGGCGATCAAGTCTTTCATGAAGGATTCCTTTGTGTTTACCCTGGATGAATATACGGCGAAGGCGGCAATATATGCCTCAATGCCCGAAGCTGCCCCTTTGCCGGGACTGTATGGGCAATATTACAGCAATGCAACCCTCAGCGGAACACCCGCGGTTACCCGGACCGATGCAGATATTAACTTTGTCTGGCGGCAGTCCGCTCCCGATCCGGCGCTTCCAGCCGATGTATTCTCTGTGCGCTGGAGCGGCTGGCTGAGTCCGGCCTACACGGAGAGCTATACGATATATTCCTCTTCAGACGATGGCATCCGGGTGTGGATAGATGGGGTGCTGGTCATTGACAGTTGGGTGAAGCAGAGCGGGCAGGAACGGCAGGGTATAGTGAATCTGATTGCCGGCAAGCTGCATGAATTGAAGGTGGAGTATTATGAAAACCAGGGTGATGCGCGGGCGGTTCTGATGTGGGAAAGCCCCAGACAGGTCAAAGGCGTTATTCCGGCCGGGGCATTCTATCTTCCTTAAAAAGCAGGGCGGTGTTTAGATCTGTTCGCGGTAGCTGATATTATTGGCGATTTTTTCATCACGCACAGCTTTGCGGAGCACATCCTTTACGGTTTGGGGATGGCGGATTCTGCGCAATATCAGCTGCGGCGATGAAGCGTCATCCGAAAATACCGTAAGGCTCCCGATGCCGAGAATACGCTGCATGATGGACTGGTCCACAGAGAAGTCATTCACCCGCAGCAATTCGATTTCTTCAACGTCTTTGCCAATCAGTCCGGTTTTGACCATAATACGCTGGCTGGTGATCGTATATGTAGTTGTGTTCAGGCGTATAATGCCTTTGAGGCGGTCGGAAATACCGGCTGGTTTACCCTGCCACAGTTCGATTTCAGGTCCTGAACCCGATCCGGGTGCCGCTCCAGCAGATGGACGGCGTATAGGCGCAGCTGAATCTCCCTCAGTACTTGCTCCACATTCTCCGCAAAATTTGGCACCTTGCTTGTATTCTGCGCCACAGCTAGTGCAATAAGGCATCGGCTATCTTCCTCTCTATCAATCATGTTGCAATCATTATAGTATAAACAGAGATTTCCAGACACTGCTGGGGGTCTTTTTTTTTGAAAATTATATACTCAACGCTATACATTATCCTTCTATTTCTCGCTGAAACGGTAGTTACCTTTAAAAGGACGCATTACCGTTTCTGCTTGTTTTGCACTGAATGGAAACGCTTCAATTCCGCCAAATATTTCATTCTTGCTATTTTTACATAATTTTCAGTTGCACTTTACAATACTCGATATTATTCTGTTAATTGGAGGGATTTTTAATATGAGACAAGCCTTACTGGCAGTGTTACTAATGGTAGTTGTGGTTCTAAGCGCCTGCAGCAACAATAACTCGGCACCAGCTTCCCACGAAGAAGTGCAGGAGAAGGTACAAAGCTTTTATAATGAAATGTCAAAATTTGATGAAAAGGGCAAGTCCTCATTGGACGCGTTCAACACTACCTTAACCTCATTTTCGACAGGAAAAGCAACGGACAAGGAATTGGAGAAGGCAATGGATCAATTTCAGGACACGGCTTCGGATATCGCCGATGAAGTCAAGGATGTGAAAATTTCCAAAAACCTGCCAGAGAATATTCAAAAGCTGCTGAAAGACTCGATGATTGCGTTCCAGAGTGCATACTCCATCAAGGAGCAGGCCTCGAAGAGTGCGGCTTCCCCGGACGTTACAGCGGATGAGTTCAAGGATATGAACCAGCAGGCGGATGTGGCGATGCTGTACGGCATATCCAAGCTGAATGAAGCCAGAGTAGCCGCAGGGCTGATCGAGAAGGGGAGTGCGGCGGAAGGAACATTGTCTGGTACAGATACCAGCACCGCTGCAGACACACAAGCAAATACAGACAATACAGACAAGGATACACAGTCCGGTTCAGGAACTTCGGTAACTGACGTTAAGTAAAAAGGAACGCCTCCATAAAGGCGACTTCCTTTCATTGGGCATAACAAAGGCGCTGCACAGAAAAACTGTGAGCGCCTTTTTGTTAGCTATTGGGAACGTACCAGACAGAAATTGAAGCGCCTGGATTTCACTTTAGTCATTCTATTGCGGCTGCATATATTTTTTTCTGATTGATTAATAAGCGGAGAAGGGCGTATAATACAAACATACGTTCGTGTCTGGCGAGAGTGCAATCAGTGAAACGATTTAAGATCACCCTGGAAGGAGGAACGGCAATGGGAGAAAAGCTGGAAGGGAACAGCCTTTGGGAGAGCAGCCGGATGATGCTGACGGAGCACAAGAGCCTGATTCGGAATGATAAGCGGGAAATGCTTCGCCGTATGAAGCCGGTTCTGAATGAGCAGAAGCTGGAGGAGATCGAGTTCACGCTGGCGCTGTCGCTGCGGAGTCATGTCCGGGTAACGGTGGTTGTTTGATGCTTTTGAGAATAAGCTGCTGAACGGCTTTGTGACCTCCATTCACACCCACTCGCGCGAGATCAAGCTGCAGTGGGCGGATGAATGGAAGTGGATTGATATCGATGATATTGTGGAGGCATATATCGTCTGAGGGTCAGCGAGAACCCATTTGATGAAGAGCCCCTGTTCTTTATTTAAAAGCGCGGAATGGGGCTTCTGTTCTCTCATAAGCGATCAGAGTCACGGGTTTATTGCCGTTCATTTGAGCAATTGCCGCTTCGGCCTGGCGGATGATCTCCACCGCATCCTCCTGTTCACTCAATGCCGCGACTTTGTAGCTGTCACTGTGGATGTCCATGCTGTTATCCCACCTTTCGCTTTTATCTTAGCCTGTTTGGGCAGAAATCATCCGGAAAACGGTCGGCAGATGGTGGTAAACGTACACCCATATAGGCAAGATGCTCAGGCCCCGCATAGTTCGGGGTTTTTTCTTTTACAGTGAAGTGAGAAGGTACAAGCAACAGTGGAATATAGGGCATTTACTATATCAGGAGGGGATTCGATGCTGACTATAGATGAGTTGAAAAGTAAATCGGCAGCCCGGCTCGGCGGTCTTCATCCTGTCCTGCTGGCAGCTGCAAATGTCTTGATACAGCGATGTTATGCCAGAGGTATCCCAATTGTCATTACTCAGGGCATGCGCACTATAGCCGAACAGAATGCGCTTTACGCACTGGGGAGAACCAAGAAGGGCAGTATAGTAACCAATGCCAAGGGTGGCAATAGCTATCATAATTATGGTCTGGCGATGGACTTCGCGCTGCTGCTGCCGGATGGGCAGAACGTCTCTTGGGACATGAACCGGGATGGGAATGGAGATAAGCTGGCTGACTGGCAGGAGGTCGTGCAGGAAGCGAAAAAGCTGGGACTCGAATGGGGTGGGGACTGGACTTCTTTTAAGGATTATTCGCATTTGCAGATGGCTTTTGGCTTGACTATTGCACAGCTTAAGGAAGGTCAGCGTCCGACCACCCAGCAGGTTAAGGAAACCTTAAGCCGGATCACCGGAGGTGAGGCTGAAGTGAACAAGGATGTAGAAATTACCATCAATCTGAATGGGATTAAGCTAACGGTTGGGGTACTGGATAATGGAACCACCTATGTTCCCGTGCGGGCATTGGCTGAAGCGCTCGGGGCCAAGGTGACTTATGATCCTGCCAGCAAGACAGTTAATGTGGTGACTGTGTAAAAATGACTTGCATAGTTTAGGCGCCGAAGGGGGAAATTATCAGCGACAAATCACACAAGGGGGTATCACATCTTGAACAAGCTGATAACAAGTCTTGCCTGCGGCACTGTATTGTCCATGAGTCTGCTGGGTGTAGGATATGCATCCAGTGCTTCCGGTACTACCGGTATGGGTGGAACGGCACCGGTATATAACGGTTCTTCCACCAATGACCGTATGAATAACACGGGTACCGGTACCCGTATGATGAATGAGCAGGGCAACACCATGATGAATAACACAACAGGCACCCTGCGCAACAATGATACGATCATGAGAGACAAGATCCGCACCGGTGATAACAGCACTGTCTCTCCACTGTCCAATACCACGCCAACCGGCAGATACCGGGCCACAAGTACGACCACCAACGCAACAGACAACGACGACAACGGCTCCAACTGGGGTTGGCTCGGATTGGTCGGCCTACTCGGTCTGGCTGGCATGAGAAGCAAAAGCGGCGAACGCGAACGCCGCTAATTCTTGCAGTACCAGAGGCCCGCAGCAGCTCCGGCTGAGCGGGTCTTTTTGGTACCTGAAAACTAAAAGGAAATTTTGATTGCGTATTCACAGAATACGTGATATCATATTTCTTGTCGCGTTAAACAACGCACTAACCATGCCGGGGTGGCGGAACAGGCAGACGCACAGGACTTAAAATCCTGCGGTACGTGAGTACCGTACGGGTTCGACCCCCGTCCTCGGCACTAGAAGAACAAGGGTTTCAGCTCATTAGAGCTGGAACCCTTGTTTGTTTTGGATCAGGTTTGCTAACATTTTGCTAACGGTGCCTCTTTTTCGTGTGGATTCGAGGTTTCCGATGCGCTCGGAATGATGCTTGAACCGACTTCACGGCGAATAGTTCTAGCTCATGCTTTGCGTTCGAGAATTCGGTCACGCTCCATTCTTAGTCTCTGGATTTCTGCTCTAATGACTTCTTTACGACAAGGTAAAGAAGTCATGTTGCTATGCTCCAATGCAAGCTTTACGTGGAGTATGGCAATACTCAGCAGCGTAGACTGGATTGCCGCATCATCTAATGCTCCCCAAGCGATATGCTTCATTGAGCGGCTCCTTTTGATTTCTTAGAAAATATATCGTTGATCTTTTGTGCGGTATCCTTTTTTGTCTCCATGTCGATGTGCGTATAAGTATTGGCTGTAATGCTGATGGTTGAATGTCCCAGCCAGACCTGAATCTCTTTCAGACTTACGCCATTTTTAATCAAGTAGCTGGCTGTCGAGTGCCTGAGATCATGGAACCTAATATGCGGCAATTCGTTCTTTGCGAGTATATCCTTGAATTTATGATTTAAGTATTCAGTCTTTATGGGATTGCCATCAGGCAAGCAGCACACAAGACCGCAATCGACGTATTCTTTCCCAAACAGCAGCTTGTTTTTCTTTTGCTGTGTCTTTAGATGTAATAAGTAATCTGCGATATCATCCATCAAAGGCAGAATGCGCTGGCTGCTTTCACTCTTAGGTTTCTTTATGACAACTTCTTTACCGTACTTTACGCGAACCTCTCTAATTGATATAGTCTTTTCTTTGAAATTGATGCAATCCCACTTTAGCCCAAGTACCTCGGAACGCCGAAGCCCATAATGAGCCGCGAGATATACAGCCGATTCGATCAGTGTACCCAAACTTACCTCAAATAACTTCTCAATGGAATACATCAATAGAAATCAATATGAATCTAAATACTCGGATTAAGTTAAAAATGGATGAAAAACCGGGATATATCTGCTGAAGTACTGGATACTTACAACAAAAAGACTATTGGTTACGGTTGATTACTATACATTTTCGAAAGCAAAAGAGCTTATCATGAATTCAAAATTAAAAATTCATACTAAGTATAATCTGGTTGATACCCTGAAAATTGTAAATGATAAGAGGGGGATATGGAAAGCAAGGGAAACTGTAGATAATAAGAAAGGATTTGATAACCATATCAAAAAGCTTCATGATATTGGGATTAATCCTGTTACTATTCCAATAGCTGAAAGAATAGATTATCTGCCTTGTCTCTTTGACATTACCAATCAAATTTGAAGTATAGGGAAGACTCTTATGGAGCCTTCCCTATTTTCTATTCTTCTCTATACTTATCGTACAAATCTTGTGCAGTTTCTACCACATCAAATTTGTTTTCAATTGTTTGACTTACTGCATCTACAGCAGACTCTACTACACGTTCCCAAAAATTACTCATCGTTTTATTCCTCCAATAATTTATTTTGATTAATGTTCCCAAGCTTTAAGGCCGCTGAGTGTTCCGTATCCAATACCAAATAAATAACCAACGGCTGTTCCTGCACCGGGGAGTATTGCTGTGCCAAGTGCAGCTCCTGCTCCTCCTCCGATTAGTGCGCCCGCTGCGGTCAGCGCTGTCTTCCCGGCAGTTTTAATTACTTTATCCATAATTCTCACCTCCTCTCAAGGATTAACGCAAAATAAACGGGAAGAGCGCTGCTCTCCCCGTTGCGTAGATGATTCTATTTTGTTTGCTGTTTAGTACTTGAGGGTGGATTAAACACTCGAATTAACTTAAAGAGATACCCGATTAAGTAAAACGGCGTTACAGCCCAGCCAACAAATACGGATAAGATGACTTTGTAAACGATATAATTAGAGATTGTAGGAAAACGGAGACGTTACGTTGCAGCTTGCTAATGAATCTCCAACCAAATGGAATAGATAGTAGAACATAAAGTTCTATCATTTTGGCTTCCCCCTATAACAATTATGCGCTAACCCTTATTCTTCTGTAACATTGACTTGAATGTAACCGATCATATTGCCGCTATCGACGCTCAAAACAACGGTTGTCGGGAATGCACCGCCATTATAGTTATAAGAATATTGAGTGGTATCTTGCACCCCAGCAGATGTACTTATAGGCTCACCAAACACTTTATTTGCTTTATCCAAGCTGTCAGAGGCTCGGATACCATGGATGTTGAAAACAGAATTTGTAGAAATTATGAGTTGTTTCACCAAATTATTTTCATCAACAAGTATTTCAAAGCCTTCTTCCAAGGCATACATTGTTTCTCCCTTAGAACTACTCTTATCCTTAATTGTATAGAGTGACTTTAATTCGTCTTCAGTGGCCGATAATCCAAGAAGACTTGAGAGATCGAGTGAAAGAGACTCCATACTTGAATCATAAGCAGAATACTGAATGGTGCTGATCTTGTCGGTATCTGGTCTTGTGGAGAATACAAGCAGATAATTTTCTTCAGTCAGGTACATGACGCTTTTCTTGCCGTCCTTTTCTTGAGTAAGATTTGGTTTACCCAAACGTGCAACATTATCAGCAAAGGACGAACCCAACGTTACATCGAAAATTTTGTATGTATTCTTCGAGCTTTCTTTAACCGCATCCTCTTGTAATGTAATTTCGCTTGCGCCTTGATTGTCACCGCTACCATAAACCCAATATTATAAGCGATGGAATAGCCGTCTGAATCATCACGAATAACCTCATTTGGTTCGCCAAACTTCGTAATAATTTCTTCCTTAGTCATCGTTTGCATTTTTGATAGCTCGTAAGCCGTTGATTCTCCTCCTGAAGAAAATATGCTAACAGCAATGATTACAACAAATAGAGCAAGAATCCAGAACCACCAACGCTTAAGAAGAGGCTTCTTCTTTGATTTCTTGATCTTGTCAGATTGGATAACTTCAGTTGTAGACATGATTAATTGCTCCCTTATTCTTCTTTTATATTCAGTGACTTTTGCTTATCGACAATCATATTAGTATTGTCAATCAAGACTTCCAGCAAGCATTGCTTGATCTGCTCAGGGGTAAGAACCGCAGACGATTGAATGCAAAACGTTTTTGACCCTCCTCCCCTGGAATCCACCAGAAATAACAAGTCAATCAGAGCAATTCCCAAAGCCTTGGATATTTTCTCCAAAGTTTTTATAGTAGGGTTCTTTTCTCCTCGTTCAATCTGACCGATGTAGGATGTGTTAACGCCTGCATTTAGTGCAAGCTGCTCCTGACTGAAACCATTTTTTAACCGTAAAATCCTGATATTTTCCCCAATAGATTCGATGCTGTTCATTTCCCTTCACCCCTAATCAAACGATAGAATTTTTTGGTAGGAGGCTCAACAGGATATAGTGCGGATTTCAATGCCTATAGTAGAGGATTGATACGGGGTGTGGTTAAACCGTGGATAAAAGCATTTAAGAGGAGGCTTTTTACATCTCATTATCTGAGGGACATACAAGTAAAAGCTGTTTAATGAAATTTAGAAATGACCATGCTCTTTCAAACTGTAGAAGCGATTGCCGCCAATGATTACATGATCAAGGATTTCTATTCCTATGATCTCACCAGCGGCTATGAGTCGTTTTGTCAGATTAACGTCTTCAATTGATGGTTCCGGGTCACCGCTCGGGTGGTTGTGAGCGCAAATGAGAGAGGCGCTACAGCGTCTGATTGCTGCATTGAATACTTCCCTTGGATAGACGATTGCAGCGTTCAGAGAGCCTATGGAGATGACTTCTTTGAAGATGAGACGGTTTTTGGTATTGAGGAATAGGCAGATGAAATGTTCTTTCTGCTGGTAACGCAAGTCTGATTCGAGCAAATGGAAAACATCTTTAGGACTACGAATGACATATTGATTCTCAATGGGTAAATCCAACACCTTCGCAAGTTTTAACATGGCGGTGATTTGCCGAGCTTTGCCTTTGCCGATTCCTTTAATAGAGACTACTGTTGCTCGGATACATCCATTAGTTCTGAAACCGTTGGGAAGCGCTCGAAAAGCTCTTGAATTGTGTAGCTGTCATTGCTTTCCCTTAACGATTCAGACACTAATTGTCTCAGCTCATTCTCCTTAACCTGTCGCATAATGTTTATCCTCCCAAGTAATTTCTGATTATCGTATATATAATATAGATTTCAAATTTTCAAATTTACGACATATTTACATGAATCCCTTAAATAGAAAACGTGTTTTGGAGGAGATGGCAGATTATTGGCGAATTATGTATTTTGATTTAGTTCAAAAGTCTATCCTTGGTTCTTTAGGAGGTGGCTAATCTGTCAACAAGTATTCACTCTGCTCATGCCCCCCAATCGATGTGGCGAAGGGCAGTCAAAATTTAAAGTTAAAGCATAGGTATGGTCAATCGTTTGGAAATGAAATACACCTTTGATTGTAGCCCATTTAGCGATTGTTTTCCTTTCTGGTGTGAGAACTAAAAGGAAACCATACTCTCACCCAGTTGGGTTATTTTTCTATGAGTTTATTTATCGATAAGAACTTTTCACCGTCCAGAAAGGATAGATGTATTATGGCAAAGGAAAATGCTTTCCTTGATGAATACCAAGGGCTTAGTGAGGATGTAGCGGACTCTTTTGACTTTGATGAGTTGGAAGAGAAACTCCAAAGCCAATTAGAAGAAGAAATTGTTGATTTGGAATTTTTGGCAGATGAAAAAGAGAAAATAGGAAATCCAGATAACCTTGGGAATGTCATTATGGATGTTGTTTGGGAGCAGTTTATGAATCAAATTGCTGTCATCGCTGGGGAGGATTTTATTAAAGAGAATAATGGCCTCAAACTTGATTTACGAGATGAAGCTCATATTCAAACAACAGGAAATTTTGAACATGGGAAGATTGCAACACATAATACTAAGATTGATTATCAAGAGCGATACGATAGTTGGCAAGGTAATTTTCAGAAGGATCGTAACACCGAGCATAAGACTAGCAATTATAGATACAATGAAGAACAACAGGTGTGGGAACAAAACGACTTAAGAAGCGGACAATGGAAAAAAACGTTAAATAAAAAGGCGCGTAATGATTTTGATAAAAGTCGTCCTGCTGGTAAAAAAACAAATAATACGAATATGGATCACACTGTTTCGGCAGCAGAAATTATTCGAGATCCTGCTGCTAATGCACACATGACAAGAAAAGAACAGGTTGCTTTTGCAAATAGCGAGAAAAACCTTAATCTAATGGATTCTGCAGCAAACCAGTCTAAGAACGATTCAACTATGTCGGAATGGCTAGAGAGCGAAAGAGACGGAATAAAAGCAGCAGAACGATTTAATGTAGATGATGAAGCTCTGCTTAAAAAAGACAAAGAGGCTCGTGAAGAATACGAAAGGCAGAAAAAAGAAGCTGAGAAGAAATCTATTGAGGCAGGAAAACAGTCTCAAAAGGAAGAAGCATTTCGACTTGGCGGAAAAGCACTTAGATCGGTACTCATGCAGTTGCTTGCCGATTTGGTTAAGGAAATTATCGTTAAGTTAGTTAAGTGGTTTAAGTCTGCTAAAAAGGGCCTAGATACTCTTCTAGACAGCTTAAAAGAAGCTATTCATTCCTTCGTTAGTAAAATGAGAACACACCTGATTAATGCAAAAAATACTGTGTTTAGCACTGTTGCAACAGCGATTTTTGGTCCTATTTTTGGAACTGTGAAAAAAGTATGGATGTTGTTAAAGCAAGGTTGGAAATCGCTTAAAGATGCTGTCAATTATATAAAGAGCCCTGAGAACAAAGGCAAACCTATTGGTAATCTCCTTCTCGAAACAGGTAAAATAATTATTGCAGGATTAACTGGAGTGGGAGCATTAGCGCTTGGAGAAGTTATCGAAAAAGGACTGATGACAATTCCTATATTTGCTGTTTTTATACCTTTAATTGGTAGCCTTGCGAATATTATGGGTATTTTTTTCGGTGCTGTAGTTGCAGGGATTATAGGTGCTATTGCAATAAATCTTATTGAAAAAAGAATTAAAAAAATTCAGAAAGCAGATGTTGTTCAGGCTCAAGTTAAGAAGAGCAACGAGGTTTTAAATCTTCAGCATCAAGTTCGTATTGTAAGTGAGGCAAAGCTTGAACATACTAGCGCAAGTGCGGCGAATGAGATAAAAGAGCGTCATGTTGCTGCAGCAAATATGATGATTGAATCTCTAAAAAATATTGCTACAAACTGCGAGGATGATAAATCTATACAGAACACATTTGATGATATCGATAATCTATTTGATGAACTGGAAGGAGACCCGTTGTGAAAAAAGTGTTAGGAATAATTGGAATTGGATTGATTGCTGGCGCAGCTATTTATGCGCTGCTTAATAAAACGGAAAAGACAAAAAACAATATTAACACCCACCCTGGGAAGATCCCGGAAGACTTTTCATCAGATAACACTGTGTCAATAATCAACCGAAATGATATTCATGGCGAGAATGTTTCGTTTGAAGATGTTAAAGCTTCAGCTGTAGGGACCATTTATACCAGACACGAAGAGGCTTCAAACATTATGAAGGAAGCGGTTGATATCATTTATAGCAGATCGGAAATCTCTGCGAATGTGAATCGTGATATAGACAAAATTTCTGATGAAATAGATAAATTACTAAGTGAGGAATAAAGATGAATGAATTAGTTATAAAAACCCACGACTTCGAACTAGCAAAAAGAGGATTAAAAGAATTCTCGAAAAAGAAGACAGAGGAGTTAGAGATTGATACTGTTAGAACAGACGGGGGATTTCTAGGATTTGGTGATCATAAGGTTACAGGATACGAATTAAATAGCAGACTCAGTACTATTCAGCAGCATTTAATCGATTTAAATACTACGAATAATAGAACTATCAAAGAGTTTGGTCAGGTATATAGTGCATTAGAAGCGTTGGATAAGGACTATATTCAAGCTATTTTGATATCTATCAAAGCCGCTGAAAAAACCAGTGAACGTATTCAATCAACGCAAGTTCAAATAAAAAAGATTGTTGATGATCAGAAGAAAACACTTGAGGTCCTTAAAAAGTTTAAGCAAAAACTAGATGGAAATATACATCTTGAAGATATTGATAAAATTTGGATTGAATGTAAGGACAGGTATAATGAAATTACTGCATTATCAAATTCAATTAGTAGTGCGACGGCCATCAGTAAAGCAAATGCACAGACGATGGAAGATTTAAAAACAGTATTAAAGGCTACGGAAAAAAAGTTAAATGATCTGTCAAGGCAGGCAAATCAACAGATTGTAGAACTTGAAGCCGTTATCGCTTTTACTAGTGAATTAGAGAAAATTGTCCATTTACAAGATATCGACGAAATGTGGGATTCTTTGTCAAGTGCGCATAATTCATTAACGAATATCAGCAATGACTTGAGTTCCTTTAAGAATACCGTATCTAAACAACAATCTGATATGGAAACATTTCTATCCTTTATAGAAAATTTGTCTAGTTATGAGCATTTGAACGATGTGGATGATATATGGGATTCCAGCGAGTTGCATTCTAGTCAATTGGCTGAATTGGAAAAGCAGAGCAATGAAATAAAGAGAATTGTTCAAACGAATAAGAAAAACACTGATGCTGCAATTGCAAGTCTTGTTGAAAATAATGATGCAGTTGTCCAGAGGTTAACTAAAAAAATCAAATATGCGTATCTACTTGCTGGTGGATCATTGGGGCTTGTAATTATTGTGTTGATTGTGATTCTCTTGAAGGTGATATGATGAATAAATATAAGAGTGCGTTAATCAATAACGCATCAAAATTAGACGCTATTACAGATGCCTGTGGTGAGATTACAAAACTTGCATCGTCTATAATTGAGAATAACAGTAGGGCGGCTACGATTTCACTTCTTAAAAAAATATCAGAGGTAGTAGATAATCCTAACTACCAGATTGAAGTAAAGCGTGTAGCCCAGTTGTTGAACTCGAATTTAATTGAACACTATGGTTATACAACATTACAAAGCATTTGCAAACCAGATACAGAGATAGCAGAGGATACAAGATCTTTGCAAGAACTGTTGGATGAGCTAAACGCCCTTGTTGGATTGAAGACAGTTAAAGCTAAGGTTAATGATTTAATTGTTTATCAAAAAGTTCAAAAGCTACGTAGAGAGAATAATCTTCACTCCTCAAAAAACACTTTGCATCTAGCCTTCACAGGGAATCCGGGAACGGGAAAAACAACGGTTGCCAGAATTGTTGGTAGAATCTACAAACAGATAGGGTTGCTATCAAAAGGACATTTTATTGAAGTGTCTAGAACAGATCTTATAGCAGGATACCAGGGCCAAACAGCACTTAAAGTTAAGAAAATAATAGAACGTGCAAAAGGCGGAGTATTATTTATTGACGAGGCGTATAGTATTACTGAAAATGATCACAGTGATTCTTATGGAAGAGAGTGCCTAACTGAACTCACTAAAGCATTAGAAGATTATAGAGATGATTTAGTTGTTATTGTTGCTGGTTATACAGAACCAATGAATAAATTTTTTGAATCGAATCCGGGATTAAAATCAAGATTTAACACATTCATTGAATTTGAAGATTATCAGGCTGAAGAACTAGAAGAAATCTTGGTAAGTATGTGTGAAAAGAACGACTATCGTTTAAGTGAAGAAGTTAGGAGAAGTGTAAAAGCCTTTTTTGAAAACGAGATAAGTAAAAAAAATGAAAACTTTGCAAATGGTCGTTTGGCGCGTAATATATACGATGATTTAATTATGAATCATGCTAGAAGAGTAATAAACATAGCTAATGTGTCGAGAGATGATTTGTCTGTAATTACAGCTAGCGATTTTGAAGTTTTGAATTAGGGGTATCTATCTATGTTTGTTATTCGATAGAAAAATTATGATTTTGTGATTCCAGAAAAAACTTATTCTTCTATTTCAATTGAAATAATAGCCTAATTGTGCTCAGGGGTGAATATAATGAATTCTCGTTTCGTTCAAGGAAATGTATATTTTGAAATTACAAAGAGCAGTCATAAGCACGGGGGATTGGGTTGGGAATTTGGTACTTGTTTATGGAGCCCTACCCAAAATAGAGCAGGCATTGATCGTTATGCTTTAATGAGAGAGCCACGTAAAGGTGATTTAATACTTCATTTTTATAACCATAATTGGAATAACAATGTTTATGAGACCAAATTGTGCGGAACATCAATAGTTAAAAAAAGCTACTATGAAACAAACGATCAGCCAGAAATTATTGATGAGGAAAATAGATTCGATAAGTATTATCGAATTGATTTATATAATTACGAAGAGTTTGAGTCGCCTTTGACCTTCAATAGTATAAAAGAAAATTACGGTGATGAGATAAGAAAGGAAATCGTTTCGAGAAAACCTAAGTATTACCCTTTTAATACATATGGTGACTCAATAAGAACCGTTCAAGGCATTTATCTAGCTCAATGTACTTCTAACCTTTATCTAATTTTAAAAGAAGCTCTGGAAGTTCAAGAAGGTCAAGGCAAGTTTCAGACTAGTGACCTGCAAAATAAATTTGCTGAGGGTTTACGAAGTAAGAGAGAGAGCTATTTTTTTGCGAGAAATAAGGCTCTTGCAAAAGCTGCAAAAGAGTATTATGGATATACTTGTTGTATCTGTGATTTTAACTTTGAGAAAGTATATGGAGAATTAGGTGTAGGATATATTGAGTGTCATCATCTAAGTCCATTGTCTGAACGACCACAAGAAGAGTGGTCAGAACTTTTAGAAACAAAAATAGATGATGTTCGAGTGGTTTGCTCAAATTGTCACCGTGTTATTCATTCGAAGAAACCAGCATTAACCATTGAACAGGTTAAGATGGCCTATGAAAAAAACAGAACTTAATATTGACTACACTTTTTACGAAATATGGAGTTTCAACATAGATACACAAAACTCAAGGAGGTCTTATTTCATAAGGCTTTCATCCGTACTTTCCTTAACGCAAAGCCCCCATAAAAAAGAAAGAAATATAACGAATCTGCCCTTCATTTTGCTAACATCTTTGCTAACATGGCTGCATATCCAAATCTCTGAACGCAGAGGGTCTGGAACACAAATAAGTGCCTTAAACCCGCATGGTTAAAGGCTTTATACTCGATCTTTTCGTAACGTAGAAAAGGTTCTAAAAGGACTACTTCAAGACTTAAAATCCTGCGGTACGTGAGTACCGTACGGGTTCGACCCCCGTCCTCGGCAGTACAATGGAAACCTTGAGAAATCAAGGTTTTTTTTGTTTCGTTCACCTATTACTCTTCCCGAGTGGTTGCCACCGACTATCTCAGCGAATTTTATATGAACGTTATCAGGAACCCTTATTTATTGTGGAATATGGGCTTGGCGCGGTGGATACGCCAGTTGATAAAGGCTACGTAAAAGATGACTATCGAATCGAATATCTCCGGGAGCAGATTAAGGCGTTTAAAGAGTCGGTTCTGGGATTTGGAATTAATTATAACCGGCTGAAGGCGATTTCCCGGAGGGAGCGTCCGATGCGACCAGGAGCCGCTGCGCTTAACGGATACGTGTGCCGTTAACGCAGCGGCTTTTTAGGATGGCTCTGTGAGCTCGATGAGGCGGTATTAATAAATCAATTGAATCCATATCCATAAAACTGCCGTAATAACAACTATACTTACTACTTTAATGGAAATGGAGTGAAGTGAATGAATAGGTCAATGTTGCGTAGTGGGTCCGCCTTCTGGGTAAGGACTGTGCTTGCTGCCGCCTTGATTCTGACGCTGGTAGCCCCGGCGGTGCACGCGGCGGCTGCTCCCCCCGCGTCTGTTGCCGGGCAAGCCAAGCCGCTGACGACGGAGAATGCCGCGGCATTTCTGAAGCAATTCTTCAGCAAGGAGGAGGTAAAGGCGCAGCTTGCAGGTGCGGTTGTGATTGTGGTCAAGGACGGCAAGACGGTAGTTAAAGAAGGCTTCGGTTATGCGGACAAGGCCGATAAAACGAAGGTAGACCCTGATGAGACGGTCTTCCGCATGGCTTCGGTGTCCAAGACCTTCACTGCTGTTGCGGCTATGCAGCTGGTTGAGCAAGGGAAAATCGATTTGAAGGCGGATTTTCAAACGTATACAGGACGGATTGAATTCGATAATCCCTTTGGGGTTCCTGTAACGGTGGAGGATCTGCTGACCCATACCACAGGGTTCCGGATTCAGGACCCCCAGCCGGAGGATATCAATACTAATTTCGGGGCTAAGGTATCGATTGAGGATTATGTGCGGCAGCATATGCCGCCGGTAGTCCGTGAGCCAGGCACTTCTTACATGTATGATAACTTCGCATCGCTGCTGCTCGGTCTGGTGGTAGAGAAGGCCAGCGGCCAGCCCTATGAGCAATATATGGAGAAGCATGTGTTTGCACCGCTGAATATGGATTCAAGCGGCTTTCTGCTGGAAGGCAAGCTGAAGGAAGACCTCGCTACGGCCTATGATGCCGCAGGCAAGGCCCTTGATCTGTATACAGTAACTCCAACTGTACTGCCGAATGGAGGGATGCTATCCACCGCCGAGGATATCGGCAAATTCATGACTGCTTTTCTGAATGGAGGCTTGGCGGGAGATCACCACATTCTGACTGAAGGTACAGTAGATGCCATGAAGGAATACCGCTCCTCCATCCACCCTTTGCTGCCTAATACTACTTACGGCTTCGAAGCACCCATTCAGCTTCCCGGTGCCGGCAGCAGCTCCAAGATTATCACCAAGGCAGGCGATTTAATCGGCTTCAGCACTTATATGTTCCTGATTCCGGAGCAGAATACCGGCGTTTTCATAGCCTATAATCAGCAAAGCGCGCTGCGGGAGCTGTTTTACCCGGCGTTTATCCAGACGTTTTTCCCGCAATATGCCGCACCAGCGAAGCTGGGAACCTTCCAACCGCTGAGCGCCGAAGCCCTGGATGCGTTCACCGGCTATTATGCGGATCTCCGTCTCAAGAGCCTGGTCTCCACGGTTACTGTAAAAGATGGTGCGCTTAACATCAGCGATGCGTTTCTGGGTACACGCAAGCTGCGTCAGGTGGACGAAAATTTGTTCATGGATGAGCTTACCAAGAAATTTACCGGCTTTGAATTGACTCCGGGCGGACAGGGCGCCTATCTGAAAGAACCGTACCTCAACCCTTTCGGCTATGAGCAAAAAGGGCCGGATGGCGTCGGGTATGCCGATGTCCCTGCAAGCCATCCGTATGCAACCCCGGTTAAGATGCTGCAGTCGCTGGGCTATCTGCCGAATGATGCGACGCTCAGCTTTCAGCCTGAGGCAGGAATGACCCGTGCCGAGTATGTGCGGCTGATGCTGGAGAGCAGCAATATCAAAGAGAGCAAGACAGAGAAGCTGGCATTCTCTGATCTGCAGGGTCATCCTGATGCCGGGTATGTACAGACTGCTGTCCAGCTCGGAATGGTCAAGGGAACGGCAGGCGGAGAGTTCCAGCCGGACCGGGTCATTACCCGCCAGGAGGCGGCGGTAATGGTGTGGAGGCTGCTCAGCGCACAGTACCCGGATAAGCTGTTCACAGATGTGAAGCTGGCTGGCAACACGGATAAGTGGGCGGTTCCGGCAGTGAAGATGGCTGTTGCTCTGGGACTGTACGGACCTGACATTACACCGGATGCCAAGGGGGCTGTAGATTTCAAGTCCCGAGAAGCGCTGAGCAAAAAGGAGAATGCTGCAATTCTGTATGCTCTGTTCACCAATCCGATCAATCAGATCGTAGCCGGACTGACGGAGAAGTCTATGAAAGCAGGGAACTGAGCATGCGGGCAGCGAAAGAGTTGCAGGAACAGGGTAGATAGAGCTTTTAAAGAAGCTGTCTACTGATAGTCACGAGCATACAGAATGCTAACAGGACCGGCCAGTAGGGCCGGTCCTGTTATTTGTTGCACGCTTGGAGCGCACCGGCTAAGGCGTGAAAATCTCCAGCATACCGGGAGGTGGCAGAAGTGCATAGCTGAAGCATAATGCATCGTCCATGAGAGGCATTATTTTAGATATTGAAACGTTTCCAAATTAACTATTGAAACGTTTCCACTTTGGTGATATTATAATTTCCATAAGAGAGTTCGGGGGTGTTCAATGACAAGCATTAAAGATGTAGCCAACTTAGCCGGTGTTGCTGTAGGAACCGTGTCCAGGGTCATTAACAACTCTGGCGCTGTAAAACC
Organism: Paenibacillus sp. 22594; assembly: GCF_052044425.1. Lineage (NCBI taxonomy): Bacteria > Bacillati > Bacillota > Bacilli > Caryophanales > Paenibacillaceae > Paenibacillus > Paenibacillus sp. 22594. The sequence goes on from NZ_JBQENA010000002.1 coordinate 151,859, forward strand.
CAATACACGCCGAAAAGTCGAGGAAGCGATACAAGAACTGAATTATTTCCCTAATGAAGTCGCCCGGAACTTTAAGATGCAGAAATCCAAGATGGTAGCTTTGTTGCTTCCAAGTATCTGGAATCCGTTCTTTTCTGAATTGGCTTATTACATTGAGGATGAATTGGATCGGGAAGGCTTTAAGCTTATGCTGTGTAACAGCGGCGGAAAACCCGAAAAGGAATTATACTATCTGGATATGCTCCGGCAAAATAAAGTGGCTGGTATTGTGGGCATAACTTACAACGATATCGAGAATAATATTAGCAACGACATTCCGATTGTAAGTATCGACAGACACTTCAACAAGAAAATCACCTGCGTCACTTCGGATAATTACGAGGGAGGACGATTAGCTTTAAGGGAACTGGTGAATGCAGGGTCCCGGAAACCAGCTTTTATTGGAAGTGTTACTTCTGTTTTCAGTGAAACCATGAACCGGAAAAAAGGATTCATTCATGAGGCACAAGCCTTGGGAGTCGATTATGTGATCTATGAGAAGCCGGACCCCATTGTGGACGACAATGCCTATTTTAATGAGTTCTTAGATAAGCATTCTGATGTGGATGGTATTTTCGCTATTACCGATATGTTAGCCGCCAACTATATAGAAAGAGCACGCAGGCAGGGTATACGTGTTCCTGAGGATGTAAAGGTCATCGGTTACGACGGGATTCAGGATAATCCTTATTTTCATCCTATATTATCAACGATCAGACAGCCAGTGGAAGAAATGGCACGCATGACTATCAGACTACTCTTTAACAAGATTGAAAATATAACCTTAGATCAGCAAGTGTATCGTATCCCCGTTATATTCAAGAAAGGTGAAACTACCTGATTCTTCTTGGATCGGAAAAACATCAGCTCATCGATATGGATGTACAAACTGACGTTTTTCTTTTCTAAATTGGAAACGTTTCAATATTTTATGGAAACGTTTCAAAATGAATGATTACTTTTATATGAAAGGGAGTTTAAGAGTGAATTCAAGAACCAGCGGGACGGATCATTCCATGATCAAACCAAATCGTAATCGATGGAGTCGGGTTAAACGCGACTACGAACTGTATCTGTTTTTGCTGCCGATCATTATTCTTTATCTCGTATTTAAGTATTATCCAATGTACGGTGTGCAAATTGCTTTTAAGGACTTTTCACCAAGCCAGGGGATCTGGGGGAGTGAATGGGTAGGTTTCCAGCACTTTGTTGATTTTTTTAATTCCTATAACTTCTGGACGATCATCACGAACACGCTTACACTCAGTTTTCTGTCGCTGTTGTTTGGCTTCCCGGCTCCAATCATCATCGCAATTATGCTGAACCAAATGCTGGGCAAGACCTACAAAAAATTTGTGCAGACCGTGATCTATGCACCGCACTTTATCTCTACCGTTGTACTCGTCGGCATGCTTAATGTTTTTTTGTCTCCAAACAGCGGAATCGTGAATCACGTCATCACCTTGTTCGGAGGAGATCCCATTCTGTTTCTGGCCGATGCAGGCTGGTTCCGTCCTCTGTATATATTGTCAGGGATTTGGCAGGAGACAGGATTTGCCACCATTATCTACCTTGCTGCTCTTGCGGGGGTCAATCCCGAACTGCATGAAGCTGCAATTATGGATGGGGCGAGTAAATGGAAGCGTGTATGGTTTGTGGATATTCCAAGCATCTTGCCGACGATCGTTATCCTGCTGATTCTGGCACTCGGCAACATTATGAGCATCGGCTTTGAAAAGGCGTTCCTTATGCAGAGCGATTTAAATTATGCCACCTCCAATATTATTCCAACTTATGTGTATGAAATGGGGATTCAGAAGGCCCAATACAGCTTTTCCACGGCAGTTGGCCTGTTTAATTCACTTATTAATATTATCCTGATTTTTACCGTAAACCGGATCGCCAAAAAGATGACAGAAACCAGTCTTTGGTAAGGAGGAGTTCATATTGAATCAATTATTGAAGAGAAAGAGCAGAGGAGACGCATGGTTTGACATCATCAACTATCTTTTGTTGACCGTAATTATGCTGCTCGTATTATTCCCGTTGTACTTTGTACTGATTGCATCATTCAGTGATCCTAATTATATCTACTCAGGTGAAGTTTGGTTGTTTCCTAAAGGCTTCACGCTGGATGGGTATGAGCGGATTTTCAGTGATTCGTCCATATGGATAGGTTATGCCAATTCAATTTTATACGCGACTCTGGGAACGTTAGTTGGAGTTGCTGTGACAGTATTTGCGGCCTACCCGTTAGCTCGTAAAGATCTGGCAGGGAAATCTGTGATTATGTGGTTTCTGCTGATTACCATGTTTTTTAGCGGAGGGCTGATTCCAACCTATTTACTGATTAAGGATCTTCATATGCTGAATACGATCTGGGCACTCGTGATTCCCGGAGCAGGCGGTGTATTCAATGTGATTATCGTCAGGACCTTTTTTCAGTCGTCTATACCGGATGAAATGTGGGAAGCGGCATCTATAGATGGATGTTCCAATACAAGATTCTTTTGGAGCATCGTCCTGCCTTTATCCAAGTCCATCCTGGCTGTAATGGTGCTGTATCATGTTGTTGGTTTCTGGAATGGTTTCTTCGACGCTCTGATCTATCTGAATGATGAAAGTAAATATCCGCTGCAACTGGTACTTCGCAACATTCTTGTTCAGAATCAGGTCAACTCTGGCATGATGCTTGATGTAGAATCCTATGCAGCGAAGATGCGCGTTACCGAACTGATCAAATACGGTGTCATCATGGTATCCAGTCTGCCGCTGCTCATATTGTATCCTTTCCTTCAGAAGTACTTTGTTAAAGGCGTGATGATTGGCTCGATCAAGGGTTGATTCTGACATGGTGCTTGAAGGGGGGGATGTCCAGCAGCATTCAGACAAATGCAAAGACAGAGCAATGTTAATTATCTTGTGGAATGAACTCAAGGGAGGTTATTTACAATGAAATCTTTATTCAAGGGTGCGGGGATTCTAGTGCTGGCCGGAGCATTTGCGTTAAGTGGATGTTCAGGAAACGGTAACGGCTCAAAGAATCAGGCTAAAAGTCCGGATCAAGAAGCGAATTTCAACAAAACCGGTCTTCCGATTGTTAAAGAAGCAGTGTCGTTAAGAATGGTATCTCCGAAGGCTGCCTTGGCACCGGAATATTCGGAAATGGAAATTTTCAAGCGACTAGAAGCGCAAACAAACGTTAAGATCAACTGGGAGAACATCCCAGATACCGATTATACAGAAAAGAAAAACTTGTTACTCGCTAGTGGAGATTTGCCGGATGCCTTTTACGGAGCTGGATTTACCGATTATGAGCTAATTAATTACGGTAAAGACGGAACCATTATTCCTCTGGAAGATTTAATTAATCAATATGCGCCTAACTTGAAAGCGCTTCTGGACCGCCGGCCTGACCTCAAATCATCAATTACAGCGCCAGATGGGCACATCTACGGACTGCCGTCATGGGAAGAGAACAACCTCGGAACCAATCCCTTCTTTCACGTTATCAATAAAGCCTGGTTAGATAAGCTGGGGCTGAAAGTACCGCAAACACTGGATGAATACACGGAGGCTCTGCTTGCCTTTAAAACAAAGGATCCGAACGGCAATGGTAAGCAGGATGAAATCCCATTAAGCTTTATGCACATGCAGTGGTGTATGGATATTGCCGGGATTTTCGGGGCATTCGGACTTCCGGATAACCTGGAGCACCGGGTCGTCCGCGACGGGAAAGTTATTTTTACCGCAACTCAGCCCGAATATAAGGAAGCTCTTAATTATTTCCATGAAAAATGGTATAAGCAGGGCTTGATTGATCCGGAATCCTTCACCCAGGATGCAGCACAGTATCTGGCAAAAGGTAAAACAACGGATGAGACGCTTGGATCTTATATCTGGTGGGAAGTTGAAGAGGTAGTCGGAACTGAACGCAGTAAGGATTATGTTCTGCTGTCTCCGCTGAAAGGACCGAAGGGGGATCAAATCATTGGACGTGCTAATGGCGGTGGTCCGGGCCGCGGGGCTTTTGTGATTACAAAAGAAAACAGCAATCCGGAAATCACCATGCGTTGGATCGATCAGCAGTACGAACCTTACATGGCTGCCCAAATCCACTGGGGTCCGTTGGATGTCGTATTCAAGAAAGACGAAAACGGAAAATTGGTGAATCTGCCGCTTCCTGAGGGAGCCTCTGCAGGTGAATTCCGTCAAAAAGTTGCACCAGGCGCAGGTGGACCTGGCGTTATTACCATCCAAGATCTGGGGAAGGTTGTAGATCTGGAGCCACGTGCCCAGCAGCGTGCTAAAGATCTAGAGCAATATTACGATCCTTACATGGAAAAGGAAAACTATCCAAGTATTTTCTTTGAGCCAGAGGAATTGGACAAAATCAATAAGATTGAGCCGGAACTGATTAAATATGTAAATACCCAAAGAGGTAGATTTATTGTTGATGGCGGTGCGGATGAAGGGTGGAACAACTATCTGAAGACTCTGGATAAGATGGGTCTGAACGAATTGATGGAGATCTATCAGACCGGACTGGATCGCTATAACGCAAATCTAAAAAAATAAATAGATGATAGGTGGGGAGAAGCTGTGCTTGATGTTATCGCTATCGGAGAAGTCTTAATAGACTTTACTCCAGCAGGTCGTACAGCAGGGGGGAACGAGCAATTTGAATGTAATCCAGGAGGGGCTCCGGCTAACGTGGCCGCCGCGCTATCCCGGTTAGGAGCCAAATCTGCACTCATTAGCAAGGTAGGGGAGGATCAATTCGGTTCCTTGCTGCACAATACCCTGTTAGGCAGCGGTGTGGATGTGTCTGAAGTTTCTTTTACAAATGAAGCGAGTACAACGCTGGCCTTTGTCCATCTGGATGACAAAGGAGACCGGTCATTCAGTTTCTTCCGAAAGCCAGGAGCAGATACTTTCTTAGACTCGAAGGATGTCCCGCTTGAGCGGATTGAAAGCTGCAAGGCTCTACATTTTGGCTCATTGTCCATGACCCATGAACCTGCCCGTACGGCAACAAGGACGGCAGTGCTTAAGGCCAAGGAAACAGGGGTTTTGCTCTCATTCGATCCTAATATCCGGTTTGCGTTATGGGACAGCAAGGATGAAGCCAGACAGAATATTATTTGGGGCATGAAATATGCCGATATCTTGAAAATATCGGAAGAGGAGCTTTCCTTTATAACCGGTATCAGCGATGTTGAACAAGCTTCACTAGAAATCCAGCAACAATTTGATATTACATTAATCGTCGTCACTTTAGCGGAAAAAGGCTGCTATTACCGTTTAGCTGGTCAGGATGGATATGTGCCGGGTTTTCAAGTCAAGGCCATTGACACGACAGGGGCAGGCGATGCTTTTCTGGGCTGCCTGTTATACAAAATTCTAGAAGCCGGAAGTGCCTTGCATGATCTGACCAACCAGCAAATTCTAAGCATGCTGACTTTTGCCAACGCAGGCGGAGCGTTAGTTACCACTCGAAAGGGGGCTCTTGGGTCCATGCCGACAACAGATGAGATTAACCGGATGATAGAGTCCACTAAAAAGTATGATGAGCGCTTCAGACCGGGGTTTCATTTCTCACCACCCTCGAGCTGGGCGAATGATCCCAATGGATTAGTCTATTATGAGGGCAGCTATCATCTCTTTTATCAATATCATCCTTATAGCAATAAATGGGGTCCTATGCATTGGGGCCATGCCATAAGTGAAGATCTGGTTCACTGGCAGCATGCACCTATTGCTTTGTTCCCGGATGAGCACGGAGCTATTTTCTCCGGTTGCTGTGTAGTGGACTGGAATAATAGCAGCGGCTTGTTCGAAGATTCTCATGGATTGATAGCGATCTTTACCCATGCGGATACAAGTCCAGTCACTGGCCAGCCGCGCCAGCGGCAGAGCTTGGCTTACAGCAGCGATAAAGGACACACCTGGCAAAAATATGCGGGGAATCCTGTACTTGCTGAGGAGGGTATAGTGGACTTCCGGGATCCGAAGGTGTTCTGGCATCCGCAAAGTAAACGGTGGGTTATGGTACTTGTTGCGGGAGACCATGCCAAATTTTATGGATCTGAAAATCTGCGTGAATGGTCGCTGACAGGGGAATTCGGCAAGGAAGAAGGCTCGCATGACGGCGTTTGGGAATGCCCCGATCTGTTTGAATTGCAGATTGATGACACCGGCCTTTCCAAGTGGGTACTCATCATAAGCATCGGAGATCATCCAAGCTGTCCGGAAGGATCACGTACGCAATACTTTATCGGGGAGTTCGACGGAAATACGTTCATTAATGACAATCCGGCCGATCATATCATGTGGCTGGATTATGGCAGAGACAATTATGCGGGAGTTACCTGGTCGGATATCCCTGAGCAAGACGGACGCCGTGTGATTATCGGGTGGATGAGCAACTGGAAATATGCCAACGAGACACCTACCGGTTCCTGGAGAGGTGCCATGACTCTGCCTCGCGTCTTGTCACTGACGAAGCAGGGCGAGGATGTGACTTTGACCCAAATGCCTGTCGGGGACATAGAGAAGCTACGCAAAGAATCAATGGGCTGGAAGGGAATCACAGTTACTTCAGCATCCCCTTTTATGCAGAAAATGAATGAAGATCTGCTGGAAATTGAAGCGGATATCGATATCCGGTCCGGTGAAGAGGTTCATATTGGGCTGAAATCCTCTGGGCTGAGTGAGATTGTTATCGGATATGATCCTGTTCAGCAATGGCTGTTCATCGACCGCTCCAACTCAGGTGTGACTGATTTCCACCCTTCGTTCTCATGCAAGCACGGTGCCAGAATGGTTTCGAAGAATGGAAAGATCAAGCTGCAGATCTGGTTAGACCGTAATGCGGTTGAAGTGTATGCAGATCATGGCTTGGTTACATTAACGGATCAAATTTTCCCTGACGCACCAATTGATAAAGTCGAAGTAAGTACGCAATCAGGGAAAGTTGTATTGGATTCGCTTCAGATCCATACTCTTAAATCCATTCATCTTCGGGATGGTGTCTCAGAACAGAAATAAGGGAGGAATGATGTATGAGTCATATAAACGGTGATCAGGGATTGGTGATGTATTGGGCCTTTGATGAAGGCACCGGAGCAAGCGCTCTGGAGAGCGTATCTGAGGTCCGGGACGATATTCAATACGTATTTAATCAAGCGGAGTTTGCCGAACAGTCCGGTCCGCAGTGGAGACCGGGAGTAACGGGAAACGGACTCCTGTTCGACGGTTACTCTACTTCTATTGTCCATTCTGTCAATGAAGAAGATACACACGATGAGCAGGAATCCATATCAGCATTAAGTATCGGAGTATGGGTAGCGCCGCGCTCCTATGATTGGGGATATGAAGGTAAGTTGACTGCCATTGTGAACCGTCACCATATGGATCGAAAGCAAGGCTATCTGCTAGGCATGTTCCGGCACGGGTCTTGGTCCTTCCAGGTTGGGCTGGAAGGAGGAGACTGGAGGGAACTTTGGTCACCAGACGGCCATGAATTGCCCAAGAACGAATGGTCATACGTGAACGCTGTATTTGATGGAACCCTTGGCACTATCAAACTGTATCTGAACGGCAGTGAAATCGCTTCGACGGATTTACCGAGCGGTTCCCGTCTTGCTGAAGCATTTGGCACGGATCTGCTCATCGGCAAGAATAATCACAGCAGCCTGCTGGCTGGAGTCTTCAGCCTTCAGATGTTCAGCGGGATCATCGATGAGCTTAAGATTTATAACCGGGCCTTAAGTGCAGAGGAAGTGGCCGCTTCCTATCAGCATGTGCTGGACTCTGCACATGGAGGCGTCCATCCGCACGTGCAATATGACGAGATCAAGCTGGACCGCACACCTCTGCTGACGGATCGGCACAGACCGCAGTACCATGTCAGCCCGCCTGCTCATTGGATGAACGAACCTCATGCGCCGATCTATTTTGACGGGCAATATCATTTGTTCTATCAGCATAATCCATTGGGGCCGTTCTTTTATCATATCCATTGGGGACATTGGGTAAGTAAAGATCTGGTACATTGGCGTGATCTTCCTGTAGCCCTGGCACCCGCTAAGGATCAGCTGGCACCGGACGGTATTTGGTCGGGAAGCGCGACTTATGATGCAGACGGCTTGCCTGTCTTGTTCTTTACGGCGGGAAATGACAGTGCTTCACCGAATCAGAGTGTTGCGCTTGCGCGGAGCACTTATTCTCAGGACGGAGACCCGGATCTGGTTAATTGGGTGAAACATCCTGAGCCGCTCATCGTACAGAAGCAGGGAATAGGCGCATTCGGAGATTTCCGTGATCCTTTTGTCTGGAAGGACGATGACGGCTGGTTTGCGCTGGTCGGATCGGGGATCGAAGGTGAAGGTGGAGCTGCGCTTGGGTTTGCCTCTCAGGATATGCTGAATTGGACGTACAAAGGGCCATTTTATCAAGCAGATATTCAGAAGTACCCTTATCTTGGGCCTATCTGGGAACTTCCTGTGCTTCTTCCCCTGGGTACCGACAAACAGGGTCAACATAAACATCTTCTATTGGTCAGTCCAGTGGGAAAGGGAGCCGATGTCGAGGTATTCTATTGGATTGGACAGCTTGATACACACAAGCTTTCATTTATTCCAGATCAAGTAGAGCCGGAATTGATAGACGTTGGAGATTTCCATTTTACCGGACCGAGCGGAATGGTGGATCCGAAGACCGGTAGAAAGATCATATTTACGATAGCTCAAGGTGACCGGACGTCCGAGCTTGAATATCAATCGGGCTGGGCTCATAATGGCGGCTTGCCGTTAAGTGTCTTTCTGAGGGAAGACGGACGGCTGGGAATCGAGCCGATTCAGGAACTCCAGTCTCTGCGCGGCTCTAAACTGCTATCGGTTCGTAACAAGTCCTTGGCTGAGGCTAATCTGTCGCTAAAAGATATTCGAGGTGACATGCTTGAGATTCAAGTGGAACTGGAGCCCTGCAATACTACACAACTAGGAATTAAAGTCCGGTGTACACCGGATGGAGAAGAAGAAACGCTGCTGTATTATGATTTTAACGAAGCTAAGCTCCTGGTCGACCGAACGAAAACGACACGGCATCCGGGTGAAAAGTGCAGTGGGGTTCAAGGCGGCAAGCTGGAACTGCTCGGGGAGAATTTGAATCTTCACATTTATTTGGACCGCTCCATGGTCGAAGCCTATGCCAATGGTCTGAAAAGCCTGACGACAAGGGTATATCCGAGCCGTAAGGATGCCTTGGGGCTGGAGATCTGGGGAGATGGAGTACCGCTTATTAAATCTATGGAAATATGGAATATGCAGTCCATTTGGTAACAGAAGCGCTATGGCGCTTCTTGCCATTTGGTTCAGGGAATAAAAGATCAAGAAGATTTACATCCCTTCGATTTGGAAGCGCTTTATTTGTTATCTCTCCTTTCATAATCTTAACTATTCGTCCTTGTACAAGGAGAGCATCTCGAAATTAGGTTTGAAGGAGGCTCTTGAATGAGAAAAGTTAAAGACAGAAAACCTTGGATCTCCAGAATGGTTATAGGGGTGATGCTTCTTCAGCTTGTAGCTCCCGGAATTCCGGCCGCAGCCGAAGCTGGAGCTCGGGAAGCTACTGTTCCAAAGGCGGATATAGGCTCGTCAGTCTCGGATACAGTCTATCAAACGCCAAGGGATGGTTTGGAATTATCAGCTACAGATGCGGTCTATCAAATTCAGAATCCAGGCTTCGAAACTGGGGATATGTCAGGTTGGACGGTTGTCAAAGGTCAAGCGTTCGGTCCAGACAGTGTATCGGACGAAACTACTTGGTGGGCAGAACAAATCCCGTACAATCAAGAAGGTACTTATCATCTAAACGGCTGGAAACATGACGAGGCTGCGACCGGCGTGCTTCGTTCCAGCACCTTCGAGCTGGGCGGCAGCGGCTGGATCAGCTTCAAGCTTGGCGGTGCGAAAAATCCTAACAAAGTATACGTGAATATCGTGGAAGCCCAGACGGGACAAGTCGTTGCCCGGTATGGCAATAGTGCTTTTGCCGACGTCGGCTTTCCGAACCCCGCTCAGGGTCTACGGCTTGCCAATATGGAGCAGTATAAGGCGGATCTCTCCGGATATTTGGGCAAGAAGCTGTATGTGGAGATCGTCGATAATGCAACCTCAGATTGGGGATTGATTTTTGCGGACGCATTCTTGATGTACCATGAATCCGAGCCAGCCGAGGGCATTGTTGCCAAGGATATTAAGCCGGATTTCAAACGCTATCAAGTCCAGAATCCAAGCTTTGAAACCGGAGATTTGACAGGCTGGACCGTTGTGGAAGGTGATGCGTTTGGTCCAGACAGTGTATCGGACGAAACCACCTGGTGGGCAGAACAAATCCCGTACAACCAGGAAGGTTCATACCATTTAAACGGCTGGAAATATGCCGAAGCTGCAACAGGTGTACTTCGTTCCAGCACCTTCGAGCTGGGCGGAACAGGCTGGATTACCTTCAGACTGGGCGGAGGCAAGCATACGGAGCAGGCCTATGTAAGTGTTGTCGATGCAGATACCGGAGATTTGATAGCAAGGTACGGAAATACCGGATTTAACGAGTCCGGGTTCCCGGATCCGGCACAGGGCCTCAGACTCGCGAATATGGAGCAATATAAGGCCGATCTCTCGAAGTATATCGGAAAGAAGCTGTATCTAGAAATCGTGGATCACGCAGCCTCGGATTGGGGACTGGTCTTTGCGGACGCCTTCAATACCTTCAATGAACTTGTACCCGAGGAAGGAGTTATGGCGGATAATATTGTGCCAACGGAAATCCGGAATCCTAGTTTTGAAACCGGGAATTTAGAGAACTGGACCGTTGAAGGTAATGCTTTTCAAGTCACTAATGAAGCTGGGACCGGCAAAGAGGGTAGCTTCTATGCCAAGTCTACCTTGGAAGGTCAGGGTTCTATTACTTCGAATACCTTTAAGCTTCAGGGAACCGGAACGATCACCTTCGCTATTGTAGGCATCAACAATCCGCAGGACGCCTACGTCGCATTATATGATGCCAGCACGAACACGTTGCTTGAGAAGACCGGGGATGTCAGTGCGAATGAGAAGATTTCCTGGGAAATGCAGGGGCACTACAATAAGAGGCTCTATGTTAAGGTTGTCGATCAATCCAATCAAGCCAGTATTGCTGTTGATGCTTTTCAAGCTCATAGTACGGGTAACATTTTTTACATGAACTTTGATGAAGTCACAGGAAAGAAGGCGCTGGAGGAAGTAAGCAATCTTGAACATGACGTGAACTATGTGTTTAACAACGCCAGATATATGGCCTCGAAGGATCCGAGATGGACCTCGCGTGGAGTAAAAGGCGGTGCCTTGCTATTCGATGGATACTCGAATGATGTTGAGGTCAATGCAAAGGATACCATTCCTGTAAGCGACGCGTTAACGCTTGAAGCTTGGGTCGCCCCGCGCAGCTACGAATGGGGAGACGGAAACAAGCTGTCCGGAATTGTGAGTCAGTCCGATCAGGACAAAGCAGAAGGATTCGCACTTGGCATGTACCGGCACGGCACATGGTCGATGCAGGTCGGGATTGGCGGCCAGTGGATTCAGGTATGGGTCAAAGACCATCCACTCGAAAAATACAAATGGAATTACATTGCAGCTACGTTCGACAAAAAGGACGGAATCATTAAATTATATTTAAATGGTCAGGAAGTAGCTTCTGAGGCGACCCCTGTCAACGTTCCAATTACACCTTCTACGGAAAACCTGATGATCGGAAAAAACAATAGATCTGCAGAGTTTGCGGGCTTGTTTTCCTACAATATGTTCAGCGGACTTATCGATGAAGTGAAACTGCAGAACAAAGCGCTCACGGGTCAGGAGATCCTTGCTGAATATGAGAGTGTGAAGACACTTCATGGCGGCGAGGTTCCACAAATTCCAAATGGCGACATTGATGAGGATCCTACTGTGTTTGATGGTGATCAGCACCGGCCTCAGTACCATGCTATGCCTCCTCAAAACTGGATGAATGAAGCACATGCACCCATTTATTATAACGGCAAATACCATTTATTTTATCAGCATAACCCGCAAGGTCCATACTGGCATCAGATCCACTGGGGACATTGGGTGAGCGATGATATGGTACATTGGGAAAATGTGAGGCCGGCTCTTGCCCCCGAAGCGGGCACGCTTGATCCGGACGGTACATGGTCAGGCAGCGCAGCCTATGATCGAAACGGGAATCCCGTTCTGTTCTACACCGCCGGCAATGACTCTTTGTCGCCGAACCAAAGAACAGGGCTGGCGACTCCGTCCGATTTGTCGGACCCTAACTTAGAGCAATGGGAGAAATATCCTGAACCGGTTACAGAGCAGAATGGAAACGGCATTCATAACGAATTCAGGGACCCGTTTGTATGGTATGACAAAGAGACAGACAAGTGGTATCAGTTAGTGACTTCCGGTCTTCAAGACTTCAGCAGCGGTACAGCTCTGGTGTACGTGTCTGACGATATGTACAACTGGGACTATAAGGGGCCTCTATACGTTAGTGACAGAAGCCTGTATCCGGAGCTCGGTACGGTATGGGAACTGCCGGTATTACTACCGTTAGGTAAGGATAGTACGGGCAAGCAAAAGTATATTTTCATGGTTAACCCCCATGAGAAACCGGAGCAAGTGCCTCCGGCAAACGATGTGCAAAGAGATGTTGAGGTTTTTTACTGGATTGGCACTTGGGACCGGGATCATTTCAAGTTTATTCCCGATCAGGATGCGCCTTCTAAAATGGATGTGGGCGACGGCTATTTAACGGCAGAGAGCGGTATGGTTACACCTGACGGTAGAACAGTCGTATACTCCATGGTGCAGAATGTAAGAACACCGCAAGCCGAATATCAAGCCGGTTGGGCTCATAATCTGGCACTGCCAGTTTCCCTAAGCCTGGATGAGCATGATCAATTGCGTATTGAACCGATTCAAGAATTGCAGAGTCTCCGGGGAGATAAGGTGGTTGATTTCTCGGACAAAAATTTGGCCGCCGCCAATCAGTTGATCCGGAGTGTCAAAGGCGACATGTTGGAGATCGTGATGGAAATTGATCCGGGTGAAGCCCAGAAATTCGGTCTTAAGGTGCGGCGCTCCGATAACGGCCAGGAGGAAACGCTGATTTACTATGACAAGACAAATGGGACGTTCAATGTGGACCGGACCAAGAGCAGCATTGATCCGGATGTGCGCGTGGACGGCATTCAAGGCGGATACGTGGATCTGGACGGAGAGAACTTGAAGCTGCATATTTTCCTGGACCGCTCGGTTGTCGAAGCCTTTGCCAATGATAAGAAAAAACTGACAACCCGCGTCTTCGTGGGAAGATACGATTCCTTGGGCTTGCAGGTTTGGGCCGACAACGATATAACGGTCAAGTCGATGGAAGTATGGAATATGAATGCTTTGACGGGTGAAGCGGCTGCTCCGGTCGACGTGCCTGACAATTGGGATAACTCGGTGTATACCGATATTACAGATCTGACCAATCATGATTTTGCCACAGGAGACTTAACCGGTTGGATTACAGAAGGAGATGCTTTTCAGGATATCCATGTGACCGATGCGCAGTTTTTCTGGGATACGATCTACTTCAATCCTTCGCATAAAATTCCAGGTGGCTATCATTTGTGGGGCTTCAACGAGGAAGCCGGCGGAGACAGCTTAACGGGAACACTGAAATCGCAGAATTTCGTCCTTGGCGGGAACGGTAAAATCAACTTCCTGGTCAGCGGCGGGCGTGATATCGCTAAGCTGTATGTTGCGCTGGTCCGGGCATCGGACGGCAAAGAACTATTTAAAGAAACAGCCACTAACTATGAGGAGTATCAACGGAAGATTTGGAATGCATCACAGTATATTGGCCAGGAGCTTTACATTAAGGTGGTTGACCAATCCACAGGCGGTTTCGGACATATTAATGTCGATGATTTCAATGTACCGGTAAAGGTGCAGAATCCGACGAATCCGAATGAACCTACCGACCCAACTGGCCCAACTGACCCAACTGATCCAAGTGGACCTGCCAGTCCAGCTGACCCAACCCACCCGACCGGTCCGATTGATCCAACCGATACAGCTGTCACAACCAGTCCTCCGAATCAGCCTGTGATTCCGGCAAGCAAACCTGAGAGTCAAAGCAGTTTGTCATTCGAGATGGCAAAGGGAGAGCGGCAAGTGATGTTTCCGGTGTCCATCGCGGCAAATGACGGCAAGAATGCCCTGAAAGTAAAAAAAACAGATGTGGAGATTGAAGTTCCCGCAGAAGTATTGAAGGATTTACAGGCAATGGTTACGGGCAGTGAGCTTGGGCAGGCGAAGATCTCTTTTGAAATGGGTACTTTAAATTCAGAGCAGAACAAAGAATTACTTTCGCGGGCCGGACAGAAGAATCATGCGGATATCTCTATAAATGGGGAGGTCTACGACTTCAAATTGTCAATCGTGAAGGCCGATGGAACGGCGCTTACGCTTGAAAAATTCTCCAAACCCGTCACAATCAGATTGGCTTCACAGGAGAATTCCCGCCAAGATTTAACGGGCATTTATTACATCTCAGATGACGGCAGACTGGAATATATGGGTGGAACCTATGCGGACGGTAAATGGACGGCAAAGGTGAGTCATTTCAGCAAGTATGCCGTCCTTACTTATGATAAATCATTTGAAGATGTGAATGCCTCCTATTGGGCCCATGATGTTATAAAAAGGATGGCAGCGGAACAAATTGTCCTGGGTGTGAGTGAAACTGCATTTGCACCAAAACAAAACGTGACAAGGGCTGAGTTTGCTTCCTTAATCACCCGTGTACTTGGAATCCATGCTGCAAACCCGGCTGCATTCAAGGATGTAGCACCCACGAAGTGGTATGCTTCTTCTATTGCAGCAGCATACGAAGCGGGAATTGTCACCGGAAGAAACAAGGATACCTTTGCGCCGGAGGACACCATAAGTCGTGAAGAAATGACGTCTATGATTTACAAAGCGTATCTGTTTCATACAGGAAAGAAGGCTGCTGTTAATCGTCAAAGCAATTTCAAGGATGACGTTTCGATAAGTAGTTGGGCTGCAGATGCAGTGGCTGCCTTACAGGAGCTTGGATTAGTTACCGGGCGTGGCAACCAGTTATTCATGCCACATGAAGCGGTAAACCGTGCAGAAAGCGCGCAAATCATCTCGCTGCTGCTGGATGAAGTCAATAAATAATGGCTAAGGGAAAGCCGGGGAAGTCAAGGAGCAAGAACAGACCGTTTATACGAATAGAGACCTTGTGAGAAAACTATATGATCTTGAAGCACGCTAACGATGATGGGCGGAGGTTTCCTCCGCCGGGAAGGTGAGGGTATTGTGGCCTTGGAATTGGATGGCCCCGGTGTAATCTGCCGCCACCGTCTACTGGTATCAGGAACAAGGTACAAATGATGCGTATATGCCGGTTTCGCTGGATGAACGCTTAGCCAATCACCATAAGGGGATGAACGATTAATGAAAGAATTTTTTTATCGTCCGGAGAACGCCTGGGTGGGGGATGTAATCCCCTACTATGAAGATGGAGAGTTTAAACTTTTTTATCTCCATGGCTGGAGAGGAAATTATCGTGAAGGCCTTGAGCAAGGCTGGCATTTGCTCGGAACGAAGGATTTTGTGAATTTCAGGGAAGATGGAGCTTGTAAAATCGAAGGTGGGACTGGCCACATCCTCAAGGTTGATGATATCTATCATATGTTCTATTGTATTTTTCCTGATGGAAAACAGTTTGCCTGTCATGCCGTCAGTAAGGATCTGCAAACATGGGAGCCTATTCCTGAAGACACTTTTGGTCCGGATGGCGAAATTTATGAGCTGGCGGACTGGCGTGATCCTTTTGTTTTCTGGAATGAAGAAGAAGGGCAATACTGGATGCTGATCGCAGCTCTAGCCAAAGGACCGACGAACCGGAAAGGCTGTACAGGCTTACTATCCTCTAAGGATCTCAAACATTGGGAATACCGGGAGCCACTGTATGCGCCGAACCTGCATGTGGGAGCGCATGAATGCCCAGACCTATTCCGGATGGGGGACTGGTGGTACCTCATCTATTCTTCTTATACAGGGCGTTTCGGTACCTTTTACCGGATGAGTCGTTCCTTGAACGGACCATGGATTACACCTCTTGAGGAAGCCTTTGATGGACGGGCTTATTATGCGGCGAAGTCAGTATCCGATGGACAAAAGCGATATTTGTTCGGCTGGAATCCGACAAAAAATGACGATCTGTTTGGCTGGAATCCTCCTAAAGCTTCTGGCAAAGATTATGACACATGGGATTGGGGGGGCAATATGGTTGTGCATGAAATCAATCAGCGCCCGGACGGGACACTAGGTGTAAAAGTTCCAGATACCATTGACTCGGCTTTCACCCACCAGTTACCTGCTCATTTTTATGGAGTTGCTGGAGAGTGGGCGATTACAGAAGCTTCGATCCGATGCGATTCCCCGTATTCCTTTGCTGGCTGCATCACAGAGGAAGAATTGCCGGAATTGTGCAAAATCTCAGCCGACGTTACTTTCTCCGGTTCTACCCAAGGTTTGGGGATCATGCTCAGGGCAGATGAGGGTCTGGATATTGCCTACTATATCACGCTGGAACCAGAACGAAGCCGGATTACCTTCCGTGGACCGATTATGCAAACGGAAGAGGGGGGCAAAACCTTTCCTTACGATGTGGAACTGGAACGTCCGCTCAAGCTGCTGCCAGATCAGAAGTATGAGCTGAAGGTATTTGTGGACGGAACGATCTGTGAGATTTATGTTGGAAGGGAAGTGGCTTTGAGTGCCAGAATATATGATATTCAGCACGGAAAGCTTGCACTATTCGTCAGTCAAGGTACAGCGGAATTTCATGGGGTGAAGATTGATACTTTGGGAACCGATCCGGCCCTGCAATTAAAACAGAATATACATGCATCCGGTTAACTTCATACTTTTCAGGTTGAATTTAAGAACAGCCATTTGATTAGAATGGTTGTTCTTTTTACTAGCCTTAGACCCTTTGGCTTTTCTTTATGATAACCGGTTGACATGAAAATGTTAACCGGTTATCATAAAGGGACAATAGAAATGAATGCGCATTCAAATGAACTGCTGAAATACGCGCAGAATTCAAATGTGAATTGGAATTAAAAACAAGGTGGTATATATGCCGAATCTTAAAGATGTCGCGAAAAATGCGGGGCTTTCTATTAATACCGTTTCTAGAGTACTTAATAATAGAGGTTATATCAGTGAAAAGACAAAGGAAAAGGTCTACCGGGTGATGAAGGAGATGAATTATCAGCCGAACGAAATGGCCCGGGCCTTGTTCAGAAAAAGATCGAATATGATCGGTCTGATCATACCGACGATCTCGCATCCTTTTTTTGCTGAACTCACTTACCATCTTGAATATTACGCGCATCATAAGGGCTACAAACTATTGTTATGTAATTCCAACCGCAATGTCTCCAAAGAAATGGAATACATTGAGATGCTGAAAAAGAATCAAGTGGATGCCATCATCATGGGCAGTGCAGTGCTGGATGTCCAGCATTATCTACATTTGGCCCTGCCTATTGTTTCGTTCGATCGCGTTATTTCGGAGGATATTCCTGTTGTCACTTCGAACAATTTAGAAGGCGGTAAACTCGCCGCGAGATTATTAATCGACAAGGGCTGCCTTCATCCGGTCTTCATTGATCGTGGAATAGACGGTCCGCAGCATCACTCGATGCTCGCTGCCCAGAGAAGGCAGGGATATGAAGCTGAGGTAGAGAGCGCAGGCATTGAGCCGCTGCAATTGCAATTGGATGCTGAAGGGAGCAAGCACACCCGGAACTCCGCTGCAATGATCGCATACTTTCAAGAGCATCCGGAAATAGACGGAGTATTCGCGAGCAGTGACGTGATTGCAGCGGAGGTCATTCAAGCTTGTCACCTGATGAAGAAGGATATTCCTTCAGAGATCAAAATTGTAGGTTATGATGACGTTCAGATCGCTTCGCTGATCTCACCGCGACTTAGCACAGTCAGACAGCCGATTCAGGAGATGAGCGATTCTATCATTCAGTTGGTTGTTCAGCAAATCGAAGGCAAAGAAATTCCTATGGTTAACACGTTCCCGGTGACTCTTATCGAACGTGATACGACATAAAACAATTTCTGAAAAACGAACGACTTGATTCCACTAAGAAATCATAATGGAGGAAACCCAGATGGATTTTATAAACCGAGTAGCTCCAGAATTAAGACAAGGGGTAGCAGAATTGCCGCCGTTTCATTTGCCGGGTGATCTGGATTCTGCCAGAGGAAATATTCAATACCCTGCGGAAAAGTCGGAGCTCGTTCGCATTACGGAACGATATCTGTCCGTAGCTGACGGTTCATACCAAATGTTGGTTAGAATTTACGAACCGGCTCAGAGAAATGAAAATACACTACCAGCTCTTCTTTGGACCCATGGTGGAGGCTATGTGCTTGGCCATCCCAGTGGAGATGATGCGTTATGTGAAAGCTTTGTATTAGCAGCCAACTGTGTTGTCGTTTCGCCCGACTACCGTCTTGCACCTGAGCATCCGTTCCCGGCAGCAATTGAGGACAGTTACGCGGCGTTAGTGTGGCTAGCCGGTATCAACAATGATCTCAATATCGATTTGGCCCGGATAGCAGTCGGCGGAGCGAGCGCAGGTGGAGGACTGGCTGCAGCCCTGGCACTAATGGCCAGGGATAAAGGAGGTCCGTTACTCTGCTTCCAACTGCCGCTGTATCCGATGATTGACGATCGCAATGATACGCCCTCCAGCCATGAGATTACACATTCTTCGGTCTGGAACCGGGAGAATAACCTGGCTGCATGGGAAATGTATCTTGGGGGACCTTCCGGAGGAGATACCTCTCCTTACGCTGCACCCAGCCGCGCAGATAATCTGGCTGATCTGCCTCCCGCATATACCTGTGTCGGACAGCTTGATCCGTTCCGCGACGAAACGATCGAATATGTCACCCGATTGGCTCAGGCCGGCGTCGATGTGGAATTTCATCTCTATCCCGGCGGCTATCATGGCTTTGAACACGCCGTTCCAACAGCCGGGATTAGCCGGCGTGCCAGAGAGGACTATATCAACGCTATGGCAAGAGCTTTGAATCCGTAAGCACTGGCTCTGATCCCGTGTTCTGTCTTTGAATTGAAAGAAACGAACGTTTTTTTTGAAGTATTGCGTAAACAGAAGCAATAGAATGTATATATCGAAAGGATATTGGAGTTTTAGGGGGAGAACGGGTGTTTAATCTCGGTGAGGCAATACCATTTGAAGATAAAGCGAACGATGTGTTAACGGTTGGAGAGCTTCTGGTTGACATGATTTCCAATGACTATGGCGATGCTTTTGAATGCGACGGATATACCAGATATTTTGGAGGGTCACCTTCCAATATTGCCATCAATGTCCATAAGCTTGGCATCCGGTCTCAAGTTGCTTCGGCGGTGGGCCGGGATGGTCTTGGAGCTTTTCTGGTAAAAGGATTGAAAAGGGCAGGAATAGATACCAGCGGAGTCCAGCGGGTGGATGAATCTACCAGCATGGTGGTGATCACGAAGAGTCAGGAAACGCCTATTCCGATCTTTTACCGCGGAGCGGATAGCGAATTGGTGTACAATGATGCTTTGGAACAAGCCTTGATCCATTCCAAAATTGTCCACTTTTCGTGCTGGCCGATCTCGAGAGTTCCATCGCGTTATACGGTTGAACGGGTTATCGAGATAGCAAGAAAACATAAGCTGCTGATTGGCTTCGATCCGAACTATCATCCCTTGATTTGGCAGAAAGGTGAAGATGGCGTCTCCTATGTCAAATCTATCATACCCAAAGTTGATATTATCAAGCCTTCGGAAGATGATGCAGAGCGTCTGTTTGGGCCAGGCACGCCGACTGAGCAAGTCGAGAGGTTTTTGGAGCTTGGCGCCAAGTTGATTGTGATGACCTTGGGTAAAGAAGGAGCGATAGTTTCGAATGGTATAGAAACGTTGACGTTCGATACTAAAGCTACCAAAATCGAAGATACGACCGGTGCAGGAGATGCCTTTTGGTCCGGATTCTATGCGGCTGTCGTCAAGGGGTATACCCTCAATGAGGCGCTGGAGCTCGGCTTTGCCGTAAGCGCGTACAAACTAAGATTCATGGGTGCGGTAGTGAATCTGCCAACTCTGGAAGAAATTAAACAACAATTTAACCTGTAGGAGGTTTCAGATGACACTGAAGAATCAAGTACAGTTGATTACGTATCCCGATTCGCTGGGCGGGGACCTGAAGAAGCTTCATCAGGTGCTGCGCAAACAATTTGCCGGCCTCTTCGAAGGCGGAATTCACATCCTCCCGCCATTTCCTTCCTCCGGAGACCGCGGATTTGCTCCTCTGACCTATCTGGAAATTGATCCGGGCTTCGGGTCATGGGAGGATATCCGGGAGATAGGGAAAGAATTCGATGTGCTGGTGGACTTGATGGTGAATCACATATCCAGGCAATCTCCTTATTTTCAGGATTTCCTGATGAAAGGCCGCGCTTCTGAATATGCTGATTTGTTTATAACCCTGGACAAAATCTGGGAAAATGGAGAGCCTGTTCAAGCGGATATAGAAAAAATGTTTTTGCGCAGACCCCTGCCTTATTCAAGCTTTTCTATCAGCGGGAGCGGTGAGGAAGAGAAGGTCTGGACAACCTTTGGCAAAACGGATCCTTCGGAGCAAATTGATCTGGATGTCCATTCCTCGTTGACCCGCCAGCTCCTGCAGTCATTTTTTGAAAACTTCAAGAAAAATAACGTCAAAATTGTAAGACTCGATGCTGTAGGATACGTAATTAAGAAGCTGGGAACCAGTTGTTTTTTTGTGGAGCCTGACATTTATGAATTTCTCGACTGGATCAAAGAATTGGCGGATTCACTGGAGCTTGAGCTGCTGCCCGAGGTGCATGCTCACTATAGCATCCAATACAAATTGTCGGAATACGGGTGCTGGATATATGACTTCATTCTGCCGTACCGGGTACTTGAGGCGCTCACCGGCAGATCCAATACGGAGTTGTATTCCTATCTGAAGACCCGCCCGCATAAGCAGTTCACCATGCTCGATTGCCACGACGGTATTCCTGTTAAGCCGGATCTTGATGAGCTGATCGACACGAATGAAGCTCGGGAGCTGGTCAATCTCTGTGTGGATAGAGGGGCTAATCTGAGCCTCATCTTGTCGGAGGAGCATAAGGGCGAGGACGGATTCGATGTCCATCAGATACGCTGCACGTATTATAGCGCGCTAAATGAAGATGACGATGCTTATCTCGCTGCAAGAGCGATTCAATTCTTCACACCAGGTATTCCGCAGGTGTACTATGTAGGCTTATTAGCTGGAATAAATGATGTGGAGCAGGTAAGAGCAACGGGGGAAGGACGCGAAATTAACCGCCATAATTATACCCTGGAGGAAATTGAGGAGGGGCTTGAACGGGATGTTGTGAAGCGGCTAATGAAGCTGATTCGCTTCCGGAATACTTACAGTGCCTTCGGAGGAACGTTCCAGGTGCTTGAGACGGTAACGGATGAGATCCGGTTGTTATGGGAACAAGGTGAGAAGTATTGTAAGTTGTTCATCAACCTGCAGACCTATCAAACCGTTATTGAATATGTGGATGAGCAAGGCATTGCTGTTACTTATTTGGTTTAATGCGAATTCCGTTTTTAAGGAGTGGTTATTTTGGCTACGCTACAAATAAGCTTTCATTCGAAATGTCTGAAAAGAGAAGTAACGTTAAATGCATTAATGCCGGTTGATCTGCCTGAAGGATTAGGACTGCCGGTATGGTCGGGAGAACCTTTGAGGGCGCTGTATCTGCTGCACGGCTTTTCCGGGAGCCATAACGATTGGATGAACTTCTCACGGATCCGGGAGCTGTCGGACAGATATCAGGTTGCGGTTTTTATGCCCGCAGGAGAAAATCACTTCTATTTGGACGATGAGAATAGGGGAGAATACTACGGGGAATATATCGGCAGGGAACTGGTGGATTTCACACGCAAGCTATTCCCGCTGTCTGCGGCACGCGAGGATACATGGATAGGCGGTTTATCCATGGGCGGCTATGGAGCAATTCGCAACGGTCTGAAATATGCAGACCAATTCGGCCGTATTATAGCCTTGTCTTCAGCACTGGTGTCTTATAAAGTTGCCAATGTGTCCCCGGATTACAATGACGGTATCGCCAGTTATAGTTACTACACCAGCACCTTTGGTGATCTGAGCCAGCTGCTTGGCAGTGATAAAGACCCGGAAAGGCTTGTCCTGGATCTCAAGGCGAAGGGACTTGATCTGCCCAAGCTGTATATGGTCTGCGGGACTGAGGATTTCCTGCTGGATGTAAACCGCCGGTTCCATGATTTTCTTGAAGGGGAACAGGCCGGACATGCTTATCATGAAAGTGAAGGCGATCATAACTGGAATTTCTGGGATAAGTCCATTGAGTCGGCACTGCAGTGGGCTGGGGAAGACAGTAACTCTATATAAAAGCTTCAAGTCTTAAATAACTGAAAGTCTAATATAAGTACGCCCCTGGGTCCGATCGAGAATATATCGGCTCAGGGGCTTGCTGGATTCCGGGGAGGAAGAAATGGTGGTATGATTCGAACAAACAGTATCGTGTTCAAGTTTTCGTTGCAGATGACAGTTATTCTTGCGATCCTGTTGTCCATCCTTGTTCTGAGTAATATTTACTCCCTGGAAGTTGTACGAAGCAATGCACTAACCAGCTCGCGGAATACGCTTGCCCTCTATCAGGCTAACATTCATAATAACTTCAACAATTTCTCCAAAGATTTAATTGAGGTGTTCGATCATAACATTGATGCTGCAGTGAATGTAGCCAACCTGGATGAGAGCAGCGGATATTTCAAAGTGCAGCAGCTCAAAAATAACCTGCTGGCAAAAATGGCGAACGATTATTCCAGTGACGGCATGTTTATCAGACTTTCCGGAGAGCTCGTGCTGGAACAATTCAGCAGCCGGATTCCATCCGGTGATAAGCTCGCTCTGGTCGATTTTCTCAATACACACAAGTTCAGCTCCAGTCCAGCTGATGAAAGTGATGAATGGAAGGTGTTCCAGGTCCAGGGTGATTATTATTTGTTCAAATATATCACCTATTCCCAAGTCAGCTTTGGAACGTTAGTCAAAGCGGATACCCTATTATCCATGGTAGACAGGGGGAGCAACGATCATAACCGTTATGTATTGAGTAATACAGAGGGGAAAATTTTATCTGCGAATAATATCGTCCTGAAAGAGGCAGATTCGACCTTGGGCAGCTTAACCAAAGAGTATCAGCGCAGCTTTCTGATTATATCCGAACCGATTGAAGAGTTTGGCCAGATCACAAATATGGTTGCCAAGGGAGGCTTGTTCTCGGGATTGAAGCTTATTCAGTGGGGCATCGCCTTATTGGCTGTTCTTTCGGTTATCATTGTACCGCTCGTACTGAGGTTCTTAACAAGGGATGTGTTGAAGCCGATCCTCGAGTTGGTGAAGGCGGCCAAAGTGGTTGAGCAGGGGCAGCTGGAGTACCAGGTTCCTCAGGGTGTACCGTACTCCCTGGAGTTTATGAAGCTGTTTCATGCGCTCGAATCCATGGTTAGTGAAATCAAGGATCTGAAGATCCAATCCTATGAAGAACAGATCGAAATCAGCCGCGCAGAAATCAAATATCTGCAGATGCAAATCAGACCCCATTTTTTTCTGAATGCGATCTCGACGATAACCAGCTTGACGTATCACAATAAGAATGAAGAAATACGGCGGATGATCCACTGCCTTTCGGAACATCTAAGATATATGTTTAAGGGAGGACTTGTGGAAGTCTCAATGGAGGAAGAGATCAAGCACGCCGAAAACTATATCCGGATGCAAGAGATCCGGTATCCGGACCAAGTATTTTTCATGATAGAGATCGATGATAAAGTCCGCCAAGTGCCCATCCCGCAATTTATGATCCAGACTTTTGTTGAAAATACATTCAAGCACGCGATGTTCTATAAAGAAATGCTATCGATCTTCATACGTGTGCGGTCAGAGACAAGAGACGGAAAGCCATTTGTCAGTATTGTGATTGAGGATAATGGAGGAGGCTTCTCTTCCGAATGGCTAAGCCAGTCTGTAACAGAAGAGGTGACGGAGGATGGGGGCAGGGTCGGGATAGCCAATATCCGCAAAACCCTCCAGCTGCTCTACAAACGTGATGATCTGCTTAAGCTGTCCAATGCAGAGACGTCAGGCGCAAGAGTGGAAATGTGGATACCTGTAAAAAAATCCGATCAGCCCATGTTGTAGGGGGAGATAATATGCGTTGTATGTTGATTGATGATGATATACCTACGGTTGAAGCCCTGCTCGGTATTGTGAATTGGGATGAATTTGGAATAACCGAATTGCAGACCGCTCATAACATACAGGATGCGAAACAAATATTCGATAAGAGCGAGCCTGATTTAATCATTTGCGATATCGAAATGCCGAGAGGCTCCGGTATTGATATGATCAAGTGGACTAGAGACCGCCAATATGAAGGAGGTTTTATATTTTTAACCTGTCATGAGAGCTTCAGCTTCGCTTCCAAGGCGATCTCATACGACGCCGACTCTTATCTGGTCAAGCCGTTGGATAAGCAGGAGCTGGAAGCGGCGCTGCGGAAGTCCATAGATACATTGAAGAAAAAGATGATGATGGGTGAATACAGCAAGATGGGGCTTGCGTGGCTGAAGAATAAAGATGTGGTCGAAAGAGGATTCTGGAGTGATGTGCTGACAGCCACTCTGTCTCCCCGTATCCATCTCATTCAGAGTGAAGTGCAGAAACGTGAGTTATCATTGTCTGTCCAAACGGAATATATTCTCTTTCTCATAAGTGTTCCGCGTTCCCAGATCGAGAAAGAATGGGACGAAAGCGTCTTCCAATATGCACTCTCTAATCTGATTTCTGAAATTCTCATTACTGAGGTGAGCTTAGGCCGGATCATTGCCTATCAAGTCGATAAAGTGTTCTACAATGCAATCCTTATTGAGAGCCGACCCGATATGAAGTGGCTGCAGGACAGCGCAGAGAATATTATTCTGATGTGCAGGCAATATTTGAAGTGTACGGCTACCTGCTATTTCAGTGAGAAGACTGCAGTCTCAGGACTCTCACAGGTCAAAACAGAGCTGGAGCAGCTGGATGAGTCCAATATCATTTTCAGAGGGAAAGTACATTTGCAGAATGAACCCTTTCACTATGATATTACGGACCGCTTTACCCTTGACATTGAGCTGTTCACCATGTTGTTTGTCCAGAAGGAGAAGGTCCAGATTGTTAACCGGCTGAAGAAAGAACTGGAATTGCTGACAAGTATGAATAAGCTGGATTCAACGACACTTCATTCGATCCGGGAGGACTTCCTGCAAGTGGTCTATTCCCTTCTTTCGCGGCAGCATATTCAGGCGCATCGGCTATTTGCCGACGATGTGACTCAAAGCTTGGCCCAGAATGCCGACAGCAGTGTGTTTGACTTCATGAAGTGGGCTCAGGCGCTTACGGACAAAACGGTGGATTCTATCAAAGAAGTACTGCAGTCCGAAGGAGTTGTCGAGAGAGCGAAGCGATTTATCCAAGAAAATTACAGGCAGGACCTCAGTCGTGAGGATGTCGCCGCAAGTGTATATCTGACAGCGGATTATCTGGCGAAGGTGTTCAAGAACGAGACCGGCCAGACGGTCAAGGAGTACCTGAACGACTTTCGCATCAGGGCGGCGAAGCAAATGCTCATTGAGAGCACGGCGAGCATTAGCGAGATTGCTATGGACGCCGGATTTGATACGATTTCTTATTTCTCGACGGTATTCAAAAAGCTGACAGGAGAAACACCGATAGCCTATCGTTCAAAGCATAAAACCGGTAGATAGCAGAAAGCTCCGCTTTTCTATAGAGAAGCGGAGCTTCTTTCTGCAGTACGGTTTTTCGAAAAAACAGACCGTCTTTTTGAAAGTTCGCTATCCTCTAAAGCAGTACAATGAAAGTGTAAATACAGAACAGGAGGCATCATCATGAAAAGTAAAAAGGGGTTAGGTTCACTGTTGTTGTCCATGGTAGTATGCGGTTCACTGCTCTCGGCCTGCGGCAGCAATTCGAATACATCGGCCAATGATTCCGAGAATGCGGAAGCTAGTGCAAAGGTTGCTGAAATCGTATTTGCCCTGCCGTCGTTCAATCGGATTCCCGATGATATGAGCAAGGTGACGAACGCAATCAATGCAATCACAACCAAAAAGATCGGGGTTAAAGTGGATTTCCGCCTTTATGGTCCAGCCGATTATGCCCAGAAAGTCAATTTGGCGCTCCAGAGCGGAGAGAAAATGGATATCTTTACTACGCTCGGACAATTCTCCAACTATGTGTCCAAAAGTCAGGTGGCTCCGCTTGAAGAACTTCTTCCCGAATATGGTAAAGAAATGACTGCTATTCTTGAGAAGGATTTCGGACCGGACATCCTCAAAACCACAACAATGGATGGTCATATCTATGGTATTCCGGTAAATAAAGGGATGGCTTTGCCTACGAATATTATCTACAACGCTGATATGCTGGCAGATGCAGGTGTTTCGGCTGACACTATTCAATCAGTGGAGGATCTGCCTGCCGCCTTCGCTGCCGTTAAGAAGAAGTCACCGGATGTGGTTCCGTTTGGCCCGATTAATGTGAATCCAACAGATACGGGACTTGTTAATCTGATGAAAGGTGCAAGCAAGGTAGATTACCTGACAGATACAACCGGAGTTGGTGTCGTAATCGGCGACAACGGAAAGGTCGTTAATTTCTATGAATCCGATGTTTTCAAAAAAGGGATTCAGATGATGAGAGACTGGTACAATGCGGGTTATTTACAGAAGGATACCGCAACAACTACGGTTAACGCCATGGAGATGGTATCTTCCGGACGCGGCTTCTCCTTCCTTGGCGGCTACAGCGGCATGGAGGTGGGCAAAACCCTGAGTGCACAAGCCGGGAAAAATATGGAAACCAAACGAATTGCCCCCTTCTATTTCGATACAAGTGCTGTCAATTCCGTAACCTGGATGGTCTCCAGCACCTCTAAAGAAACGGAAGCCTCTGTTAAATTCCTGAACCTGCTGTATACCGACACAGATCTGATCAATACCATTCTCTATGGGGTTGAAGGGGAGGATTACCTGAAGGTTGATGAGCATCATGTGAAATTCCCGGAAGGCAAGGACGCTAATACGGTACCTTACACTGCGATGCTGAGTTCGGGAATCGTAGGTTCCGAGTCTCTTCAGTACCAGCTCGAGGGAATCAACTGGTCTGATATTGAACTGAAGCTGAAGGAAAACAAGGATACAGAAAGATCACCTTATTTCGGATTTATCTTTGATCAAAGCCAAGTGAAGACGCAGATGAGTGCGGTGAACAACGTAGTGAGTCAATATTTGCCTGCACTTGTCAGCGGATCGGTGGACCCGGAGACGATTATTCCGAAATTCATTAGTGCCCTGAAAGATGCGGGCGCTGGGGCGATCATTGACAGCAAGCAGGAACAGCTGGATAAATGGCTTGCAGCGCAAAAATAATAATTCAAAAAAGCTTGCTGAAGGTAGAGCCGCAAATAGAGGCTCTGCTTTCAGCAATGGAGGTGAATCCAACATGATAGCCAAAGCTAAATCAAAGCCTCTCAAAAAAACACTTCCTCTATTGATTCTAGCTGCTCCAGGTTTGCTTTACTTTATCATTAACAGCTACTTTCCCATGTTCGGGGTGTTTATCGCTTTCAAGGATGTCAATTACGCAAAAGGCATTTTCGGCAGTGACTGGATCGGTTTGAAGAACTTTACCTTTCTGTTCCAGACCAGCGATGCCTGGATTATGACCAGAAATACCCTTCTCTACAACCTGGTCTTTATCGCGCTCGGGACGATTGTTTCGATTATCATTGCCATCCTCATGTCCGAGCTGCTGAATAAAATGTACTCGAAGTTATTTATGACAGGCTTAATTCTTCCAAATCTGATTTCGATGGTTGTCCTTTCTTTGCTCGTCTTTGCTTTTCTGAATGCAGATAGCGGTTTTGTGAATCATTCCATTCTTCGTCCGCTCGGTATTCCAGAGATCAACTGGTATTCGGAGCCGAAATATTGGCCTTATCTGCTGGTTTTGATTCAGATCTGGAAAACGGCAGGCTACGGTTCTATTGTCTATTTCGCTTCCATTGCCGGAATCGACAAGAGCATCTATGAGTCTGCCAAAATTGATGGCGCCGGCAAGCTGAAGCAGATCCGTATGATTACTTTACCGCTGCTGAAGCCGACAATCATTGTACTGGTACTGATGTCCATGGGACGGATTTTCAACTCTGACTTCGGTCTGTTCTATCAGGTTCCTATGAACTCTGGAGCGTTGTTCAGCACCACGCAAACGATTGATACGTATGTCTACCGCGCCTTAATGCAGCTGAATGATATCGGAATGTCGGCCGCAGCCGGATTGTATCAATCGCTGGTCGGATTTGCGCTTGTGCTTACGGTCAATACCATCGTCAAGAAGGTTAATCCAGAAAACGCATTGTTCTAGGAGGAAATACTTATGATACAAACAAGAGGAGAACGAACGTTTGCTGTTTTTTCTGCGATCGTGATGATCTTGCTGACGGTTTTTGCTTTTTTACCTTTCCTTCTGATTGTGATTGCATCGTTCACCGATGAAACGACTTTGATCCGAAACGGATACAGCTTTTTCCCGGAGCATACAAGTCTTGAAGCGTACCTGTATATCAAATCCGCAGCATACACTTTCGTCAGAGCATATGGGGTCTCATTTGCTGTCACGATACTGGGAACCGGGTTCGGACTGCTGATAACAAGCATGCTTGCTTATCCCATGTCCCGAAGAGATTTCAAATACCACAATGTGCTGGCGTTTATCGTGTTCTTCACCATGCTGTTCAGCGGAGGAATCGTTCCTTCATATATTATGTGGACGCAATATTTCCATATTAAAAATACTCTGCTCGCGCTGATCATTCCCAACCTGCTGTCCAATGGCTTCAATGTACTGCTGGTGCGAAATTATTTCAAAAACAATGTACCGCTGGAAATTATTGAAGCTGCCCAGATCGATGGCGCGTCAGAGCTGCGGACCTTCTTCCGGATCATGCTTCCCTTGTCCATGCCGGTTATGGCAACCGTGGGTATGTTTATGGGACTCGCCTATTGGAACGACTGGATCAACGCGCTGTATTTTGTATCCAAACCGCAATTTTATGGGATTCAAAATCTGCTGATGCAGCTAATGAGCAACATTCAATTCCTTAATTCCGGTCAGGCCAGCAGTGTGCTCGGGTCACAGGCAGTCCAGCTGCCAAGCACAGCCGTGCGGATGGCAATGGCGGTTCTGGGCATTGTGCCGGTACTGTTCGTACTGCCCTTTATGCAGAAATACTTAACCCGTGGCGTTGTGATTGGTGCAGTCAAAGGCTAACAACAGAAATGAAAAGGAGAACAAGCTTATGAAAGTACAGGAGGTTATCGACCGGATTTTGCTTGATTGTTGCGGTGGCCGTAAGCTGGAGCAGACCTGCGATGTGCTCGCAAGTGGCCATGAGGACATGGAAGTAACAGGAATCGTTACTACGTTTATGGCGACTGTTGATGTCATCCGGGAAGCTATTGCCATCAACGCAAACTTGATTATTACCCATGAGCCAACCTATTTTACCGGAATGGATACACTGGACTGGCTTCAGGAGGACCCCGTGTATCTGGCCAAGCGAAAGTTGATCGAGGAGCACGGGATTGTGATCTGGAGATTCCATGACCACATGCATTTAGCAGATACAGACAGGATTTATGACGGTCTTCTCAAAGAGCTGGAATGGGAGGACAAGAAACTAGACGGGAACGATTCCTGGGGGTATCAGATCGAAGAGACTACGGTTGGAGCGCTGGCAGGCTTCCTGAAACAGAGACTGGGTATGAAGGTCATTCAGATCGTCGGGAATCCGGAGGCTGCTTGCGCCCGCATAGGGGTATTGGTTGGAGGCGGAAGCCTCGGGCTGGGCAGGGAACAAATGCCAATGGAGCTTATGCAGGAAAAGGATCTGGATGTGATGATTTGCGGTGATATCACGGAGTGGACGTTATGCGCTTATGTTAATGATGCTTCTATGCTCGGCATGAATAAAGCAATGATTGTGATTGGCCATGAAAGGTCCGAGGAATGGGGTATGAAGTATATGGCTGAATGGCTGAAACCACTGGTCGGCAGCCTCCCGGTTACCTTTGTAGATGCGAAGGAGCCATTTATATATTTGTAATATTTGAAACGGGGCTATCCCAAAAATGGGTTTCTATTACGGGGGACAGTTCTCTTCATTCTTAAGACCACAATAAGTGAGCAAAGCAGCTATTCTCCTGTTATTGGAGGATCGCTGCTTTGCGTTTTATGAGAACGGAAAGACCCGCGGAAAAGCGATAGCGTTCGCCTTTGTGTCCGGATTTTTACCGCTAAGGAGAATGGAGATGGGACAACCCTGTTTCTGACTCCTCCGGTATTCTATCAAATCTTATTTCCGTGAGATTTTAAAATAAATCGTGCATCGCTCTCATATGAACTTCAATTCATAATTGTTACTATAACGGTGTAGCAAGACAATACAGATTAAATTGGAGGGTTAAAGATGTTGAAATGGAAGCGTTCTCTTACAGTCTTGGCCATGACAGCCTTGCTGGGGACGATGGCAGCATGCGGCGGCGGGACAAAAAACAATGCGGAACCTACTACTGAGCCTGCCGGTACTAATACAGCTGCAACGGCTGCACCAAGCAATGAACCTGTCAAGCTGCGTATAATGTGGTGGGGATCCCAGCCGCGCCACGAGGCTACTCTGGCAGCACTGGACTTGTACACAAAGAACAACCCGAATGTTACGTTTGAACCGGAGTATTCCGGTATGGATGGATACTTAGACAAATTATCTACTCAAGCTGCAGCTAATAATGCACCGGACATCATTCAGCTTGATCCGGGCTGGATGCCGGACTGGATGTCACGCAATCAATTAGCAGAGCTGGCACCTGAAGTTGATGTAAGTAAATTCGATGGAAAATTACTGGCCGGTGGCCAACGTGACGGCAAGCAATATGCTGTTCCTCTGGGTTCAGTAGCGTTCGGTATGGTGTATGACAAAGCCGCTATGGATAAGCTCGGGATTGCGAATCCGGCTAATGGATGGACATGGGATGATTTCTTCGCCTTAGCCAAGGAATCCAAATCCAAACTGCCAAGAGGACAATATTTTACCTTGGACTATGCAGGCAACTATTTTATGTATTCGGCCTACCAATATGCCAAAGGTAAAGGTCAGGTTATAACTGACGAGGGTCACTTTAACGTAGATCAAGCTACCTTCTTGGAATGGACCAAGAAATTTGAAGAGCTGCGCAAGGATGGACTGGTTCCTCCGGCGGACGTAAACGCATCCGACAAGGAAAATGATCCGCAAATGGACTTAATGGCCGCAGGCAAAGTATTATTCCGGTATAGCTTCTCCAATAACCTCGGGACTTGGGACAGTATTAAGCCAGGCGCTTACGCGCTTGTAACTATGCCGCGTGCAGAACAAGCCGGTGGTTGGTTGAAACCATCGATGTACCTGTCCGTTTCCAAAAACTCCAAGCATGCTGAAGAAGCTAAAAAATTCATCAATTGGTTTGTGAATGATCAGGAGGCAGGTAACATTCTGCAAACATTCCGCGGCCTGCCGGCGAATAAGGAAATTTCTGCTGCCCTGGAAGCAAGCATGAGTGATCTGGATAAGGTTGGATTAGAACTCCTTCGGGCTACTGAAAAGGATGGCCAGACCTGGTCGGCTGGAGCAGGCGGCTGGACGAACTTTATTGACAAAGATTGGGTGCTTGTCCGGGATCAGCTCAGCTTTGGAAAAGTCACACCAGAGAAAGCCTTTGAACAGTTGAAAGAAGCATCGCAATCTTACGAAAAATAATTCTGCAAGCAAGGCCCGGAACATCCTTGTTCCGGGTCTTGAATTTATTTTGGGTAGGGATAGGGAGGATTATAGATGAGTAATTCTGTGTTATATCACCCGGGAGACGGATATCTGGCCTGGCTACAGTACCGCCGGATCACAACTGGGGTAAATGCTGATCAATATGCGGGATATAATCATATTGTTGTGGCTGAGCGGGATGATGTTGTTATTCGTTCTGCAGTGAACGAGTTGACTCAAGGCATGGAGGAGATCACAGGAAGAAAAGTTAACGTCTCGGGGAAAATAGAGAGAACTCCTAGTGTCATACTGGGAACTTTCGGGACTGGATCAGGAATAGATGAAGTATTCAGTGAAGAAGTAAGCAGTGCGATTCAAGCGGAGGGCTATGCGATTCAGACGGACAGTCTTACTGGTAACATTACCATCGGAGCTGCTACATCCACGGGGATATTATATGGTGTATTCCATCTGCTGCGAATCATGGGTACAGGGGGCTCTGTCCAGCATTTGAATATTCTCGAGAACCCTGTAAATCAGCTGCGTATGATCAACCAGTGGGACAATATGGACGGTAGTGTGGAGCGGGGATATGCCGGGGAATCGATATTTTATGAGAATAACAAGATAACGGGTAATCTTCAGCGTATCCAGGATTATGCCCGCCTGCTGGCCTCCAGTGGAATCAATGCCATCTCGATTAACAATGTAAATGTTCACCGGGTGGAGAGCCGGCTGTTAACGGAATTCCTGCCAGATGTGGCGAAACTGGCCGCTATCTTTCGCGCTTATGCCATCAAGCTGTTCCTGAGTATTAATTATGCCAGCACCATTGAGATCGGCGGCCTGTCATCGGCAGATCCGCTGGATTCCGGCGTGCGTGAATGGTGGACCACTGCGGCCTCGGAAGTATATGCAGCCATTCCTGATTTCGGAGGATTTCTGGTAAAAGCCGATTCGGAGAACCGTCCGGGACCGTTCACCTACGGAAGAGATCACGCCGACGGCGCCAATATGCTGGCTGAAGCGCTGAAGCCGCATGGCGGCATCGTAATCTGGCGCTGCTTCGTGTATAACTGCAAGCAAGACTGGCGCGACCGTACAACAGACCGGGCGCGGGCTGCCTATGATCATTTCCAGCCGCTGGATGGCCGCTTCATGGACAATGTCATTCTGCAGGTGAAGAATGGACCGATTGACTTTCAGGTTAGAGAGCCGGTCTCTCCGCTGCTGGGAGCCATGCCGCACACGAATCAAGTGATTGAATTTCAGATTGCCCAGGAATATACCGGACAGCAACGCCATGTGTGCTATCTGGTGCCCCAGTGGAAAGAGATTCTGAACTTTGATACGCATCTTCATGGCGAAGGAACTACGGTCAAGCGCATTGTGGATGGAAAGGTTCACGGCAATGCCTACAGTGGCTTTGCTGCTGTCTCCAATATTGGAAATGACACCAATTGGACGGGCCATCTGCTGGCACAGGCAAATCTGTTCGGTTATGGCCGTCTGGCCTGGAATCCGGAGATGTCTGCTGAGAAAATTGCTGTGGAATGGATTACGCTCACCTTTGGCACCAATGAGCTGCTGGTTCAGACCATACTGGACATCCTTATGAACTCCTGGGAGATTTATGAATCGTATACAGCCCCGCTGGGCGTCGGGTTTATGGTCAATCCTGACCATCACTACGGTCCTAATGTGGATGGATATGAATATTCAATGTGGGGTACTTATCACTTCGCAGACTGTTATGGTATTGGTGTTGACCGCACCTTAGCAACCGGGACCGGGTACACCTCCCAATATGCCCGTATGAACATGGAATGCTACGAGTCGCTTGAAAGTTGTCCGGATGAGCTGCTGTTGTTCTTTCACCATGTCCCTTATACTCATGTGCTTCATTCCGGCAAAACGGTGATTCAGCATATTTATGATACACATTTTGAAGGCGCGGAACGGGCAGCTGGGTTGGCAGCATCCTGGAAGCTTATGAAGGAACATGTGGATGAACAGGTGTATAGACATGTAGCAGACCGTCTTGGGGAGCAGGCCGATCATGCTAAAGAGTGGCGGGATAGAATCAATACGTACTTTCTCCGGAAAAGCGGAATTGCCGATCAATGGGGAAGAACCATCTATTAATCAATCTAAGCAGGGAGCGGTGAAGGATACCGCTTCTTCTTTTTTGTCGTTATATTTTGAAAGAATTCGAGCATTCCCCTCCTTTAGCAGGCGATGGGCGGATTATATACTTAAAGTATAAAAATTGACCACAAGAGGTGACCACAGATGAACCGTTCCACAGCCACTGTAGCCCAACCTGCTGTAAAGACGAAAAAAAGCTCCTATTTTCGAAGCAGATGGAACGCTCCGCTTGCAGGCTATATGTTTATTTCGCCCTGGCTGATCGGGTTTCTAGCGCTTACGGCGTATCCGTTATTCTTATCACTGTACTATTCGTTTACCGACTACACATTAATGCAGCCGATGAAGTGGATCGGGACCCGCAATTATGAGCGCATCTTTACAGCGGACCCCAAATTCATTCAATCCGCTAAGGTAACCTTCACTTATGTGCTAGCTTCCGTACCTCTAAAGCTTATTGCGGCTCTCTTTGTTGCAATGATCCTGAGTAAGGCGGTCAAAGGAATAAGCTTTTACCGCACTGCGATTTATTTTCCTTCACTTATCGGAGGGAGTATTGGGGTATCGCTGCTCTGGCGCAACATTTTCGGTGTTGACGGAGTCTTTAACAAACTGATTGGCGTCTTTGGTTTTGAAGGGAAGGGTTGGATTACAAGCCCCGATACAGCGCTTGGCACGCTGATTCTGCTGACGGTCTGGCAATTCGGGTCCACCATGGTTATTTTTCTGGCAGGCCTGAAGCAGATTCCAAACGATCTGTACGAAGCGTCTTCTGTGGATGGGGCTAACAAGGTAACTCAATTCTTCAAAATCACACTGCCGATGCTGTCGCCGATTCTCTATTTTAACCTGATTATGTCCGTCATCGGCGCCTTCCAAATGTTCACTTCCGCATTTGTAATTACGAACGGTGGTCCGATGAACTCCACTTATGTGTATGCAATGTACTTATACGAACGGGCGTTCAGCCGTTACGAACTGGGTTATGCTTCGGCCCTGGCCTGGATTATGCTGGTTGCAATTATTGCAGCAACTGTTCTGATCTCTTATACCTCGAAGTATTGGGTATTCTATGAAACAGACACTGGAGGGAAAAAACGTAAATGACAACACTAAAATTCAAGCCAGCTTTCCGTCATCTGTTCATGATTCTCTTCAGCCTCATTATGGTCTATCCGGTTCTTTGGTGGGTCGGTGCTTCCCTGAAAAACAGCACAGAGCTTAGCTCAGCGTCTATTTTCCCGTCAACCCTGCAATGGAGCAATTTCACCAAAGGCTGGAATTCGGTTCCCGGTCATACGTTTACGGATTTCTATCTCAATACCTTTGGGCTTGAATTTGCCGTAATCATTGCAACGCTGCTATCCTGCACATTGGTTGCCTTTGGTTTTGCCAGATTGGATTTTCCGCTCAAGAACTTCTGGTTCTCCATCTTGATGCTGACTTTAATGATGCCTGGACAAGTACTGATAATCCCTCAATACGCACTGTTTTACCAATTGGGCTGGGTGAATACGTATCTCCCGTTTATCATTCCCCATCTGCTTGCCGGTGGGGCAGGCGGCAGCTTCTTCGTCTTCCTGCTGATTCAATTTATTCGCGGTGTTCCAAGAGAATTAGACGAATCGGCTAAAATTGACGGGTGCTCCTGGTTCGGTATCTTTTGGAGAGTCGTTATGCCGCTTGCCTTTCCGGCAATCGTTACCGTGACGATTTTCTGTTTCCTGTGGAATTGGGATGATTTCCTGGGTCATCTCCTGTACATCAATACGGTTGACAAGTATACTGTCGGACTGGCGCTTCGGATGATTAATGACTCTCAATCCGCTCAGGAGTGGGGGCAACTGCTTGCCATGTCTCTGGTATCTATTCTTCCGGCAACCATCGTCTTCATGTTCCTTCAGAAGTATTTCGTGGAAGGGATTGCGACAACAGGAATTAAAGGATAAGATGTAAAAAAACATCCGTCCGTTAACGGTAAAGCGTCGAATGCCCTTCGCAGCTTTACCGTTTGCTGTGTCTGAATGGGAGCCCGAAGGAAGGTAGAGCATGTGATCAACCCTTTTAAAAAATATAGAATTGACCGTCTGTTTTTTCATAGCTTCGCTATAGTACTTATTGCGGTTATCGTTATTACTGCATGGACGAGCTACAGCAATTCCTCCAAGGCGCTCGTACAGACCACCTCCCATTACCAGCAGCAGCTGCTGGATGAGCTGAATAATGAAATTACGACCCGGCTGGTTATGATTGAGCAGATTTCACTGTCCAGCTCCCGCGACAGCGAGCTGATTAATTTTCTCCTGAACAGGCAAGATGAATTTGAGAGATACCGTAGCCGGGCAGGTGTAGAAAGCGCGCTCGCGAATTTGACCTATGCGATTCCGCTGATTCAAGGGATTGACCTGTATATGGATAATCCAATTCAAAGTGAACGGCAAAGCTACATCCAGTTCCGGAACCTTGCGGATCTGAACGAGCAGGTAGGGGCCGGTTGTCTGGCGAAAAGCGATTTTTGCTGGTCCAAAGAGTATAAATTCCCCAGCGCTCAAGGTGACGTTCCGGTGCTCAGCTTTTCCAGAAAAATAATAGATGAGAATGACTATTTAGGTGTCCTTGTCGTCCACATCAAGGCCAACGAGATCAGGAAGCTGCTAACCGGCAATTCTGACGGATCTAACCGGATCATGGCGGATAGTGAAGGACAGCAAATTATGAAAATAGGCGATACGCTGGACCAGAATAACTGGTCCCGGTGGATTGATCTAAAAAGCAATAAATCGGGATATGTCCATATCCCGGCAACCGGTGGATCCCGCGACACACTGCTCGTCTATTCCAGAATGGATAATTCCATCTGGACCCTAATCGAATTCACGTCATGGAATCAGATTACAGCAAGCAGCCTGAAGCTGGCGGAGTGGATTGGTCTGATCGGTATCGCTGCAGTGCTACTGGTATTGCTCCTGACCCATTTTTTAAGCAAGCAGTTTACAAAGCCGATCAAGAATCTGGTAACTGCGATGCGTATGTATTCCGTAGGAGGCGATAATGTCGAACTTCCGGTGGATTATGAGAATGAATTCGGTTATTTATTCTCCGGCTACCGCAAGCAGAACGAACGGATTGAAGAACTGTATCTCTCACTTGAACGCCGTTACGAACAGCAGCGGAAAGCCGAAATTGAGGCGCTTCAGGCCAATATCAATCCGCATTTTCTGTATAATATGTTAGATCAACTCAACTGGATGGCCATTGAGGCCGGACAGAATGAGCTTAGCCGTATTCTGGAGCTGATGGGCCGTATGTTTCGGATCGGTTTGTCCAACGGTAACAGCTTTATCAAGATAGCAGATGAACTGCATCATATAGAGTGTTATCTCGAAATCCAGCAGCTGCGCTGGGGAGATGGACTGGAGTACCGGATTATGGCGGAGTCCGAACTGCAGCAGCTATACATCCCGAAGCTTACGCTGCAGCCGTTCGTGGAGAATTCCATCGTTCATGGATTCAACAAGCAACGCAGCGGCTGTGTATCTATCGTAATGGAAAGAACCGGGGATGCTCTGCACATTGTCATTGAGGATAACGGGTCCGGACTGAAGCAGACCGATCACACTCATAAACGTCATACAGGCGGCTACGGTATACGCAATGTGAGAGAGAGGGTCGCCGGGTATTTCGGAGAAAGTTATGGTATAACGCTTAGTGAACGTGAAGAGGGTGGAACAAAGGTGGAAATGTTTCTGCCGCTGCTGACTGAACCTCCTAGCAAGAAAGATTAATTCTCTAAATTCAGATTTAAATCTTACCGAGTTCAAGGAGGTAGGGGTAATGTGGAAGATTGCAATTATTGATGACGAGCGCCAAGTCCTGAAGGGGATGAAACGGGCGATTCCTTGGGATGATCTGGGAGCTGAATGGGTTGGGGAGGCTTTGAACGGGGAGGACGGGTTGGAAATGATCCGCAATGCCCGTCCGGATATTGTGATCACTGATCTTTATATGCCGGTAATGAGCGGCCTGGACATGATGGAGCAGCTAAGGCAGGAAGGTTTTCAAGGGAAAATCATCATCTTTAGCGGTTATTCAGACTTTGAGCATGCAAGACAGGCGCTACGGTTTCAGGTGAGCGACTACGTCTCTAAGCCGATCAGTCTGCCAACGCTAAAGACGATCTTAAACAAAGTCATCCAGGAGCTTGAGGAGGAGGAGGAGAAGCGGGTCAGGCAGTGGGAGCTCGAGTGTAAAATGACGCTGTATGAGCCTTTTGTTGAAAAGGAGTGGGTTCGTTCGGCAGCTGTCGGTACCCTGGACCATGCTTACAAAGACAGTACGCATCTTCCGCCGTCATACCTTTTTTGGCAGGAACGCAAGCATGTCACGGTCGGTATCGACTTGATCCGTGATGAACGGGCCAGATGTTTATCCGTCTCCGATTGGAACTTGTTCCGGTTTGCAGTAAGCAATATTGCCTGTGAAGTAGCACGCAAGCTGTTCCCGGAGCTGGAATACACAGAACTGCATAGTACCCGATCCTTATTGATTATTCATCCGGGTCCAGAGCATCTCGAACAGTTAGAGAATAAACTGGAGGAACTGGGGATCAGGCTGAATGACAGTATCGGCGGTTATCTTAAGCTGGTGACACGGATAGGGATCGGTGGAGTGAAGGATACTTGGACGAAGCTCTCCGACTCGACGGAGGAAGCCTTCCGCGCGATGGACCAAAGAACATTACGGGTCGCTTCCGCACATGAAGTGTATAGATACCGGGAGAACAGCGGCGAACCGGGGGGTGTCTCCCTCTTTCCGGTCAAGTTCTCCTATAAACTGGCAACAGCAATGAAGGCATCGCAGGAAACGGAAGCCCATGAGCTTGTACTGGAATATATAACGGAAATGAAAAGACAAGAGGGGATGTCACAGGGATACGTACAGATGCTTGGAAGTGAGCTGTGGGGAATTATTACCTACTCGTTATATGAATCCGGGTTTGTACTGGATGACCTATTCACCAATGACCAGATTGCCAAGGAGATCAGCAGCCTGATCGTACCGGATCAGCTGGCTAACTGGCTTATGGACAAAATCACCAGGATCTGCAGCAGCAGGCAGTGGAAAGGGAGCAGCAAGCATAGACAGGTTGTCGACTTTATGACCAGTTACATTCATGAACACTATGCGGAGGAGCTGACACTCGCCGAGCTTTCAGATAAGGTATTCATTTCGCGGAACCATTTGTCCATTATTTTCAAAAATATTACCGGTGAGACCTTCAATAACTACCTGACCCGGGTTCGGATCGAGAAAGCACGGGAGCTGCTCATGGAGCGGAAAATGCTGGTCTATGAAGTGGCAGAACGGGTCGGCTATAAGAACATTCCATACTTTAGCACACTGTTCAAAAAAATAACCGGCATGAACCCTACAGAGCTTATAAAAAACTAGACACGCGATTTCACGGGGCCGGTTGATAAGGGGAAAGATAGGCATGACAGTGAGATTTAGTATTATCGGAGGAGCGGGGTTTCGCGCACAGTATTTTCTCCGGATCGCCCGTGCTTTGCCGCACCGTTTTCAGATTAGCGGAGTTGTGGTCAGAGACGAGGCCCAAGGAAGAATTGTGGAAAGTGAGTGGGGAGTACGTACTTACCGCTCGCTTGAAAGGTTGCTGAAAGACGAAGTTCCGGATTTCGTGGTCGTCTCGGTCAGTGGTGCGGCCGGCCTGGATTATTTGTACCGCTTGGCGGAGCGGGGGATTCCGGCACTGGCTGAGACACCGCCGGCTTCAGATCTGAAGGGGCTTGAGCAGCTTCACCGGGAACTCACAGTACATGGTGCCAGGATTCAAGTCGCTGAGCAGTACCCGTATCATCCATTCCAGGAGGCACGTCTGTCACTGATCCGCTCGGGCAGACTCGGGAGAATCACCGAAACGACAGTCTCCGTCTCGCATTTGTATCATGGAGCAGGCTTGATCCGCAAAATGCTGGGAATCCGTTTCGAGGAAGCAAGCATAAGGGCGATGCGATTTGAATCCCATTGGGTTAATGGCCCTACACGTAGTGGTCCTCCTAAGGAAGATAAGCTAATTCCATTGCAAAGGGACATGGCCTGGCTGGATTTCGGGGACCGTCTCGGGATCTATGACTTCACTAAGGACCAGCACCGCTCCTGGATTCGTTCGAATCATCTCTCCGTGCGCGGAGAGAGGGGAGAGATATTCGATCATCGTGTATCCATTCAGCAGGAAAGTACTGTGCCGCTTCAGCTTCAGATTAAACGTATTAACAAAGGTGAAGAGGAGAACGCGGAGGGTTACTATCTGCAAGGAATCATTTGTGGAGAACATTGGCTGTATGAGAACCCGTTCATTCCGGCCAGGTTGTTCGATGATGAGATCGCCATTGCTTCCTGTCTCTGGAGAATGGCTGATTATGCAGGGGGCGGCCCCGGATTTTACGGTCTTGAGGAGGCTTCTCAAGACACCTATCTGGGGATGATGATAGAGCAGGCGATTCAAAGCGGAGAGACTGTAATAGCGGAGCAGCGGTGCTGGGCCGAATGATAACGGATCAATTGATCTTTATAAACCAGCTAATCCCATAAGTGGAGGAGCTGTTTGTTGAAAATAAAGTATTAGACTGGAGTCATTGATTTTACGCGGTTTTCGAATTGAAGAAACTTCAGCTTTTGAAATATAAGTTTTAGACTAATCCATTAAAAAGAAACAGCGGCAGACCAAGACTTGAAAAATAAAGTCTTAGACTGCCGCTGTTATCATTCAACTAACGTTCCCGTTAGGGTTCAATTCCATCTAAAGGTGTAACTTCATTCCCTCATGCGATGCCTTAAAACCTAATTTTTCATAGAAATGAAGTGCTTCGGGTCTCTTTTTATCTGTTGTTAGTTGCACCATACGACATCCACGCTCTTTAGCACGTTGAATTGCCCATCGAATTAACATAGATCCTACACCTTTTCCACGTTCTGAAG
The DNA here is from genome assembly GCF_052044425.1 of Paenibacillus sp. 22594. Taxonomy (NCBI): domain Bacteria; kingdom Bacillati; phylum Bacillota; class Bacilli; order Caryophanales; family Paenibacillaceae; genus Paenibacillus; species Paenibacillus sp. 22594. The sequence goes on from NZ_JBQENA010000002.1 coordinate 193,219, forward strand.
ATGCGATACGAACACCTTCAATTGTAGCCCTCCATCCTCCTTGATGAGAAATGTATGGAGTAAATGTAATCTGTTGTACACCCACAATCTCTTCACCAAAACAAACCACGACCAATTCATTGTTTGGGTCTGAGTCAATTGATTGAAAAGCTTTAACGTAACTTTCCGGCAAAGGGTGTGTATAAAGTTCTCTTGTTTTTCCCAAAACGTCATCTGAAATCATATACACAATCCTGTCGAGATCTTGTACTGTTGCCTCTCTAAATGTAAGTTGGTTCATATTCATAAAATTCCTCCTTCACCGATTTTCTTGCGAGACTCACTCATTCATTAGCTCAATGGTTATTTATTTCAAATACCATTTAATCGCATTTTTATATAAAACTTTTTCAACTTGATCTTCATTAAGAATGTTGTAAATAAGTTCAATATCAGAATGATCATAAGGTCTCTTAGCTCTCGTTGATGGTAAGTCCGTCCCAAACATTAAAGCATCTGGATTCACCGAATAAATTGAACGGATAGCCTGTGCTACATCAAGCTCACCCCTGCCAAAGCCAGTTGCTTTCACTCTAACTCCCTTATCGACTAATGATAGAAGGTTATTAAATCCTTCTTTTGATAAACCTAAATGATCTACCGATGCAGCAGGAAGATTTTTCAATGTGGTTGTAATTTCAGGTAAGGAAGTAGAATCAATATATAATTCTGAGTGCCATCCTACTAACTCATGAACTCTTCTTGCGAAGTAGTCTAGTCGAGAGATATCTTCTGATCCTCCACGCTTGACGTTAAAACGAATGGCTCTCACACCGTAGCCATGTAGCCTTATAATTTCTTCATCTGAAGTATCATGTGGCAATTGAGTTACTCCAACAAAATTTTCACCGAGCTTTTGCAATGAATCAATCAAATAAGTTTGATCGAATCCTTGAAATGAACCGGATACAACGGTACCACCTTTGATATTTAATTCCTTAACTTTATCTAAATAGTCTTTACAGGTAAAAGGTTCTGGCAAAAATCCTTGATTCTCAATTAAAGGAAAACGTGGGTCAATGATGTGCAAATGAGTATCAAAAATGGTTCGCATAAAAATCCCCTCTCCCATGTGTTGTTTCTATCTGTGAAACTAGGATCCAATTGCCAGATTAACTTAAATGTCGAATAAAACGTGGGAGCAGAACCACGTTTCCCCATTGTTTTTTTCATTATTCCCCAGCTATGAAATATTGGAACTATTCATTTTAATGCTATTCATTAATGCACATAGTATACTTTAAGCTTTGGCGATTGCCGAGAGGAATAAATACGCTGGGTGTAGGCGTTGTTGTTTTTTAGAAGATAGTAGAAACAATTCCCGCTTAAACAGCGGAGAGAACGGAATGATTGTGGAAAAGTGAAGCGTTCGCCTTGGTCTCCGGATTTTCACCGCTAAGGGGAATGAAAAAAATCTGGAGACCACAGCGATTGGAACAACGTTTCGTTCGCGGAGCGTCCTCACTAAGCGCAATCGTTAATCCAACTCTAAAAACAAGGGCTGTCCCAAGCTGCCATTTCATGGCTTTTGGGACAGCCCCATTTTTTTAGCGAATCTGCCGGGTGATATTCCAACGGTCTTAGTGAAACTACGGATAAAGTTCGCATAGTCGCTGAAACCGGACTGATAGCAGGCTTCGGTAATACTGAGGCCTTCGTGGAGATAGGATTTGGCGAGTGCGATACGGCGGTCTACGATATAGGAACGGAGCGTTAAGCCTGTATGTTTTTTGAATTGGCGGCTGATATAAGTGCTGTTCAAATGAAAAGTGCTGGCAAGCTGTTCAAGGTTGATGTCCTGAGCAAGGTGCGCTTCGATATAATTCATCGTTTTGCGGACCAGATCCGGCATGATATCCGTAGGAATAAAGCTGGCATTTTGAAAAACCGTATTGGTTAGAACTAATAGTTGAGCGATGCAGCAATTGGCCTGAATATCCGTTCCATACGCATCAGAAGCCAGTGCTTTCTCCAGATCACTTGTAAACTGTAGAAATTGCTTCAGCTGAGCGTCCTCCAAATGCACGATATTTCCTTTTCCCATAGGTCTGTAGTCGAAGCATCCGGATAAATGGGTTACCGGAGTAGAGATGCGATGCAAATAAGATTTCTGGAGATTAATGGTAATCCGCTCATATTCAGTTTCATCGAGGCTAAAGGAACGGTGCATTTCTTCCGGGTTAATCACAAGCAAATCGCCAGGCTCCAGACGGTAACAGCTATTTTCAATATAGAAATTGACATTGCCGCGTAGAAACAAGTACAGCTCATAGGCTTCGTGCCGGTGATAGAAGGTCCCCATATTATAAGTAGTAATCCTGTGCAGATAGAGGAAATCTTTCTGAATGGGATCATAACGAAGCTCAAAAGGTTCGTTCATCTGTAACCTCCTGATCTGTTGGCGCAATAAATATAGCGGAACATGCAATGATTATTCTCTGAAACTACTTTAAAATGTCATTATCCTAGCATGAAGAGATGAACATTGCAAGTGTTTGACTGTATATAGCAGACGGGAGGATCTTATTATGGAGCTGATTGTAACTGCAAGAAGCAAATATCAAAAAGATATTGAATATACCGGACTAGACAGGCATGGACTAAGTTCATCTGTAGAGATCACAGGCGGTAATGGTAGCGCCAAACAGCCATTTAAGGCAGTGGTACGGGTAAGAAATCTAGGGAGCTCAACGTGGGCAGGAGTCATTCATGTGGAGCTGCCATTTGCCAAGGTTCATCCGCGATTTTTTCTGCCGGCATTTATGTATGGCCGAAACCGCGGGGAAGCTCCACAGAATGTTCCGAATGAGTTCCCAAGATTGAGAGAAGGCAATCCCTCACGGCCGTCTTCCCCTTGGTGGATGGTACGCAGTGACCGCTTGTCTCATCCCGCAGCCCTTGTATATGACAACGGCACCATTTACGGCCTCTGTGCCAGCCCATATTTCATAAGTAAGGATGGAGTCAAAATCCAGTGGAAACCGGACCTGCCGGGTGAGTTCTACCAATATGGCGGCTATACCTGCTCACTTGCCAAGGGAACGGTCGGGTATACGCTTGGTTATGAGAATGCCCCGCTATTATTCATTAAATCGCGTCTGGTCAAGGAACGGGCTCCTCTGGATGAGAACTGCTTTGAATTGGCTCCTGCTGAGCCGGTAGAGTTCACATTGGATTTGTATGAGTATGAAGCGGAGTCTGAGCTGGGTATCAATGCTGTACTGGAAGACATCTATTTCCGTTATCATCAGCCTCCAAGACAGGGCAGTGATATTCAGACGGCCGCAGCCGACTTGTCGAAGGCTATTTATCAATATGCGTGGCTGCCTGAGGACCGGAGCTATTCCACATTTGTCTATGAAGATAAGGAGACGGGCGGTTACCGCTATAATAAAATCATCTCGATCAGCTGGACGAACGGCTTGACTGTAGCCACTCCGGTTCTGATGGCTGCACTGAGGCTTGGGGAGGAGTCCATGCGCGGGCAGGCGCTTTCCTGTATTGAGAATATCATCGAGAATTCCTTGAACCCTGCTTCCGGGCTTCCTTATGAGGCATACCAGGACGGGAAATGGAGTATAGCCGGCTGGTGGTTTGACGGGATGCGCACTCCGGGACATTCTGCCTATCTGTGCGCGCAGGCTATGTTTTATATTATGAAGGCGTATGAATTTGAAAAAAGGATCAAAAATGGCTATCACGAGGATTGGATGGTCTTCGTAAAAAAGGTTCTTCTCGTACTAGAGAAAAGCAAAAATTCGGATGATGAATATCCGACCATTCTATCCGAGCGAACGGGTGCCGGGCTCGAATATGATTCCTTCAGCGGAACATGGTGCATGGCTGCTATGGCATACTACGGCTGGCTCACCGGGGACAGAACGCATCTGGAGGGCCTGAAGCGCAGCGAGAAACATTACTATGAAACCTATGTGAAACGAATGGAATGCTACGGTGCTCCGCTTGATGCGGATAAAGCGGTAGACTCCGAAGGAATTCTGGCATACATCAAGGCTGTCAGATATCTGCACGCCCTCACTGGCGATGATCTGTATCTCGATCATATGAGGGATGCAATCCATTACGAGTTTACCTTTAAATTCGTTTACAACTCACCGGTTAAGGTACCTCCGCTAAGCACCATCGGCTGGTCCAGCTGTGGGGGAAGCGTTACTTCTGTCGCCAATCCGCATATTCATCCGATGTCCAGCAATCTTGTGGATGAGCTGCACTACTTCGTACAACAGCGTGAAGATTCCTACGTCCGGCAGCGGATGCTGGATACAGTGGGGTGGGGATGTCAGACCTACAACCGCTATGATAAGGAATTCGACCACGGCCTAACGGGCTGGATGTCTGAGAGATTTTGTCATTCGGAAGGGCTCGTAACGGAGACCTATAGCGACGGTTCTCCTGCAAGCACATGGTTCTGTCTAATGCCTTGGGCCAGCGGCAGTGTAATAGAAGGATTGGTTGGCGACTACTGGGAATCGAATGTCAATTAGTCGAAGCCGCAGCGCACCAGAAACAGATTCAAAAACAACAAGCAGCGCTTTTCCGTTAACTGGAGAATCGCTGCTTTTTGGATTGAACGCGTTGTCCTGTAGCATGCGTATATTAAAAAATGACAACGCTTTCTTAAGAATGTTGGCTTACGCTGCCATTATCCGGGAGAGTACACTAAATATAAAGGAGGGGCGCATATGCAACTGGAGACACAGCCTATTAGCCCGCAGGCCGACAGCGGCCGATTATGGAAGCGGTTCAAAAGACAAAAGATGCTTCATGTATTTGTTGGACTTGGTATGGTGTTCTTGTTGGTATTTTCGTACACGCCAATGTTCGGGATCTTGATGGCGTTTAAAGACTACAGCATTTCAAGCGGCATTAAGGGGATTTTTACAAGTGATTGGGTGGGACTGAAGTATTTTGATGAATTTATACACGACTATCAGTTCGGCAAGATTGTCCGTAATACACTGGTACTGAGCTTTCTGAAGGTCATCTTCGCTTTTCCGGCGCCGATTCTGCTCGCCATTATGCTCAATGAAGTGAAGAACATGGCCTTCAAGCGGTTCGTTCAGACGGTCAGCTATCTACCGCATTTTATCTCTTGGGTCGTGGTGGTCGGTGTTTCCTATGCCTTTCTGTCCGCAGACGTAGGTATAGTCAACAAAGCTTTGATGAGCCTCGGCTTCATCCACGAGCCGCTCAATATTTTGACAAGCCCGAACTATTTCTGGGGACTTGCAGTCGGAAGCGCTGTCTGGAAGGAAATGGGTTGGTGGACGATCATTTTCCTGGCAGCCATTACCGGAATCAATCCGGCGCTATACGAAGCGGCCGAGATCGACGGGGCAGGAAGACTTGCCCGCATCCGTCATATCACGCTGCCGGGGATGAAGGGAACCATCGTGGTGGTGCTGGTGTTGACGATCGGCAGTATTCTTGGAGGAGGACTGGTGGGCTCCAATTTCGAGCAGGCGTACCTGTTCGGCAACAGCATCAATAATCCGACTTCTGAGATTGTGCAGACCTATGCGTTCAAGGTGGGGCTGAAGGACGGCCGGTTCTCTTACGCAGCGGCTATTGATTTAATACAGTCGGTCATCTCGGTAATGTTAATATTTTCCAGTAATTCTATCGCAAAACGGATGTCAGGCTCAAGTTTATTCTAGGGAAAGGAGGAAGAGTCGTGCTCAAGAGTCAAAGACAAAAGGATCTGCTTTTTGACGGCTTTATTTATACCGTCCTTTTCATTATCATGCTCGTCATGCTGTACCCGTTCTATTATGTTCTGATCGCCTCATTCAACAAAGGCTCGGATTCTCTTCTGGGGGGCGTCTATCTCTGGCCGCGAAGCTTTACTCTGGAGAATTATAGAATGTTTTTGGACGATCCTAAGTGGTACCGTGCCTTCATGGTCACGGTTGTCCGGACGGTTTCGGGTACAGCATTGGGGCTGCTGCTGACAAGTCTGGTAGCTTACGGACTTTCGCACCGCGATCTGATGTTCAGCAAATTTTATTTTGCAATCATCATTTTTGCGATGTATTTCTCCGGCGGCCTGATCCCTTACTACGTAGTGCTGCGCTCGATCGGTCTGCTTAATTCATTTGGTGTCTATATCATACCGTCGATGCTCAACACGTTCTTCCTGCTCATTGCCATCTCGTTCTTCCGGGAAATTCCCGGCGAGCTGAAGGAATCAGCACACATTGACGGCGCGGGCGAATTCGTTATTTTCTTCCGGATTATCCTGCCGGTCTCGATGCCGCTTCTTGCCACAATGGCACTGTTCATGGGTGTAGGCCAATGGAATTCCTGGCTGGACTCTGCCTATTTCGTCCAGTCGGAGAACCTGCGGACGCTTGCCTTCCGCATGATGGAGGTCATTAGCAAGAGCAATGCTCCTATGGATGCGATTGCCGCTGCCAACAGTGCTTCGGCAGGCGTGACTAGCTTCTCCTTGCAGGTAACAGCGATGGTAGTCTCGATAGTGCCAATTATCTGTGTGTATCCATTCCTGCAGAAGTATTTCGTGCATGGTATTATGCTTGGTTCTGTAAAGGGCTGAAACAGCAGTTTCAATATTAAAGCGCTTGCTTTAATATATTAATTAACAAATGGGGGAGTTAGCTTGAAAAAAATCAGAAGCTACAAAATGCTTACGGCCTTATTGGCGGCCATCATGATGATTTCGCTCTTATCCGCTTGTGGCAACGGCGGCGGGAACGAAGGCCAGGGCAGCAAAACGAACAATGCAACTCAGGGAGACAAAGCCGGCACGGGCAATTCGGGCAGTGGCGAAGTGAAGGAATTATCGCTGTTCATCGACGCTCCCTGGTATCCGGTGAAAGAATGGAAAGGACCCGTTGCAGATAAAATCACGGAGAAAACAGGTGTGAAGTTGAAGGTTACCGTCGCTACGGATGACAAGCAGCTTCCGCTTATGATCGCTTCCGGCGACCTCCCGGACCTTGTTTTCACCTATTCGAATATAGACCGGCTGTCGGATTCGAAGCTGTCCTATCCATGGAATGAGCTGATCGAGAAATATGCGCCGGATTTCAAGATCGACAAGACGAGAATTGCGATCCATACTATGGACGACGGCAACTTCTACACGATTCGAAATTCCTTCGCCACTCAGGAGGAAATGGCGAAGAACAAATTTTCGATCGGCAGCGACGGCCATCCGGGGATTGCTGTGCGGGAAGATATCCTGAAAGAGCTGGGCAATCCACCGATCAACTCGCTGGATGATTTTGTGAAAGTGCTGGGTATGGTCAAGAAGAAATACCCGGATATGGTGCCGCTCATCATGGACAAAGACTGGCTGGAGCAATATTTCCTCCAACAGTTCGGCACAGGCGTTCTCCTGGATGGCTGGTATGAAGAGAATGGAAAAGTCGACTATTCCATTAGACAACCCAAAATGCTGGAGTTCTTCAAGTTTATGAATAGCCTGTACCGCAACGGATACATTCTGGCAGAAAATTTCGCGTTGGCGAACGATCAGATTGATGACCAGTATGCGACCAACGGAAAAGCGTTTGCCCACAGCCATACGGTTGCCACAGCCGATACGGACAACATAAAAATCAAAAGCAGTGGAAGCGGCTCATTCACGTTCAAAATGCTGCCTAGCGCCTTGTCGAAAGATGCAAAGGTTGTAAGTTCGGGGCTTGGATTTGCGGGAACGTTCATCACCAAGAAAAATAAAGACCCGGAAGCCTCAATCAAATTTCTTCAATATCTGGCAAGCGATGAGGGCAAGAAGTTGACAATGTTCGGCGTCGAAGGGGAGCATTGGACCTGGAACAATGAAGGGCATCCGGATCTGAAATACAACCCTTCTGATGCGGATTTCGTTAACAGCAACGGCATCAAGTGGTGGTACCTGTACAACGACGGGGTTACGGAAGGCATGCTGTCCTATGTTCCCGGCTTACAGAAGACAAAGGCCTTGATCGAAACAAAAGCCATCACTGTTTATAAGCCGCAAATCGGCTTAATCCAGGCACAGCCCGATTCTGAGGAGAAGACGATTAAGACCAAGATTGACGAGATGGTCAAAAACGAGAAGGTGAAAATTTACCTTGCGAACTCTGAAGAGGAAGCCGTGGCGAATTACAACAGTATGGTTAAGAACGCAGAGGATATGGGGCTGCAGAAGCTGGTAAATTGGGCCAACACAGTCTATGAGAAAAAGAAGGATTTGTTCAAGTAAGCAAACCAAGGACAACCGGTAGAGGCGCCATGCCTCTACCGGATTTTGCTTGTTCATGGTACGTTTAGAAGTAATCAATCCGGGATTCAGGAGGATTCGTCACCTTGAGCATTGTTCGTAAGATCACTTTGGGATATGTCATCCTGATTTTTATTCCAGTTGTCATATTCGGTTACTACTATTATTCACAAATCTACGGCAACCTGACCAATCAATTCGTCCAAAGCCGTCAGAAAATACTGGAGCAGGCACAGGCCAATATGAAGATGGATCTGACCCGAATCGACTCTATCCAGCGTATGCTGCAATATAACCCGTATGTCACGGATTATCTGGACGGAGTGTATGAATCCGATTCGTACAGCATTTACACCTATAACCGTTATATCAGTCCGGTTATCACTCAATCGCTGTTTATTAATCCGGAAATTGAAAGCTTTCGGATTTATAAAACCAAACAGCGGGTGCTTCCGATTACTGACCGGTTTCTGGATATCTCAGCTTTGGATTCGCGGGGCAAGGAGGTCGCGCGTACGCTGAAGCCCGGTCAAGGAATATGGAGGATGGCCGATCCGGGGGCGGCTGTGCCTTCGCTTATGTTCTATCAGAACATTTACAACTCTAACTTTACCGAGAAAATTGGACTTCTTGAGCTGCACATCGGTAGCGGGTTAATCCGGAAATTGTACGAGGCGGCTGGGGGGAGAGACAATTGGCAAGCCTTCCTGCTTCCCGAGCAGGGGGTGCCTGCGTCTGCGGAAGGCGCCCCCGCAGGCATTGACAAGGCAACCTGGAAGCTGCTTGGTTCAAATGATACCCGGCCCTATTTCATCAACAATAAAACCATTGTGAACCAGTTGTATATTGAGGAATTGGACGCCCGGGTTGTCGTGACCGGTAAGGTTGACACTGTGTTTCGCACAATCAAGCGCAAGGAGATTATCCTGGTCTTTACCATCATCGCACTTCTGACGGCTTTGTCATTTGTTTATTATGCGCTCGCATCTACGATTACCAAACGCATTCTGCTCCTTGCAAGGCACATGCGAAATCTGGACGATGACAATATGAAGCAGTTTATCAGCAAGCACGACAAGCCGAACCACCAGGACGAAATCGGATTTCTGACCTCGACCTACAATTCGATGATCCAGCGCATGGACGAGCTGATCAACAACGTTCACCGCTCCGAGCTGCGGAATAAAGAAGCGGCATATAAAGTGCTTCAGGCCCAGATCAAGCCGCACTTTCTCTACAACACCCTTGAGACGATCCGGATGCTGGCTGAGTCTAATAATGACAAGGAGGTAGCGGATATTTCGTTCTGGTTCGGCAAGCTGATGCGTTATAGCCTGTCCTCGGAAGGGGACCGGACCGTTCTGGCCAGGGAAATCGAAACGGTTATCTTCTATTTGAATATTCACAAGATGCGGCTCCAGGATAGACTGACCTACGAGGTCGATGTCTCCATGGATGCGGAACGGCTTGTCTGTCCAAGATTCATGCTCCAGCCTCTGGTCGAGAACAGCATCGTTCATGGAGCATCTACCATCCTTCGGCCCGTCCATATTAAGCTCCAAGTCCGGGAATCTGGAGACGAAATCATTATCTCCATTACAGACAACGGAACAGGCATTCCGGAGGACAAGCTGGCGGCAATTCGCTCCCGGTTGGCAAGGGGCGGCGGCAGAGACGTCGCGGAGAACATGGGAGGCGTGGGTCTGTTCAATGTCAGCGAACGGATCAAATCGTTCTACGGCGGTTCCTCGCAACTGGTCATTGACAGCGGACCGGACCGTGGAACATGCCTGACTATCATCATCACAACAGGAGGGACAGGCCGGATATGAGAGTATTGATTGTAGACGATGAGCCGCTGATCCTTAACGGACTGGTCAAGATTATCGGTGAAGCGGCTCCGCTCGGGACAGAGGTATTCAAGGCGAACAACGCTTTTGAGGCACTGGATCTCATGAAAGAATACATGCCGGATGTGACGGTTACGGATCTTCATATGCCGGAGAAAAATGGATTCGAGCTGATCGACGCTGCCAGGGAGAGTGGGCTGTGTGACCGCTTTATTATCCTGACGGGCTATGATGAATTCGAATATGTAAGGAAAGCGCTCCGCACAGGAGTCGTGGATTATCTGCTGAAGCCGATTGACAAGAATGAGATTGCCGCTCTGCTGGCGCATGTTGAACAGGAGCTTCCCTCCGAAGCCGATTCGGAGTGCTCAGGGCATGCCAAACGCATTCTGGCTTATACCAAAACCCATTATATGAACGATCTGTCACTGGACCATCTTGCCGAGTTGATGAAACTTCATCCGAACTACATCAGCAGTCTGTTCAAGAAAGTGACGGGCGACACGTTTGTCAGTTATTTGAACGCATTCCGCATCAAGGAAGCGCAGAAGCTGCTCAGGTCGCAGCGCCAGCTATCCGTGAACGCCATCGGAAAGAAGGTCGGTTTCGAAAATAAGCATTATTTTGCCAAGGTGTTCAAAAAGTATACTGGCATTACGCCGGGCTCCTACCGAGATGAGGATGAAGCGGAAGGAAATGCCGATGATGACGGCGCAGCCGGCGGGCCGGACTTGCCGGAGATGCGTGAGTGAAGCGTGGTCCCCGTTTGTGTCAATACGGGAGAAGTGAAGTAAAAATGTGAGCGTTATCAATACATATTGGCTTGAATTGCAAAAGGTGCTGTTGGCGGAGGCCTTGATGCCTGACTCCGTCCGTGACCGGTCTTTTCGCGACAAGTCCGAGACGTTGACCGCTCATTTGGAGGCGGGAAGAAAAAATGAGTTTTTTAGGCTTTTTAAAGAGAGGGTCGAGCCTGCAGGTCATGCATCGGATAGGGGCAGTCCTTACCTCACGGAGCTATATTTCACCATTGCACTCATACTCCTGTCTTAATCCACTTCAACCCCTCCTATTTGTCACGTCTGTTCAAGCAGGAAAGGGAAAGGGGCATCAACCTGTCAGGGTATATCGAAGAAATACGAATCCGCCAAGCTACTTGCTGTTGCAGGAGATCATGCAAAAAAAGAAATCGCTCCTTTGGAGATGGAAAGTGGTGCTTCCATGATATCCAAGGGCGATTTCTTTTTAATTATGAATAGATACGGTAATTTCCGCTTAGGGCCAGCAAGCTGAAGAAGTATAGGCAGTTGTCGTAATAACGGCGGTCACCGGTGCGTAGTGGAGTATTCCAGAACAGCTTGACGTAATGTCCGGCATCCGGTCCATCGGCAGCGAGCGAGGCCATGGCCAGCGTTGACAGAAGGCCGATCGGGTGCAGGGATGGCTCCTCAAAAGGTTGGCCGTCAATGGTGTAGCGCCGGTAATCGGCTACTTCAATGTCCCGGAAAAAGGCCTGAATCCGGTTGGATTGGCCCACCTGCCAAGGGTCATTGCGGAACCATTCATAATCAAGCCCGATGTTGGCCGCCACCCGGTAAGAATCACTGAAGAAGTGGCGGAAGTCTCCATGCGGCTGGGGTTCAGCCGGAGTTCCGTCATAGTTCGCATATTCGGGGGAAAGACCGGTAACCGGATGACATGCCTTTTGTAAATAGGCTCTGCTCCTGGATGCGGCTTCTTTCCAAAAAGCTCTGTCCTGCTCATCCGCCTGCAGAGCAAATAATTCATAGAAATGCGGCAGATGATAGGAGGGATCGCTGAAAGGGGTTTCAGGAATAAACTTGATCAGCTTGGTCTCCGGGTCCCACATCGGATCGCCTTCCCCGTCTTCCCCTTTATGAACACAAGCTCGGAGAATAATTCTTGCCTGCTCGGAATAGTTGAACGGTTCGGCGCCATCCCCCCAGCGACTTCCTGCAAAGAACAGCGCCATGGCGAAAAATTCTTCTCCGTCCGGCGCCGGACCGGGTGACAGCCGTGTTCCGTCCAGTTTACAGTGCCAGGCAAAATAATCCTTGTAACGGCCTTCTGTATGCTGCATATAGACCTTGGCAAATTTCCACAGCCGGTCGAACTCTTCCTTCTTGTCCAACTGAACAGCCATCATCATTCCATAGGACATGCCCTCTGTCCGCACATCTGTATTGCCGGTATCCACGATATATCCCTTATCGTCACCCATTGGATGGTAGATTCGGACATCGGGCGCGCCGTAGAACAATTCGTTCCAGGTGTCGTCAAGTCTTTGCCGGATGGCCTCTTCCGGCACTCCGTTCTCTTTGAACAGGTTTCTCATAACAATCCTCCATTGAATATGATTTTTTCAAAGCATACCATAACCGGAGGTATAGAAACTAAAGCGTTTTCCTTAAAATTTATAGACGATTCGGCCCTGGTTTTCCGCTCCGCAAATCATTTTGGGAACATCTAAGAATAGATCAATGTTAAGTGGCTATATGTCATGGACTTCGGTCAAGGCGCTTCACTATACTGTAAGGGACAAACCGTGAAGCCCAAAAAAGATAAAGGTGATGGTTATAGGGTGCAAAATCATATGAAGCTTACAGTCTATACACGCAAAGCGAACCAGGATTACACCGAGTCTCTCAGCAACAGCGTTCATTTTGCCTGCACGGATGATCATAACGAATTTCAAGCATTGAACCGGAACTACGGCATACTATTCGCTTTGGCAACCGTCGATGAGAACAGCGTGATTCATGAAAAAGGACTTAAAAACCCCTATTTGTTCCGTACATCAGACGGCTCTTTCGGCATTGTCGCGGTAAGAGTGGATGCACTCGGAAATGATGACGAAGAAAGCAGAGGGCATATTCTTCTGTGGACATCCCCGGATCTGGTTACCTTTCATCATCATGGTTTGGTTCAGCTGCACAGTGAGGTGTTCGTCAAAGAAGCCGTTTGTGGACTTAGCGGATCGGGTGAAGAATATGAAATTCGCTGGCAGGACAACGGAGGGAACTTTTATTTGAGCCGGTTGTCTGACCTGATGAAACCGGACCGTATTTCACTACCTGAACCAGCGGAAGCCTACATGGTAGACCGGCCCGGCAAGCCGCTGCCCGGAACGAATCCGGGAAATGCAATCTCGGTAGACAGCCGCATCGGCCGCTCGGTGCAGGCTTCATGGACACCGGTACATAACATTGGAATCCGCGTGCCGGAGAGTGTCAGTGTCACATCCGCAGACGAATTGAAAGTGGTAAAAGCCACGGCGGTTTATTCCGATGGCTCTACCGCAGACAAGCGGGTAATGTGGGACAGTGAAGGCATTGATTTTGCCGCGCCTGGAACGTATTCTGTGCAAGGCAAGGTGGTCACGCATGAGTTAACATTCCCCTTGGCAAGCGGCTATGCCGACCCGGTTGTTCTACCATGGCACAGCAAATATTATTTTTTGGCGACCAATGACAATGCAAATGATATTGGCATCTATGTCCGCGAGGCGGACACGTTAAGCGGTTTATTCGCTCCAGGTTATAAGGAGGCCGTCATTCTTGATCTGAATGAGGAGCAAAACTTCATCCAGACATTCTGGGCTCCTGAATTTCATGTCATCGGCGGGGATTTATATATTTTGTTCGCTGTAGGCGGCACAGTATGGGGTCCGCAGTGCCACATGATGAAGCTGAACACGGGCGGTGACATCCTGAAGGCAGCGGATTGGAGTACGCCGGTCCGTGTGAAGCGGGCGGATGGAGCCTATTTGGCAAAGGAAGGCATCACGCTGGATATGACTTACTTCAAGGCAGACGGTACTTCATGTCTGGTCTGGTCCTACCGTAAGGGAATCGGAACGCCGCTTGACACCGGCTCCATGTTGTATATCGCAACGGTAAATGAAGATAACCCCACGGTATTGACCAGCGAACCGGTGCTCCTCTCGCGTCCGCTGTTCGGCTGGGAGAATATTCAGGGGACTATCAACAATGAGGGCCCGTACCCGCTTATTACGAAGGACATGGTGTATATCGCCTACTCCGGCGGGGCCGCGACGGGTTACACCTATGCGGTGGGGCTTTTAAGCATTCCGCAGGGAAGTAATTATTTGGACATCAACGCCTGGACCAAGGCCAGCACGCCTGCATTGTCTTATTATTCGACTGAAGGCATATATGGGCCGGGCCACAATTCTTTTTTTAGAGATTATGATGGCAACGTACTGATGCTGTACCACGGAGAAGAGCAACTGGTGAAGCATGGCACGAGATGCTCCGCTATGCACAGAGTCCATTTTAACCGCCAGGGCGTACCGGTATTGGATGTGGCTAAAGAAAGAGATGTGCACCCGGACTATGCCGGTTGCTCCATGCAAGTGATTGTGCACGCATAAACAGACTTCATTATTAAATGACAAGGGTGAGATTACAATGGCAAAAAAACAAGGATTCAATCCGTACCTCCCGTCTTGGGAATATATCCCTGACGGCGAGCCGTATGTTTTTGAAGGCAGAGTATATGTGTATGGCTCGCATGACCGTTTTAACGGACACGCTTTTTGCTTGAACGACTATACCTGTTGGTCGGCACCGGAGGACAATCTGGCCGATTGGCGGTATGACGGCGTTATCTACCGGACTACGGATGACCCGTTAAATCCTGAAGGCAGCATGTGCCTGTATGCTCCCGATGTCACCGTGGGGCCGGACGGTCGGTATTATCTCTACTATGTGCTGGACAAGGTTCCCGTTGTTTCGGTGGCTGTCTGCGACAAGCCGGGCGGCAAGTATGAGTTCTACGGCTATGTCAGATATGCAGATGGAACACGCCTTGGAGAGCGGGAAGGCGACGAGCCGCAGTTTGACCCCGGCGTACTTACCGAAGGAGAGAACACCTACCTGTACACCGGATTCTGCGGGTATGGAGACCGATCCAGACATGGCGCAATGGCAACGGTGCTTGGCCCGGATATGCTCACGATTGTCGAAGAGCCTGTATTTGTTGCGCCGAGCCAGCCATATAGCAAGGGGAGCGGATTCGAAGGTTACGAGTTCTTTGAAGCACCTTCCATCCGCAAAAGGGGAGATACCTACTACCTTATCTATTCCTCGATCTCCATGCATGAGCTGTGCTATGCGACCAGCAAGCATCCGACCAAGGACTTCAAGTACCAGGGGGTCATTGTAAGCAATTGCGATCTTCATATCGATACGTACAAGCCGGCCGGCAAGCCGATGTATTATGGCGGCAATAACCACGGCAGCATCGCCCAAATTAACGGGGAATGGTACATTTTTTATCATCGGCACACTAACGGGACTGCGTTCAGCCGGCAGGGCTGTATCGAGAGGATAGAATTCCGCCCGGATGGCACCATTCCGCAGGTGGAAATTACATCCTGCGGCCCGAACGGAGGGCCGCTTGAAGGCCGGGGGGAATATCCGGCATATCTGGCCTGCCATTTATTCTGTAAAGATGAGGAAATGTACACCGGAGGCTTCGGCCGTATGGGAGCATGGATGGACAGCCGGTTTCCGAAGATTACCCAGGATGGCAGAGATGGTGACGAGGAAATCGGCTATATTGCCAATATGACGGATTCGGCTACCGCCGGATTTAAATATTTCGCGTGCGAGGGAGTCAACCGGGTCAAAATCATGGTGCGCGGGTATTGCCAGGGCGAGTTTGAAGTGAAGACGTCATGGGACGGACCGGCACTGGGACGGATACCGGTAGGTTTTACGAATGTCTGGAAGGAATACACAGCGGAAGTGGCCATTCCCGACGGTGTACAAGCACTGTATTTGACGTATACCGGCAATGGAGGCGCCAGTCTGGCTTCATTTACTTTGGAATAACCGGGAGTGAAATCTGAATACGCATGGAACAAGAAAGCAGCAACCGGGGATCTCTGGTGCTGCTTTCTTGTTGATGATGCGCCCGGAAGTCAGTGCATAGGCATAGTATATGCCATGGCTAAATACCGGTAGAATAACGGGTCTTATAGTCCGAAGGCGTCATATTCATATAAAATTTGAAGCATTTAGAAAAGTAGCTGACATGCTGATAGCCTGACTCCAGTGCGGCTTCCAATACATTGTACGATCCGCTGCGGAGTAGACTGGCCGCTTTGTTGATGCGGATATAGTTCAAATATTCCATCGGCCGCATTCCAGTCAGCGTTTTGAAAAAAGTACAGAAATGGGAGCGGCTAAGCGACACAACGGAAGCAAGCTGATCCAGCTCCAGCTTCTCGCTTGAATGTGTGTCCATATAAGACAGTACTTGCTTGATCTGCCGGTTGTATTCTCGTCCGTGAAGGCTTCCTGACTCATTGCTGCTCTCTATCAGGCCGTACTGGTAAACATCTGCAATGAACTGCAGAAGGAGACCCTTCAAGCTCATTTCATAAGCGGTGGATTGGCGCTCATAGCGGCTCAGAAGCTCCCGTATGACAACGAGCAATTTAGAGTGGATTTCGTCTGCAGCAGATAACAGGGCAGGCAGCCTGGCAGTTCCCTGCAGGATGGGTTCAAAGAATAATTCCTGAACCCGGTCCGATTGCGGGGAAGACAGCCAAGATAATCTGAACACGATAGAATAATAACAAGTGCCGTCAGAGGCAGTGCCAATCCCCGAATGGAGTTCTCCAGGATGAACGATCAGGCACTCTCCCTTCTGAATGGCAAACTCCCGGTTTTCGATATGAAAGGTAGCCATACCTTTTGCCAAATAGATTAATTCTATCTCATTATGCCAATGCACAGGAAGGATGGAATGAACGCTGGCAGAATGCTCCACTTGGTAGATATGAATCGGAAATTCGGGCTGGCCGTGCAGCTTGACCTCCCGGTAACGGTGCTCGTACATAATGCCTCCCCAAATCGCAATATTGTGTCAATATTTCGCAAATATATGTTAGATATCCGGTTATCAACAATAATATCATTATACTATAGCAAAATCATGAGGAAGGGTAGGGATACACTGTGAAACTGAAGCATGTAGATTCCGGTTCGGATGGGGTCAGGTTGGAGACTACAGAAGGAATCATGCATATCTCCTTTTGTACTCCGGGCATAGCCAGAATTCGTTATACCCTGGATTCGGAATTAAGCGGGAAACAGAGTCTTGTAGTAGTGAGCCGCCCAGAGGCGGAGGGCGTTCTATGGACGGTTGCGGACCACCCCGGCCATTTGGAAATTTCGACAGCGCTCCTTGCAATACAGGTGGACAAGTTAACCTGCGCATTCAGTTATTGGGATGCAAATGGCAAGCTGCTGACAAAAGAACCGGTAAGAGGCGGCAAAACGCTGGTGCGAACGGAGGTATACCATACGGTCTTCGATGATTCGGCCGATAAGGTTGAAACCGATCAAGGGGCGGATGGCCTGCGTGCAAGAGCGGAAGGGATAAACCGCAGGCTCGACAGACAAGCCTATCATACGAAGCTGGAATTCGAATGGCAGGAGGGCGAGGCCCTGTATGGACTTGGCTCACATGAAGAGGGAATGATGAATCTTCGGGGCCAGCATCAGTATTTGTATCAGCAAAATATGAAAGCGGTTGTTCCGGTGCTTGTATCCACTCGCGGTTACGGGATTCTGGTAGACTCCTATTCGTACATGACATTTCATGATGATGCTTTCGGTTCATATCTCTGGACGGATGTGGATGAGGAAATGGATTATTATGTGATTTACGGCCCGGAGTTCGATCAGATCATTGGCGGAATTCGGCATTTGACGGGGGAAGCGCCAATGCTTCCGAAGTGGTCTTACGGGTATGTGCAGTCCAAGGAACGGTACATTTCCCAGGAGGAATTGATTGCCACAGTACAGGAGTACCGTGACCGCTCGCTTCCCCTCGATTGCATCGTTCTGGATTGGCAGTCGTGGACGGGCAATTTGTGGGGACAAAAGACGTTTGATCCCGAACGGTTTCCTGACCCTTCGGAAATGATGCACAGCTTACATGCAATGAATGCAAAGCTAATGGTATCTATATGGCCGATTATGGGAGCCGGCGGCGATAATCACCAGGAAATGAGCGAACACGGCTTCCTGCTCGGCAATCAGGCCACATATGACGCTTTCCGGGAGGAAGCGCGAGAGTTGTACTGGAAGCAAGCCGATACCGGACTGTTCTCCCATGGGATTGACGCCTGGTGGTGCGACTGCACCGAGCCGTTCGAGGGCGACTGGAAAGGAGCAGTGAAGCCGGAGCCCGAGCAGCGCATGCTCATTAACACGGCCGAATCCAAGCGTTATCTCGATCCGGGGTTTATCAATGCCTATTCGCTGCAGCATTCCAAGGGCATCTATGAAGGTCAGCGTGCGGCGGACACAGGCAAACGGGTCGTGAATCTGACGCGTTCCGCTTTTGCCGGGCAGCATCGTTATGGCACGATTACTTGGTCGGGAGATATAGCGGCCAACTGGGAGACGCTGAGGAAGCAGATTGCAGACGGCCTTAATTTTTGCGTAACGGGTTCCCCTTACTGGACACTGGATATCGGCGCTTTCTTCGTGCGTAATCACAAAGAGCAATGGTTCTGGAACGGGGATTATGACGAAGGGGTTGCCGATTTCGGGTATCGTGAGCTGTATGTACGCTGGTTCCAACTTGGGGCCTTTCTGCCCATGTTCCGTTCCCATGGAACAGATACGCCAAGAGAGTTGTGGCGATTCGGCGAAGAGGGCGAGCTGATGTACGATACGCTGGTGAAGTATCTGAAGCTCCGCTACAAGCTGATGCCATATATCTATTCTATGGCAGGGGCCGTCGCACATCGCAAATATACGATGTTGCGTGCGCTGGCTTTCGATTACCGGGAAGATGTGCGGGTCCATGATATTGATGATCAGTTCATGTTCGGCCCGGCTTTCCTGGTTGCACCCGTCACAACTGCAATGTATTATGGTCCCGGCTCCCGGGAGCTTCACGGGGTCGGCAAGCTGCGCAGTATCTACCTGCCAGACGGAGAATGGTACGATTACTGGAGCGACGAACGGATCAAGGGCGGCTTGACGATTGAAGCGACAGCCGATTTGGAGACGCTTCCTCTCTTTGTCCGTGCCGGGTCCATTGTTCCGGTTGGCCCGGATGTTCAATATGCGGATGAACAGCCGGAAGCAATGATTGGCTTAAAGGTATATTCTGGCCTGGATGCTTCATTCACACTGTATGAAGATGAAGGGGATAACTATAATTACGAGAACGGTTCGTACGCCACGATTGAGATGAAGTGGAGCGAAGCGGACCGTACCCTAACAATCGGGAAGCGCAGCGGAAGCTATGCCGGTATGCCGGCGGTCAGACAATTTGCGGTAGAGATCACCGGGAATGCCGGAAGGTGCATCGTTACTTATCATGGTGAACCTATAGCTGTCAGGGAAGAAGATCTGAAGCGGTGAATAAAGAACAATGAGTGCCTCAGTGTGGCCTGCTGCCTTTCCGGTAAGCGGCGGGAGTCATGTTCGTATATTTTTTAAACGTACGGTAAAAATGGGGCATGCTCTCAAAGCCGCAGGCCATGGCAATCTGCTCAATTTTGTCGTTGGACTGGAGCAAGCCATCCTTGGCCGCAAAAATCCGTTTGGTTGAAATATAATCAGTCGCATTCATACCCAGCCTCTGTTTGAAGACACGGCTGAAATGGGCCGGGGATACGGCCGCCCGTTTCGCCAGCGCGCTAAGCTCCAGCGGCCGGTCCAGATGGTCATTGATATAGGCGAGCGCATCTCGGAACCAATCCGGGACCAATGCGTTCGTGGGACCAAGCTCGGCGGCCTGCGGCAAGCAGTACCGGTTTAAGTGAAGCAGCGCGAGATGGAGCAGCAGCGCCATAGCATGGCCGCCGTCCGGACGTCTTTGGTCCCATTCATCATGGATAGCATCGATATCTCTTTCTACGATTTGGGCATGTTCAGGAGGCAGGGTATATTTGTACTGCTTGTTCTTCTTGGCTGCGTCAAAAAGCTTCAGATAGGCATATGTTTCGCTGAATGTGTTGTTATTCACAAGGTAGGGGCTGAAAAAAACGGCGGAGGACGTTACCGGCTCCTCTTTGTCGGGAAATCCCCGGTGTACCGTATTTCCCGGAACGACGATGACGTCACCCTGGCGCATCTCGTAAAACGTCTGATCGATAAAAAAAGTCCCTTTTCCCCGGTAGACGTATACGAACTCATACCAGTGATGCTGATGGTCCGGGAGCTCGCGCTGCGGGCTTTTCGTTTCCTTGTAGTCCAGAAGCAGAGAAAACGGCAACTCGTTGTCAAAAATCTTGCGGATCGGTTTCATTGCACTGCCTCCTTTGTTGAACTATAGATTCTTACAGCCATCATATCAAAATAAGGTATAAATTTGTTTGTTTAGGCTATTTTTATTCTTTTATCGGATGCTAAAATAAGATGAAATGGAGGTGGAATGATGCGTATTGATGCTCATCAGCATTTTTGGAAGATAGACAGGGACGATTACGGATGGATTACACCCGAAATTCCGGTGCTTTTCCGGGATTATCAGCCCTCCGATCTTGAACCGCATTTGCAAAAACACGGGATCAGCCGCACGATAGTGGTACAGGCTGCGCCTACGGTGGAGGAGACCGAATATATTCTTGGATTAAGCGAAAAAACCGACTCCATAGCTGGTGTGATCGGTTGGCTGGACCTTGAGAACCCGTCATTCAAAGCGCAATACCGGCGGTTCTGCGAGCACCCGAAATTCACCGGAATTCGCGTGATGATACAGGAGATGGATGATCCCGGCATTCTTTTATCTACCCCTTATGTAGAAGCGCTTTCATACTTTGCGGAAGAGGACCTTCCCGTCGACCTGCTTGTTCTGGCTGATCAGCTTCCGCAGCTTATAGAGCTGTTGGAACGGGTTCCCGGACTGAGAGGCGTGATCGACCATTTGGCGAAACCGCCGATTGCTTCGGGCAGCTTAGAGCCGTGGAGAAGCCATATGGCGGAAATTGCGCAGCATCCTGGCATTTACTGCAAGCTTTCCGGGATGGTGACGGAGGCTGATCCCCAGGGCTGGACGCAAGAGGATTTCACTGCCTATGTTCATGGGGCGCTGGACCTCTTTGGACCCGAAAGGCTAATGTTCGGCAGCGATTGGCCCGTGTGCCTCATGGCTGCAACCTATGATGAAGTCATGGGCGTATTGCGGCTAGCGTTGCAGGGTCGGTTGTCACTGCAAGAGATGGAGCCAATCTTTGGAGCGAATGCGGCGAGGTTTTACAAGTTAAATTCACAATATATTGGAGGTTCAACGCGATGAAATACAGAAAGCTGGGAAATACGGGATTGGACGTATCCGTGTTAAGTTTCGGGGCGTCTTCGCTTGGAAGCGTATTTCGGGAGGTTCCGAAGGAAGAGGGAATCCGCACGGTTCATACCGCAATCGACATGGGGATTAATCTGATTGACGTCTCTCCGTATTACGGTTTGATGAAAGCGGAGACGGTGCTGGGAGAGGCGCTACAGACGGTTCCGCGGGATAGATACATTATTAGTACGAAGGCAGGACGTTACGGTCAGGATGAATTTGATTTCTCCAAGGAAAGGGTAATCCGCAGCGCGGAAGAAAGCATGCGCCGGCTGGGAACGGACTATCTGGATATTTTGCTGCTGCACGACATCGAATTCGGTTCGATAGAGCAGGTAATGGAAGAAGGGATCCCGGCTCTGGAGGAATTGAAGCAATCGGGGAAGATCCGTTTCTATGGCGTGACCGGCCTGCCCTTGAATATCTTCGAAACGGTTTTGTCTCGTACAACTCTGGATGTGATCCTGTCGTATTGCCATTATTCCCTGAACGATACCACGCTGCTTCGCCTTCTTCCATTACTGGAGCGGCAGGGAACCGGACTGATGAATGCATCGCCTATTTCCATGGGCCTGCTGAGTAGCCGCAAGGTGCCTGACTGGCATCCGGCGAGCGGGGACATCCAGGCTGCTTGTAAGCGCGCTGCCGAATATTGCCGGGACAAGGGAGAGGACATTGCGAAGCTGGCTGTCCAGTTCTCTACAGCCAATGAACAGATTCCGACAACATTGGTAAGCACGGCGACACCGGCCAATATAAGCAACAATATTTTGTGGACGGAAGAGCCGATGAACGAACAATTGCTGGAGGAAGTGCTGGAAATTCTGAAGCCGATTGATGGGGCAACATGGCCGAGCGGCCGGCCGGAGTGGAACGAAGGACCAGACCAGAACGGGGAGCGGTTATAATGAAGGGAATTATCTGCGAGGAAATCGGAAAATTCGTGTATAGGGATGATCTGCCGGAGCCGGAGCTTCAGGCCGGCGAAGCGATTGTAAGGATCCGCCGAATCGGCATTTGCGGAACCGATCTGCATGCATATCGGGGCAATCAGCCTTATTTCACCTACCCGCGCGTGCTTGGGCATGAGCTGTCTGGAACGATTGAGCAAATCGGCGACAACCCGGAAGGGCTGCGGGTCGGCGATCAGGTCAGTGTCATTCCATATCTTCATTGCGGCGAGTGCCGGTCCTGCCTGAGCGGCAAAACCAACTGCTGTCAGAAAATGAGGGTGTTCGGCGTTCATTTGGACGGAGGAATGCGGGAGCGGGTGGCCTTGCCTGCACACAACCTATTGAAAACGGAAGGACTGACGCTGGATCAGGCGGCGATGCTGGAGCCGTTGGCAATCGGTGCGCATGCCGTCCGCCGCTCGGGTGTTGGCGCTGGCGATCAAGTCCTGGTTATCGGTGCCGGTCCGATCGGTCTAGGAGTGATGGCGATGGCCAGATACGCCGGTGCGAAGGTGATAGGTATGGATGTAAACGACGAACGTTTGGACTTTTGCAGAGAATGGGCGCAGGTTGAGCATACGGTGAGCGCACTACGGGAGCCGAAGGAGCAGTTGTCCAAGCTTACTGATGGCAACTTCCTGCCTTATACCATTGATTCCACCGGCAACATCTCATCCATGGAAAGTGCGTTTGGGTTTGTAGCCCATGGGGGAACCTTGACCTATGTTGGCTTGGTGAAAGGTATGATTACCTTTAATGATCCCGATTTTCATGCGCGCGAAATGACGGTGCAGGGCAGCAGAAATGCCACTCGGGAGGACTTTGAGCGCGTGCTAGATGCCATCAAGGAAGGTTACATTGATGTTGATAGTTACATTACCCACCGCAGTGCGTTTGTGGACATGATCGGCCAGTTCGAGAACTGGCTGAGGCCTGAATCGAAGGTAATTAAGGCGCTGGTTGAATTGGACTAATTATTAACTGTACGAAACACGATATCGTATCGCTATGTTCACTATTAGGCGAATTGAAGGAGCGTAACCATCATGACAAGCTTGGAACATAAGCAGCGGTTGTGGTACAGCCAACCGGCGCTGGAATGGAATGAGGCTTTGCCGATTGGAAACGGGCGGCTCGGTGCTATGATTTTTGGCGGCACAGCCGAGGAGAAGCTGCAGCTTAATGAGGATTCCGTATGGTACGGCGGTCCGCGAGACCGCAATAACGAAGATGCCCTGCCTCATTTACCCGAAGTCCGCAGGCTGATTCTGGAAGGAAGGCTTCGGGAGGCGGAGGAATTGGCTGCGATGTCGATGGCGGGTCTTCCCGAAGCCCAGCGGCATTATTTGCCGCTGGGAGAACTGCTGCTGTCATTTGGCGGTCACGGACAGCCGGCTGAAGACTACAGAAGAGAGCTTGATTTGGAGAATGGCATATCCCGGATCAGTTACCGGATCGGTGAGGCTAGGTACACCCGCGAGATGTTTGCTAGCTATCCTGATCAGGCTATTGCCATCCGAATTTCTACCGACCATACGGACGGGATTTTCTTAAAGGCGAGGTTTAACCGCCGTGACTGGAGATATCTGGAGAAAATAGAGAAATGGCAGAACAGCGGGTTGGCGATGCGCGGAGATTGCGGCGGTGAGGGAGGCAGCTCTTTTGCTGCTGCCTTGAAGGCAGTCACGGAAGATGGCATCTGCCGGACCATTGGCGAGTATTTGCTTGTGGAGGGTGCAAACTCGGTTACGCTGCTGCTTGCCGCAGGAACTACGTTCCGGCACCCCGATCCGCAGCTTTACGCCAAAAGACAGCTGGACGAGCTGAGCCAGCTTCCTTATGAAGAGCTGAAGGCGCGGCATATCTCGGATTACCGTGGGTTGTACGGGCGGGTCGAGCTGGTGCTGCCGGAGCACTCACATAAACGTGCGCTGCCGACCGACGAGCGGCTGAAGCGGTTTCAGAAGGGAGAAGAGGACAATGGGCTGATAGCGACCTATTTCCAGTATGGCCGCTATTTGCTTATTTCCTCCAGCCGCCAAGGCTCTTTGCCCGCGAATCTGCAGGGGATCTGGAATGACAGCTTCACCCCCGCCTGGGACAGCAAATTCACGATCAATATCAATGCGCAAATGAATTACTGGCCTGTGGAAATCTGCAACCTGGCTGAATGCCATGAGCCGCTGTTTGATCTGATCGAGCGGATGCGGGAGCCAGGGAAGGTCACGGCCAGGGTCATGTACGGCTGCCGGGGGTTCACGGCACATCACAATACGGATATCTGGGCAGACACGGCCCCGCAGGATACCTATCTGCCCGCTTCCTTCTGGCCGCTTGGCGCCGCTTGGCTGTGCCTGCATCTTTGGGAGCATTATCAGTTCAGCCAGGATCGTTATTTTCTGGCGCAGGCGTATGAGACGATGAAGGAGGCAGCCCAGTTCCTGCTTGATTATTTGATGGAAGACGCCGAAGGCCGGCTGATTACCTGCCCGTCCGTCTCCCCTGAGAACACCTATATACTGCCAAGCGGTGAGTCAGGAGTGCTCTGCGCCGGGGCATCGATGGATTTTCAGATTATAGATGCGCTGTTTGGAGCCTGCATCCGAAGTGCGGAGATTATAGGCAGGGATGAGGCATTCCGCGAGGAGCTCTCCGCCGCTCTGAACCGTCTTCCCAAACCGCAAATCGGGAAATATGGCCAGATTCAGGAGTGGATGGAGGATTATGAAGAGGTGGAGCCGGGGCACCGGCACATCTCCCACTTATTTGCACTTTATCCCGGCGACGCCTTCACCGTGGAGCATACGCCGGAGCTGGCTGAAGCTGCCCGGACGACACTGGAACGCAGGCTTGCCAGCGGCGGCGGCCATACCGGCTGGAGCCGGGCCTGGATCATTAACTTTTGGGCCAGATTGAAGGATGAGGGCAAAGCCTACGCTAACGTCCGCGCTCTTTTGGAGCATTCTACGTTGCCCAACCTGTTTGACAACCATCCTCCATTCCAGATTGACGGCAATTTTGGAGGAGCGGCGGGCATTGCCGAGATGCTGCTGCAAAGCCATACTGAGAGAATCGAGTTGCTGCCCGCTTTGCCGCAAAGCTGGAGCGAAGGAAGCGTCAAGGGTCTGCGGGCCCGGGGCGGATATACCCTCGATATTGCCTGGGTGGAGGGTCTTGTTACGGAAGTTGTTGTGACTTGCACGGTTTCCGGTCCTTGCTGCCTGGAAGCTCCAGGTCTTGACCGTATTTCGTTCACCGGAGAAGCCGGAAGCACCTATACGTTCACCCGGTAAGAAAACAGGAAGACGTTTATTATGTCTGTATAATAGAACTGTTATTTTATTTGTATAATAGAACTGTGCTGGCAGGGGTTGGCGTATTAACGCCAGCCCTATTCGGCTTGGCAGGGGCTTCGCCCCGGACAAATCCATTTCAGCTATACAATCAACAGTTTCTTGAAGCATTCACCTTCATCCATTTTCTGTAATCTGATATGGATGTCCTTTAGCAAGTCTAAGATGCATATCAACAGCAAACGTTTTCATTTTATCGTATTTTTAGGGGGGAAGAACTATAGTTTATGAATTGGAAGCGCATTCTTGAAAGGTATAATTAAGTTGTCACCAGGTGATTGATAGCAAACAAAAAGTAACTAGCCAAAAAGGGGAGGCATAACAAAATGCATAAAACGGCAAAACGTTCCGCCCGGGCATTAGCAGCTGGTACATTCGCGCTTGCACTTGCACTGGCAGGCTGTAGCTCGAACAACGCGAACAACAGCGCGGCCAATGTTAACAGCAACACGGCCAAGGGGGGAACAACAGCAAGCCCAGCGGCAAATGGAGACGACAATGCTCCGGCAACATTCTCGGTATTTTTGGCCAGTCCCGGGCAGACGCCTACGGAGGACAACAAGATTCTCAAACTGATTAAAGAAAAAACCGGCGTCAGCTTCAAAACGGAGCTTCTGGTGGGCGACCTGCAGCAGAAGCTGGGGGTTATGATTGCCGGAGGAGACTACCCGGACCTTATGTCGGGCGATGACAAATTACTCAATGCCAAGGCGTACATTCCGCTTGAAGATTTGATTGAAAAGTACGCTCCCAACCTGAAAAAACATTATGCCGCGGTCTGGAATCAGATCAAGGATGAGACCGACGGACATATCTACGTTTTGCCAAGCTATGGTGTATATCAAGGTAAAATTACCGAACCGACTTACCAGGGACCAGGCTTCTGGCTTCAAAAGTCTGTGCTTGAGGAGATGGGATATCCGACTCCCAAGACTCTGGATGAGTATTTCGATATCATTGCCAAATATAAAGAAAAGCACCCGGATATGATCGGATTTGAATCGCTCAACTTCGACTGGCGTGTATTCCCGCTTCAGAACCCTCCTGAGCACTTGGCGGGCCATCCGAATGACGGGGGCGTTATTGTAGACAACAACAAAGCGCAGATTTTTGCCGATAAGGATATTTCCAAGACCTATTATAAGAAGCTTAATGAAATTAACGCTCAAGGTTTGATGGATAAAGAAGCTTTCGTACAAAACTACGACCAGTACCTGGCCAAAATCGCAAGCGGCAAGGTCATCGGTATGTTTGACCAGCACTGGAACTTCCAGGATGGAGAAACCTCTTTGATCTCTCAAGGCAAAAGAGAAAATACGTATATCGGCTTCCCTCTGCTCTATCCGGGCGCTGAGGAATGGTATCGTGACCGCGGAGCGGTCGGCACCAACCGCGGATTAGGTATTTCGATCAATGCCAAGGACCCTGTCCGGATTATCAAATTCTTGGATCAGATGATTACAGAAGATTGGCAGAAAACTCTCCAATGGGGAATCAAAGGCGAAGACTATGAAGTGAAGGAAGACGGCACGTTCTACCGGACGCCGGAAGAGCGGACGAACGCAGATCAAACAAGCTGGCAGTTGGCTAACAAAATCACGACTATGTTTGGTTATATGCCGAAAATTCAAGGTACCTACAGCGACGGGAATGCAGCTGATGCCGGAACTCAGCCGCAGGAATTCTTCGACAGTCTGAAACCTTCTGATCAGAAAATCCTGAAAGCATATAACAAGAAAACATGGTCCGAATTCTTCAAGGAACCAAAAGAAAATAATATCTACTTCCCTGCTTACTCCATCGTTCTTAAGGACGGTTCGGCAGCCAAGCTTGCGCAGTCCAAGCTGAATGACCTTCAAATCAAATATTTGCCAAAGGCCATTATGGCCAGTCCGGCTGAATTTGATGGGGTCTGGCAAGATTATGTCGACCACATTCATAAGCTGGACATCAAGGCTTATGAAGACCGCATAAATGAAGGAATCCAGTCGCGTATTCAAAACTGGAGTGTGAAGTAGTCGATTTCAAGACAAAGAATAGAGCGGGAAATCGTATTTCCCGCTCTTCATTAATACGGATAGTATGGAGAGAATGATCTTACAGGAGGGGAACACTACATGTCTGATACCGTACTGGACAAACCGGTCAAAACCCAGAAGACCAGACAACGCAGAGTCGATCCGGAAATCGGTGTGAGTCTTAGCTGGAAGACGCTAAAAACGCAGAAGCAGCTTATTTTCATGTCAGTACCGATTGCCATTTATTTAATTATCTTTAACTATGCTCCCATTTGGGGCTGGATAATGGCCTTTCAGAACTACCGCCCGGCGCTATCCTTCGGCAAGCAAGAGTGGGTAGGCTTGCAGCAGTTCAAATTTCTATTTTCAGATGAGACCTTTATGATGGTGCTGCGCAACACGATCGCCATGAGCTTTATTAACCTTGTGCTTGGTACTGTTACAGCAATCGGCTTGGCTTTACTGCTAAATGAGATCAAAGTCAAGTTTTTCAAGCGTATCGTTCAGTCTATTTCGTATTTGCCGCACTTCTTGTCCTGGGTTATCGCAGCGGGCATCGTTGCCACTTCGCTGTCGATTGATGACGGAATTGTCAATATAATCTTAATGAAGCTTCACTTCATTAAAGAACCGATTATGTGGCTCAGTGAAGGAAAATATTTCTGGGGCATTGTCGGGGCTTCGAACGTGTGGAAAGAGGTGGGCTGGGGTACCATCATTTATCTGGCAGCCATTACCTCGATCGATCCTTCTCTGTATGAGGCAGCGTCCATAGACGGCGCCAAGCGTTTTCAGAAGATGCGCTATGTCACTCTTCCTGGGATTAAAGCCACATTCGTTATCTTGCTCATTATGAACATCGGACATATTCTGGATGCCGGCTTTGAACTCCAATATTTGCTTGGTAACGGGCTTACTGTGGACTGGTCGCAAACCATTGATATCTTTGTAGTGAAGTATGGTATCTCTATGGGGAATTATTCTCTGGCTACGGCGGCAGGGATCTTCAAAACCATCGTCAGTGTCATTCTCGTATTCATCGCAAATTATATCGCAAAACGCCTCGGCGAAGAGCGATTAGTATAGAGGAGGAAGCCCATATGAAAGCTGTGACGAAAAGTTCAGGACGCATTGAGCCGATTGTCTTTCATACAATCAACACGATATTTATGCTCTTTGTGGTTGCCATCACGCTCTATCCATTCCTCCACACGCTGGCAGTTTCTTTAAATGACGGCAGTGACACTCTTGCCGGGGGAGTATATTTCTGGCCCCGTGCCTGGACCTTGGAGAACTACAGAGCCGTCTTTATCACAGGGACGATCTATCATGCCGCTTTTATCTCCGTGTCCCGCACGGTGCTCTCGACAGTATTAGGCGTTTTTCTGACTACGATGCTAGCGTATACACTGGCGCAGAAGCAATACATTTTCCGTAAAAAAATAAGTATGCTGTTCATCCTGACCATGTATTTCAATGCTGGACTGATTCCGAATTACTTCCTTATTAAAGATTTAGGCCTGCTTCATAGCTTTATGGTCTATATCCTTCCAAGCATGGTCAGCGCGTTCAACCTGATTATCCTCCGGACGTATATCCGGTCCCTTCCAGGCAGCCTCACAGAGTCGGCAAAAATCGACGGGGCGGGAGAATTCAGAATCTTCTGGAAAATCATCTTCCCGCTGTGTACTCCCGTGCTGGCAACCGTAGCTTTATTCATCGCCGTAGGCGCATGGAACTCATGGTTTGACACGTTCCTGTACGCATCATCGGATATCAATCTGAGCACACTGCAATATGAAATGATGAAGCTGCTCGGTTCCACCATGAGCACGAACAACGATCCTTCTGCGCTGGCAGGCAATCAGCACAATCAGATGCAGGCCCTGGTGACACCGGCTTCCATCCGTGCAGCCATCACTATCGTTACCGCAGTGCCGATTTTGTTCGTATACCCTTTCTTGCAGAAGTATTTCGTGGTAGGATTGAACTTGGGAAGTGTTAAAGAATAATTGTAATTTAGATTTATATAAGGAAAATATGTATACTAAAACCGTTTCGGATACAGCCGAAGCGGTTTCTCACTGTTGAGCAAGACTTTGTTTTCCGTAATCAAAATTTAGAAATAAAGAGGGTGATGCCAATGCTTAAGGTACTGTTTGCCGACGATGAACCGCTGATGCTTGAAGGGCTTCGATTCCTGGTGGACTGGGAGGGACTGGACTTTGAAGTGTGTGGCGAGGCCTTGGATGGTGAAGATGCGCTGCAGCTTATTCATAGCATAAGGCCTGATTTGGTCATAACCGATGTACGTATGCCTGTGATCGATGGCCTTGAACTCATTAGGATATTTGCGGAGAGCGATTTCCAACCGAAGTTCATCATCTTTAGCGGTTACGCTGACTTTGAGTATGCCAAGGAAGCCCTTAAATACGGCGTATCCAATTATTTGACCAAACCCTTAGATGAAAGAGAATTGACAGAGGCCCTGCAGACTGTAGCCGAACAAATACGCGCTGAGCGCAAGCTTGCTTCACGGCATGAATTAATTTCCGCCTTTATACAGGCGGAAACCGTATCCCGCCTTCTCATGCGAGAGAATACTGCAGAAGAAGCAGAAGAGGCACTTAAGGCGCTGGATATACACCCCGGCTCCCGGATATGCTGTGTATTGGCCCAGGGTGATTCGCTCGACAGCTCACACTTGCGAAGACAAGTCTACTCCATGAGCAACAAGGAAACGTTCCGCAATATAACCGCGTATCCTTTTATGGCTGGAAGCCATAAACATGGCTATTTACTGGTTGCCCCGCCGCAAGGCCCGGAGCTGGACCCGGTGATGCTGGCAAGCTGGATTAATGAAATGCGGACTGAGTATAGCGGTCTGGTTCTTTTCTCGGCAAGCCTTGAGCATCAGGGTACCTCATTTCTGAATGCTGCCTATCATGAAGCGCTCGCGGCTGAACTATGCCGGTCGGATTTGAACATCCGCGGGATTAGTTTCTTCCAGCAGCAGGACAAGGATGTATTGGCGCTGCTTCCGGCAGGGCTGAAGAAATCGCTGCTCCAATCGGTTACCGAAGGGCAGTTTGACCAATTAAGCTCCCAGCTGACCAATGTATTTAAAATTTTCTCGGCGGATAGTACTTCAAGTGCATGGATCGATGCCTTCTTGAGCAACATCAAAGCTGAATTACTACGCGAAATCGACGCCAGAGGCGGAGAATCGGCGTTATGGGCGGATAAATGGTTTCCACCCCAGGTAACGGCTTGCTGCTTGCCGCTGCTTGAGCGGCAGACGAAGGAGGATCTGCACGAAGTGGCTGAATGGTTCGCTTCAGCGGACAACAATCAGGAGGACCTGCTCGTTACGGCGGCGATCGACTATGTCCAGGCGCATTATCAGGAGAAGCTGAAGCTGCAGGACATCGCGAAGCATTTACATGTGAATTCTGCCTATCTGGGACAACGGATCAAGAAACGTTACGGCATCTCTTTTAATGAATTTCTTCATGAATTCCGAATTGAAAAAGCCAAGAAACTGCTGCGACAGACGAATATGTGCATTTCGGATATCTCGGGGCGTGTTGGATATTCGGATGCGGATTTGTTCGCGGCCAAGTTTAAAGCGCTGAATGGCGTCTCGCCTTCGGTGTACAAGAAGGGCTAATTCAGGGGGGAGGGGAGCAGCATGAAAGGCACAAGGAAACCATCCGCCTTCGTCAATGATATCCCGCTCAAATACAAATTTTTGTTTATTTATTTGCTATGCGTTCTTGTTCCGATACTCAGCATTAATGCCCTTTTTTATGTTCAGATCAGCCGTAATGTGGATGCCCGTGAAAGAGAGAATCTTGAGATTTCTGTAGACCGGGTGGTCTATGATCTTATGCAAATCGTGAATGAATGTGTGGCGATAAGCAATACGGTAGCTGCGGACCGGGCTTATAATGAAATCATGGATTCTACCTATCCGGATAACGAGTCTTATTATGATGCCTACAACAGTGTTCTGAGGGATAAGATGTGGCAATATAACAACCTGCATTCCTATATTTATTGGATGGGCGTCTATACTACAAATCCGACGATTCAGAACGGCGGCAGTTACTTTATTCTGTCAGACAACGATAAGAAGAGTGAATGGTACAGTAAAATAACCAGTGGCTCGGACAAGGTGCTATTAACCTCTTATCAGGGGACTAACCCGCTCAATCCGCCTCAGCAGGAAGTGTTTGTCAGCCTTATCCGCAAGTTGGATAACTTTACCGGACAGCCCTACCGTAAGTATTTGCGAATCGATCTGAGGTTGAACAATGTGCAAGAGCTGTTCAAGAAGGAACACGACTATTTGCAGTTCAAGCTCCTGGATGAGAAGAACCGTGTGGTGCTGGAATCGGATCATTCCTATTATTCAATGGATAAAAACGTTTTATTAAACACGGACACGGATGACAGTCAATCGTCCAAGCAGATTGTCCGTACTTTGGGCAATGCGGGATATACGAAAGGCTGGAGGCTGATCGGAACTCCGGAAGGCAGAGTGGTCAATCATGAGATGAGCCGTGCGCTACGGCTATCGCTGATTTTTGCTGGGCTGACCATAATTATACCTACTCTGCTGATCATTGTGATTATACGATCCTATAATCTGAGGGTGAGATTGCTCTACAGACATATGAAGCTTGTGAAATATGAACAGTTCGAGAGCATCGACATGTATGAGGGGAAGGACGAAATCGGCGGCCTCATCCGCAGCTTTAATCTGATGACTGAAAAAATCCGCAATCTGATTAATGATGTGTACAAGCTGGAAATTCAGAAAAAGGACCTCGAGCTTGAGCAGGTAAGAGCTGAGTTGAACTATCTGGAAAGTCAGGTGGACCCGCATTTCCTTTTTAATACGCTGAACGCCATACTGGTCATTTGCAAGAAATACAAGTATGAAGAGGTCACCGATGTGATCCGGAATCTGGCCCTTATTATGCGCAGGCTGCTAAGCTGGAAGGACGATCTGATTACCGTCGGGGAAGAAATATCTTTTATTGAAATGTATCTGCAGATTGAAAAATTCCGCTTTCAGAGCCGGTTCACGTACGACATTGATATCGACCCTTCCGTACTGAATTTCCGGATTCCAAAAATGAGCGTCCAGGCACTGGTGGAGAATTCCTGCAAGCATGGTCTGCAATCGGTCAAAGGTGCAAGGAAGATTCACGTGTCTGCTTCCATGAACGACGCATCTTTAATCATTGTTGTGACTGACAACGGAAAGGGAATCGGGAACGAGAAGCTGGAATGGATCAAGTCCCACCTGCAATCAGACCAGGACTCCGGACAAAATATCGGGCTCCGAAATGTCTATAGACGCCTGATGATGTATTATGACAGCCGCGCAGGCTTTACCATTGAGAGTACCGAGTATGAACAGACGTCTATCACAATTCAAATCCCCATAGACTTGGCATTAGACCCAAAAGTGGAGGAATCCCATGTTTAAAGTGGTTTTAGCGGATGATGAAACGATTGCATTAGAGGGATTAAGAACGTTGACCGATTGGGAGGAGCTGGGCTTCGAAATCTGCGGCGCATGTGAGAACGGGGAAGAAGCGTTAAGCACGGTGGAGGAGTGTTCACCAGATCTTGTAATTACAGATATCCGCATGCCCGGCATCGATGGATTAGAGCTAATCAAGCAAGTACGCAACTTGGACATAGAGCAGCCTATCTTTATCGTCCTCAGCGGTTACGGCGAGTTTGAATACGCACGGACAGCACTCCGTTATGGTGTGAGACACTATTTGCTGAAGCCTGTCATTGAAGCAGAATGGGATAAGACGATTGCTGACATTACGGACGAGCTGGAAATGCGGCTCAAGCACAAGATGCAGCAGAACATGCTGGCGAGCCGGCTTCTTCCCGTTGCGATCGCCCGTATGCTTGAAGGGCAATGGGCGGAGCCGGAAGAGGAGATTGCCGAACTAATGGATCGTCTGGACGAGGCGGTTTCGGGGTGGACTTATATACATGTGAATGGTCCCAAAAGCAATATCACGGAAATCTGCAGGAAGCTCTCTGGGGCGGTGGGCGCCTTGTTCATTGGCTTGTCCGGCGATCAGGCGGGGCTTGTCGTGGAGAGCTCAGCACAGGCAGCGGAGCTGGCTGGGCGGGTGTATTCCGAGTTGTCACGTAATAGCAGCGTGAAGGGGTCTGTGAGTATCGGGCCGAGTGTGCAGTCTCTACGGGAGCTGCCCGTATCCTATATGGTGGCTGCAAGGGCTGCCGCCCGCCATCTTTTTTATTCGGAAGCAAGCGGCCCCATTGATACAACCATGGATGCCCAGAGCCAGCTTGGCTATCATCTTCCTTCCCCAGATCTGACAGAGGAACTGATGGTCGCAGTTGAAAGATTGCAGGAGCAGAAAGCTTGGGACAAATTGAAGGAAATGTTCAGAATGTTTGAACGGAATAGAACTGCGCCTGAGGTTGTACAGATGACCAGCATCGATATCATGCTGAAAAGTATGGAGCTGGTGAAGGAGTTCGGCGGGAAGGTTGAGCAGTGGAGTGATTCTTTCGAATTTTTAAGAACCGAGCCCAAGTCGCTCGCAGCGCTGGAAGACATCCTTAGGGATATGTTGAATTCGTGTATGGAATATATCAAGCAGCATAAGGAACGCGGATCCGAGCATCCGCTGATACAGGTGGAATACTATTTGAAGGACAATTATTCCAAGCCTTTGACCGTAAAAGAGATCGCGGGGCACTTTTATATCAATCCGGTCTACCTGGGCCAGGCTTTTATTAAGAAGAATAGTGTCAGCATACTAGAATATATTCATAATTTGCGCATCGAACAAGCCAAGAAGCGGTTAATTGAAACGGGGGAGACCGTCAGGAAGATTGCAGAGAATGTGGGTTATGTTCATTACCATCATTTTTTAAGAGAGTTTGAAAAGCGGACCGCACTAAAACCAGTCGCTTACCGCAACCAGGCTGGAGCTGAAAAATGATGAGTATGCTTCTTTAATTTGGTAATGGTAAACGCATACAAAAGCTATATTATAGACTTAACTGTCTGTTCTACATTCTAATTAGGAGGTTATACAAGATGACACAGGCAAATGGCGGGTTACCCGCATTGCATGAAGTGTTCCGGGACGCGTTCAAAATGGGCGCTGCGGTCAGCATGGACGTATTATCTGCTCAAGCTCCTTTCATTGCTAAGCATTTCAACAGCATTACAGCCGAAAACGTGATGAAGCCTGAGGAAGTCCAGCCGCAAGAAGGGATTTTTACCTTTGATGCAGCCGACCGGATTTTTGAGTTCGCTAAGGCCAATCAAATCGCAGTCCGGGGCCATACACTTCTCTGGCATAACCAGACAGGAGATTGGATGTTCCGCAATTCAGAGGGGGAGCCGTGCACCAGAGAGCAGCTGCTCGGCCGTCTGCAAACCCATATCAACGCTGTTATGGGCCGGTACCGCGGGCAGGCTTATGCCTGGGATGTAGTAAATGAAGCCATTGAGGATAAGTCGGACCAATACTTGAGGGAAACGAAATGGCTCGAAATCCTCGGAGAGGACTATCTCCGTGAGGCTTTTGAAATAGCCCATCAGGCAGACCCGGGCGCCTTGTTGTTCTACAACGACTATAATGAGACCGATCCTGTCAAACGCGACAAGATCTTCAAGCTGGTCCGCAGTTTGCTTGACCAGAATACACCTATTCACGGGATAGGCATGCAGGCACACTGGAACATCTATGGCCCAACCATTGACGAAATCCGCAGTGCGCTTGAGCTATATGCTTCTCTTGGCCTTAGAATCCACATTACCGAGCTTGATCTCTCCATGTTCCGGTTTGAAGATCAACGGGCTGATTTGAAAGCGCCAACAGTTGAGATGCTGAAGCTTCAGGAAGAACGTTATGCGGAGATTTTTGCCGTTCTGCTGGAATACAGAAAGGCCATTGATTCTGTTACGTTCTGGGGTGTAGCTGATGACTATACCTGGCTGGATGGTTTCCCGGTTCGCGGGCGTAAAAACTGGCCATTTCTGTTTGACGAACACCAGCAGCCCAAAGCTTCGTTCGGACGGCTTGCCGATCTGGCTGCTTCGTTATGATAATACTTGATGAAGTTCGGGAAATTCAAAAAATGGAGGATATCTAATGGCATTTCAACTCAATCAAGCCATAGGAAAGGTTCCGCCTAACGGGAATCCTGTGGTTGCGAACCGATATGGGGCCGATCCGTATGCCCTGGTATTTGGAGACCGGGTTTATTTGTACATGACCCACGATGCACTGGAGTATGACGGGAACGGTACGATAAAAGAAAATACTTATAGCAGTATCCGTAAGATTGCGGTAATCTCCTCCAGTGATCTAGTCAATTGGACTGATCACGGCGAAATTGCAGTAGCAGGGCCGGACGGAGCGGCCAAGTGGGCTACCCAGTCCTGGGCGCCTGCAGCGGTCCATAAGGTGATCGGAGGCATGGATAAATTCTTCCTGTACTTTGCCAACAATGCCAGCGGTATCGGCGTTCTGACGAGTGACAGTCCGGTGGGACCATGGGTTGACCCTATTGGTGAGGCGCTTATTTTGCGGTCCACTCCTGGAGTTGAAGAGGTTACCTGGCTGTTCGACCCGGCAGTACTGGTGGATGATGACGGCAAGGGCTACATCTATTTCGGAGGCGGAGTCCCGGAAGGACAGTTCGCCGAGCCTGGCACAGCACGGGTCATGATGCTAGGGGATGACATGACCAGCGTAGTGGGCAGAGCTGAGGTTATTCCTGCCCCGTTCATGTTCGAGGATGCCGGGATACATAAGCGGAACGGAGTCTACTACTATACCTACTGTTCGAATTTCTATGACGGGGAACGTCCGGAAGGCAGTCCTCCTGCGGGTGAGATTGCCTATATGACGAGCGACAACCCAATGGGTCCCTGGACATACCGTGAGACGATATTAAAGAACCCGGGGCATTTTTTCGGAGTGTCTGGAAATAACCATCATGCGGTATTCCAATTTCATGAAGAATGGTACATCGCCTATCACGCCCAAACCTTATCCAAAGCACAGGGAATTGCGAACGGCTACCGTTCGACGCATCTCAATCGCCTTTTCCATAACGAGGATGGTTCCATTCAGGATGTAGAAGCAGACTATAAAGGTGTGCAGCAAATCAAACCTTTAAGCCCGTATCAACGTGTACAGGCGGTGACGATCGGATGGAGTGCGGGCGTAATGACGGAATTCGAGGCGGCAGTGGGAGACCGGATTGTAACGGATATTGGCAATGGCGACTGGATCGGATTATCCGGGGTCGATTTCGGAAGTAAAGGTGCCGGAGCATTCAGTGCTTCTGTCATAAGCCTAGAGGGCAGCGGTATGATTGAGCTGCATCTGGATGACCCGGCAGGTCTATTCATTGGGGAACTGCCTGTTCCTGTTCCCGTTACGGATGGGCCGGAGAATCAGATAGAGTTAAAGACGGAGGTTAACGGAGCGGAAGGAATCCACGATCTGTATCTGGTGTTCACCGGAAAAACTGGGGTTCCATTATTTAAGCTTGTATCATGGCAGTTCACGCAGTAGAAGAGTTCATACAGGGAGGGCTGTACAGTGAATACCGCTACCATAACCAATCCTATCATGTGGGCAGATGTTCCGGATGTTGACGTCATCCGGGTTGGCTCTATATTCTATATGGTCAGCACGAGTATGCATTCCATGCCGGGCTGTCCGATTATGAAATCAGTTAACCTAGTGAATTGGGAAATCGTAAATTATGTATTCGATACCTTTGAGGATAACGATGCCCACCGGCTGCTGGACGGAAAAGGTATTTACGGAAAAGGCTCATGGGCGGCATCGCTCCGTTACAAAGACGGGGTATTCTATGTTTGTTTCTCATCCAATGACATGGACCAGTTCTATATCTACCGCACCGGGGATATTGAACATGGGATATGGGAACGTTCGGTGATAGAGGGGCTTCACCATGATCCGGCCCTGCTGCTGGATGATGATAACCGCAATTATGTGATCTACGGTAATGGGGATATCCGGATTAAGGAGCTGACAGAGGATCTTACGGCTGTAAAGCCGGGTGGAACCGATCAACTGCTGTTCGAAGGCGATCGGATAGACATTGGTCTGCGGATCGAAGGTTGTCATGCGTACAAGCTGAACGGTTATTACTATTTGTTCTTTATTGAATGGCCGCGTACCGGAAATATGCGCAGGCGTCAAATATGCTACCGTTCACGCGAACTTCTGGGTCCCTATGAACGGGAAATTATTCTGGACGATGATCTGGGCTACCATAATAATGGTGTGGCTCAAGGCGGTATTGTTGATACCCCGGATCATGATTGGTATGCTGTGCTGTTCCAGGATCATGATGCTGTCGGGCGGATTCCCTGTGTGCTTCCTGTGAGCTGGAAGAACGATTGGCCGGTCATTGGGAATAATGGCTCAGTACCTCGAGTTTTTGAGACAAAGCTTCCTGTTGCGGAACCGATGCCTCTGGTCATCAGCGATGAGTTCGATTATGAGACCAACCGGCTGGCCCTGAACTGGCAATGGAACCATAATCCTGACCCTGGGCTGTGGTCTGTGACAGAGCGGCCGGGCTATCTGCGCCTCCACACCGGTCAATTCACAGACAGCATCCTATTCGCACGCAATACGCTGACGCAACGTACGGAAGGTCCGGCCTGCAGCGCGGAAACAGTGCTGGAGATCTCGGGAATGAAGCCTGGCGACCGGGCAGGAATGGTAGCGCTGCAGAATGGATTTGGCACGGTAAGGATCGCGGCCGGGGAGCCAGGACAGTTCAGCATCGATATGTGTGTTAACGGCGGTGACGGCTGCGAGGAGGCGGTGGAGAGCATCGTGTTCACCGGTGAACGGGTGTATCTCAGAATTGACTTCAATTTCGAGGATAGCCTTGAC
The DNA here is from genome assembly GCF_052044425.1 of Paenibacillus sp. 22594. Lineage (NCBI taxonomy): Bacteria > Bacillati > Bacillota > Bacilli > Caryophanales > Paenibacillaceae > Paenibacillus > Paenibacillus sp. 22594. The sequence goes on from NZ_JBQENA010000002.1 coordinate 232,017, forward strand.
CAGGCACAGTTCTTCTATTCAGAGGACGGAACAGCGTGGAAGCCAATCGGCCGGACGCTGAAAATGAAATTCACGCTGGATCATTTTATGGGGTATAGAATTGGACTGTTCAATTACGCGACCCATCAGTCCGGCGGTTATGCTGATTTCGATTATTTCCATTTTATTAGGCCCTAAAGATTGAAAAGGAAACAGCCCGCTATGGTCAGATAAAATGCGTAATGTAGACGCTAGGAGTCATGGCGGTGATCCTTTTGAACATTCGTCCAAAGTACGTCAGGTTAGAAAAGCCGACTTTATAGGCAACTTCCTGGATAGAGTACCGGTTAAGCTGAAGCAGCCTGCAGGCTTCATGTATCCGAAGCATATTTACATATTCGATCAACGTTTTTCCGGTGTTTTTTTTGAATAAATGACAGAAATAATTGGGTGTTACACAGCAGATCCGGGCAGCTTCCTCTACCGTCAGCGGTTCATGGAAATGGTTGCTAAGATGGATCAATAAAGGCTGAATCCCTGCCTCCCGGTGCTCTGCCTTTGAGTTTGGAGAGGTGAATTCCGCCAATGGATACGCGAGGCCTAGGGAGGAGAACAGATCGCCTTTTATGCATAGTTCATAGCCAAAGGTTTTGTTCTGATAGCTGAGAATAATGCGTTCCATACATTCCCTGATAGACTTGGTAACCGGTTCATGGATGAGATAGAAGTCGGGCAGCAGAAGCTCACCGGCCAGAAGCGGACGGATGTACTGGATTTCAGTATAATCCCTCATTCCATTAAGCAGTGCTTCGTTAAAGACGATTGCATACAGCTCACTGCCATCCTCTGTTGGATAAGCCGCATGAATCTGGGGCTGGCCGACAAAGGCGACCTCTCCCCTCACTAATTCTCTGGAATTTGGGCCGACTTGGACCCGGAAGCTGCCTTTGGTAATCAGAATCCATTCGAGATGGTTATGCCAATGGGGCGGAATAATGCTCCGGTCCGGAAAGTAGATATGAAAAACGTTGATCGGAAACAGATTCTCCGGAATGTCAGTATGCTCTTTTTTCCACGGATAGGGCTGGTCTTCGAAAGATTCCATGGTTATAAACTCCTCCAATAAAACGTAATATCGTATGATAGATGCGTACTTTTATGAGTAGTATGGCGGTTCTGCAATCTTTATAATGTGGTTGCAACCTTATTATAGAACTGTTGGAGGTATCGTACTATGTTTCGTGAAGAGAATGGAAGACTGATTAGAGAATATGACCATGAAAGAGTCTGGATCGAACCTTGGGGAGAACATGCGCTGCGTGTCCGGGCTTCCTATTCGGAGATCACCGATGATGATTGGGCGCTCTTGCCTGCACCGGCGATTAAATGTGAGGTAACCATCGATAAGGGGAAAGCGACGATTGTCAATGGAAATATCAAGGCGGAGATCACTGACAAAGGGCAGATTTTCTATTATAACCAGCATGGCAAACTATTGATTAACGAAACGGAAGATACCTATCAATTAAAATATGGAGGAAGAGAACTCCGGGCCATTCCCGGCGGCAGTGATTTTTCCGTGAAGCTCCGGCTGGAAGCGGAGCCTTCCGAGAAGCTGTATGGAATGGGGCAATACCAGCATCAATTTTTGAATTTAAAGGGCTGCTCCTTGGAGCTGACCCACCGCAACAGCCAGATCAGTGTTCCGTTTGTACTCTCCAGTGCCGGTTATGGCTTTTTGTGGCATAATCCGGCAATCGGGCAGGCGCATTTCAGCCTGAATGTTACGGAATGGACAGCCCCGTCGGCCAAACAACTGGATTATTGGATCACGGCCGGTGATACTCCTGCAGAAATCGAGGAAGCCTATGCCAAGGCTACCGGAACGGTACCGATGATGCCGGACTACGGCATGGGTTTCTGGCAATGCAAGCTTCGGTACCGTACCCAGGAAGAATTGCTGGAGGTGGCCAGGGAGTATAAACGCCGGAATCTGCCTATCGATGTCATCGTGGTAGACTTTTTCCACTGGACGAATCAAGGAGACTGGAGATTTGACCCCGATTACTGGCCTGATCCTGAGGGTATGGTGCAAGAACTGCAGGAGATGGGGATAGAGTTAATGGTCTCCGTATGGCCGACCGTACAAACGGAGAGCGAAAACTATCAGGAGATGCTGGAAAAGGGATATCTGCTCCGCTCCGACCGCGGTGTCCGCACACAATTCCAGTTTCTTGGGCAAAACGCCATTTTTGATGCAACCAACCCTGAAGCCCGGCAGTTTCTATGGGGACTGATTAAGCAGAACTATTACGACAAAGGCATCCGGGTATTCTGGCTCGATGAGGCAGAGCCTGAACTGACTGTCTACGACCACGATATCTACCGTTACCATATCGGCTCCAGCAAGCAAATCGGAAATATCTATCCGGTGAAGTTCAGCCAGACCTTTTACGACGGCATGTCCGCCGAGGGACAATCGGGCATCATCAATCTGGTGCGCTCCGCCTGGGCGGGAAGCCAGCGCTACGGTGCTCTGGTATGGTCTGGAGATATCCACTCCAGCTTCAAGGTTCTGGGCATTCAGGTGAGGGCCGGCCTGAATATGGCCATGGCGGGAATTCCTTGGTGGACAACGGATATCGGCGGCTTTCACGGCGGCAATGCGGGAGACCCTTCGTTCCTTGAGCTGATGGTGCGCTGGTTCCAATACGGTGCGTTCTCTCCGGTTTTTCGGCTTCATGGGGACCGTCAGCCTTTTGTTCCGCCTACCGGAACGAAAGGGGGAGGCGTTTGTGGAAGCGGCTCGGATAATGAGGTATGGAGCTATGGGGAAGAGGCATATGCCATATTCAAGGAACTCATGCAGATCAGAGAGCGTCTGAAGCCCTATATCTCTGGTTTGATGAAGGCTGCTCATGAGAAGGGAACACCGCCCATGCGTCCTTTGTTCTATGATTTCCCTCAGGACCCGGAAGCCTGGGAAGTGGAAGACCAGTATATGTTTGGTCCCGATCTTCTGGTCGCCCCAGTGCTGTTCGAAGGGGTAAGGCAGCGCAAGGTATATTTGCCGTCCGGATCCCATTGGACCCATGCCTATACCCGTGAAAAATTTGCAGGCGGCCAGGTCATTATGTCGGATGCGCCGCTAAATCAGATTCCCCTGTTCTTACGTGATGATGCGGCGCTGCCTGTCCATGGTGAACCCGAAAAATAAAGAAGGGCTACCCTAGCTGAACCTGGGAGCCGCTCTCAAATCATTTGTCAGCCGGTTCCTTCGGTTCCTTGGAGGCGAGTGTTTCCCGGTAAGCCTTGGGGGAGTAACCCGTAAGCTGCCGAAACTGTCTGCAGAAATGCTCCACATTTGCATACCCGCAAAGGGTTGCGACCTCGGCAATTTTATGTGGACCAAAGCCAAGCTTTTCTTTGGCCAGCCGAATCCGGCAATGAATGACATCCTCCATGCAGGAGATTCCGAAGGTAGATTTATATATCGTCTGCAGATAGCCTGCACTGATATGCAGATACTCTGCCATTAAGGAAACGGTCCAAGGATGGCCGGGGTTATTGTAAAGCGTCTTACGCAAGCTTAGAAGATTATAGTATTGCGGGTTCAGCTTGTCTTGTGACGCTTCGCACAGCTTATTGAAGATAATTCGAAACAGGTAGTCGATGGACAGTTCCCTGTAATCATTCTGAAAAGTATGCTCAAAGGTCAGCAGTTGAAACAGCTGATGGCAATAGCTGGGGTCCGGCAGCGAGAATGGAACACCAACAGGCAAAGTGGTTTCAGTGATGTAGGATTCGTCCGCATCGAAACGGACCCAGTCGTTAACGTACTTATTGGAACAAGCACGATAATAGATAGTGTGCTTAGGAGGATAAAGAATAACAGAGTGGGCCGGATACTCTTTCAATTCTCCGTTCACTTCAAACAACGCCGCAGTTTGTGTGAGCACCAGAAGCCAGGCATCATGGCCATCGGGAATACTGAAGACAAAATCGTCAGGATGAGTAGCGTCAAATTCGACATAATGAATCTTGGGCATTGGCTTCTCCTTTCTTCGGATACATCAATTAATGGACAGGATAAATCATTGTTTGGAATTCGGTAATTCCCTATAATTTATATTGTAAATCAAGGGAATTTGAAAATATTTCTGGATTCTACCACTGAAATTCGAGTTTCTTGTCATTAGAAATTATCAATAATGAAGGAAGGTCATTTGTTAATGATACCACAACATAACGAAGATCGGAATTATATCCTTTGCTACACCCGGTTACCGCAGGAGGATATGGTATATGCTCCGAAACTGGCGCACAGCATGCACTTGGCTTATTGCAATGACGGGCTTCTTTTTCAGGAATTAAACCATAATTCGGGGGTTTTATTCGCCAAGGCGACAGAGAACGAGGATGGTACACTCCGGGCTAAGAGCCTGAAGAACCCGTACCTGTTCCACACCTCCGAGGGGAATTTCGGGGTGATCGCAGTCCGTACGGAGGCAGAAGGCGAAGCCGATGCAGAAAGTAAGGGGAAAGTGCTGGTGTTCTCCTCCGGTGACTTGCTGCAATACAACGAAGTTGGACTGCTGGAGCTTAAGGCGGATACTTTTGTAAGCGATGTCTCCTGCGAGTACGATGCCGGCCGGAAAGGCTACCTGATCCGCTGGATCGATGATCGGGGGAATGGTTATCAGAATTTTATAGCTGATATCATGAGTCTGAAGGAAATCTCAGCACCGGAAGCGGCGCAGCCTTTTACCCTGGAGGCAGTGCTTGCCGATATTGAGGGGGTCCTGCCGCGTAACTACATCCCGGTATCGAAAGAAATAGCCCGCAGGCTCTACTGTAAGCTTACGGTTCCAACCAACATTGCCATTGAAGTTCCAGACCGTGTGACAGCAGCATCGGAAAAGGACTTGGAAGAGATCCGGGCGACGGCTCTCTACAGTGACGGCACTCAAGCGCTGAAAAGAGTGGATTGGAATACGGAAAAAATCCATTGGGACAAGGCTGGAACCTATAGAATTTCCGGTGAAGTCCATCAAGATCATTACCCGTTTCCGGTTGCATTCGACCGTGCAGACCCCTGTATAGCGAAATGGAAAGGGAAGTATTATTTCATTGCTACCAACGATGCTGACCATAATCACACGCTATATATGCGGGAAGCAGATACCATCCCCGGGCTGGCAGATGCCGAGGAAGCATTGATTCTGGATTCGAATACCTATGAACAGATCGGCGGACTGCTGTGGGCGCCGGAATTTCACAGCATTGAGGATGAACTATATATCTTTCATGCGGCAACACCGGGAGAGTTCCTGCATGAAGAGTCGCATGTCATGAAGTTACGTGCAGAAGGAAATCCGATGTGTGCTGCTGACTGGTCGATGCCTAAGCGTGTAGTGAAGAAAGATGGTACATATTTATGCGAAGCAGGCAAAACCATTTCTCTCGATATGACTGTCATTCAATGGAACGGGGAGCATTACGCCGCATGGTCGGAGCGCCAGTTCGTGCCTGCCGATCTTGGAGCCTGGATCTATATCGCTACCATCGACCCGCAGGAGCCGTGGAAGCTGACCAGTGATCCGGTACTTCTGACCAAACCCGATTACGGGTGGGCCAATAATCATACTTTTGTAGATGAGGGGCCGTTTGCCCTCTACACCGAAGACAAATTATTCTTGACCTTTGCCAGCGCGGCAGTGGATGCAACCTATGTTGTGGGTCTCTTGACTGCCGATAAGGATGCAGATTTGCTGGACACCCGCAGTTGGACCAAAGGGAATTATCCGCTGCTGACCTCCAGAAGTGTTCCCGGAGAATATGGGCCGGGCCACAACTCCTATGTGACAGATGATGATGGGGTCATTTGGAATGCCTATCATGCAAGACCGGGGATTGACGGACCCAGAAGTTCCGGCGTGCGCCGTGTGCATTTTGACGTTGACGGTGTTCCGGTTTTGGATCTGACAGAAGATAAAGATCTGTGCCGGGAGTTAAAGAAGGTATCTATGGAAGTAACCGTGAAATAAACGCGGTTGCTTAAACAGAATAAGCAGATTCCTGTGTTCTTAAGCGCTGATATCCAGAGAGGAGTAATGGCATGTTAAGAGCAGTTCGTGTTGAAAATGGTATCGTTCAGGGGTTGCCGGCAGCTGATCCGCGTATTACCAGCTTCAAAGGAATTCCGTTTGCGGCCCCGCCTGTAGGGGAGAACCGCTGGCGTGCTCCCCAGCCTGTACAGAACTGGGAAGGGGAATTGAAAGCGTATGATTTTGCTCCTATTTCGATGCAGGCCCCGACAGTCATAGATGTGAATAATATTTATACCCGCGAATGGTCGGTCGATCCGGATCTTCCGATGGATGAGGACTGTCTTTATCTGAACGTCTGGACACCGGCCGTCAGCGCCCATGAGAAGCTTCCTGTCTTTGTATGGTATTTTGGCGGAGGACTCCAGGTTGGCCATACTGCTGAAATGGAGTTTGACGGCGAACGCATTGCCCGCAGGGGGATTGTCGTTGTGACCGTGAATTACCGCCTGAACGCGTTTGGCTTTCTGAGCCATCCCGAGATTACTGCGGAATCCCCTGATGCACCCGCGAATTTCGGACATCTGGATCAGCAGGCGGGCACACAGTGGGTGAAACGCAATATCACTGCTTTTGGCGGAGACCCGGACCAAATCACAATCGGCGGACAATCGGCCGGTGGCGGAAGTGTGCTGAGCCAACTGACCTCGCCGCAGAATGAAGGATTGTTTCAGCGGGCTGTGATTATGAGCGGGATCTTTACTCCGCTGTACCCGGACAACCCGGTGCCTCCGCAGCACCGGACCTTGAAAGATGCTGAAGAGGAGGGTGCAGCGTTCTTTGAATTTATGGGAGTGTCGACTCTGGAAGAGGCCCGCAAGCTGGATGCCGTCTATATCCGCGATAAAATGCTGGAGTACGGCAGCTTCTGGGGCACGGTCATGGACCAGTTGTACTGTCCGGGCGACCCGTATGACCTTTTTCTGAAGGGACAGCACCATAAGGTACCGGTCATGCTGGGAAATACCTCATCCGAATTTTTTGCTGTTCCAGGTGCTGGAAGCGTGGATGAATTCAGAGCCATGGCGGCTATAATGTTCGGCGGGGAAGCGGAAGAGTACCTTAAGCTATGCGGCGTTGATTCAGGAAAGCTGGAGGAAATGATACAGAAGGCTTCCGTGAGCAATATTGAATATGCGGTCCGTATTGCCGTTAAGGCCAATAGCGATTCCGGCAGCGGCGTTCCGATGTATTATTACACGTTTGATGCCGACATTCCCGGATGGGATGATCCAGGAACCTTCCATTCGGTGGATCTGTGGTTCCACTTCGAAACGCTGGCCAAATGCTGGCGGCCTTTTGTGGGCAAGCATTATGACCTTGCACGCCAGATGTGCAATTATCTAGCCTATTTCATTGGCACGGGTGATCCGAACGGCAAGGATTCCACCGGTGAGGAGTTGCCTCTATGGAAACCGTGTACGCCGGAAACGCCTTACGGTATGGCTTTTGGTGACAAGGCGGAATTTGAGGAGGAGCCTCCGGGTGAGGTTATGCAATTTCTGGTCGAGCAATATTTCAAACGGCAATCCATTCATATATAGGAGATGAGCGGCAATGAACGAGAGCAATCCAGAGTATAAGATGCAAACGGCACCGGCCGGATATGACAAGGAGAGGGAAGGCATTGCCCGGGGAATAATCCAAACCGTAGAATATCCCTCTAGAGTAGTAGGCAACACCCGGAAGGCAATGGTCTATACACCTCCCGGCTATTCCGCTGAGCAAGAATATAGCGTTCTGTATCTGCTGCACGGGATTGGCGGGGATGAGACGGAATGGTACAATCACGGCAAACCTCAGATCATTCTGGACAATCTGTATGCGGATCAAATGCTGAAGCCCATGATTGTGGTTCTTCCGAACGGCCGGGCGATGCTGAATGACCGGGCGGAAGGAGATCTTTTTGCTCCAGACAAGGTACAGGCGTTCGAAACCTTCGAATCGGATTTGCTTCATGATCTAATCCCCTATATCGAAGCGAATTATCCGGTCCGTACAGACCGGATGCACCGTGCCATTGCCGGATTATCCATGGGCGGAGGTCAATCCCTGAATATCGGTCTGAATAATATGGACCGTTTCGCCTGGATCGGGGCATTCTCACCGGCTCCCAATACGAAGCTGCCTGAACTGTTGCTTCCAGAGCCGCAGAAGGCCGCAGAGCTGCTTAGTCTGCTCTGGCTATCGTGCGGGGATCTGGACAGTCTCAAGAATGTCAGCGACCGGACGCATGCTTATTTGTCGCAGTATTCCGTGCCGCATATCTGGGTAGAGGAAAACGGTGACCATGATTGGCCGGTCTGGAAGAACGGTTTGTATCAGTTCTCCAAGCTCATTTTTTAGCGGACCAGTTCAAGAATTAATTAGAATATTCTAGTTATAGGACCGTTCTTGGGTCTTAAAGCCGAAAACATAGCAAAGCAGCGATTCTCCCATTATTGGAGGATCGCTGCTTGTGTTTTTGAAGAGTGAAATTCGTATCCCGCTTAAACAGCGGAGAGGACGGACTGATTGTGGAAAAGCGGTAGCGGTCGCTTTGGTCTCCAGATTTTCACCGCTAAGGGGAATGAAAAAATCTGGAGAGCGATTGGAACAACGGCCCGTTCACGCAGCGTCCACCCAAGCGAAAACATACATCCTAATCAAAACCAAGGGGCTATCCCAAGCCATTTCATGGCTTTGGGACAGCCCCCTTTCCACTTAGTTAGAACTGAAGAGATGCATGCTTTGGGGCAATAATAATCTATTTGTTGGCTACCGCATCGGCACGCATTTTAACGATTTTTTGTGCTCTTTCCGTATCTACGGCAAGAACATCATTCCAACCGAGACCCACTACATCGGACTGCAGCTTGGTCCAGAGCTTATCGAATTCTGCTTGATCCTTGGCGAATATCATTTTCCAGGATGTATTCTTTACATAATCCGAAATCTGACTGCGTTTATTCTTGATGTCCGAGGAGTCCGACCCGAGACTTGTATTAATATTTGGTACGATATCGATCATATTGTTTTTCTGATAGTACTCTGTCGGAGTGGTTGCATTATAAGCCTTCTGCCATTCCGTAGTCAGAACCGTCTTGTTCGCCTCGATGGTTGAGCTCCAGTAAGTGCTGTTGTAGAATTCCTTCGTGTCCGGATCTACCACAAAGTCACTCATAATCATAGTATTGAGCTTGCTCTGGCCGTCTTGATATCCGCCACCACCGTATTGTTCAGGAACAGGAGTGTTATCCTGGAAGGCCGTTTGTCCTACTTCAGTCAGTTTGAACTTGCCGTCAGCCGTCTTTTCATAGTTGAAGCCTTCGAATCCATTGGTATAGTAGCGCAGACCTTCCGGAGAGGACAGCCAATCCATGAATTCAATGATTCTTTCCGGATTCTTTGCTTTTGAACCAATAGCAAATACTCTTCCGTTTCCGAAGTAGGCATCACTATTCTGGATAATATGGGTATCGGCGATCGGAATGGCCACATTGCCGTCACCTTTATTGCCTCTTTCAATGGTATTGTAGAAGCCTCTTTCCCATGAATACCATAAGAGCAACACTTGTTTGCCCGTCAGCTTTTCATTGACTTTATTCCAATCCTGGGACGGGGAGTCAGGGTCAACCAGCCCCATCTGATTGGCGTCATAATAGAATTGGAGGATTTTCTTATACATACTGTTGTCGTCCACGAGAGGAACGATATCGCCTTTGGCATTTAACTGTATGGTCGAGGTTCCGTCTGGCTGCTCATAACCGTACCAGTTGCTTAACCAACGAACGTTCTCCATACTTCCGTTGTCCCAGTCCTTCCATAAGGTTATCGGAACAATTGGTTTACCGTCTGGTGTCTTGGGATACTTCTCTTGCATCTGCTTCAGTGCATTCAGAAGATCGGTCAGATTGTTCAGCTTAGGCGATCCAATTCCCTTGTAATAATCCCAAGGCATAAGTGGACTGGAGTAAGGGAGTTCTTCCGAGAACGTTGTCGGGGAAGTGTCCGATGTAAAGGTCGGCAGCGCATAAATCTTGCCATCAGGATTGATGCTCTGGAATGCAGCGTTGAAAGGCTTGAAGTGATTGTCCACATATTTGGACAGGTACTCTGTATTCTTGATCTTATCCGTGATATCCATAATCATACCCGCGGGAATCAATTCTTCCAGCTGACTGTTATCAATAATCAGGAGGTCTCCCAGATCTCCCGATGCCGATCTGGTCTTGTATAGCTGATCGCCGGCAACTTGCGGAGATAGAATATTTAAGGTGATATTGAATTTATCCTTAATCAGCTTTCCGTACCATCCGGTCTGCTCCCCCTGGTAATTTGCTGCGTTGTCAAACACAGTAATGGTCAGCGGTTTGCTGTGATCAATTCCTGTAGCCGGATTGGATGACTCGGTTGCTGTTCCCGGATCAGGTGATCCCGTTGCTGTAGCTGCATTGTTGGAATTGCCGCCGCACCCGCTCAATACCGTTGTTACCAGAAGTAAGGTGGTCCCAAACAGCATTGAGGATTTTTTTGCCAGCTTAATGTGTTTATTCATTTACAGCCCCCCAAATGATTGATTTATCATAATAGTGCAAATTAACCTTTGACTGCACCAATTATAATTCCTTTTACAAAAAACCTTTGGAAAATCGGATAAACCAGCAAAATTGGAGCGACCACGATGATGGTAACAGTCATGCGAATGGATGTGGTGGTCTGCTTGGTGGACAGACTGGCCATGGCGGTTGATCCGGCATTCTGCAGATTGACCATGGTGGATAAGGAGCTGGCCTGATTGATGTAGTTATACAGAATAAACTGCAAGCTATACAATTTGCTATCCGTAACCAACAGCAGCGTATCCTGAAAGGAATTCCACTGGTTCACTGCCGAGAATATGGCGACTGTCGCCAATATCGGTTTGCTGATGGGCAAGATAATTTTGTAAAAGATCGTGAAAATCCCGGCACCGTCAATGCTGGCCGCCTGCTGCAATTCCTTCGGCGTGGATTCCACGAACGTTTTTACAAGAATGATGAAGAACGGCGCTACGATGGACGGCAGGATGTATGCCAGGAAACTGTTGGTGAGGTGCAAGGATCTCATGGTCAAATACCATGGAATAATCCCGGCATTAAAAAACATCGTAATAATGGTAAAGCGGTACCAGAATTTTTTCCCCCACATATCCTCCTGGGCAAACATGAATCCCAAAAAGGCTGAGGCCCCGACCGTCAAAAGTGTGCCTATAACTGTTCTCCCCAAAGAAATAACAAATGCATTCCACAGTCCCGGTATTTTAAACACGTCAACATAGTTCTGGAAATGGATCCCCCTCGGCCAAAACGCAATTTCACCTTTGGCGCTGAGATCGTTGGCGCTTATGGTATTGATAATGATGGAGTAGAACGGATATACACACATAAATGCAAAGAGAGAAAACAGGACATAGATCACTGCAGAAATCATTTTGTCGGTTGCGCTGACCTGCATTTTTATTTTTTTGGAGATGCGGCTGTTATTGTCTGTGGCAATCGGTGCCAGTTCCGTCTGGTTGTCACTCATACGATGCCCTCTCCTCTTAACAATTTGGACAGCCCGTTTACGGAAAAGAGAAGCGCAACACTAATCAGGCTTTTCAGCATACTGATCGCGACGGAAACGGAATAGCTGCCGCCTCCCATGGCCAGGTTATATACATATAAATCCAATACCTGTATGGTGTCTTTGTTGAAGGCATTCTGGAAAACGAAATATTGCTCCAATCCATTGTTCAGGAAGCTGGCAATCTGGAGCATCAACAGCACGAAATATGTCGGCAGCATACTTGGCAAAACCACATGCCGGATGACCTGCATTCTTGTCGCACCGTCTACATAAGCCGCTTCATAAAGAGATTCATCGATCCCCATTATGGCTGCGATATACAATATGGCCGACCAACCCAGTCCTTTCCATGTAATCCATACCCACATCGTAACCCAAACATGTTCAGAGTTTTGAAGGAATAGTACAGGAGAATCGATAACCCCCAACTGGGTCAAAAATCCGTTGACGACTCCTTCACTGGAGAACATGGAAAATGCCAGGGAATAGACCAGCACCCAGCTGATAAAGTTCGGAAGGGTCGTAACGGTCTGGATGAATTTGCGGAAACGGACGGCTTTGATCTCAGTCAGGAAAATGGCAAAGATCATGGGGAGCCAAGAGAAAAGTATGCTCAGCCCGCTGATACCGAATGTGTTTTTGATGACCTGAAGCAGTTGATCGACCTTCACCTGGTTCTCTACCAGGGAATGAAACCATTTTAAACCGACAAAAGGCGATTGTGACAGCGGAATCGGCGGCATATAGTCAAAGAATGCATATACCCATCCATAGAGAGGATAGTACGCAAAGATAGCAAGTAAAACCATAAAGGGCGAAATATAAAGGAATTTTCGTATAGAATTGCTTCTCATGCTATGACTACGCATCGGTTCACTCCCCCTTTGTATAATTGGAGCCTTCAACAGGACTGCTATACCCTAAACCTAATGGCCGGTATGCACGCCTCCTTCCATTAACAATTTGCGATTTGCCTGCCGGGCTAATCTGAACGTTATAGTACCCTAACCACCCCTTAATGTTAGCGCTTACATAACTATGCAACTATAATAAGTTATCGTTTTCTTTCAAACAATGACCAATCCTCACGATTTATTGATCTATTATTAGATAAAACCGAAATGGGATAACAGTTCCCCTTCATTAATTCAAGTATTTAGTACAATTACAAAATTTTATATGTAACGGCTGCATTGTCTGGTAAAGGACGAGCAGCCGTTCGATATATTCCGTTCAAAGAATTGCATAAACAATCCAGCTCAGGCCGTGATGAAGCATTGCTTGCGGTATTCGTTCGCACTCGTCCCCGTATATTCTCTGAACTTTTTGTAGAACCAGTCCATTTCCGTATACCCGACAGCGTCCGCAATCTCATAGATTTTCATATCGGTGGTTTCCAGCAGCAGCTTCGCCTTCTCCATTCGCTGCCTCAGCAGGTATTCGTTGAAAGACATGTTCTCGTGCTGCTTGAATTTTTGTCCGAGATAAGCGCAGTTGAAATTCAGGGAATCGGATATCCGCTTCAGTGTAATATTCTGGTGCAGCTGATCATCCACGTACTGTTTTATCGTATTAATGATCGAACAGGAGGAGGCGGTGTCTCTTTCCTGGGCCGCTTCACCAACGGTTTGAGACGGAGTGTAGGATCTGCTCAGGGGTTCCAGTTTCCGTTTAACCGCTACCAAGCTTCTAGCCAGTTCTTCAGGGTTAACGGGGTCCGTCAAGTAATCGCTTACATCAAACGTCAGCGCTTTGCGTGCCAGATCAAAATCACTGCTGCCACCCAAAAGAATGATTGGAATCGAGCTTTCCCTGCGAATTTGCTCGCAGAGTCTCATGCCCGTCAAATGGTCGTTCCTAATATTAAGAAGAATGAGCGAGATACCTTCTCTCCGGATCAACGGGAGAATATCGGACGAATAATCGGTATGCAAGTGTATGCTGAAATCTGTAATCAAACCACCCGCCATATACGAAGCGATCTCCCTCAATTGGCTGTTTCGCTCGATACACAAGATTCTATACAATATGAAGACCCCGCTTTCCAAAGGAATTGAATGGAGTAACAATCAAGTGACTGGCTTCCAGGAATGATGACCAGGCTCATAAAATAGTGCTTACATTTCATTATGTGCAACAGAAGGAAAGGCTACAATGTGCATTTCTTGAGGCAGGTACCATTTGTTTACCAGATAAATTAAGTTCTTGAACAAGTGTACAGGGCTTTTAACCGGACCTATAATCTGTCGGGTGAACTGCTGAAGTTAGGCAGGTTGTTGCATGGGAATGTAAGCGCTAAACTTTCGAAGTAAGTCATTCATACTTGGGGGGGCACATAATGCGAGCAAAGAAAGTAATGTCAGTATTCACTAGTTTGATGTTAGTTGCTGCAATGACTGCATGCAGCGGGAACTCCGGCAACAGCGCCAATGCCGGCGGCGAGGCGTCAGCCAAGCCTACAGCTGCGGCGAATACATCGGGTACAGAGGCCAGCCCGGAAGCATCGGCGAGCGCAGAACCGACAAACGCCACACCTGAAATGGATTTTGATATGGGGGGCAAAACGATCAAGATTGTCTCCTGGTGGGATATGACGATTCCGGAGGATAACCCGGACAATATCCAGCGCCAGAAGAACCTGAAGGAGCTGGAAAAGAAGCATAATTTCAAGGTGAAGTACGTTGCACTAGACTATGGCGAATACCAGAAGAAGGTTGTGGCTTCACTGGTTGCCGGTGAACCTCTTGGGGATATTGTCAGAATGGGTAAGGCTTACATGATTCCGGCGCTGACCAAGCAGGACTTGTTCTGGCCGGTAGACGAGTATACCAAGAATGAGAATGCGTTCAACCAGGAGATGACCAGTAATTTCTCCCAATACAACGGCAAGGGATATGGCTTTTCAGAGAACACCGGCAATCTGATTAGCGGTATTTTTTATAACCGGACTCTGATGAAGAAGCTGGGAATGAAGCCGCTCCAGGAATATGTAGACGAAGATAACTGGAACTGGGATACCTTCACTCAAGTAGCGAAAGAGGCCAATAAGGATACTGATAACAACGGGAAACTTGATGTTTGGGGATTGGCTTCCTCCGGTTTCCTTGATATGGCACTTGCCTCGAATGAAACCGATCTTACCGTGGAAGACAAACAAAATCTCGATGATCCCAAAACCCTTGAAGTCTTCAAGTTCATCTCCAAGCTGGGAGCGGAGAAGGTAGGAAGACCGACAGAAGGCGGGGACTGGAAAGAGCCGGCTCAATTCTTCCGGCAGGGCAACACACTGATGTATGCCGGAGCGGACTATGAAGCCAGCGGCTTCAAGACAGATATGAAGGATTATGATATCGGCTTTGTTCCGTTTCCCAAAGGGCCAAGCGCTTCTGCTTATCACAGCGTGGAATCCAGTGTCCAGTTCCTGACCATTCCGAAGAAATCGGAGCATCCGGAATGGCTGCTCTATATCTGGGAGAAGATCAACGACATTGAATCGATCTACGATTATCCGAAACAGGCGTCTCTGGAAAGCACCTACGACAATGAGGAAGATATCAACAATGCGAAGCTGGTGGAGAGCGGAATGAGGCTAACGAACCATAACACATTCTCGACTATGCCTTACTACGACTTACTGGGCGAGCTTAATAAAGGAACTTCAGCGTCTACTGTCATCCAGAAGTACAAAGCGAAGGTTCAGGCATCTGTGGACGCCGTCTACAAAAAATAGACGGATAGCCTAATAAATCAACAGTCCCGGTAGGCTGCAAGCACCAGCCTGGCGGGCTGTTGTTCCAAATATGATCCATCGCTTAAGGGGAGGAGAACGTTGAATATTCGAAATAAGAGCACAGCGATTGTATTAGTTGTTGCACTGCTGGCCGGGGCGTTCTGGATGTTTAATTCCTCGGAGCCCCCCGTTCATTCCGATTCGCCACAGGAAGGTAAGTTTGCCGCGGTCTCGAATGATCTGACCGAAGGCGGCTATGAAGCTTACCTGAAGCAATATGAGAACGCTGAAAGGCCGAATCAGGATATCCGGATCGAGGGAGAAGCTTACTCCCTGACCCAGGGTGGGCCATTTGAAGTCAAAGAGCAGTTTGAAGGGCTAAGCGGTGCCGCAGTCATTACTCCCGAATCAGGAACGATCAGTTGGGATGTGCCGATTGCCGAAACCGGCCTGTACAACATCAGGATTCATTATTACCCGGTAGAAGGGAAAAGCTCATCTATTGAGCGCTCCTTCGCCATTAATCAGAAGCCGCCGTTCAAGGGCGCAGACTCTTTATTGTTCGACCGGGTCTGGGGCAACCGGGAGGCGGAAGTTAAACGGGATGACCGCGGCAACGACCTCCGTCCCAGACAGGTGGAGAAGCCGGTATGGCAATCCTCTGTGTTCGCGGACAGCGAAGGCTTCTATGAGGAGCCGTATTCCTTCTATTTGGAGAAGGGAAACCAGAATCTGTCGTTAACCGCTCTCCGCGAGCCTATGGCGATTGATTATATTGAGCTGTTCCAGGATCAGAAGGTCAAATCCTATTCGGAGGTCAAGCAAGAGTATGAGACCAAGGGGTTGCAGCCAGTAACTGAACCCTTTATCGAGGTTCAAGCGGAAGCGGCGTCCGCCAAATCCTCACCGACCTTATATCCGTTGTCCGATCATTCTAGCCCGACCGTTGTTCCTTACGATGTCTCGAGCATAAGGATCAATACGATTGGAGGCGTGAACTGGAAGCTGCCCGGTCAATGGATTGAATGGCAGATCGCTGCACCTGAAGACGGGCTGTACCGGATTGTACTCAAGGAGAAGCAGGATCAGCTTCGGGGCGTCTACGCCAACCGTAGTCTGACGATTGACGGTGAGTATCCGTTCACGGAAATGAAGCAGATCCGCTTCAATTACAGCCCCAGTTGGAAAATGAACGTGCTCG
Organism: Paenibacillus sp. 22594; assembly: GCF_052044425.1. Lineage (NCBI taxonomy): Bacteria > Bacillati > Bacillota > Bacilli > Caryophanales > Paenibacillaceae > Paenibacillus > Paenibacillus sp. 22594. The sequence continues at coordinate 248,623 of NZ_JBQENA010000002.1, forward strand.
GCGGGGATGAGCCTTATTTGTTTCATCTCACCAAAGGGATGCACACGCTAAGGTTGACGGTCACATTAGGCGATATTGCGCCTCTGGTCCGTACCATCCAGTCCAGTGTGCTGACCCTGAATGAAATGTACCGTGATATTCTGGCGATTACCTCCAACAATCCTGACAAGTTCCGCGATTATCAGTTAGAGAAACGGATTCCGGATATGACCAAGGTGTTCCGGGAACAGGCAGATATCATTCGAAGTGTTGGTAATTACCTGGAGACTGCCACAGGGGAACGCAGCGACAAGGTGTCGATTCTATACTCCATGGTGACCCAGCTAGAGGATATGGTGAAGAATCCGGGCACGGTCGCCAAACGGCTGCTCTCGTTCAAAACCAATGTCGGTGGACTCGGAACATGGATACTTACCGTGCAGGAACAGCCGCTGACCCTGGATTCCCTAATCGTCTCGGCGCCCGGCAAACAGCTTCCCCGTGCGCAGGCCACCTTCTTCCAGAAGCTAAAGCATGAACTGGGTGCATATACCGCATCGTATACCGCGGATTATGACAGCATCGGGAATGTGGCGAAGAAGCAGAAGTCTATCACAGTCTGGATTTCGACCGGCCGGGATCAGGCGCAAGTGATGAAGAGCATGATTGACGATACGTTCACACCGGATACGAACATCTCTGTTTCGCTAAGACTGGTACCTCCCAATATTCTGCTGCCCGCGACGCTGGCGGGTGAAGGACCGGACGTTGCGATGCAGATCGGGGAGGATCTTCCCGTCAACTATGCGATGAGAAAAGCAGCGGCGGATCTATCCCGGTTTACCGATTTCAAAGAGGTGGCTTCCAGATTCCGCGACAGCGCTCTGACACCATACAAGTACAACGGAAGCGTCTATGGGCTTCCCGAGCAGCAGATATTCCCTATGCTGTTCTACCGGAAGGATATTCTGCAGGAGCTTGGTCTGGAGCCGCCCAAAACCTGGCAGGATGTATACAATGTGGTGTCCGTCCTGCAAAGGCATAATCTGGAGTTTTATCTTCCGCTTGAAGATACCCTGAACAATGCCACGCTGGTGCCGAATGCGGCCTTCACCATGCTGCTCTATCAGAATGGGGGGCAGTTGTATACGGACGACCAGAAGAAAAGTGCATTGGACTCAGAGATCTCCATGGGGGAATTCAACAAATGGACCCAGTTCTATACCAATTACAAGTTCCCGGTCAAGGCGGACTTTCCGAACCGCTTCCGCACAGGGGAAATGCCGATTGGGATTGCCGATTACACGATCTATAACAGCCTTACCGTTATGGCTCCAGAAATCCGCAATCTATGGGAATTCACCCTCGTTCCAGGTACTCCTCAGGCAGACGGTACGGTTGACCACAGCGTGGCCAGCCATACGACCGGTGTAATGCTGCTGGAGAACGCCAAGGACAAGGATTCGTCCTGGGAGTTCATGAAATGGTGGACAGACAAGGACACACAAGTCCAGTACGGACGTGAAATGGAAGGTCTGATGGGTGCGGCGGCCCGCTACCCGACCGCCAATATCGCGGCACTTGAGGAATTGCCATGGCCGGTGAAGGATTATATGAATCTGGAGAGCCAGTGGCAATGGGTGAAAGGCAACCCTCAGGTTCCCGGCGGCTATTTCACAGGCAGACATCTGGACAATGCGTTCCGCAAGGTTGTGAACGGGAACGTGAATCCGCGCGAAGCTTTATCGGATTATCTGATCAACATTAACGATGAAATTCAGATCAAGCGGAAGGAATTTAAACTCCCGTATTAGTTTGGAGGCTGTAAGCCGATGGTACAAATACAAAATGCCACTGAACCAGCCTTACATGGGCTGGCCAGTCCCGTCAAGAAGTCCCGCTTGGCGCTTTTATGGAAAGAAATGAAGAAGAGCAAGCATTATTATCTCATGATGAGTCCTTATATGATTATCTTTTTCTTGTTCACAGTCATTCCTGTGGTCGTTTCCCTGGGGTTAAGCTTCTTCTACTTCAATATGCTGGAAACGCCCCGCTTCGTAGGCTGGGAGAATTATTCAAGGCTGTTTCTGGGCGATGATGTCTTTATGATTGCGCTCAAGAATACCTTTCTGTTCGCCGTCATCACAGGCCCGTTAAGCTATATCGCCTGCTTCTTGTTTGCTTGGCTGATTAATGAATTGTCGCCCTTTGTCCGAGCGCTTATGACCCTGGTATTCTATGCGCCTTCCATTTCGGGCAATGTGTTCTTTATCTGGCTGATCGTATTCTCGGGAGACAGCTACGGTTATCTTAACGGTTTCCTGATGAAAATCGGCGTGCTGCTTGAACCGGTTCAATGGCTGCAGAATGAGAAATATGTTCTTGCTATTGTGATTATCGTTCAGCTCTGGCTCAGCCTGGGCACAAGCTTTCTGGCCTTTATCGCCGGGCTGCAGACCGTTGACCCATCACTGTTCGAGGCAGCAGCGATGGACGGGATCAAGAACCGCTGGCAGGAGTTATGGTTCGTCACGCTGCCATCCATGCGGCCGCAACTGATGTTCGGTGCCGTCATGCAGATCACTGCGTCCTTCGCGGTGGCTGATGTATCTATAGCGCTTGCGGGGTTCCCGAGCGTCAACTACGCGGCGCATACGGTCGTAACCCATCTGATGGATTACGGGACGCTCCGCTTTGAGATGGGCTATGCCTCTGCAATTGCGACCATACTCTTCGGCATCATGCTTGGAACCAATATGCTGACCCAGAAACTGCTGAGAAAGGTGGGTGAATGACCCTGTATGCGAGAGTTATAGGGGCTTTTCGCCCTCAAAAAAGACTGAACCGATCTTTTATTGTCAGCTTTATGCTATTTGGGCTGCTGCTGATGTTCGGCTCGTTCATGGTCCTTCCTTTGGTCTATGCCGTAAACAATGCATTCAAACCGCTTGACGAGCTGTTTATCTTCCCGCCGCGTTTTCTGGTGAGAAACCCGACAATGGAGAATTTCACGGATCTTGTATTAATTATGGGGAATTCATGGGTGCCTTTCTCCAGATATGTGGCGAATACATTGCTGATTACGCTGGTGGGGACCGCAGGGCATATCCTGCTCGCGTCTGCCGCGGCCTACCCCTTGGCCAAGTTCAGATTTCCAGGCTCCGGTATGCTGTTCAAGATTGTGGTGCTGTCACTGATGTTCTCGCCGCATGTTACCGCCATTCCCAACTATCTGGTGATGTCCCAGCTGGGGTGGATCAATACACAAGCGGCGATCATCGTTCCTTCACTGGCTTTCTCCCTGGGATTGTTTCTGATGAAGCAGTTTATGGAGCAGATTCCGGATGCACTGATCGAAGCTGCCAAAATTGACGGGGCGAATGAATACCGGGTGTTCTGGCAAATCGTGATGCCCAATGTCAAACCGGCGTGGCTGACGCTTATGATCTTGCAATTTCCGGCGCTGTGGGGCACGGATGGAGGCAATTTCATCTACAGTGAGAACCTGAAGACCCTTCATTATGCGTTAAGCCAGATTATTCAGGGAGGAATCGCGCGTGCCGGGGTAGGAGCGGCGGTGGCTCTGCTGCTGATGACTGTGCCGATTCTGTTGTTCATTATTTCACAGAGCAGTGTCATCCAGACGATGGCCACTTCCGGTATGAAGGAGTAGAAAGGAGGAACGGTAACCAATGGTCGCAAGCATGAAGAAACTAAAAGCCGGTCTGCTGGCCTTGTGCTGCCTGGTCAGCCTGGGGTTTGGAGGAGAACTTGTCCAGGCGGAGAGCGCGGCCCCTTCCTACAATTATTCATACTGGGGGGATAATGTGGCGGCTCCGTCCGCCTATGAGGCAACCACGCTGATCACGGGCACAAGCTCCGGTGCGGGCGAATTCAAGAATCCACAGGATATTCAGGTTACGTCCGACAAGCAGATTTACTTGCTGGATACAGGTAATAACCGGTTTGTTGTACTGGATCAGAACTATAAATCCGTCAGAACCGTAGACTCATTCCTGCTCAAAGGGAAGGCAGAGCATTTCAACAATCCGCAGGGGATTTTTGTGACAGACCAAAGGGAGATTTATGTCGCGGATACGGGGAATAAACGTATCGTTCATTTTGACAACCGGTTCAATGCAGTGGGTGTCATCGAATCGCCGAAATCCGAATTACTGCAGGCGAACTTTGATTTTCAGCCTGTTCGCGTAGCCGTAGATAAGGCTAACCGAATCTATGTCATGTCTGCCGGTGTTTTCGACGGATTTATGGAGTTCGGTGCGGACGGAGCTTTTAAATCGTTCATGGGCGCGAACCGGGTACACGTGGATCCCGTGGATTACTTCTGGAAATCCATATCGACCCAGGCGCAGCGCGAGCAGATGGTCATGTACACGCCAACCGAATTTACCAATCTGGATATTAATGATGAAGGCTTCCTGTATGCAACCAATGGTGACGAATACGGTGACCCGATCAAGAAGCTGAACGCGCAAGGCGCGGATATCCTGAGAAGAGAGGGCTACTACAAGCCCAGCGGCGATATCATGTATTCGACGCTCTCGGGCGGTGCTCCCCGTCTCGTGGATATTGATGTGGGCGACAGCGAGATTTATTCAGTGCTTGACGCCAAACGGGGCAGGGTCTTTACGTACAACGGCGATGGATACCTGATGTATATTTTCGGCGGGCTCGGCAACCGTCTGGGTGAATTCAATACCCCTACTGCCATAGAGCATAACGGCGATGACATCCTTGTGCTGGACCAGACGCTTGGGGAAATCACGGTATTTCAGACCACCGATTACGGGAGGACGCTGAACGATGCCGTTAGAAGCTATTACAGAGGTGATGAAGAACAGGCCTACCAGCTCTTCAGCAAGGTTGTGAACATGAACGCGAATATGGAGTATGCCTATGCCGGCATAGGCAAGGCTCATCTCCGGAAAGGTGAATACAAGGAGGCGGTTCAGTACTTCAAGCGAAGTATGGACCGGACCAACTATTCAAAAGCGTTCCTGCTCTACCGTAAAGAAGTGCTTCGCGAACATTTCTCCACCATAATGACCGTTGTCATCGCTCTGGTGATTATATGGCAGACCTGGAGAATGTACCGGAAAATGAAGGCAAGAAAGAAGGTTGTGCTCCATTGAACAGAGAAGCGTTGCAAACTCCGCTGTATGTCATTGTTCATCCGTTCAACGGATACTGGGATCTCAAATATGAATACAGCCAAAAAAAGAGCCTGATCCTGTCCTTCGGCATTTTGTTTATGCTTATTTTGACCAATATACTGGGCAGCCAATACAGCGGATTTCTGGTGAATCTGAATAATCCCAAGTATCTGAACAGCCTGCTGGAAACGGCCTATGTGCTGGTTCCCGTGCTCTTCTGGTGTGTGGCGAATTGGTCGCTGACCACACTGATGGACGGGGAGGGGAAGTTCGTGGAAATTTTTATCACCACCTGCTTTTCCCTGATTCCAATCGTGCTTATCAACTTTCCGTGGATTTGGATCAGCAATATCATTACTGCGCAGGAAAGCTCTTTTTATTATTTTTTCAAGAACTTTGCTGTGCTATGGTCGGGACTGCTGCTGTATGTGGGGATTATGACAGTCCACCAGTTTTCTCCGTCCAAGACGATCGGAACGATTCTTTTGACGGTAGTGGCCATGGCCTTTATGGCCTTCCTGGCCTTGCTTTTTTTCAGTCTGATTCAGCAGATTGTTGAATTTATCTCAACCATATACCAAGAAATTGTCTTGAGAGGATAGGAGGAGGACCGGGAATGAGGAAGCCGTTAATCATGCTGCTCACAATTCTCTTCAGCATGAGTGTGCTGGCAGGTTGTACACCGTCCGGTTCAAACAGCCAGGCGAGCGGGCGTGAACCGAATCTTGAAGTGTCCTTTGATAAAGGGGACAGTCTGAAATCCGCCTTTGACGATACACATGTGGACGGCATGAAAGGTGTTCTGGAGAATGAGCACCTCCGGCTGTTTATGGATGAAGCCACGGGCGGCATAGCCGTCAAGAACCAGTCGGACGGAACGGTCTGGTACAGCAATCCCCTCGAACGGGAAGCAGATGCACTGGCAAGCGGAGACAATAAAGATCTGTTGTCCGCGCAGATCAAGCTGGATTTTTACAACTATCTGGGACAGGTCAGCTCTGTTAATTCGTATACGGACAGCGTTGCCAATAAGCAAATGAAAATGGAACAGACGCCAGAGGGCGTCAAGGTCTTCTATCAGTTCGGAACCACCGCCAAAACGGCCGAAGATCTGCCGATGAAGGTGAGCAAGGAACGGTTCGAAGAGAAGATTATGAGCAAGATGGATAAAACCGGGCTGCGTACCATGAAAATCGCCTACACTCTCGATGAGGAGAAAGGTGTGTATACGCGCAACGATGAAGCGCTGAAGGGGCTTCAACTGGAGCGGACACTGAAGGGCTTTGAAAAAGCGGGGTATACGGAGGAGGATTTGCAGCAGGATATTGCCGAGAACCACTTGAGCCAAACCAAGCCGGTGCCCCGTATCTTCCAGCTATCGATTGAATATTCGCTCGACGGGGATCAACTGGTAGTGAAGGTTCCGACGGCAGATATCCGCTATCCCGCGGATTATCCGATCAATGATATCTCGGTCCTAAGCTTCTTCGGAGCGGGAGGGCACAATGAACAAGGTTCACTGTTTGTGCCGGATGGCTCCGGGGCGCTGATTCATTTCAACAACGGTAAAACCAAATATCCAGCCTACAAGCAGGCCGTTTACGGCAAGGACGGAGCGACGGAAACAACGGACGCTTACGCGCAGCAGCAGGAAATCAAGCTGCCGGTGTTCGGCCTGATCCGGAAGGAAGGCGCTTTGCTGGGCATTATTGAACAAGGAGCGCCGTTTGCCACCATTAACGCTGATACCAGCGGCAGAGTGAACAGCTATAACTATGTGTATCCGAGCTTCACGCTAATTGCCAAGGGTGATATCACCCTGACGGCGTCGGACCAGAACCGCACATTGCCGAGATTTCAGCAGGAAGTGCCCAAGACGGATTATGTAATCCGTTATGCGTTCTTGAGCGGAACAGATGCGTCCTATCAGGGTATGGCACGTTATTACCAGAATTATCTGACAGACCATGGCGGATTGCCCGAAGCGCAAAAGGCGGAAGCTCTGGTGAACACGCCCTTTTATCTTGAGATGGTGGGCGGAATCACCAAGACGAAGCATGTGTTCGGTATCCCTTATCGGTCGCTGGAGCCGCTGACCACATTTGAGGATGCCCAAACAGTCCTGGAGCAGATGAAACAGCGTGGCATTGGAAATATCATGCTTAAATATGCTGGCTGGTTCAATCGGGGACTGGATCATAAGGTGCCCGATCAGCTGTCTGTAGACAAGGCGCTCGGCGGCAGCAAAGGCCTGAACCGCCTGGTGGCATTCGCCAAGGAACAAGGGGTTCAGCTATTCCCTGACGTTGCACTCCTGAAGGCTAACCAGACATCAGGCTTCAAAATTAACCAGAAAGCCTCCAGAATGCTCAGTGAAATCCCGGCAGCCGTATATCCTTATAATATGGCGCTGAACAGGCGCGACCGTACCCGTACCCCTTCCTACATTATTTCACCAGAAAGGGTCGGCGGTTATGTGGATGCCACGCTGAAGGGAATGAAACCGTTTCATACGGGCGGAATCGCGCTGAGGGACCTGGCTGATGAATTGAACAGTGATTTCCGCAAAAATCATGAAGTCGACCGGGCGGAGTCCGAGCAGATATCCATTCAATCCCTGGACCGGATATCCAAGCAGTCCTTGCGCATACTGGCTGACGGAGGAAATGCCTATGCGCTTCCTTACCTGTCTGACATCACGGATGCACCGATGTCCAGCAGCCGGTTCAAGCTGGAGGATGAGGAAATTCCGTTCTATCCAATGGTCGTCCGGGGTTATGTGAACTACACGGGCAAGCCTTACAATCTGTCTACGTATACCAACTCGAAGCAATATATCCTGAAAAGTCTGGAATATGGCTCGGGCGTCTATTATGAATGGATTTATGAGCCTAACCACAAGGTGAAGGATACGGAATTCGATGACCTGTATGCGGTCAACTATGAACAATGGATTAACCAGGCCGCCGAGATGTATCTGGAAGTGAACGGGGTTTTGAAGAACGTTCAGAATCAGCGGCTGACCGGACACGAGAAGCTGGCAGACGGCGTTTATAAAAGCACTTACGAAAACGGCGTATATGTCGTTGTCAACTATAATCGTACTGCAGTGCTTGCCGAAGGCCGGACAATTGAAGCCGAAAGCTATATTACAGGTGGTGAGCAATTTTGAAATCCATACTGAGACTGAACCGCAGAACCTACAATGAGCAAAAGGCGCTATTAGGCTTTTTCTATGTGCTGCCCTGGCTGCTCGGATTTATCTTCTTCTTCCTGATTCCGCTTCTATCATCCCTGCGCTACAGTCTAAGTTCGGTACAGGCCAATTCCGACGGCTTGAAGATTCATTTCAGCGGCTTTCAAAATTATGTGGAAGCTTTGACGGTAAATACCGAATTCAACCGCTCCCTGGCGGATGCCATTCTGAACATGGTCATCAATGTGCCTCTCATTGTGATTTTCAGTCTGTTTCTGGCAGTGCTGCTGAATCAGAAGTTTATAGGAAGATCACTGGCCAGATCCATTTTCTTTCTGCCGGTTATCCTGGCTTCCGGCGTGATTCTGAACCTGGAGAGCACCAGCCTGATTCAAGCCGTCAACGAACAGAATGCTGGGGCCGGAGCCATTCACGGAATGGGTACCTTTCAGTTGGAAAGCCTGATGCTGGACGCGGGACTGAGCGAATGGATTGTCGATTATTTGAGCAGCGCCGTGAGTCGCATTTACGACATTGTGAGCCAGTCCGGCGTGCAAATCCTGATTTTTCTGGCTGGTATCCAGACCATCTCACCGCAGCTGTATGAAGCCTCCAAGATGGAGGGGGCGACCGGGTATGAGGCTTTTTGGAAAATAACCTTCCCCATGGTCAGCCCGCTCATCCTGGTAAATGTCATCTACACCATTGTTGATTCCTTTTCGAATAACAAAATGACCGATCTGATCCGGGAAACCGGCTTTACCCAGTTCAATTTCGGTCTTAGCTCCGCGATGGCGTGGATGTATTTTGTTGCCGTGACGCTGATCCTGGTCATCAGCAGCTTCCTGATTTCCAGAAAAGTCTTCTATTATGATTAAAAGGGGGATGGGCCTATTGTTTGCAACCCGGTTGCTGTCGCTGGAACGTTGGAAGAAATGGATCTGGTCCTTAGTGCGGCTGATCCTCCTTGCGGGCTTGTCGTTCGTTATCCTCTATCCGATTCTCCAGAAGATTTCTACTGCCGTCAAAGATAAAGGCGATCTGTATTCGCCGATCGTCATCTGGCTTCCCGAGCATTATACGCTCGACAACTTTATCAAAGCGATCGATATCATGGATTACTGGCAAGCGTTGCTCAATACGTTTACCCTTTCGACGCTGACTACGCTGCTGACGGCCATTTCCTGCGCACTCGCGGGGTACGGGTTCGCCCGGCTCAAGTTCAAGGGAAGTTCGCTTCTGTTCGCTGGGGTTATTCTTACGATTCTCGTACCGCCTATCACGATTCTGATACCGGTCTACCTGAATTTGAAAGATTTCAGCCTGCTTGGTCTGGTTCCGCTTCTGACCGGCAAAACTGTCAATCTGCTTAACACATACTGGCCGTTTATCTTAACATCAGGCACTGCCAACTCGTTGAAGGCGGGGCTGTACATCTTTATCTTCAGACAATTTTTCAGGGGAATCCCGAAGGAGGTCGAGGAAGCGGCTTATATCGACGGAGCAGGCGTGGGCAAAACCTTCTACAGAATAATGCTGCCCAATGCCATACCTTCCATTGTCACGGTACTGCTCTTTTCGTTTGTATGGCAGTGGAACGACAGCTTTTTCACGACAACTTATCTGACTTCAAGCAAGGTGATGGCTACTGAGCTTGGCTCACTGCCTTATAATCTGGCGAGTATGCTGGAGGACGGCGCCAATTCCAAGGCCGATCCATTCTACTTGAGCATGGTCCAGGATACAGGGATACTGCTTGCGATTCTGCCGCTGATTATTATTTACCTGTTCGTGCAGCGCTACTTCGTTGAAAGTATTGAGCGCACCGGCATTGTCGGTTAAAAGGAGGACAAAAGCGATGAAAAGTAACCGTAGGCGCGGGTTTCTGGCCATGTTCGCCTTAATTCTTGTACTTGCCGCAGCGTTCCTGTTGCCTTCCGGCCGGCCCGGCCCGGAGGAAGGCAACCCCCCGGCTTCTCTTTTGCCGGGGCCGCCGGGAGATCAAGCATTCTCTCCAACCCCGGAGCCGGACACGCCGCCGGAAGCTGTATCGGAGCAGCCTTCCGGTGAAGCGAAGCAGACGGTTGGAGCCGTATCCGCAGAAGATTCGTCTGAACCCCCGGTTCAGGCGGATCTTCTGTCGCTGTCCGCAGTCTATGCTGATTACTTCCGCATGGGAGCCGCAATTGAACCAGAACAGACGGAAGGACGGACAGCGGAGCTGCTGAAGCAGCAGGTCAATTGGATTGTTGCTGAAAATGCAATGAAGCCGGATGCGATTGAGCCTGCGGAAGGCAACTTCACCTGGGAGCGGGCCGACAGGATTGTTGCCTTCGCCAAGGCGAACGGCATGGGGCTGCGTTTCCATACCTTGGTCTGGCACAGTCAGACGCCGGAGTGGTTCTTCAGGGATGCAGCAGGCCAAGCCATGGCCGACGAGACCGACGCGAAGAAACGCGAAGCGAACAAGAAGCTGCTCCTTCAGCGCCTCGACACCTATATCAGCACCGTTGTCGGACGTTACAAGCATGACATTTCCTCCTGGGATGTTGTGAATGAAGTGATTGAGCCGGGAGACCCGGAAGGAATGCGGGCCAGCAATTGGTATAAGATTACCGGTACCGGTTTTATTGAGACGGCTTTCCGGGCTGCCCGCAAAGCCGGGGGACCGGACATCAAGTTATACATCAATGATTACGGAACAGACGATCCGGTTAAACGGGACAGATTGTACGATCTGGTGAAGGGAATGCTGGAGAAGGGCGTACCGATCGACGGGGTCGGGCACCAGACCCATATTAATCTGGAGTACCCTTCCACTCAGAGCATTATAGAATCCATGCAAAAGTTCCACGCATTAGGGCTCGATAATCAGATTACTGAGCTGGATATGAGTCTGTATGTCTATAATGACCTCAGCGATGTAGGCGCGGATGTTCCCGGGGATATCCTGCAGAAGCAGGCGGAGCGGTACGGAGAATTATTCGACGCGCTGAGAACCCACAAGGAGCTTCTAAGCGGGGTCATGTTCTGGGGGATCTCTGACGACCATACCTGGTTGAGCACGTTTCCCGTCGTGCGCACTGAAGCTCCGCTGCTGTTCGATAAGCAGCTTCAGGCCAAACCGGCATTCCAGGCGGTCACAGGGTTCTAGATAGGCTTCAAACCGGCCATGTGAAAAAGTGGTAAAGAATAGGTAAGCTAATCAAGAAATGCACCTTACATTTCCCTTCGATTTGCTTGGATAATATAATATTCCGGTAGATATATATTCTTGCAAAGTGAGGGTGCAACTGGTGCCAAAAATAATCATGAACCGAATCAATTGGACTATCGCAGCATGTATCGCCGTTCAACTGTTGACCGCTTGCAAGGGAAGCGGCAACCTTCCTTCCGAATATCCAGTCTCAGACGGAATAGAGGAGAAATCGTCTTTGTACCGGGAGCCTGGATTAAGCAAATACGAGCAGCCCATTCAGCTTTCTTTTGTGCGTGAAAATAATGATGCGCTTGAAGAAATGCTGAGGGAATTGCCCGGGGAGACGCTGGAGGATAACCGCTGGACGCATCTTTACGAAGATGTGCTGGGTATCCGGATTAAGTATGACTGGACCGCCTGGAGCTCCATCTATTCCCGAAAGCTCGGCGCTTCCCTGGCCTCCGGCGATATCCCGGATATTGTCCGGGTGAACGCTTCACAGCTGAGAGTGCTCAGCAACGCGGGATTGATTCAGAATCTTACCCAGGTCTACAACGATTATGCAACTCCGCTGACCCAAAAAGTACTGAGTCAGGAGGGAAGTGGCCCATTCGACACCGCAACTATTAACGGCAATCTGATGGCGATACCGGAGACCACTTCGTCTATTGAAGGGGCTATGTTTATATGGATCCGCACGGACTGGCTGGACCTTCTAGGGCTTAAGCCGCCGCAAACGATGGACGATGTTTTGGCAATTTCGAAAGCGTTTACAGAAAGAGATCCTGACAGAAACGGTCGGAGGGACACGTATGGCCTCGCTTTAACCAAATATTTGTGGGACCCCGTGATGGGGCTTACCGGGTTTATGGCCGGATATAACGCCTATCCCGGTATTTGGATCAAGGACAAGAGCGGAAAGCTTGTCTATGGAGGAATCCAGCCGGAGGTGAAGACCGCCTTACAGGTACTCCAGGAAATGTACCGTACGGGACAGCTGGACAGAGAGTTTGGTTTCAAGGACGGTGTGAAGGCCAGTAAACAGATTGAGAATGAACAAATCGGCATGCTGTACGGAGAGCAATGGAGTTCGTTTCTGGTTCAAACCAGCCGTGAACACAATTGGCAGGCGGAGTGGAAAGCTTTTCCGCTTGTTTCCGAGTCTGGAGCAGCTCCCAAGGTTCCGCTTCCGTTCAGCACCAACCAATTTCTGGCTGTCCGAAAGGGGTATGAGCATCCCGAAGCGCTCGTCAAGCTGTTCAACCTGCATCTCGAAAAAAACTGGGGAGTGACCGGCGATTATGAGACGTACTATAATACCCCTCAGGCGGTATGGAAGCTCTCGCCCGTGACTCCTTATCCGGTCTTGAAGAATCTGGAGGCCTTCCGCCAGCTTAAAGAATTCCGGCTCACCGGGGATGCAGCCGTCCTTAAGGATGAAGCGAAGACGATTCAGAAGAGAATAGCTGCTTATGAAGCCGGCGGTAAGGAAAGTGAGACGGGCTGGGGATGGGAATTGACTTATGGAGCTTCGGGGGCATTCTCCATCCTTGACCAGTATGAGAAAAATAATCAGCTTCTGTACGAGAGCTTCGTCGGAGCCCCTACGGAAACGATGATCGAGAAGCAAAATATTTTAAACAATCTCCAGATCAATGCCTTTCTGGATATCATTCAGGGAAGACCGATCAGTAAGTTCGATGAATTCGCCGCACAGTGGAACAAGCTTGGCGGTGAACAAATAACGGCTGAGGTCAATCAGTGGTATGCGGAGAAAGGCGGGGCTGGAAAATGAACAGGAACCCGAACCCGGAAGGCAACGGAGGCGGATGGCTTGCTTAAATTCCCTGCCGAGTCCATGCGCCATACTATTTTTATCCGGATGGTTGTTACTTATCTCGTTATTATTCTTCCGATTCTGCTGCTGGGTCTCTATCTGTACAATTGGAGCTATAAAAATGCAAGCCAGGATTTATCAAGAGCCACTATGTCGCAATTAACCTATTATTTGGAGGATCTGAACCGCGAGATTGAATGGATGGAAATCCAGCAATATGATCTTGCCCAGGACACCGAGCTGAACAAGATTGCTGTGACATGGGAGTTCATGGACGATGCCCAAAAAAGAGTGAGCCTGAATTACATTAATGGGCGGATCACTTCCCTAAAGAACAGCAGTGCTTACATCAGCGATGTATATGTGCATATTCGTACGATTCATAAAACGATTTCCGCTATGAACGCCATCGAAGATTTGGACAGCATGAAATTTAATTTCTTCCAGTCCGTTGATCTGAAAAAAGAAGGCCGGATCATCAACTGGAACAACTTTTTGGAGCTCAGCGTTGCAGAGTCCAGCGGTAAAATGGGGGAGCCTCCACTCTTTATCGTTCAGATTGAACTCGATAACGAGAAGCTGAAGGATTCCTTGAGGCAGATCAACGCCTACGCTGATAGCGGATCGCTGCTTGTTTCGATGCAGTCGGGTTATGCGCTCGGGACTGGAAGCAACGCTCAGGAGATGATTCAGAGCTATTACCAAGCTATGCATGAAGGGGACCTTAAGAAAACCCGGGTACTGGACGGTACGAGGTACCATGTTGACAGCTTCTCCTCCGACAAGCTGGGAATGACCGTAGCCACCTACTTGCCGGAAACGGCTGTCAAACGGCCGTTAACCAAATTTGTACTCTGGGCATGGCTGTTCGCCGCAGCGTCTTTTCTTGCTGTTCTTATTTATTCTTATGCTACTTACAAGCTCGTACAAAAGCCATTGCTTGTGCTGGTAAGAAGCTTCAAGAAGATGGAAAGCGGTTCGCTGGATATTCAGATTGTCCATGCGCGCAAAGATGAATTTGGATATTTGTATCTTCGTTTTAATCAAATGCTCAGCAGGCTCAGAATGCTTATTGATCAGGATTACACACAGAAGCTCATGATGCAGCGGGCAGAGCTTAAGCAGCTTCAGTCACAAATCAATCCCCATTTTTTATACAACAGCTTTTTTATCCTGAACTCACTGGCCAAGCAAGGGGATATTTCGCGGATTGAGGTGTTCTCCAATATGCTGGGCGAATATTTCAGATTTATCACCCGAAACGGAGAAGATAATGTCCGGCTGGCAGAGGAGACCCGTCATTCACAAATGTATACGGAGATCCAGAAAATGAGATTCTCCAGGCGCATTCATGTTCAATTTGACGAACTCCCCAAAGAATTGGAGCACATCCGGGTCCCTCGTCTTATTCTTCAGCCCATTATCGAGAATGCCTATGAGCATTGCCTGGAGAAGCAGGCGGATGAGGGAGAGCTTCGTGTTTCTTTTGAGAAGGAGGAAGCGGAAGTCAGAATTATTGTAGAGGACAACGGCAGCGGGATCACCGATGACGGAATCGAAATGTTGAGAAAACGGCTGGATCAAAAAAATGAATCGTATGAGATCACCGGTATGATAAATATTCACCGACGCATCCAATTGATCTACGGGGAAGGCAGCGGCTTGTTTGTGGATAGAAGCGGGCTGAATGGCCTCAGAGTCGTGATTAGAATCAGGCTGACAGGAGGCGAAGAGCTTGTACAGACTTTTGATCGTTGACGATGAAGAAATAATAACAGACGGCTTATACGAAGTGTTTAACCGGCTCCTTCCTGACAAACTGGATGTATATAAAGTATATTCAGCGAAATCGGCACTGGAATGGATTTCACGCACACGAATAGATATTGTGCTTACGGATATCCGAATGCCAGGGATGAGCGGACTCGAAATGTCCGAGCAAATCCGCAAATATTGGCCGCGCTCCAAGATCATTTTTCTGACCGGTTACAGCGAGTTCGATTATGCCTACAGTGCCTTACAAATTCCTAATGCCCGTTACTTATTGAAGACAGAAGGCTTCGACAAGATCATCGAGACGGTTCAGGAGGTGCTGCTGGAGATCGAACAAGGCAACAAGCTGAATGAGCTTCTGGAGAAGTCGCAGGAACAACGTCATGCGATGGAAGTTATTGCGCAGGGCAACTATCTTCATCACCTGCTCCAGGACAGCCATACCTTATGTCCAGATACACAAGTGCTGGAGTCTGAATTCCGCAAGCTCAAAATCAGTCTGGATGCGGAATCCCCGGTTATGCTGATTCTCGGACGTCTGACGTATCCCGGGGGTACCTCTTATTTGGATCGAAGCGAGATTGTAACCTCTTCCAGAGTCATCTGGAATTCATTTCTGGCGGAGATGGCACGGCATACCGGGATAGTCGACAGGCATGGGGATATTTTATGGCTGCTTCAACCCTTCCATAATGCGGAAGCCGCATTCAATGGCCATTTCTCACGGTATCTGGAAGGGACACTGGAGCTTATCCAGGATTCCTGCCGGGAGACGCTGGGGTTGACCATCGCTTTTGCCGTCAGTGGCTCGGCCTGTGAATGGAAGGAAATCAGCCGGCAATACGAAAGGCTCCACCGGCTTCAGCAAGTGAAAATTGGAGATGGCATCTCCATGGTGCTGATTGATCGAACGGGCCAGCTGGAGCCTGATGGGGCGAAAGAGGCTGGTGTTCGGCTCAATCAGCGGGTGGAGAATCTGGCAGCACATCTTGATGCCGGGAGGCAGGAACGATTCCTGGAGACGTTGGTTGAAATCAAGGAAGGCATTCATAGGGCCGTTTCTGTGGAAGCGGCTACGGAGATGTATTATACGGTCGCCCTTGTACTTCTATCCTATATGAACCGTTGGAATATCCACGGGCTTATCAATGATTATGGAAAGCTGATGCGGCTTGACGAGCATTTGTCCTTGAAAGAAGGCATTAACTATCTGGAGAAGCTTGCCGCCGGTATCTTCCGGCTCAGGAGTTCTAGTGAAAAGGAACGGTCTTCGGAGGTGATTGAACGGATATGCGATTATATTCACAGCAATTTGAGCGAGGACTTGTCACTGGTGCGGCTGGCAGAGCTACATTATTTTAACCCTACGTATCTGTCCCGGTTTTTCAAGCAGGAACAGGGCATTAACTTATCCGAGTATATCGATAACTGCAGGTCTGCTAAAGCGAAGGAACTGTTAGGCAATGACACGCTGAAAATACGCGATGTAGCGATGTGTGTAGGCTATGAGGCCCCTCATTCCTTTACCCGTTTTTTCAAGAAGACAACGGGCATGACCCCTCAGGAATACCGGGAGTCTCTGATTAACATATAAATCTATAATGTGACAGTCTAACAGCTATAGTTACACAGGTTGTTAACCCATTTCCAGAGAGAGTACAATTTACTTGTATACGTTTACAATAATTACAATATAGTGCTACTCTACAAAATTAAGGAGATGGGTATCTATGAAAAAGAGGAAAATGATTGGGTCAATCAAGCTGCTGCTAATGCTGGCGCTAATTCTGTCGCCGATGCTGTCTGGCGGCAACACCGCAAAAGCATGGGAGGGCATGCCTGTGTCCAAGCTCCATGTGAGCGGTAATCAACTGGTGAACAGCAGCGGACAGCCGGTTTTGCTCAGCGGCTGGCATCAGCCCAGCGGTGCTTACTGGACGTATCAGAACAGCAACTATTATTTGGACCGCAATGGAGGAAACCGGCACGCGGCAACCCTTGCGTAT
This sequence comes from Paenibacillus sp. 22594, assembly GCF_052044425.1. Classification (NCBI taxonomy): domain Bacteria; kingdom Bacillati; phylum Bacillota; class Bacilli; order Caryophanales; family Paenibacillaceae; genus Paenibacillus; species Paenibacillus sp. 22594. The sequence continues at coordinate 265,787 of NZ_JBQENA010000002.1, forward strand.
TTGAAGGACATCACGGACACCTTTACCAGCACCTCGGCCAAATACGGCAACAGCCACGGCTGGTACATGAATCAGGTTCGCCTGTTTATCGACCGCGAGGACATGGGCGATGTGGCGGCGGGTACGTATAATTTTGCCGGTCTGCAGTCGGTTACCCAGGACGTTATCATTCCTTATATCAATTACGCCAAGACGAAAGGTCTGTATGTCACACTTGGTCTCGACTTCACGCTTAAGGACAACAAGGCGACCACTCAGGGCAATCTGGACAAATTCAATCAAATCTGGGGTTATCTTGCTTCCCAGCCTGCCATAAAAAGCGCGGACAATGTGATGTTCGAGCTCATTAATGAACCGGTTCTGAGCGATGTGAACGGCGAATGGGGAGGAAATCCCTCCCAGCCTAATTTTCCGGCCTTTTGGAACTCCCTAAAAAACTTCCAGAACTCCCTGATCTCCACTATTCGGAGCAAAGGAGCGGATAACGTGATTTGGGCCTCGGGCCTTGGATGGGATCAGCATTATCAGTTGACTGCATCCGATCCGCTTACGGACCCACTGAACAATTATGGTTACGCTGTGCACTGGTATCCGGGTTACGGCGCCTATGACAATTACACACCGCTGCAGGAGATTTGGGACACTAGTATCAAGCCTTGTGCCGATAAATACCCGATTAATATCACAGAGACGACCTGGTTCAAGAAACAGCCGGGGGATTCTTCCTATTGGGATCTGTTCAACGGAACGAATGCGGGATTTGGCAAGAATACAAAAGCCATATTTACCGCAGCGGGAAATGTCAGCATTGCCGTCCATATGAACGGATTCCTGCTGGAGCCTGGAACAAGAAGCTCCTTCGCGGACCCGACAGCCGGGCTGCTCTATGATGGAAATACCGCCCGGGACGGAATGGCCCGGTTTATATTCGAATGGTACTATGAGCGGGCACAGTTTAATCCCTGGAACGGGATCTGGAATGGAGTGACTAGCGGGGCGACATACAAAATGGTCAACCGGGCATCGGGCAAAGTGATTGATGTCCCCGGCGGACAGAATACCAATGCGCTTCAGCTCCAGCAATGGACGGACAGCAATGTGCCAGCACAGAAATGGGTTGCCACGGATCTGGGCACATCCTACAATTATTACCGTCTGCGCAGCGTCAGCTCTTCCGACAACAAGGTGATGGATGTTCGCAACGGATCGAAGAATAACGGGGAAGCCATTCAGCTTATGCAGAATTTAGGCAATACCGCCCAGCAGTTCAGATTGATCAAACTAAGCAATGGCTATTGGAGCATCCTCAACATGAACAGCAACAAGGCTGTTGAGGTCACGGGAGCCTCCAGTGCTGACGGTGCGAAGCTGCAGCAGAACCTGTACCGCGGCGATTTAAATCAGCAATGGCAGTTAGTTAAAATGAATTAGCCGCAATCGGCCAGGAACGCCTGCAGTGGGATGAGGTTATATGGCACGAGGGAAGATCGTATGGCGTTCATGTAATTATGCGCCATACGATCTTTTGTATTGTCCGATACCAGGTTGATTTCTGCAATCTGCCGGTAGGCCTGCAATAAACGTATAAGATTTATAGGGAGAATTCTTTACTTTTGGTATGGGTGACGGCTGGAAGAGTACAGTACAATATGTATTGTAAGCGGTTGCTGAATAGGCTTCTATTATTCCTGCTGTCTTAATTTCAGTACGAAGAGATGTTCTTTCAAGCCAATATACTCAAGAAGAGGGGATTTATACATGAATCAGTTGCCCAAACCTAACGAGCCACTCGTAACCCACATCTACACAGCGGACCCGTCCGCACACGTATTTGAAGGCAAAATTTATATTTATCCTTCCCATGACCTGGATCATAATGGACCGGACAATGACAACGGTGACCAGTATGCAATGGAAGACTATCATGTCCTATCCATAGATAATTTCGAATCCCCTGTGACAGATCACGGGCAAGTGCTGCATCTGAGCGAGATTCCCTGGGCTTCGCAACAACTATGGGCGCCTGATGCCGCGTATAAGAACAATACTTATTATTTATTTTTCCCGGCCCGCGACCGGGAGGGGGTGTTCCGCCTGGGTGTGGCGACGGCTTCATCTCCGGCAGGTCCGTTCTCGCCGCAGCCGGACTATATTCCCGGCAGCTTCAGTATCGACCCTGCTGTTTTTGTGGATGAAGACGACCGGGCGTATATTTACTTTGGCGGCCTCTGGGGAGGCCAGCTTGAACAATGGCAGACCGGCACGTTCCGGCCGGGTGCGGAAGGGCCTGCCCTTGACCAGCCTGCATTAGGGCCGCGTGTGGCACTGTTAAGCGAAGATATGCTGTCTTTACAGGAGGCGCCGCAAGAGATTTCCATTGTGGATGAAGAAGGAAATCCGATTCTTGCCGGTGATGAGGACCGGAGATATTTTGAAGGGCCATGGGTTCATAAATATAATGGCCACTACTATTTGTCTTATTCGACAGGCACGAAGCATACCTTGGTCTATGCGGTCAGCAAGCATCCGGCGGGTCCTTTTACCTTCAAGGGTGAGATTCTGTCACCGGTTATCGGCTGGACTACGCACCACTCCATCGTTCAGTTTGAAGAGAAGTGGTATCTGTTCTACCATGACAGTTCCCTGTCTGAGGGTGTCAATCATAAGCGCTGCGTCAAATATACGGAGCTGCACTATAATCCGGACGGCACCATTCAGAAGATTAATCCGTACCCTTCTGGGGAATAGGGACCTGCAATCCACAACAGCTATGCTGTCCAGTAAAGGACGGTGTAGCTGGTGTAGCTGGATTACACGAAAGGATGAATACTTTGATGAACAAACAACAACTCGGCTTGACACCGCCCATGGGATGGAATTCATGGAACACCTTTACATGGGACATTAATGAGCAGCTTATCCGGGAAGCCGCCGATACACTAGTTGCAGAGGGGTATAAGGATGCGGGATATGAGTACATTGTTATCGATGATTGCTGGAGCCTGAAAGAAAGGGACAAGGATGGCAAGCTGGTTGCCGATCCGATCAAATTCCCGAATGGAATGAAGGCGCTTGCAGATTACATTCATGCCAAGGGATTAAAGTTTGGGATGTACTCTTGTGTAGGAACACATACATGCGCAGGATATCCGGGGAGCTTTGAACATGAATTTCAGGATGCGGAATTACTGGCAGAATGGGGCGTGGATTTTTTAAAGTATGATTACTGCTTCAAGCCCAGACATATATCGGGGGAACTGCTGTACAAACGAATGAGCCTGGCCCTCAAAAACTGCGGAAGAGACATCCTGTTCTCGGCATGCAATTGGGGTGAGGACAATGTATATCATTGGATTCGTGAATCAGGCGCTCATATGTACCGGTCCACAGGGGATATTCAGGATAGCTAGGATTCCATCAAGAGTTTAGCTTTGTCACAGCTTGATAAGGCCTGCTACACAGGAGCCTATTGTCATAATGATATGGATATGCTGGTTGTCGGCATGTATGGAGGCAGCAACAGCGACTTTATCGGAAGTCAAATCGGCGGTTGTAGTGATGTGGAGTACAAGACCCATTTTTCGTTATGGAGCATGATGGGGTCTCCGCTGATGATTGGCAGTGACATCCGGAAAACCAGCCAGGCCACCAGAGATATTCTGATGAACGGGGATTTGATTGCCATTAATCAGGATGTGGAAGGCCGTGGTGCTTATCGCATCAAGCCGGAACCGCAATGGTTCCATGCGGATGATGTATTTATGCTGGTGAAAGTGTTAACTGACGGAGATGTAGCGATAGGTTTCTTCAATTTAAGTGATGGTCAAAGGGAAATGTCGTTGCAGTTCTGGGATATCGGACTCCCCTATGCTTCCGGAAAATCGCTGTCGCTGTATGACTGCTGGGAGCATAAAGAAATCGGCGTATTCAGAGAAAGATATGCTCCTGTAGTTCCGGCTCATGATTGTCTGATTGTGCGGGCGAAATTGGTGTAAAGGATCACATGAACATGAATAGGACATGCAGAACATGCGGAGTTCCCTTAATGACGGATGATGTGGCGATTTACCTGAAGCTTGTTACGCGTAACGCCCAAGACTTCCTGTGTATAGACTGTCTCGGCGAGCAACTGAAATGCGGGCGCAGTCCCATTGAGAAATTGATCAAATATTTCCGGGAATCCGGGAATTGTGTGCTGTTTCGATAAGCTGGACTATGACTGGAGGAGTAAAAGAATGACAACTGCGATTGAACACAATTCCGTTACTTATAATAATCCGATTATGCCGGGTTTTTATCCGGACCCGTCAGTATGCCGGGTGGGGGAAGACTATTATTTGGTGACATCGACATTTGCTTATTTTCCTGGGGTGCCGATTTTCCATAGCCGTGATCTTGTCCATTGGAAGCAGATTGGCAACGTGCTTAACCGCCCTTCACAATTGAACTTACAGGGAGCGAGGCACTCAGGGGGAATTTTTGCCCCAACCCTACGCTACCATGAGGGCATGTTCTATATGATTACGACCAATGTAACCTATGGCGGGAATTTCGTTGTTACAGCAACCGATCCTGCCGGGCCATGGTCGGAGCCCTATTTTATTCAAGGTGCGGTAGGAATTGATCCTACGATTTTCTTTGATGATGACGGAAGAACCTATTATTTGGGCACAAGGCCTAACTCAACTGGAGTACGTTATGACGGCAACTGGGAAGTATGGATTCAGGAACTGAACTTGGAGACCATGGAGCTTGCCGGGGAGAGCTATGTCCTGTGGAGAGGTGCCATGACAGATGTGATCTGGCCGGAAGGGCCGCATCTGTACAAGAAAGATGACTTCTATTATTTAATGATTGCCGAGGGGGGAACAGGGCCGAATCACGCGGTGACCGTCGCACGCAGCCAAAAGCTGACAGAAGGCTATACCGGGAATCCGAACAACCCGATCATTACACATCGTCATCTGGGCAAACATTATCCGGTTATCAATGTGGGGCATGCCGATTTAGTTCAGGCTGAAGACGGTCAATGGTATATGGTGATGCTCGCCTCACGTCCTTATGGAGGCAGCTATAGTAATTTGGGGCGGGAGACGTTTCTTGCTTCAGTGATCTGGGAGGATGGATGGCCAGTAGTTAATGAGGGCCGGGGAATTCTGCAGGAGCAGGGGGTCATAGGATTGACGCCGGTTCCGGTGGAGCCGCAATTACGCTGCGACCATTTTGACAGTGACAACCTGGCACTCCAATGGATGTTCTTAAGAAATCCGCAGGCGGATTTATATTCATTGACAGAACGTAAAGGATATTTGCGGCTAAAGCTAAAACCTCAAACGTTTAAGGATCAGGACAATCTCAGCTTTGTCTGTTTGCGGCAACAGCATTTTGATTATACGGCTGCAGCAGTGATGGAGTTTGAGGCGCGGAGCATCCATGAATCGGCAGGTTTGGCTGTCATTCAAAATGACCTGTATCATATCCGCTTTGAGCGCGTGTTGCATGATGACAGACAAGCCTTACGAGTTGTGACCTGCATCAATGGCCTGGAGACGAATGTTGCACAGGCAGAGGTAGATGCTCAGCGTTTGTATTTAAAGATGGCTGCAAGAGGCCAGGAGCTGAGCTTCTATTACAGCACGGATGGAGAACAATATCATTTGGTTACAGAACATGTGGATACGAGGAGTTTGAGTACTGAGGTGGCAGGCGGATTTGTGGGCTGCTGCATAGGAATGTATTGTACGAGTAACGGTACGGCCTCTGACAATGCGGCAGATTTTGATTGTTTTGAATATAGCTCCTATTAAAGCTTATAATTGATGTGGCCGCAGCCGGGCGGAGGAAATCGGAATGACATGCGGCAGGTTTATGAAAGGATAGGGGAAAATGATTAAATACAGAACGGCAACTCCCGATGAGCGTGAGGAATGCATAGATTTGGCCAACTATGTTTTTCACTTGGATTTTGAAGCCCTGATGCCCAAAGCCTATGACAAGAACGTAGATTCATCAGCTATGCATAAGGTTGCTGTGGATGAAAAAGGCAGGCTGCGCGCACAGGTGGCTGTTTTTCCCGAGCCTCTGACGGTATGTGAGTATACGCTGCGAACCGGCTATTTGGGTACCGTATCGGTCCATCCGCGTGCGCGAGGCGAAGGGCATATGAAGGCGCTCATGGAGATGTGGCTTGAAGAACTGCGCAATACGTGTGATATGGTTGTGTTATATGGTCAGCGGCAGAGATATGAGTACTTCGGCTTCACGCTTGGCGGTGTAAAGTTCAAGTATTTGGTCGGAGAGGCCAATGTGCGTCATGGCTTAAGACATGTGAACGACACTGGAATATCCTTCAGCCCGTTATTCGAGATTGAAGGAGCAGAAGCCTTTGCGCACAGCATAAACACCTCGCGGCTGGCTTATATTGAACGTAATTCACAGCAATTGCCGCTTATTTTCAATTCCCTTCATCAAAAAGCACTTGGTGTCCTGGATAAAGGTAAGCTGATCGGGTATCTGATTGTAAACGAAGCAGGCGATGAAATATCTGAATTCGCGATGGCAAATGCGGACGATATTGCACGGACGATCAAGGCTTACATGGGGTATAGCAGAGCAGAGCGAATCACGATTTATACGCCGGAATATGACATTTCTCTGAATAAGGTTCTTGGCAGCATGGCTGACGATTATGTTATCGAGACCTCTGATATGTATCATATTCTGGATTTCGCCAATGTATTGAAGGCTTATCTGACGCTTAAGTTCAAGACCACAGGGATTGTCCAGGGGGAATTCTCCGCAGTTATGGACGGTCAGCCGGTTACTGCGCGAGTAGATGCGGGTGGCGTGACTGTCGAGCGGTCTGCTAAGCCGGGTGCAATTGTCCTCAACAAGCAGCAGGCTCAGGCTCTTCTTCTTACACAACACAGTCGTTATATGTCAGTGGAAGTGCCTACTGGATGGTTCCCGCTGCCTATATTCTGGTACAAGATCGATAAGTTCTGACTAATCATGTTTCAGGATAACCCCAAATTGGGCAATGGACAAGCCGGGGGCGGACACTTAATAGTCTGCCTCCGGCCTGGTTAGCCCCCCTCGGCTTCCTCCCCTTTTGTTCGCAGAATTTATATGCTCTACGCTATTAATTATCCTTCTATTAGATGGATTTCCGGAATTCCGCCGGGGTCATGCCGGCGAAGTTACGGAAGAGCTTGATGAAGTAGCTGACATTGTCATAGCCTAACTGCTCTGCTATTTCCACTACAGTGATGTTCGTTTGATTCAACAGATCCCGGGCTTGTTCCATCTTTACCTTGGTAACATATTCAATGAAGGTCAGACCGGTCTCAATTTTGAATAACCGGCTAAAGTGGGTGGGGTTCAAGCCCAGACGTTTGGCCATCTCATCCATACCAACCTTCTCCCCAATATGATTCATGACATAACGTTTAGCCTCGGCCACTTCTTTCCGGACATTCTGCTTCCACATGGATCTCAGCATCAGAATTTTATCCTTCAGGAATTCTTCAAGCCATTCCATCAGCTGATCGAGGGTTTCGAACTCCTGGATCGAGCGCTGATGCCGTTCACTGCTGAAATTGTTGACAAAGTTTTGCATCACAACATATTTCAATTCCAGCTCCATCACCATTTTGAGCAGCCAGCTTTTCACGCTTTCTACCGGATATTTCTTGTCCCCAATATAGGCTTTGATCTCCGTGACCGTAGCGGAAATCTGCGAACCATCCTCATGCTGGATACAGTCTCTTAACTGCTGAAGAATCACAGAGTAATGCACGAACAGGTCTTCGCTGGTCGTCTTCACGGGCTCCAGCTTCATAATCGCTCCCTCGGCTGTATAGAAGCGCAGAGCCTGGGAATCCAGTAACGCCTGAATCTGCTTCTTAATTTCAATCAGGCTTGGAGTGGTATCGCCGTAAAAGAATGATATTCCCATACGCAGGTGCAGCTTCGACATCTTCTGTACGTGCAGGAACTTATTCCGGAACTCCTCATAGAGATTGCGGATGAGAATACGAGGAAAAGGGATGAACAGGATGAACTTCCGTTCGTTTACAGCGAACTGAATGATTCCTTCTATCTCCAGAAATTCCTGTAGCACATTATCCATAACAAATTGCAGGTTCACGATTCCGCCGTACCGCCGTTCCAGTTCATAGGAACGTTCAGGAACCGCCAGCACGGGCAAGTAGGGAACCCCTTTTTGCAGGTGTATGCCCATCTCTTCGGCTTGTCCGATCCACTCGGCTTCATCCCAGACCGGCTGCTCGACAAACATGCGGATGAATCTCGTCCGGATGGCTGAGTGATTCTGACTCACCAGCTTCTCCATCTGGAGGTAGTTATTGCGGGAGTTCATCTTCATCTCCAGACGGGAGACCGCCTCGGCCAATACAGTAATCACCTGATCGATCTGCAGGCTTTCCTTCAATATATATTCAGCCACGTTCAATCTCACAGCCTTTTGGGCATATTCAAACTCTCCGTGGCAGGACAAGATAATGGTCTGAAGCTGGGGATTCACTTCCCGCGCCTTCTGGATTAATTCCAGTCCATTCATCGCCGGCATGCCGATATCGGTGAGCAGAATATCGGGATGATGCAGCTGGCAGGCTTCCCAGGCCTGTCTGCCGTCCGAGCACGAGGCTGCCAATTCCAGGCCAAGGGTATCCCAGGGGATGGAGGCGCTTAAATACTCCAGTACAGGGAAATGATCGTCGGCCAATACTACTTTATATACCATATTCATCCGCTCCAGTCTGCTTGACAGGTATTACTAATTGTACAGTTGTACGGTGCCCGTGAATGCTCTCAATGCTCATCTCGAAGCGGTCCCCGTAGATGAGCTTCAACCGCTGATAGACGTTAATTAATCCGATGCCGTGAGAGGCTGGGGTTACAGGGGGGGCGGCAATGTTCAAGGTATCTAACTCGATATCCTTCTGTTTAATATGCTTCAATAATGAGGCCAGTGTAGGCTCATCCATTCCGGTCCCGTTATCCTCGACGCTTATCTTAAGCATGGAATTTATTTTCTCAATGGCAATCATAATTTGCCCCCCGCCCTGCACGAACCCGTGCTTATAAGCATTTTCAATAATGGGCTGCAAAATAAACCGCGGCAGTATTTCCAGCAGCAAATCTTTGTTCACATGGACTACAGAGTCCGTAGGATATCTCATGGTAAATCGCATTAACTCCATATACTGCTTCGCAGAATCAAGCTCATAAGCAATGGAGACGAATTCATCCTGTTTAGACAAGCTGGCCCGCAGCATAGAGGATAAGGAGCCGACGATAAAAGCATTCTCCTCATCCTGCTTCATGAGCAGTTTCAGCCGGATCGAGCTTAACACGTTAAACAGGAAATGAGGATTAATCTGGGCCTGCAGCATGGCAATCTCGGCCTGGCGTTTCAATTCCTGTTCCGTCTCCACCTGTCTGAGCATCAGCTGTACACGGTCAAGCATGTTGTCAAAGGAAAGCCCCAGGCTGCCGATTTCGTCGGCTCCCCGAATGTTGGAGCGCACCATCAGATCCCCGTCCTCCACTCTGCGGGCAACCTTTCCCAGGACAAGCACGGGCTTGGTGAATTTTCGCAGCAGATAAGTTAACGCAAATAAAAAGCTGACCGCGAATATGGCCTGAATGAATAGGCCTGTCCGGTTAATCCCGTTCAATCTTTCCGTCAGTTGCTCATAGGGAGCTACGCTGATTAATCTCCATTTGGCATATTTAAGCGGCAGGGAGAGGAGGAGTTGATTCTCATCCTTGAATTCTACGATATCCGGGAACACCAGCTCATCGATGGACAACAGACTATTGAAATTGGAACCAATCAGGGCCTGGTTCCGGTTGGACAGAATCGTCTCCTTATCATTCAGCAGATACACATCTTCCTCTAATGAAGCAAAACGCTCGCGGATGGAAGCCTCACTGCGGCTGACGATAAGGTAAGCATAGGGGAGAGCCGTCGTTCCTTCTCTTAACGCCCGTGCAGTCATGAAGACAAACGGCTTCTCAGGCTCAAGGGATGTCAGGTAATTCGCTTCTGCTCCCAGAAATAAAGTGTCATACGGTGAGAGCTGCTCCAGCGTGGAGAACCAGCTTTGCTTAATAAATTGCCGCGGATCATAGTCGTAGAAGGAATAATCGGAATAAGCATGTCCCTCATTGTCCAGCAGCGTGATCCGTAGATCAAGGGTGTCTCCGGCTACCTGCTCCAGACGGCTCGTCAGGGTTCTCGCGGCAACAGGATTCGTCTTGGCATCCTCCAGCAGGGTTTTGATTTCCGGATCGAAATGGACGAAATTTGAGACCGATACCATTTCTTCAAAGATAACATCGATTTGCGACTGGACAATCGTGAGGGATTGCGTAGCTTTCTCCAAGGAATGCTCCCGGATAATGAGTTTGGAATAGACAATTGTAATATACAGCATCCCGAGCGCCGGTATAACCAGGCAGGCGATAGAGGTAAGGATAAGCTTTTGCCGGAAGGATAATTGACTGAGCCTACGTTTATCTTTCATTCGTTTCCCCTCCAGTACTAGAGACCTTCACAAGCTTATGGTACTTGATTACGCCGATAACCTCATCCAACAATTTTTTCATTTTAGAAAAAATAATGCTATACAAACTTTTCGCGATAGATAAATTCGTTGCATGTGCAATAAAAGGAGCACTTCTATAATGAAGATACAAAAATTAAACGAGGTGGAAAAAGTGGAGGTTATTCCTGAAGAGGGGACAATAAAACGATTGGGTAAGCCGGGAACGGGCAGAATGCGCAAGCAATCCTTTTACGACAATATTGCGGGGTATTTATTTATTTCACCCATGCTCATTCTAACCACTACATTAGTGATTATTCCTATTCTCTTATCTGCTGTGATCAGCTTCTCGGATTGGAATTTTGTATCCGGGCTGGAAGGATTTCATTTTGTCGGGCTGGATAATTACACACGGCTAATGCAGGATGAATCCTTTCATCGCTCGCTCATCAACAACCTGATCATGATTGCCGTAGTTCCGGTAGCGATGTTTCTGGCTCTGGTTCTGGCCGCGTTAATTAACAAAGCAACGTATTTCAAGACATTCTTCAAAGTGATTTATTTCATGCCCTTTATTTCAAGCTTTGTAGCCATTGCCTTACTATGGAGAGTCCTGTATCACCCCACCAATGGTCCAATCAACGGGTTCCTCCGGTCTATGGGTGTGGAGAATCCCCCCATGTGGCTGGCTGATCCCAAGTTTTCCCTGATCTCGGTCATGATTATCATGGTGTGGACCTCGCTGGGCTTCAATATGGTCATTTATCTGGCGGGCCTGCAGAATATTTCACGGGATTTATATGAAGCCGCCGATGTGGACGGTGCATCTCCGCTTAGGCAGTTCTTCAGAATTACCTTGCCTCTGCTATCGCCTACCTCCTTCTTCCTGTTAATTACGGGGATTGTCGGATCATTCAAGGTCTTTGATCTGATCATGGTGTTGACGGGTGGCGGGCCGGCAGGTTCAACCTCAGTGATTGTATTTTATCTGTATGAGGTTGCTTTTATTAACCTGGATTCGGGTTATGCATCCGCTATGGGGATTATCCTGCTCATGCTCATCCTGCTGGTGACCTTGATTCAATGGGTCGGACAAAAGAAATGGGTCAATTACTAGGAGGTTTAACATGCGATCGATCAAGCTTAGCCGCGTTATTGTAACTATCTTCATGGGGTTTGCAGGGATACTGTTTATTATGCCTTTCTTATGGATGCTCTCCGCCTCCTTTAAGCCTGAGCTTGATGTCATGAAGTATCCGATTCAGTGGATTCCGGCGAAATGGAATATGGTAGAGAACTATAAGCAGGTATGGGCGGGAGCCGTGCCGTTCACACTCTATTATTGGAACAGCACCAAGGTCACCCTGATGTCTACAGCGCTGTCTCTGATGATTTCCGCAATGGCAGCCTATGGTTTTTCCAAAATTGTCTTTAAAGGACGGGATGCCCTCTTCCTGGTTGTCCTGGCCACCTTTATGATTCCGACACAAGCCATTCTGGTTCCGCAGTTTATTATGTACCGCTGGCTTGGACTGTTTGACAGCCATATCGGACTGGTGCTGCTTGCCGCCTCAGGCGTGCTGGGAACCTTTTTGCTCAGACAGTTTTTCCTGGGCATCCATGATGAAATTATTGAATCGGCAAGGATTGACGCAGCGGGCCACTGGACCATATTCAGCCGGATAGCCCTGCCATTGGTGCAGCCAGCCCTTGCAACCTATATGATTCTCCGCTTTATCTGGACCTGGAATGATTACCAGAATCCGCTGATTTTCCTCCGGTCCGATTCATTGTTCACCTTGCAGCTGGGTATCAGGAAATTCGCTGATTTCAGCGGCGAATTCTACTCCTTAATGATGGCAGGTGCGGTTTCAGCCATTCTACCTCTCTTAATCATCTTCATCATCGGCCAGAAGCAGGTGATTGAGGGAGTTGCTATGGGAAGTGTCAAAGGCTAGACTAATTACACAACAGGGGGTTTTATCATGTTTAAGGCGAAACGTAAATTATTCATCGCAATCCCGCTATTATCCTTACTCATTTCCGGGTGCGGAGGTGCCAATTCAGAGGAGGGTGCGGGGGCAGCTTCCAATGTCGTAAAGGATGCGAATGAACCTGTAACGATCAAGCTGAGCAACTGGTATGCCAAAAAAATGGATAACTGGGATGTCGTCATTGCGGAATTTGAAAAACAGCATCCGAACATCAAGGTGGAGTTTGCTTCCGCTGAGGATAACAATTCCAATGAATTCTACAAGAAGCTCGATCTGGCCGTTGCCGGCGGCGATGATCTGGATATTATCATGTTCAGCAACATGACCTATCTGTCCCAACGGGCGGGGCTTGGCATGATCGAACCGCTGGATGATTATTTGGCTAAGGACGGAATTAACTTCGCGGATGAATATACAGCCGACACCAAGATTGACGGCAAGGTCTACGGACTGCCAGGCAAGTCCTCCCAGGGTCTCGTTATTATCAATGAGAATCATCTGAAGGAAGCAGGACTTGAGCTGCCCAAAGACTGGACCTGGGATCAGTATATGGAATACGCGAAGGCTATGACGAAAAAAGAGGGCGATAAAACCCGGTACGGCACCTATTTTCACAGCTGGATCCAATATGGCTATCTTGTGCAGAACTTCGGCCAATCGGTTAACTCGAATCTGACCACAGATGACGGAAAGACAGCTAATATTGACAATCCGTACATGCGCAAGTCGTTTGAACTGCGTCTTCAGGGAGAGAAGGAAGGCTCTGCCACACCATATTCGGAGGTGGTCAGCCAGAAGCTGAATTACAGACCGCAATACTTCAACCAGGATACCAGCATGCTTGCAACGGGCTCCTACCTGATACCGGAAACAGGCGGAACCGAGACCATTCCTGCCAGCTTCAAAACCGTGTTCGCTCCGATTCCCAAGCTGAAGGCCGAAGATCCGATCTCTGCGAATGTCAGCGGAGATGTACTGAGCGTATACAGCAAATCCAAGCATAAAGAGGAAGCGTATACCTTCATCCGCTGGTTCTCCACCGAAGGTATTGTTCTGCAAGGGAAGAATATCCCATCCTGGAAAAAAGCCGATCTGAACGATGTGGTTGACCGGATCATTGCAGGCAGTAAAAATCCGGAAATGATCGATAAAGCATCCCTGCTCTATGTTCTGGAGAATACCAAGTCTACTACGACAGCTACGGCAGTGCCTTATCACGCCGAGCTTGAGAAAGTACTTCTGGAGGAGTTTGATAAAATGATGCTGTCTGATCAAAGTATTGATGCGACCATCCAGAATGCACAAACCAAGATTCAGAAAATTATAGATTCCAAATCCTGAGTAAAAAAGGGATCAGATAGGAGTGCTGCACGTGCTGTATCCAATAATGACGGAAACCCGCAGTCTGTATGATCTGGGCGGGGTTTGGAATTTCAAGCTGGATCACGGCTTGGGATTTGACGAGAACTGGCATGCATCTAAGCTTACAGATACGATCCCTATGGCGGTACCCTCTGCTTATAATGATCTTGGCGTGAATCCGGAGATCCGCAATCATGTCGGCTGGGTGTGGTACGAGCGGGAGCTAGCCCTTCCACGTAACGTTAGGAATGAGCGACTTGTCCTCAGATTCGGCTCGGCCACACATAAAGCGAAGGTATTCATCAATGGAGTGTTTGTGATGGAGCATTCCGGCGGATTCCTTCCCTTTGAAGCCGTAGTTAATGACTATATCCGGTCTGGATCGAACCGGCTGACGGTTGCCGTTCATAATGTTGTGGATTACACGACACTGCCTGTAGGCCTGTACACAGAGACTGAAACTCCCGGTGGAAAAACTAAGCTGAAAAATCAGCCGAACTTCGATTTCTTCAACTTTGCAGGTCTGCAGCGGCCGGTCAAAATGTACTCTACGCCTCAAATCTTCGTTCAGGACGTTACTGTCGTAACCGATTATAAGGGTGAACAGGGGATAGTCCGTTATAGCGTTGACATTAGCGGAGAAGCGGATATCCGGGTCACGGTACTGGATGAAGAGGGTCACGCGGTCTGCTCAGGTACGGAGCTATCCGGTATACTGGACATACCCGGCGTTACCCTATGGCAGCCATTGAATGCCTATCTGTATACCCTGAAGATTGAGCTTCTTCAATCGGGAGAGTTGATTGATGTCTACGAGCTGCCGTTTGGCGTGCGGACGGTTGAAGTGAGGGACGGCCAGTTCCTGATCAACAACCAGCCGTTCTACTTCAAGGGCTACGGCAAACATGAGGATACTCCGTTTCATGGCCGGGGCCTGGATGAAGCTGTGAACATCATGGATTTCAATCTGATGAAATGGACGGGGGCTAACTCCTTCCGGACCGCGCATTATCCCTATGCGGAAGAAGTGATGCGGCTTGCCGACCGTGAAGGCTTCGTCGTCATTGACGAGACTCCGGCGGTAGGTCTGGATCTTAATTTCCTGGTAATGTTTACAGGGGGATCGAAGAAAGAGACCTGGAAAGAGGTGCAGACCTTTGAGCATCACCAGCAGGTTATCCGGGAGCTTATTGAGCGGGATAAGAATCATGCCTGTGTAGTGATGTGGAATGTGGCTAACGAACCGGCTTCTTATGAAGAGGGGGCTTACGAATACTTCAAGCCGCTGATTGAGCAGCTGCGGGATGAAGATCCGCAGCATCGTCCGGTTACCCTGGTGACGCATATTGAAGCCTCGCCTGCGAAAGATAAGATCTCCGAACTGATTGATGTGCTTGCCTTCAACCGTTATTACGGCTGGTATGTGGACGGGGGCGACCTTGAATCGGCCAAGGGCAAGCTGCGGCTTGAACTGGAAGCCTGGAGCAAGCGTTGTCCGGGCAAGCCGATGATGATGACCGAATACGGAACTGACACGGTAGCCGGACTTCATGATGTGGAGCCGATTATGTTCACGGAAGAATATCAGGTGGCGTTCTACCGGGCCAATCATGAGGTCTTCGACGAGTTTGCCGATTTTGTGGGCGAGCAGGTATGGAATTTCGCAGACTTTGCTACGAGCCAGGGGATCATCCGGGTACAGGGCAATAAGAAGGGAATCTTCACCCGGGAACGCAAGCCCAAAGCGGCGGCTCACGAGCTGCGCAGAAGATGGACCGCTATACCGGATTTTGGTTATAAGAAGTAAATCAAGCTTTTTGGTGCAACGCAAGCCTGCAAGCCTTCTGCTATGGAAGGCTTGCTTTTTTTTGTATATGACAACCCCCAGTTCGGCTGAGTCCGAATAGGGCTGATGAAAGCCACCGGCTAAAACGATCCAGTCCTGTCTCCCGCAGACACCGCGTCCGCCCGCTTCACTTCCCGCCGACAGTTTCTACAGTTTATTTTATTTAGTTATGTCATTGGTTCCTCCTTGGCGTATCTCCCGGGTGATACTCCGGCTATCTTCTTGAAACTCCTTATAAAATTAGCATAGTCGCTGAACCCGGACAGCTCACAGGCTTCAGCGACGGTCTTGCCGGCGGCCAGATGGCTCATGGCCAGTGAAATGCGTTTGTCGACAATATAGGACCGTATCGTAAGTCCGGTATGCTCCCTAAATTGCTGGCTTATATATTTGCCGCTGTAATGAAACTGCTGCTCCAGCTGCTCAGAAGATATAGATTCGACCAGGTGCTCCTTGATATAGGTCATGGTCTTGCTGACCAGCTCCGGCATGAGATTGTTCGATTGGTATGTGGAAGACTGATACAGGGTGTTGATGAACACAAGCAGTTGGGTTGCGTAGGATTCCGCTAGAAGATCCTGTCCATATGCCTCCGAGCTGAGGCAGGAGATCAATTTCTCTGCAAGCCCGCAATACATCACAATTTGGTCCTGGGAGAGCCGGATTAGATTGTTCTGTCCGAAGGGATGGGATTCGAAACAGGATAACAGATTAGAGCGATGACTTGAAAGCTTCTCCAAGGCTGACTTCTTGATATTCAGCCCAATTCGTTCATACATTTGGTTGTCGATACAGATACACCGGTGCATTTCGCTGGGGCTGATAATGATTAAATCGCCAGGGGCCAGTTTGTAGCAGGACTGCTCAAGATACATGTAAGCATTGCCTCTTAGGAACAAATATATTTCGTATGCATCGTGGCGGTGATAAGGCAAGGCCGGGTTGATCAGCTCCGTATCTGTTGTTCTATGAAAGCAAATCAATTCTTTTGTAATAGGTGCGAAAATATAGTTTGTATCCTGATCCATAGCGTTCAATCCTTTTATTGTATCTATTGGGATTATTGGTATCCGCGCAATATAGTAGCGTTTTTTTGCAAGGATTATACAGTAGATACTTATTATAATACAGGAAAAGGAAGCGCTTGCAAGTGCTGCAAGGAGTATGGACAAGCTTAGGTGAGGTACGGCTGCCGCTTCGATCAGACAGGAGGTGACAAGAGCAAGGTTTGGCGGAACTTACTCTATGAGGAGATGAGAAAAATGATATCAGGGGTAAAAAAATCACTGTGTACATTATTGGCATGTATAACTGTGCTGTCGGTAATGATGGTACCTGCACCTCCTAAAGTTTCAGCAGCAAGCGATGTGACCGTTAATTTATCAGCAGAGAAACAAGTGATCCGCGGGTTTGGAGGCATCAATCTCCCGGCTTGGGTTGGAGATTTGACTGCAGCTCAAAGAGAAACTGCTTTTGGTAATGGACCGAACCAGCTAGGGTTTTCTGTCCTGAGAATCTATGTGGATGACAATAAAAATAACTGGTACAAAGAAGTAGAAACTGCAAAATCTGCAGTCGCACACGGAGCCATAGTTTTTGCTTCGCCCTGGAATCCTCCCAGTGATATGACGGAGACCTTCAATCACAATGGCGATACATCAGCCAAACGGCTTAGGTACGATAAGTACGCCGCGTATGCGCAGCATCTGAACGATTTCGTTACGTATATGAAGAATAACGGTGTGGATCTTTATGCGATTTCTGTTCAAAATGAACCGGATTACGCGCATACCTGGACCTGGTGGACTCCAGCAGAAATGCTTACTTTTATGAAAAATAATGCGGGGTCGATTAACTGCCGGGTTATAGCACCTGAGTCGTTCTCTTATTTGAAGAATATGTCGGACCCTATCCTGAATGATTCACAGGCACTTGCCAATATGGATATTCTGGGTGCGCACACCTATGGCACTTCGTTTAATGACTTTCCTTATCCGCTTTTCAAACAAAAAGGGGCAGGGAAAGAGCTCTGGATGACGGAAGTGTATTATCCCAACAGTGACAATAACTCTGCGAACCGCTGGCCTGAGGCACTGGAAGTTGCTTATCATATGCACAATGCTATGGCAGAGGCGGACTTTCAGGCATATGTGTGGTGGTACATCCGCAGACAATACGGTCCGATGAATGAGGATGGTACGATCAGTAAGCGCGGGGATAGCATGGCTCAGTTCTCCAAATTCATCCGTCCTGGATACGTAAGAGTTGACGCCACAAAGAATCCAAATACGAACGTATACATTTCAGCATACAAAGGCGACAACAAAGCTGTCATTGTTGCCATTAACAAAAGCACTTCAGCTGTAAGCCAAAACTTTGTCCTGCAGAATGGTACGGCATCGAGCGTATCTACATGGATCTCGGACGCCAGCCGAAAAGTTGCCTCCGGAGCATCCATTAATGTGTCGAACAGCTCCTTTTCAGCCCAGCTTCCAGCTCAAAGTGTGACAACCTTTGTAGCTGCACTCGGAAACGGAAGCGGCACAGACACTGGCACCACTTATGAAGCTGAAACAGGCACAACATTAACGAATGCCGCGGCAGAAACGACCAATTCGGGCTATACCGGTACCGGGTACGTCAACTTCAATGTCTCAACCGATGCCTCCATTCAGTGGAGCAGCGTCTACTGTGCTATTGCAGGGACCAAAAATGTGAAATTTCGCTATGCACTGGAAACCGGCACAAGAAGCCTGGACGTGTATGTGAACGGAAGCAAGGTCATTAGCAATACCGCCTTTGCAGCAACTGGCAGTTGGTCAACCTGGGGAGAAAAAACCATTCAGGTTCCCATGAATGCCGGAACCAATACGGTTAAAGTGGTGACTACCGGTACGGAAGGACCGAATGTGGACAGTATCAATGTGACTGCCCAGTAGGGTTATGTAGTGTCATAAATGACATCGTCTAGCGTGAATTTTATCTTGGCCTGTAAATCAGCAGCTTACATAGTGCATTTACAGGCCGAGATTTTTTTGGAATATCCGAATTCATCGCGGCGAACTTCCCTGCAGGCGCGCTTGAATATTCTGAGAATCTCTAAGTCTTATCTTGGGCCAACCGAAAGGTATTACGTGAATGGAAGCGAGTGAAGTTACGAGAGGAACTAATCAGGTTCCGCCGGCGGGAAACCACCGGCGGAATATTTTTTGCCATTAGGAGGGAAATCATGTTCAAAGTGCTGTTGGTAGACGATGAGGTCTATGTCCGCAAAGGGCTGCTGGAGTTAATTCAATGGGAATCGCTCAAATTCAGCATAGTGGGAGAGGCAGATAATGGCGCAGAAGCGCTCGACATGATCAAACAGCTTGAGCCTGATCTGGTGATTACAGATATCCGTATGCCCACTCTGGACGGGCTGGATCTGATCCGTACCGTGAATGAACATGCTGGATTGGATCTGATATTCATCATTATCAGCGGCTTCCACGATTTCAAGTATGCCCAGCAGGCATTGCGCTACGGGGTTCACGACTACATTCTCAAACCCATTGATGAAGAGGAAATGACCGCTACGCTGCGGAAGCTGTCTTATGCCATGGGCAGGAAGAGGATCGCAACTCTGAATAATGATGATCTTACAACCAGTGCAATTATGGAAGCGCTGGTGCAGGAGAGTCTTCAGGCGGAGGATGCTGAACCTTTCGCAGCAGCATTGGGACTGGAAGGAGAGAACGGCTTTCTCTACACCATGATCGAGATTCATTCGGGCCAGCAGGACAAGCAAATCACCATGAAGCAATTCCAGGAGGCGCTGTATTCCCTTGAAGAGGGAGGTACCGGCATTCCTGTTCTTGAGCAGCAGCCGGGGACATTCGGAATGCTGCTCTGCATGGACCGGATCAAAGGCGGACGTGGCGGTCTTACACTTCATTTGGAGCGGCTTCGGGCAGCCCTTTCGGAACGGCTTAATACGGGGCTGAGCCTCTATGTGGGCGATCCCGTTGACACGCTGATCCATGTTCACCGTTCTTATTCGGAGGCTAACGAAGCAGCCAGGCACAAATATGCCGAGAATACGGGAGTCATTACGTATTCGCATGTGATAGATAAACCTCTATATGTATTCGATATGAGTCCGGCTCTCGCAAGCAAGCTGATCATACAGCTGGAAGAGGGCAACAAAAATGATTACCAGCAAACCGTGAACAGCATGTTCCGGTTGTTCCATGAGCAGCGTTTCACCCCTCTAGCCGTGACCGGTTCGCTCATCCGGTGTATGACGGGAATCATTGGCGTAATTAAAGAGATGGACGGCAACGATGAAGAAATCCTGCGGCTTAAGCAACTGGCTGAAAGGGGGCACTGGCATTGGAGTCTGCAGATGCTGGAGGAGCATTTCATGCAGGCTGTACAAGAAGCGGCGGAATATATTGCGCGGCTCCGCAAGGTTCATTGCCTGGGGGGGATTAAGCCTATCAAACGATACATCGATACCCATTTCCGTGAGAATATCAGCCTTAAGAGCATAGCAGCTGAGTTCTATATGAATGCTGTATATCTGGGGCGGCTGTTCCGCAAGACTTACGGCATCTATTTCAACGAGTATCTCCTGGAGCTTAGGATACAGGAAGCCAAAAGGCTGCTTCGGCAAAGCGATCTAAGAATGTACGAGATTGCAGGAAAAGTCGGTTTTCAGAATGCCGATTATTTCGTGACCCAGTTCGAAAAGCTGGAACAGATATCGCCGTCAGAATACCGGAACATGCTAATTGAAAAAGAATAGCGGGGCGGTCCTATGAAGAAATTTCTGAATTATTTGAAGCTGCGCGACAAGCTGCTGCTGATGTACGTGCTGTCGGTATTTATTCCCATAGTGTTGACCAATGTTGTGTTCTATCACGTGACCACCTCCAATATACGAAATCAAAAAATCCGCGATGCGGACATGGCATTGAACAATCTGAAAAACGACCTGCGGGTAATTATCGATCAAGGTGTAGGCTTTTCTTACTCCCTGTATGCCGATTCGATTTTCAACAAAACAATAACCCGCAAATTCACCAGCGAAAAGGACTACGTGGAAACCTTCAATTCTTACCTAAGGGGTGCTCTTGCCGATCAAAATGTGCAGGGGGTCCGCTGGTATATGGTGTATACGGATAATCCCACAATACTCTCCTCCGGTTATATGGACCGGTTAACCGGTGAAGTTCGCCAATCTGACTGGTATACACAGTCCCAGGCTTCTTCTGCTTCCTATCCCGCCTTTATTTATTCTGACCAGAATTTCAGCCTGATTCAGAGATTGAATAATTACTACACGAACGGCATCGAGCAGCTCGTCAAAATAGACTTGAACATGGAACGGATTCACCAGATCTTTTATGGAAGTGCTTTTAATGGCATGGTGTATTTGGTGGACCCCCAGGGGATAGTGCAGTTCATGAACGATACGGCGAACCTCACGGAGGATGTTCCTTTTAAGGACATCAGCTTTCCCAAGAAATCTCTTACATTTAAGAACGTTTATAGCGGAATTAATTATCTGGACGGATGGACACTGGAAGGGGTCATGGACGAGGAAAGTGTGCTGAAAGAGGTCCGTAAGTCGAGGTCCTTTGTCATATGGCTGGCGTGCATTAATTTTGTTCTGCCTTCCATCATCATAGCAGCCATGTCGAGGTCCATTCACGTACGGCTGGTGCGGATTCTCAAGCATATGAAGAAGGTGAAGGCCCAGAACTTCCAGACTATTCCCTCTGAAGAGGCGAGAGATGAAATCGGACAGCTAACCATCGAATTCAACCGGATGACCGAGACGATCAACAGTCTGATTAATGAAGTCTATGTCGCGGATATTCAGAAGAAAAATCTGGAGCTGAAGCAGCAGCAGGCGCAGCTTCATGCCCTGCACAGCCAGATCAATCCCCACTTTCTGTTCAATTCGCTGGAATCGGTCCGTATGCGAAGTATCATCAAGGGGGAAAAAGAGACGGCGAAGATCATTCAGCATATGGCGAAGATGTTCCGCCAATCGATCTCCTGGAGCCATAACTATGTTACTGTCCGCGAGGAGCTTACGCTTATTGAAAGCTTCCTGGAGATTCAGCAATACCGCTTCGGCGACAAGCTGGAATATAGTATCGTTGCTGACCCTGCAGCGCTCGGTCAACGGATTCCAAAGATGGTTCTGTTGCCGTTCGTGGAGAATGCCAGTATCCATGGTATCGAATCGAGCCCGGATAAAGGGATTATCGTGATCTCAGTCGCCGTGCAGGCGGATAAGCTTATCTTCAGACTCGAGGATAACGGGATTGGCATGCCCCCGGACAAGCTGGAGGAACTGCTCAGGTATCTGGAAGATTGCGACGACATCGGCGAGCGGGTCGGGATGAAAAATGCGTACTGCCGTATGAAGCTTTGTTACCAGGAATGCTTTGCTTTTTCAATGAATGCCCGTTATGGGGAGGGGACATCTATTGAAATCTCTCTTCCTTTACTGGAAGAGAAGCCGGAATGAGGATGGTACTTGGATATGTTTTTCAAAGTATGAGGTATGGTTTGTTGGGTAATCAAGAAAGCGTTTTCTTGTTATATTGAGGAGGCTTACAGGAGGGAAGGAATTCAAGAAATCTAAAGGGGGATTTAGTCGAAATGTTTAAAGGAAAAATTCTGACCGCTGGATTGGCACTCGTCTTAGCAGCGACTTTGACAGGCTGCAATAATGGCAACAACTCGTCTGGCAGTGCGGCGAATGGTTCAGCAGCTCCGGGAAATTCCGCAGCCGGAAGCGAGGATACGTCCGCTGTTACGTACAAGTATTTCAGCTTTGGCGGGCCGAAGAAGCAGGTCCTGGGCAGTGAAACCACTATTGGGAAAGAACTGCAGAAGCAAACCGGTGTTGACTGGAACATTGAATATCTGGTGGGCGATGGCGACACTAAGGCAGGAGTCATGATTGCCAGCGGAGATTACCCTGACATTATTGATTCCAGTGGCCAAATGGCCAAGCTTATGGACGCAGGGGCTTTCATTCCGCTGGATGATCTGATTGAAAAGTATGGACCCAACATCAAGCGGGTATACGGCCCTTATTTTGAGAAATTCAGACAGAAGGACGGCAAACTGTACTTTTTCCCTTATGGAGCCAATATCGGCTACCTTTCTGAGCCTAATTTCCAGACGGGGTTCTATATTCAGCGCTCTGTACTCAAGGAATTTAATTATCCCAAAATCAAAACGCTGGATGAATATTTCGATCTGATCAAGAAGTATAAGGAAAAACACCCGCAGGTGGACGGCAAGGATACCATCGGTTTCGCTACCTTTGCCGGTGAGCAGGGCAGCTTCTTTACCCTCCAGAATCCCGCCATGCACTTGGCAGGCTCCCCCAACGACGGTGGCACCATGGTGGACATGAAGACCCATGAGGCCAAGCTGGTGGCGGGCTCCGAATATCAGAAGCGGTGGATCGGGAAGCTGAATGAGGCCAATGCCGAAGGCCTGGTTGATCCAGAGTCCTTCACTATGAACAGAGACCAGTATTTGGCGAAGCTGACCTCCGGACGTGTACTCGGTTATTTCAGCTACTCCTGGCAGGTTGGGGACGCAACCAACAATCTGAAGAAAGCCGGCAATGACGATAAACGGTATGTAGCATTGCCGATCGTGTTCGATAAAGGAATTAAGGACCAATATATTGATCCTCCCGGCTTTGTCAACAACTACGGGGTAGGCATTACCGTCAAAGCCAAAGATCCGGTCCGCATTATCAAGTACTTCGATAACTTGCTGAAAGAAGAAAACCAGATTCTGGTTCAATGGGGAATCAAGGACCAAAGTTATGCTGTTGACGAGAATGGCCGCTTCACGTATGCCAACGATGAACAACGCCAAATCCACGAAGATCCTGAAAAGAGCATGAAATTCGGCTTCGACTACTTCAATTACAGCTGGCCGCGTTACGGAAATAGCTCCGTTCTGCAGGACGGCAACGCCTATGGTCCCGGCAGCCAGCCGGAGGTGGCAACCTTCGGATATA
This sequence comes from Paenibacillus sp. 22594, assembly GCF_052044425.1. Taxonomy (NCBI): domain Bacteria; kingdom Bacillati; phylum Bacillota; class Bacilli; order Caryophanales; family Paenibacillaceae; genus Paenibacillus; species Paenibacillus sp. 22594. The sequence continues at coordinate 289,607 of NZ_JBQENA010000002.1, forward strand.
CGGACGGTGACAAGCAACTCCTTGCAGCATACGGTGTGAAGACCTTCAGTGAGCTATTCAGTAATCCGGAAGAGCGTCCATGGTTTCCCGCCTGGTCCATCGCCCTTGAACAGGGGTCGCCTGAGCAGATGTTCATTACCAAAGCGGATGATCTCCAGCGGAACCATCTGCCTTCGATGATTCTGGACACACCGGCCAATTTCAGCAAGAATTGGGACGACTATATGAATCAGTTCAACAAGCTGGATAAGAAAACGTATGAGGATTTCATTACACAAAAGGTACAAGACCGCGTCGCAGGCAAATGGTAATGTCGGTTATGTAAGCGTTAGCTAGATGCCCAGGGTCGTAAGCCGAAAGGCGATTCGACCCTGCGGCTGTAACAGCAAGGGAACGGAAGGGAGTAAGATCAAGTGGAGAAACCCGCATATTCTGTAAATTCGGACCCGCAAGTGGACGGGGCGAGAATGAATAAAACCAGTTTGTTCTTCAGCCGCCTTATCCAGCAGAGAACGCTGGCTTTTATGTGTCTTCCATTCGTAATTTGGGCTTTTGTGTTTAAATACCTTCCCATTTGGGGTTGGACCATGGCTTTTCAGAAATATAAACCGGCCAGAAGCTTTTCGGAGCAGGAATGGGCAGGCTTGAAGCATTTTCGGATTCTGTTTGAGGACAGCACATTTTACCGGGTGCTGCGAAACACACTGGTGATGAGCACCCTTCAACTGGTACTGGGATTTGTTACAGCGATTACGGTGGCTCTTCTGCTGAATGAATTGAAGAATATCCTTTTTAAACGTGTGGTTCAGACAGTAAGCTATTTGCCGCACTTTATTTCCTGGGTTGTGGCGTCAAGTATAGTGCTGACCGTGTTATCGCCGGACGGAATCGTTAATCTGCTGCTAACAAAGCTGCATCTCCTGGATAAACCGGTGCTGTGGATGGGTAAAGGGAATTATTTTTGGGGGATTCTCGCGGGAACACAGGTATGGAAAGACGTAGGCTGGAACACCATTATCTATTTGGCAGCTATTACTTCAATCGATCCTTCCCAATATGAGGCGGCTGAAATCGACGGGGCGAGCCGTTTTCAGCGGATGCTCAATATTACGCTTCCCGGACTCAAACCAGTTATCATTATCCTGCTGATTATGAACTTGGGTAATATTCTTGAATCCGGATTTGAGCCGCAATATTTGCTGGGGAACGGGATGAATCTGGAATACTCGGAGAACCTAGATATTTTTGTGCTGAAGTATGGGCTAGGCATGGGCAACTTTTCCTTAGGGACAGCGGCAGGCATATTCAAAACCGTAGTCAGCTTCATTTTCCTATTCTCAGCCAACAGCATTGCCAAGAGAATGGGAGAAAGCAGATTATTCTAAGAGGAGGTATACGTCATGCAAGCAAGAAAAAAGTCCCGTTTGCGTAATTCCAGTCTTGGAGACCGGGTGTTTGATATATGCAATATTATCTTTATGGTGTGTCTGATGATTGTCACGATGTATCCCTTTGTTAATATGATCGCCGTTTCCTTCAATGACGCCAATGACGCCGTGCGAGGCGGTATTTATTTGTGGCCGCGCGAGTGGACCTTTAACAACTATAAATATATCTTCGGAGAATCGGGGATTTATCACGCGACGTTAATCTCGCTTCTGCGCACCGTAATTGGAACTGGGGTATCGGTCTTCTGTACAGCAATGCTGGCCTTCACCGTCAGCCGCCAGGAGTTTGTGCTCCGCAAGTTTGTCACACTGTTCTTCGTGATTACCATGTATTTCAGCGGAGGCCTGATCCCCGGATATCTGCTTATCCGTAATCTGGGCTTGACGGACTCCTTCTGGGTCTATATTGTTCCGGGGGTTATCGGTGTGTTCAACATGATTATCATCCGCTCCTTCATTGAAGGCCTTCCCGAAGGGATTCTGGAATCGGCGCGGATTGACGGTGCCGGAGAATTCACGACCTTTATCCGCGTTGTATTGCCGCTGACCATTCCCGCGATGGCAACCGTATCTCTTTTTGTGGCTGTAGGACAATGGAATTCCTGGTTTGACGTATTTTTGTACAATTCCTCCAATATTAAACTAAGCACACTGCAGTACGAGCTGATGAAAATATTGCAGACTACCAACACCTCTGCCACGGCAGGGGCAGTGGAGGCCTACCAATCTGCAGATAATGCAGTGAGAGTAACACCTACTTCGCTGCGGGCGACGATGACGATCATAGCCAGTGTCCCGATTCTGATAGTCTATCCGTTCCTGCAAAGATACTTTGTACAGGGAATGACTGTCGGGGGGGTAAAGGGCTGATTGCAGACCCGGTTATGTTGAACTTTACACGTGCAGCACAATAGATGAACTACCGAAGAATGAGCTCTTTATTGTGGGAAGGCGGATAATCTGTTTATCTTGCTCTCAACAAGGGGCTCTTTTTTCATAGGTTCATATGAATAGTCTGAAGTTTCTCTTATAGCCCTCTGTTTTTAAATAGGATTAACGTGAGTACTAGGGTGTACGCTCCGCAGGCACATCCCCTTTATGTGGCTCGCCGGACGTCAAAGCCAGGATTTCCGCACCCTTAACCGTTTGCCCACAATCTAATGAAGCAAGCCGATTATGACCAAAAACGCAAAACAGCGATCCTCCAATAACCGGAGGATCGCTGTCTTTGTTGTAGGAGTCTCTACTTATGAGACAGCCTTGTTGCTTGAGCGTTTTTATTAAATCAGGAAGATCTGTTATTCCAGCAGTTTATATTCGAAATAGCCACCCGGACGGCCTGCAAGCGTCCTTTTTTATTTCATGTCGCTCTCGGCATGGAGCTTGGCGATTAGCTTATCACCCTCGACGTCGAGGTTCGGAAGCAGACGGTCCAGCCATTGTGGAAGCCACCAGGCCTTGTCGCCGAATACCGCCATAACGGCTGGAACGAGTGTCATACGAATGATGAAGGCATCGATCAGGATGCCGAAGGCCAGCGCGAAGCCGATCTGTTTGATCATCGCGTCAGGTGCAAAGATGAAGCCGGCAAAGACGGAAACCATGATTACACCTGCGGCCAGCACAACGCGGCTGGCGAGATCGTAGCCGTGAACAACGCTATCGTTGCCATGGCGTCCGTGGACGTAAGCCTCGCGCATGGAGCTGACCAGGAACACCTGATAATCCATCGCTAACCCGTACAGAATGCCGGTGACCAGAATCGGCATGAAGCTGAGCAGCGGTCCTCCCGTGTCAAAACCAAACAGGGAGTGCAGCCATCCCCACTGGTAGACCGCTGTAGTCAGGCCGAAGGTAGCGAGGACGCTGAGAATAAAGCCGACCGTTGCTTTGACCGGAACAATGACCGACCGGAAAACGAGCAGCAGGATGATCAATGACAGGATCACTATGATGCCGATATACAGAGGGAAGGCGTCGGAAAGCTTGGAAGACATATCGATGTTGATGGCAGTGAAGCCAGTCACACCAAGCGTAACATCATTCCCGGAGGCGAGAGTGGAAGCGGGATCGCGCAGATCATGCACCAGATCCCTTGTCTCCGTATCCGTCGGGCCGGTTTTCGGGATCAGACTGATAATGGCGATATTTCCGGTTGCGTTGACGCCCATTGGGGACACCAGCGTAACGTTATCATGCATTTGCAGCTCCTGAACCAGCTTGCCCAGCGTCTGCATTGAAATTTTATCGGACGGGTTCTTCGGTTCAGCCACTAGGAGCAGCGGTCCGTTGAAGCCCTCGCCGAAGCCTTTGGAGATGATGTCATAGCTTTGGCGAGCCGGGGTATCCAGATTGGCCGAGGCACCTGAAGGAATGCCCAGCTCCATTTTCGTTACCGGAATCGCCGCTGTTCCAAGAACCAGAATCACCAGAATAATGATGACCCAGCGGTATTTCACTGTAGCGTTTGCCCAGCGGTGGGAGAATCCGTGGCTGGCTTTATTTCCGGAATCCGTGCTTTTTGCGCGGGCTTTGGCGGTGCAGATCTTTTCACCAACCAGACCGAGCAGCGCAGGCAGCAGGGTTAACGCCAGCAGGACGTTGATCAGAACACTGGCAGCAGCAACGAGAGCCATGGTCGACAAGAAACCGATACCGATGACCAGCATGCCGCACAGGGCGATAATAACAGTCAGACCGGCGAAGAATACGGCGCTGCCGGCGGTGCCGAGTGCGCGGCTTGCCGCTTCACCCGCGCTTAACTTCTCATCAAGAATGAGCCGCCGCTGCCGGTTAACGATGAAGAGCGAGTAGTCAATACCGACCGCCAGACCGATCATAATAGCGAGTACCGGTGTAATGTCATTCATCTGGATTACACTTGAGAGGGCAAAAGCACCGCCGACACTGATTCCGACGCCGAGGAGTGCGGTAATCAGCGGCAGACCGGCGGCAACGACAGAGCCCAGCGTCATGAACAGTACAACCGCTGCGACGACTACGCCGACTGCTTCAGTCGAGCCGATGGCCGGTATACTCTTCAGCGAATCGCTCGGAATGGCTGTGATGCCGGAGCCTGCCTGCTCGACTTCAGTCACGGTGTTGATGATGTTATCCGGTACGGAAGATGGCAGTGACGTCTGTTGAACGGTGAACTGGAACTGGAACAGGGCGATGCTGCCGTCAGCGGACAGCATTACTCCGGGAACCGGAACGCCGTCAGCCATCAGCGGGCCGTAAGGAGCAGCCTGGGCAGCCCCGGCAGATTGCCCCGCCGCGCCAGTCTGTCCGGCAGCAGCAGATGGGTCCGCTGCGGCAGATTGCCCCGCCGCGCCAGTCTGTCCGGCAGCAGCTGATGGGTCTGCCGCGGCAGATTGCCCCGCTGCGCCAGTCTGTCCCGCAGCAGCTGTTTGGCCTGCTGCCGCTGACGGGTCTGTACCCCCAGCTTGAGCAGCCGCAGCTGCTTGGGCGGCCAGTTCTACGGGGTTAATGATATAGTCCATACTGTAGACATCATGGATAGCTTTCTGGAGCAACGCTACCCGCTCCGGCGTGTCCAGACGTTCTCCGTCCGGTACGGTAAAAGCGACGCTCGCCTGGCCGCCGGCAGCGGCGGGAAGCTCTTTAGCCAGCATATCCAGCACTTTTTGCGATTCTGTACCTTCAATTTTCATTTCGGAGCTGGACTGTATGCCATTAACGCCTAACAAAGTGCCAACAACACCAAGAACGACGATCCAGGCTGCGAGGAAATACCACGGCTTGGAATAAGCCGATTTACCCAACCGGTATAGAAAAGTAGACATGTGATGGTTTCTCCTTTTTATCTCTGTTTTAAAAGCCGTTGCGTAAATAAGCAAACATTGAATTCAAATACTGATCGAACGGCATGGCACCGGAGCGTTCATCCCCTGCTTCTCCCGGCAGCAGCACGTTCATCCGTCCGTCCAGTATGGGCACGAACGCTCCGTAGACCGCACCGGCAAGGAGATGGGTATATCCGTCGGCATACCGCCCATGGGAGAAACGCTCTAGTACCTCCTGTGCAGCGATCTGCAAGCGGCGGAATACGCTGAGGATATATGGCTCCAGGGACGGATACTGGTTCGCGAGCGATACGAACTGCCGTAATTTATGCAGGAACTCAGAGGTGAATTGCAGCTTAAGCAACTTGTACAAGGCATCCAGCGGTGTTGCGTCCGGAGGCAGTCCCGTGAACAGCATATTCTGATCCTCTTTCGAGGCGCTGCCCATAAAATACTCCGCTACCGCTTCCTCTTTGCACGAGAAGTAATTGGCAAAGGTTCGCCGGGAGTACCCGGCTTGCTGAACAATATCGTCGACGATAAAACCATCCATACCTTGCTTCAGCGCCAGCTCAAAGGCAGCTTCAGCCAAGGCATAGGCGGTGGCTTCCTTTTTTTTATCACGTAGTGTCGGGTTGGGGTTCAAGTTCCATGCGGCCTCCTTTCTTGAGACAGAACAGTCTGCGCTCTATTGACTAAAATACATTATTGCACAATGGGCAAAATTGCACAATGAGCAACAAAAAATGAACTTGAAAATAGATAGTGGTCATCATTGCGAAACCGCCTTGATTCACAAGACATTCCGCAATGATGAGCTACCGTTCTCAAATTCACGTTACATAAGTGTATAAGGACAGAGCCTGGTGGTTGGGACTTGGTACACAGCGGGAATTCAACTGGACCGACTAAATAAGCACATAGGTTGCTCTCAAGGGGCCGTGTACCCCGACAACGAGCTGCATTTCAATATCGGCGGAATTTGAAGGACCAGAAATGAAATTAATGGATGAACCCAGCGGCTCACCTGCCTCTATCCTACGGTTCAGATCTGCTGCAGCCTGGGTGGAGCGGAGCACGAGCCGCTTTTTTTCAATCACCGCGATATAGTGGGCGGGTAGAAAATGGAGGGAGCGACCCTGATCCGGGCGGCTCACCACGACAATCGTTCCTGACTCGGCTAGTGCGTAGTCGGCGAAGACAATTGCCGTATTGGCCGATTCGGAACGCATGATATTCTGCTCTCTTCCTGCCGCTTCTTCCCAGACGAGTCCATCCGCGAATTTCAACCCATACTCAGCAAACCGGGTATCCCCGGAAGTGATTACAGCACCTCCGCCATTTGCATGGATCAGATCATCCAATGTTCTCTGCAAGATCTCCGGAGTCGATTCAATAAACTGAGTATGAATGAAGAAACATTGCTCCTTAAGAATGTCTACCAACTCACCGGTTGTAAAACTGCCGGAGTTGCCCGGCATCAGATCCTGCATATCCGGACGATGAACGTCATAGATTCGTTCCCGCCCCAGCTTAAGGGCGATTGTGTTCAGAAAAGAATCCCTGTTCGATGCTGTCATTGGCCAGAGCCTCCTTTGCGTTGTTCAAGCCAGGCCCGGAAGCTGTCCTGCTGCTTGACCGGCTGGCTTAGATCACGGATATTGATCCAGCCGCGGATGAGTCCCGGTCCTCTCACAATGCGGCCATGTCTGCTGATCAGCCGGCTTGCGGGGTTCGCAAAACGCAGCGCTTTGCCGAATAGAGCCTGGGAGGACAGCAGCCTTCCTGCCGTCTTCATCTGGAATCTTTCCGTGGCACCGGTGCGATGCTCCTCCACGATTTTTTGACGGTGCAGGATCAACTGCTCATGCAGCGGGATTTTGACCGGACAGACATCCGTACAAGCACCACACAGACTGGAGGCAAAAGGCAGCTCTTTATAGTCATCGTATCCGCCCAGCAGAGGAGTGATTACCGCTCCAATTGGACCCGGATAAATGGACCCATAGGCATGCCCGCCAATATGACGGTAGACCGGGCAGACATTAAGACAGGCACCGCAGCGGATACATTGCAGGGCTTCACCAAACTCGCTTCCGAGAATATCGGACCGCCCGTTGTCCACTACAACTAAATGGAACTCTTCCGGACCATCGGTCTCCCCGGCTGCCGAGGGTCCCATCACAGTGATATAGCTGGTCAATTTTTGCCCTACGGCACTCCGGCAGAGCAGATTATCCAGAACCTCCATCTCTTCAAGCGTCGGCACAATTCGTTCCATGCCCATCACCGCGATATGCGTTTTCGGTATGGCGGCTGTGAGATCACCATTGCCTTCATTGGTCACCAGATTAATCGCTCCCAGGTTAGCGATGGCAAAGTTGCAGCCTGTGATCCCGACATCCGCCTCCAGAAACTTCTGCCGCAGGACTGTCCGGGCAAAACGGGCGAGGTTCTCCGGACTTTCATCGCCGGTATATCCGAGTTTCTCCGTGAACACTCTGCATATCTGTGTCCGGTCTTTATGCAGCGCAGGGGCTACAATATGCGAAGGCGGGTCCCAATCATCCATTTGGAGGATATATTCACCCAGATCGGTCTCGGTCAGCTCACAGCCGGCTTCCATCAGAACACGGTTCATTTCAATTTCCTCGGTGACCATCGATTTGGATTTGACGATTTTTTTAGCTTTTTTTTGTACGATGATGTCCCGGATATAGCCGCTTGCTTCCTCTTTGGTTTTGGCAAAATAGACATGCCCGCCCTTATCTTCAATGTTACTGGCCAGTTGCTCCAGGTAATAATCCAGATGTTTCAGCGTGTGCTGGCGGATTTGCTGACCGAGGGTACGCCATTGTTCCCAATCTCCGAGAGTGGTGGCGGCGGACAGGCGCCTGGTCTTCAAACTGTCCTGTGCTGAACCTACAGCGTTCCTCATGAATGGGTCACCGAGGCCATCTGAAGTCCGTGTATTGAAATCCCGTTTATCCGTTTGCAGGCTCAAGTCTGGCTTCCTCCTTTGGCAACAGCAGCATGGCTATGGTTCAGCACTTCTGCAATATGCATGATCTTTACGGGTTCGCCCTTACGTGACAGGCGTCCGCCGATGTTGAGCAGGCAGCCCATATCTGCACTGATCAGAATATCCGCTCCGGTTTCCACCACACAGCCGCATTTTTCATCGACCATTTGCCCGGAGATTTCCGGCATTTTTACTGAAAAAGTTCCGCCAAAGCCACAGCAATTATCACTGTTCTTGAGCGGTTCCAGCTGTAGTCCCTTTACTTGTTCAAGCAATAGGAAGGGGGTTTCCCGTTCGCCCAGCAGTCTTGTCATATGGCAGGAACGGTGATAGGTGGCAGTTCCGTCCAGACTTGCACCCACATCGGTGATGCCAAGCACCCGTACGATGAATTGCGTAAACTCATAAGCTTTCTCTTTTAAAGCAACCGCTTTCAATTCCCACTGTGGATCTCCTTTGAAAATTTTCGGATATTCATGGAACATAGCGATGCAAGAGCCGGACGGACCCACGACATAATCCGAGTGTTCAAAGGCAAGCATCATGTTCTTCATGGCAAGCTTGGAATCTTCCAGATAACCGCTGTTATAAGTGGGTTGACCGCAGCACACCTGTGAAGCCGGAAAATCAATTTCACAGCCCAGCCTTTCGAGAACTTCAACCATAGCCATTCCGACATTCGGGGTAATGAGGTCTACTAAACAAGTTGAAAAAATACTGACTTTCATTCCTGTCCCTCCAATCATAACCTTCGTATTAATAGCTTAACTCAAAAAGTCAATGAAAAACAACACAAAAACAAATAATAAATGTGAATGTTGTTGACAAAAAATAATGATAACGTTTACACTAAGGTAGGGAAAATGGAACAATCTACCTTAAGGGGGAGAAACAGTGGAAAAGCATTTGATGTACATCAACGGCCAATTTACCGAATCTGAAGGCAAAGAGTGGATGGATGTAACCAATCCGGCAACAGATGAAATCATTTCACAGGTTCCCAAAGCTACAAGGAATGATGTCGTGCGTGCTATCCATGCAGCGGATGAGGCCCAGACTGCCTGGGAAGAAACCCCTGCGGTTGAGAGAGGGAAGTATCTTCATGCCATTGCCGAGGGGATTCGGGCGGAGGCGGATACTCTTGCCAGACTGATCTCCGAGGAGGTAGGCAAGACACTGGAATTGTCCACGGTAGAAGTTAACTTTACAGCGGACTATATGGATTATATGGCAGAGTGGGCACGCCGCTATGAAGGGGAAATTGTTCAGAGTGACCGTGATAATGAAAATATTTTTGTGTTTAAACGGGCGATTGGGGTAACTACCGGCATTCTGCCGTGGAATTTTCCATTCTTTTTGATTGCCAGAAAAATGGCACCTGCGCTGATTACGGGCAACACGATTGTAGTTAAGCCCAGTGCCGAATCTCCGAACAATGCGGTGGCCTTTGCCAAAATTGTTGACAAATCCGGTCTTCCCAAAGGGGTATTCAACCTTGTCACGGGCAGAGGCGGAGAGGTCGGCAATGAATTGGCCAGCAACCCTAAAGTCGGGATGGTCAGTCTTACCGGGAGTGTGCCGGCCGGACAAAAGGTGATGCAGGCGGCTGCCGAGAATATCATCAAGGTCAGTCTGGAGCTGGGCGGCAAGGCGCCTGCCATTGTCATGGACGACGCCGATCTGGATTTGGCTATCCGGGCGATTGTGGATTCCAGGGTAATTAATACAGGGCAGGTCTGCAACTGTGCGGAGCGGGTCTACGTGCATGAGAAGATCAAGGACGAATTCACCGGTCGTTTGGTTGAGGCTATGAAAGCGGTGAAGTATGGCGATCCGCTGAAAGACAAGGATATTCAAATGGGCCCGTTGATTAACAAGGCGGCGCAGGAATCCGTACAGCAAAAGGTTGACCGCGCCGTAGAAGAGGGGGCTAAAATCGCCCTTGGCGGTAAAAAGGTTGAGGGAGCAGGCAGCTTCTTTGAGCCAACGGTCATTACCGGTGCCACCAATGAAATGGAGATCGTGCAAGAGGAGATTTTCGGCCCGGTCATCCCGGTCATTTCATTCTCGAACCTGGATGAAGCGATCGCGCTGGCCAATGACAGTGAGTTTGGCTTGACCTCTTCTCTGTATACCCGGAATCTGAACGTCGCCATGAAAGTCATCAAACGTCTCAAATACGGAGAAACCTATATTAACCGGGAGAATTTTGAAGCGATGCAAGGCTTCCATGCAGGCTGGAGAAAATCCGGCATCGGCGGCGCGGACGGCAAACACGGCTTGAACGAATATCTGCAAACGCATGTCGTCTATCTTCAGTACGATAAGTCGGTTAACTAAAACGGACTTCAACACAAAGACCGCAAGTCTATCTTAAGCAGATAGGGCTTGCGGTCTTTGTGTGATGCGAGGCGTTCAGGGGAGAAAATCAACCCCCGCCCGTACCATGTCCCATAATATCAATTGACGTTTGAGAAGTTCCATTGGTTACAGGGTCAATAGTTCCAGTAGGTACAATAATTATGATAGCCAGACTACACAAAGCTAGAAATGCGATAAGTTTTTTTCTCATTGGAATTCTGCACCTCTCTAATTAGAAATTTGTATTGCTGTTTCTCATGATCGTCTGCTAAATGCCGATGTTGTTCAAAGAGATCAACACATTTGATAATAATACGTTCATTATTGATTCTAGCAGATGATTCCAAACTTTTCAGAATCAAATTAATCCCTTCGCTGCGCTTGTTATGTAAGTAATAGATGGCTAGTTCGGCAAGGAAACGGGCGTATTGGTCTGCCATAATCTGCTGATTGTACTCGCCAAATTCTGTGAAGTTTGTCCGGTAGGGGATATAGTCAGCAAACTGCTCTAGAATCTGATCAATATTCCAATCATAGCGGTTAGCCGAGGTGAGGATATTGTATAAGGCTACGAATATCTCATCCCTCTGGGAAGAAATATATTCTACATATTCCGTTAGAACTTCATGCTGGCCTGACATCACCCGATAGAGCACGGTGTTCGCCCTGCCCCACTCCTGGAATTGAGCTATCGTGCGCTTGGTTTCCTCATCAACTTCTTGTACCCAGCTTACATCCATATAGCGAGCCACAAATTTCAATGCCGAATTGTAGTCCATGTTCTCCTCACACACACTTGCACGCATTAGATGAGAGTAGAAAATATAAAAGCAAAGCGGTTTCTCGGGGGTTTTCTCATGGCTGAGCTTACGGTTCGAGTGACGCTGAAGGTCGTAACGCAGAGTGGCCTGACGGAGCATTTCCTGTGCCAGTTCATCTACCTTGTCCCACTTATGCAGCGAATAATAGACATTTATCAAGTATTTCAATCCATCGATTTGATCCGCTTCATCCAGCCGGTCCACGTAACATTCAAAGAGAAGGGCAGCCTGTAAATTAAGAGTCTGATTGTCTCCCAAGGCAATTCGGAATAGCCGGTATTGACATACCGCGAGCCGCTCGGAATTCTGATATTTCTCACTTGCACTTACATTCTTATATAACAAACCAGCGGCTTGCCACTGCCCTTGTTCGAACAGCCCTTCTGCTACTTCAAACAGCATGGGAGCATAGGTCAGATTCTCAAGCAGATGATGAACTACCTGTTCGATGCAGTCAAGGCGGCCCAGTGCTGCCGAACGCAAAATAAACGGCCGCAACCGCCGCCAGGTCGGTGGTGAATGATAGAAGCATTCGTCCACATACAGGCTGAAGAAATGATCCTCCGGTAATTGCATTCCTTTGGTGATTCGCTCCAGATGATTCATGGCAATCGGCTGCTGACTGTTAAGCACCCGGCTGAGTGTTCCTGAATTAATGCCGGACTGACTCGCAAATTGATTAATGGACATAGCCTGCTGCGACAGATACACCGCTAAATGATCGCGAATCGTGGATGTAGTAGGAACCATGGAAGCACCACCTGACTGAATTCCAGTAATTAGAATTTATTTTATAGGTGTAATAATATGTGACAATATTCCAATGGTCAATAGTGCAGATTAGGAGAAACAGTGAACATGAGAATGGGAATATAAGGTGCCTCTGTGCCTCTATAGATGTTAATGGGGAGAATTAACAACTTAGCCAAAACCTACGCAGCAGAGCTCTGATCTGCCATATTCCTGACCTTGGTACGGTGACTGAGCAGAAAGCCAGCAAGTGAAGCCAGCAGCTGCTGGAACACCATACCGAGCACGACGGGGACAGCCACCGGAGCGGGGAAGTAGGACACAGCCAGCACTGCTCCTGCGCTGATATTGCGCATGCCTCCATTGAAGATAAGGGCGACCTCGTCTGCTTCATTCCAGCGCAAAACCCTCGCCGTAAGAAAGCAAAGCATGTAACCGGTGGAAGCCATAAGCACAATGACAAAGGCCAGGCCAACCAGATGTAGATTGATGTCCGCCAAGTAAGGGGAAATCACAGACCCGTTAATGATGATAACCATTGCCATGAAGAGCTTGGAGATTGGATTCAGCCGCGGACTCCACACGGGCGCAATAGTGCCCTTGGTCCATTGATTAAGCACCATGCCCGCCAGTGAAGGGACAACAATCATCCAGAACAGACTGCTCATCATTGCGCCAGCGTCAAGTTCTACGCTAGTTCCAATCAGCAATGACAATACGCCCGGTACGATAAAAGGAGACAGCATGGTGTCGATCAGAATGATGGACAGGGTGAGTGCAGTATTTCCTTTGTAAATACTGACCCAGATAAAGCTGCTTACCCCCGTTGGAATGACTGCGGCAAGTACAAGGCCTGTGATTGTAAATTCATCCGTGTGATACAGCACATTCCCGATCCCTGCGGCAACCAGCGGCATGGCAATATGCAGAATGAACAAACAGGCGAACAGGGGCAGCGGTTTTTTGAGTACGTTCACAAAATCTTTGAATCCGAGGCTGATGCTTCCGGCAAACGTCATAAAAGCGAACAGCCAGGGAGCCAGATAGGTATAAGAGGAAAGCGAGCTTCCGCAGAGTACTCCGGTCAGAACACTGAGCGGAGTGATTAGCGGCATCATTCGGTTAAGCGTCCGGTTCACAGCAAGAAGCATCGGATGACATCCTTTTGAAATAAGTTGCTACTATTATACACCCTTTGACAAATACTCCGAGAAATTCTCCTGGAAGTCCAGCGAATGGATATCTTCCCGGAGATGATGGTGGATCAGCGGTCCGATCTTCTCTGTCTCCTTGTGTACCAGAAGCTCGAGAAGGGTCTGGTGCTCCTTACAGATTCCCTCCAGCTTCTCGGTCTTCAGCATGTGCAGCCTGCGGTAGCGGAGGTAGTGTACATTGGACTGCTGAATCAAATTCCATAGAAACTCACGTCCGGCAAGCCGGTACATAGCCTGGTGGAACGCATCATCCAGATTCAGAAAGGAATCGATGTCGTTTTCTTTTCCGATGACCTCTTTTTGCCTCTCCAGAATTTCTTTAAGCTCATGCAGTCCTGTCAGCAAAAGCTGTGAAGACAGATCTTTAAGGATTTCTTTCTCCAGTGTGCTGCGCAGATAAGTGATCTGTTCAACGGATTCAAGATCTATGTAGGACACGATGTTTCCCTTTTTGGGATAAATATCGGTATAGGATTCCAGTGCAAGCTGTTTCAGCACATCACGCAACGGCGTCCGCGAAATCTGAAAACGTTCGGAAAGGGCGGTTTCACTCAGAATGGTGCCCGGCTTCAGGGAAAGGGTAAGAATCTCGTGCTTCAGTGTATTCATGATTTCGGCTTTGATCGACATATCTCTTCCTGCTTTCAATAGTTAATGAAGGATAACACTAGTATACATGATGTTCGGAAATAATAAACGTTAATGTGCATATATACTCTTGATTATATTGTGTTGACAACAGATGGTTCTTATCTTATGATCAAGAAAATCTTGTATACAAGATTAATGAGAATGACAACCATAGGAGGGTATATCAATGAACATGACGTGGAGATGGTATGGTGAGGGCAATGACAATATCACGCTTGACCATATCCGGCAGATTCCGGGAGTTATGGGTATCGTCTGGTCTTTGCATGAGAAAGTAGCCGGCGAAGTGTGGGAAATGCAGCGGATCCAGGAAGTAGCCGATCAAATCACCAGCAAGGGCTTCAGTACGGCTGTGGTGGAGAGCGTCAACGTTCATGATGATATCAAAATCGGCTTGCCGAGCCGTGATAAATATATCGATATTTATATCGACACTATCCGCAAGCTGGCCAAAGTCGGTGTAAAGGTAATCTGCTATAATTTCATGCCGGTGTTTGACTGGACCCGTACGGAGCTTTACAAGGAATTGCCTGACGGCTCTAATGCCCTCTTTTATGAAAAGGCTGCCATTACTGATAATCCGCGTGAGATGGTCGACCGGATTCTTAAGGGAGCCGGGAAATTCACCATGCCGGGCTGGGAGCCTGAGCGTCTGGCGAAGCTGGATGAGCTGTTCGCAGCCTATGCGGATGTGACCGAAGATAAGCTGTTCGAGAACCTCAAGTATTTCCTGGAACGCATTATTCCGGTGTGTGAAGAAGTGGATATTAAAATGGCCATTCACCCTGATGATCCGGCCTGGCCGATCTTTGGGCTGCCGCGCATTATCCGCAACCGGGAGATGATCCGCCGATTCTTGAAATTGGTGGACAGCCCATACAACGGTCTGACCTTCTGCACAGGGTCACTTGGCACCAATCCGGAGAACGATCTGCCGGCGATGATCCGCGAGTTCCATGACCGTATCCATTTTGCCCATATCCGTAACGTGAAGGTGTTTGAGAACGGTGATTTCATTGAAGTGTCACACCGCGGGCGTGACGGAAACGTCGATGTGGCGGAGGTTGTCAAGGCTTACCATGAGAATGGTTACACCGGCTATGTCCGTCCGGACCACGGGCGTCATCTCTGGGGCGAAGAGAAAAACTGTCGTCCAGGCTATGGGCTCTACGATAGAGCGCTGGGTATCATGTATTTACTTGGCGTCTGGGACAGCCTGGACAACGTCAAGGGGGCGAAATAAATGCTGCGCCTGGACAGAAGCAGTATCTTAGGAGAAGCAGCGGCCTGGACCGCAGCAGGTGTGGAGCTACCGCAGTTCGACTATGAGCAGGTGGCAAGAAATACAGCGCAGAAGCCGGAATGGATTCATTTCGGTGCAGGCAATATTTTCCGTGGATTCGTAGCCAATGCCCATCAGAAGCTGCTGGATAGCGGTAAGGCAGATACAGGTATCATCGCGGCGGAAACCTTTGATTTTGAGATGATCGACAAGGTTTACAAGCCGTATGACAATCTGACTCTGCTGGTGCTGATGAATGCACGCGGCGGCTTTCAGAAAAGAATCGTCAGCAGCATTGTAGAGGGAATAGCGGCGGACAAGAGCCGTGAAGCGGATTCCTGCCGGCTCACGGAAGTGTTCGAGAACCCCAGCCTGCAAATGGCCAGCTTCACCATTACGGAGAAGGGCTACTCGCTCACGGGTCCAAACGGAAAGTATCTGGGCATCGTGGACAAGGACATCGAGGGGGGACCGGAGAAGCCGGTTCATGCCATGAGCATTGTGGCCTCTCTTGCATACAAGCGTTATTTGAAGGGTGCTTATCCGTTGACCTTTGTCAGTATGGACAACTGCTCCCATAACGGCGACAAGCTGAAGAACGGTGTGGTCACGATTGCCAAGGAATGGGCGGCTAAGGGTCTGGTCGAGGCAGGCTTCGTGGCCTATCTGGAGAATGAGCAGCTGATTGCTTTCCCGCTGTCGATGATCGACAAAATCACACCGCGCCCTTCGGAGTCGGTGCAGGCGGCGCTGATGGAGCAGGGAATCGGCGGTATGGATGTAATCATTACCTCCAAGAATACCTATACAGCCCCCTTCGTCAACGCGGAGATCAGTGAATATCTGGTGATTGAAGACAAGTTCACGAACGGCCGTCCTCCGCTTGAGGAAGCAGGCATTATCTTCACTGACCGGGATACGGTCAACAATGTGGAGACGATGAAGGTCACAACCTGCCTCAACCCGCTGCATACGGCGCTTGCCGTATCCGGCTGTCTGCTTGGTTATACCCTGATCGCAGATGAGATGAAGGATGATACTCTGCGGAAGTTCGTGGAGATTATCGGTTATAAGGAAGGTCTGCCGGTTGTTGTAGACCCGGGCATTCTCAGTCCGAAGCAGTTCCTGGACGAAGTGCTGACCGAGCGTTTCGCCAATCCGTTCATCCCCGATACGCCGCAGCGGATAGCGACCGATACCTCGCAGAAGGTGGGCATCCGGTTCGGAGAAACGATTAAATCATATATCCATCGGGAGGATCTGGACCCCGCGCAGCTGACAGCCATTCCGCTGGCCATTGCGCTCTGGTGCCGTTATCTGCTTGGAGTGAACGATAAAGGCGAAGCCTTCACACTGAGTCCTGATCCGCTGCTGGAAACATTGCAGGGACATCTTCAAGGGGTCACCCTCGGAGACCGAGATGCAAATGTGCGCCCGATTCTTGAAGATGAGCAGCTCTTTGGTGTCCCGCTCTATGCGATTGGCCTCGGAAGCAAGATTGAGGGCATGTTCCTGGAAATGCTGGCGGGTCCGGGAGCTGTGCGGAGAACCTTGGAGAAGTATATTAGATAAGGGGAGGGGGCCTAACGATGAAGGCTTTTATTCATGAGGATTTTCTGCTGCAGACTGAAGAAGCCCGGGTACTCTACCATGAGTATGCCGAAGCTTTGCCCATTATCGATTATCATTGCCACCTCGACCCGGGGGCGATCGCTGAGAATAAGCGGTTTGGCAGCATTTCCGAAGTGTGGCTGGGCGGAGACCATTACAAATGGCGGGCGCTTAGAACGTTCGGGGTTGAAGAGAGATACATTACCGGTGATGCCCCGGATGAAGAAAAGTTCGCCAAGTGGAGCGAGGTGCTGCCTTATACCGTGGGCAACCCGCTGTATCACTGGTCAGCGTTGGAGCTGAAAGCTTACTTTGGCGTGGAGGAGCAGCTGAATCCGCAGAATTGGCGGCGGATTTATGACCACTGCAATCACTTGATTGCCCAGGACGGCTTCACGGTGCAAGGGCTGATTACCCGTTCCCGTGTGAAATGGATCTGTACAACGGATGATCCGGCTGACGATCTGCACTACCATGGGCAAATCGCCGGGCAAAAGGAATTCCAAACCGGAGTCACACCGACGTTCCGGCCGGATAAGGCACTGCAGATGGATTCGGATGCTTTTCCGGATTATGTGCGCACTCTGGAGCAGGCTGTAGGCTATGCTATCACTTCCTATGCGCTCATGGAACGCGCCCTGCTGGAGAGGATTGAATACTTCGACAAGCAGGGCTGCAAGGTCTCCGACCACGGGTTCTCGCATCTTCCCTACGCGGAGGCAGCGCCATCTGTTCTGGAAGCCATCTTCAATAAACGTCTGAGCGGTGGAGCCTTGAGCCGCCTGGAATCGGATCAGTATGCAACAGCGTTGTTTCTGGCGATGGGGCGCAAATATGCTGCCCACGGCTGGGTGATGCAGCTGCATATCGGAGCGATCCGCAACCCGAATTCGCGCAGGTTCCGAGAGCTGGGTCCGGACACGGGCTTCGATACCATCGGGGATGGCGGCTACGCGGACAGCTTGTACAAGCTGCTCGACGGACTGGAACGGACCGGAGAGCTTCCTCGGACGATCCTGTACAATCTGAATGCGGTGCAGAATGATGTGCTGGCCGCTATGGCGGGTTCTTTTCAGGGGGGCGGAATCAAGGGGAAGATCCAGTTCGGCTCCGGCTGGTGGTATAACGACCAAAAGGACGGCATGCTTAAGCAATTGACATCGTTGTCGAATCTGGGCCTGCTGAGCTGTTTTGTAGGGATGCTCACGGATTCCAGGTCTTTCCTGTCCTACACGCGGCATGAATATTTCCGGCGGATTCTCTGCAATCTGGTCGGGGGCTGGGTCAAGAGCGGGGAAGCACCAAGGGATCTGGCATTTCTGGGAGGTATCGTTCAGGACATTTGCTATCATAACGCTGAGCGGTATTTCGGGTTTCCTCTGGCAAAGTAACATAACTTCTTCATAACTAAGGGGCTGGCGGTCTTCCAAAGACCACCAGCCTCTTATGTTTTTTCTACGCTTCGATTCCGTGTAGCGGCGGAACAACAAAATCTTGGACTTCCTGTAGTGTTGGCCAAGCCGCAATAGCTCCGAATATACCGAATGTTGTCAGACAGTCCTTTCCTATTCCGCTGCCCAAGGGACTCTTACCCTGAGAAGGGATCAATCCGGAGAAACCGGATTCTCGGATATATTCACGGATATTCAGACTACAGAAGCATTGGGTACTCTCATTAATCTGCGTGTGCTTGTAGATTCCTGTTCGGTAGAAAAATTATATGGATAAAGACTTGACAGCATTTTTGAAAGCGGTTATATTTATCTCGTAAACAATACGTTATATAACGTTATATAAAAGGAGAGAGTTAAATGAACGTAAATCAAGTTGTTCAAAGTATCCGTGAAAAAGTGGCTGAAGGAATTTCAGAGATCTATTTTGTAGCTTGCGGGGGTTCACTGGTTGATATGTACCCAGCCAAGTATTTTCTTGATAGTGAAGCAAAAAAGCTGGTAGCAGGACTATATACGGCGAATGAGTTTGTTCATGCGTTGCCTAAACGTCTGGGTGCGCAATCCGTAGTCATCGTTTGTTCTCATGGCGGAAATACGCCGGAATCGGTAGCTGCGGCGCAATCGGCCAAAGAGCATGGCTCCCACACCATTGGTTTAACCCACAACAAGGAAGCCGCGTTGCTGAATTACTCCGATTATTCCTTCCTGTATGAATGGGGAGATGACAGCAACGTCAAAAACAATCCGATGGCAATCATTTTGGATCTCGCCGCTCAATTGCTGCATGTGGTCGAGGGCTATGCGCATGTTGAGGCTTTTCAAAAAGGCCTGGAAACAATCAACGGCATCATCAACCAGGGGAAAAAGCAGGTTGCTCCACGTGCCCGTGTTTTTGCCGATAAGTACCGCAACGAGGAGCTTTACTATATCTTGACGAGTGGAGCTTCGTACGGACATGCTTATGGCTTTGCCATCTGCTCTTTGATGGAGATGCAGTGGGTTCATGCTGCTGCTATTCACTCCGGTGAATTCTTCCATGGTCCTTTTGAAGTGACGGATAAAGAAACACCTTTTATCCTGATGATTAATGAGGGCCGCACCCGTGAGCTGGATGAACGAGCCCGGACATTCCTGAACCAGTATGCGGCGAAAGTCGAAGTGATTGATGCCAAAGAGCTTGGAATTGGTACGATTGCTGATGAAGTTGTAGAATTCTTTAATCCGGTATTATTCTACAGTATTATTTGTGTCTATCGCGAGGCTCTTGCCGATGTGAGAAATCATCCGCTGGAAACCCGACGCTATATGGGAAAAGTAGCCTACTAAACGGGAGGTACAACCATGAAAGTCTTAGGGATTGGCGATAATGTAGTAGACAAGTATGTTCATCAACGTACAATGTATCCCGGCGGCAATGCTCTCAATTTCAGTGTTTTTGCCAAAGGGGAAGGTGCAGAGGCGGCTTTTCTCGGGGTCTTTGGCGATGATGACGAAGCACAGCTTGTGGAGCATACACTGCAGCAGCTTGCGATCGATATCTCACATTGCAGGCATTTCAGCGGAGAGAACGGTTGTGCACGTGTAACGCTGGAGAATGGGGAACGGATATTCTTGGGCAGTAACGAAGGCGGAGTTACCAGACTAAATCCTATTATACTGAGCGAAGCCGACAAAGAATATATCTGCGGGTTTGACATTATGCATACAGGGCTGTACAGCCACACCGGACATCTGCTTGCGGAGCTGAATGAACTGGGGGTTCCCCTCTCTTTTGATTTCTCCGATGACTTTG
The DNA here is from genome assembly GCF_052044425.1 of Paenibacillus sp. 22594. NCBI lineage: Bacteria > Bacillati > Bacillota > Bacilli > Caryophanales > Paenibacillaceae > Paenibacillus > Paenibacillus sp. 22594. Next base: position 309,819 of record NZ_JBQENA010000002.1, read on the forward strand.
AGGATGAGCAGGTAGAACGGTATATCGGGAATGCGGATTTTGCTTTCTTCTCCTGCAGCCATATGACAGACGAAGAGACGCGGAATTATATTGAGGCCAAACGCAGAAGAGACGGCCAGATATTAGTGGCAACACGCGGCGGCGACAGATCCATTGCCTATGATGGGGCATCCTTTTATTATCAGACCCCGGAGCTTATTGAGGCCGTGGATACGATGGGAGCAGGAGATTCTTATATTACAGCCTTTTTAATCAGTATGATCAAGGATGGGAATATTCAAGCGGCCATGCAGGAGGGCTCCCGATTAGCGGCCAAGAGCTGTATGGTAGAAGGTTCCTTTGGATTCGGGGCCCGTTACTAATAACGGCAGCGTTCTGATCTTTGCTTGTGAATAAGAGAATCGTTTGTTATTCTAACCATAGAGTAATATAACGTTATATAACAAGTGAGGGTAAAGGATGTTAAATTCAGAAAAGGTAGAGCCTCTATATATACAATTGAAAAAAGCAGTCCAATCCGCTATTGCGAACGGAACCTTTAATCCCGGAGATAAAATCCCTACTGAAATTGAGCTTAGCGCGACTTACAATGTCAGCCGGATTACAGTAAGGAAAGCTATCGAGGAATTAGTGAGTGAAGGCTATCTGACAAAACGCCAGGGTAAGGGCACCTTTGTCAATGCGCTCAAGATTGGCCGCAAGATTGAGCATATTATCAGTTTCACGGCAGCCTGCAGTGCCAATGGAGTCTCTTCGCACAGCATCATTACCGAGAGGAAGAAGATTAGGGCCGACCAAGAAACCGCGGAGCGGCTGCAAATTCAGCAGGGTGAGCCGGTGCTCTATATTCAACGCAAAAGATATGCCGGTGAAAGACCGCTAATGCTGGAAAATAACTATTATCCGTTTGATCGGTTCTCATTTTTAATGGAAGAAAATCTGGAAGGCTCGGTGTATAATCTGCTGCGGAACCGTTATCAGATTGATCCCAACCAGCCGGGAGAGACGGTATTACAAATTACCTTGGCCGATGAGCAGCAGGCTCAATTACTGGAGATTCCGATTGGCCAGCCATTGTTCTATATGAATACCATTATTTATGATCAGCACAGTCAGCCTGTTCATGTGGGCAAGCAGTATATCATCGGCGACCGTTATCAATTTACTTTGTAATTCATTCTGCTTCTTGCGGTAAGCGAGGAGCAGAAGGTTTTATATAACGTTATAAGTCGTATTATTAATCGGCAGAAAGGCGTTGAAATCATGGATGCAGCAGCACATGGTTTAGCAGATAGAGTCCTGTTGTCTAATGCAGTATTTACAGGAAAAGAGAATAACGCTTCACCGGCATTTATTGCCCTGAAAGGTGAGTGTATCGTAGCGGTTGGCCACCCTGCAGAAGCTGAAAACTGGATTGGGCCTGCAACATTTGTTCACCATCTGAAGGATGCTTTCATTATGCCTGGCGTGCATGATAACCATGTGTTTTTTACCGGTTACATGTCTATGCACCGTGGTGTCGATTTGACAAATGCGGCTACGGTTGACGAAGCCCTGCAACTGCTTAAGCAAGAAGCAGAAAAAAGTCCTTCAGGTCAAAATGTATACGCTTACGGATGGAGCGGAGAGGATTGGGGACAGCCTCCGGAGCAAAGCATATTGGACGAAGCCTTTCCTGAAAGGGTTGTAATCGCCATTAACCGGACAAAAAGTTATTGTTGGATGAATAAAACCGCCCAGCAGAAATATCAGTTTGCGCCGGATCAATGCAGTGCAGAATCACGTGCCCGTTTGCTGAAAGACATGATGCAGGACAGGGCATTAGTCAGACAAGAGTTTTTGGACTTCGCCCGGATGCTTGCCAAGCGGGGCGTCACTTCTATAAAAGATATAGGCTTTGACAGGCACAGCGGTTTGCTGCCGGTCCTTGAAGAGCTGGAAGCAGCAGGGGAGCTGCCGCTGCGGGTTCATTTTGCGCTTGAACCTGTATTGCAGCCGATTGATATTTCCGCAGGGTTGCAGTACAAAGAGCAGTATCAAGGGGAGTTTCTTCGTTTTCAGGGATATAAGCTGATGATGGATGGTGTAGTAGCCGATCACACGGGAGATATGCTGGAGCCTTATGCTGATATGCCAGGTGTCACAACCTTGCGGCCCGTTGACTACGAAGCCATTGAAGCGGCTGTTCAAGCAGCGGACAGTTATGGAATAAAATGCTGTCTTACGGCTGAAGGGGATGCAGCGATCCGCAAGGCAGTAGACCTGATCGAAGGCTGTAACCGCAAGCGGGGAGAGCAGCGGATAAGACATTCAATCAGCGATTTGGAATATCCTCATCCTGATGATATTAAGCGAATGGGGGAAAATGGGATATTTGCCGAGGTATATGCTCAGATCCTGCTCTTAAATCCTTCCTACGCGGATGCTTACATGGCGGCCGTAGCCGGAAAAGAAAATGAAAGCCGGTTTTATAATTATAAGTCCATGCTTGAAGTCAATGTTCCGATTACGATTGGTACGGATTTACCGCTTTTTCTTACTAGTGTTCCTGATTCGCTATATGCGGCTTCTTATCGGTTGTTTCCTGATGGATCGCCGCCAGGAGGATGGAATCCCGGGCAGGGAATGCCGGCATCCGAAGTCTTGAAGGCCTGGACCGTTAACGGTGCCAGACATTGCGGCATGGAAGAGTGTACAGGAACTCTAGAAGTCGGAAAAGCGGCTGATATAGCAGTATTTGACCGTAATCTACTGGATATAACAGCAACCGGGATTAGAGATACACATGTGATTTTGACAATTAGCGCGGGTAGAATCACCTATGATGCTTCCAGGAATGAGGGATAGAAATGGAAACGGCTAAACGTAAATTTAAATGGTCCCTTCCTCATAGTTATACATTGATTTTTCTGATTATAGTGGCTATTGCCGGTTTAACCTGGATTGTCCCGAGCGGCCAATTCGACCGGCAGGAGGTTATGGTGGACGGGTCTTCCCGGACAGCCATTATCCCGGGAACCTATCATACCGTTCCCAAAATCAGTGAGCAAGGGGATTTGAGGCAAGGATTTGCCCAAATTGCCAGTGCGCCGATGGAAGGCATTATCAATGCTGCCGATGTTGTTGCCTTCGTCCTGATCGTAGGCGGAGCCTTTGGAATCATTCTGCAGACTGGGGCGATTGACCGAGCGCTGATGGCTTTAGCCGGCAGGCTCAAAACTAAAGGAATATTGTTGATTCCGATCGCCATGGTGATATTCAGCCTGGGGGGTTCCACCTTTGGGATGAGTGAAGAGATCATTCCGCTGTACGCTATTTTTATCCCGCTGATGTTTGCCCTGGGGTTTGACTCCATGACGGCAATTCTCATCCTTTTCCTCGGAACACAGATCGGCTATGTCGGATCAACCGTCAATCCGTTCTCTGTATTGATTGCACAAGGTGTAGCAGGCGTGCAGGGAAATCCGCAGTTATGGCTGAGATTTATTGAATGGGTTGTTTTTACGGCGATCTCAATCGGTTTTACCATGTGGTATGCACAGCGGGTGAAGAAGAACCCGGAGAGATCGGTAGTCTTCCAGAACGATATTCTCAACCGTCAGCATTTTATCAAGGATACCGATGGGATAGTCGTTAGATTCTCGAACCGGGATAAACTCATTATTGGGGGCTTTATCGTCACCCTGGGGCTTATTGTATGGGGGATATTGAACAAAGGCTGGTATATGACTGAGATTGGCGCACTTTTCTTTGCACTTGGCATTTTTTCGGGTATTGTCACCCGGATGAACCAGAAGGAAATCGCCGAGAATTTTGTCAAAGGTTGTGGAGAATTTATCTACGCTGCTGTAATCATTGGCCTGGCCCGGGGAATTCTCGTCGTTGCAGAGAACGGGATGATTATCGATACTATTCTAAACGGGCTTGCAACTATGCTTGAGGGGTTGCCGAATTACTTATTCACCACCATCATGCTGATTGTTCATAATATTATAACGTTCCTGGTCCCTTCTTCATCGGGAGAAGCAGCTTTAACGATGCCTGTGCTTGCACCTTTAGGCGATCTTGTAGGCGTTAACCGCGAAGCGGTAGTAACCGCATATCAGTTCGGAAACGGATTGACGAATCTGATCTCTCCAACAGGCGGGGTATTGCTGGCAGGTCTGGCCATCGGTCGTATCAATTTTGGACAATGGCTGAAGGTGATTCTCAAGCTGTTTCCGATTCTCTGGCTGGTGGCGGCGGTCTTTGCTGCAATTTCTTCAGCTGTGGGCATGTAGCGAATAATATAAAGCAGGGGTGCCCCAAAGGCATGAAATGACTTTGGGGCACCCCATGTTATTTTGAGCAGGATGGACTTAAAGCGATGGACGCCGCCCTTTGCTGGTGTACTGTGCTCTTATTTACCGCTCCACAATGCAACACGGTCCTGTACAAATTTGGTATAGCCCTTCTCCATTTTTTCCACTCCGGCTTTGTCTAGATCTGCCATGTAGGCATCCCAGATTTTATCGAAGTCAGCCGGTTTGGCCAGGATGGCTTGAGGGATGCGTTTCCACGTAATGTCTCTCATTTTGTTGCCCAGAATGGAGACCTCATCCTCGCCCGGAATGGCGATGTTCCATGCTGCTCCATATGCTTTTTCCTTGAATTCTTCTTCTTTCGGGAAGAGATCCTTCCAGGTGGTGACTTTGTAGGCAGCCAAGGTTTCCTTTTCAACGTCACTGTAGCCGAGCACCAGCTGTTCAGGGAAGTTCTTGGTGTAATAGTTGCCGGTCGAATCCTTGGCTCCGTCACCATAGTGGACCATCATATTCCAATAGAAGCCGATGCCTGATTCCTTGGTGAATGCTGTATTGTCATTGTTGATCCGGTCCTGAACATCGGCAGGAACCACCCGTTTGCCGTTCTCGACCTTATAATGCTTGCCTTCAATGCCCCAGTTATTCAGAATTTGTCCTTCGTCGGATGCCAGGTAGTCCAGGAACTTGATGGTACGGACCGGATCAGGGTTGGTGCTGGAAATCGAGATCCCGTACCCGCCCATGAAGCCGGTAGGCCAGAAGCTGGTTTCTTTATATTCTTTCTTTAGCGTTACCGGATAGTGACCGTAGGTCTGCTCGAATTTGCCTGCTGTCTTCAGTGCCTGCTGGGCGTCATTGTAGTCCCAGTCCTGGTCAATCAGGCCAAGTACACGTCCGGTGGCGACTTTGGCTTTGTACTGGTCATACTTCTGCACAAAGCTCTCCTTGTCGAGCAGGCCGATGTCATTCATGTGGTTCAGCCAGCGGAAATATTCCTTCTCTTCCGGACGGCGGAAGTGGTAGATAGCTTCATGTGTCTCCTGGTCGACATAATATTCCCCGTCATCCGAGCCGCCAGTGGTGGACACGGCAGGGTTGGTCACGGAAATGTACATATGCCAGTCATCCGCATTCAGGGAGACCCCGATGTTTTTGTTGCCGTTCTCATCGGTGGGATGCTTCTCCAGGTAGGCTTTGATCACATTTTCGTAATCCGTAACCGTCTTAATCTCCGGATATCCGGCTTCCTTCACTACCCGGTGCTGCAGCTCGAATCCGCCGCCGGCCACGAATTTCTTCTCATCTACCGCTGCCCAGGTCGGGATAGCATAGATGGACTGGTCTTCATTGGTATACTTCGCCCGGGCGAGGTTGTCGCCGAGCACACGCTTGATGTTGGGCGCATATTTATCGATGAGTTCAGTCAGATCAATCACGGCTCCGGCATCGACCAGCTTGCCGATATCAGCTTTGGCGGAGATGATGTCTGGATATTCGCCGCCTGCTGCGATCAGGGCGATTTTTTGCTGCGGGTCGCCCACGGCAAATTCCGCATCGAGAGTAACGCCTGTTTTTTCCGTGATCTGTTTACTGACATCATCCTTCATATTATTCCAGTTCGGATTTGGATCTTCCGCGAAGAAGGAGAGTGTGAGAGGGCTTAAATCTTCGGCTTTCGCCGTAGCCTCTGCAGTTGCACTGGTAGTACCTCCATTAGCAGCCTTTGTTGCCTCGGCATTGTCTGCTGTATTCTTGGTATTGTTCGAACCGCTGCAGCCTGCCAGCACACTGAGGAGCAAGGTCAAGACCATCAGCAGCACGTACGGTTTCACTTTCTTTCTTGTCATGAATAGAAACCCTCCCTTTTTCTCGTCAAAAATGTATTGTATACACAGGCAAAGCCTGATGATACCGCAAGCGGCCTAGCTTTTTACCGAACCCAGTGTCATGCCCTTGACGAAGTAGCGCTGCAGAAACGGATAGATGACCAGAATAGGTACCGTGACCACAATAGTGATTGCCATTTTGACCGATTCGGGGGAAATTTGCGCCATCACCTCAGTCATATTGCGGCCGCGAAAATTATCCGCATTGGTGGTCGTGCTCTGGATGACCTTCATCAGCTCAAACTGCAGGGTAGTCAGCCCGTCCTTGGAACCGTTGTAGAGATAGGTGTCGAACCAGGCATTCCACTGGCCGACGGCCAGGAATAGGGCGATGGTCGCCAGCGCCGGTTTGGTCAGCGGAAGAATGACACGCCAGTAAATGGTGAAGTCATTGGCCCCGTCCAGCTTGGCGGATTCCTGCAAAGCGTAAGGCAGGCCATCAATGAAGGAACGGATGACGAATACATTGAATGCACTGACTAGACCGGGGAGGACGTACACACTGAAGGTTCCCATCATATGCAGATTCTTGATCAGGATGTAGAAGGGAATCAGACCGCCCGAGACATACATTGTCAGTGCCAGAAAAGTAGAGACGAGCTTGCGTGCCTGAAAGTCCACACGGCTCAGGGTGAAAGCCAGCATGGAGGCGCTGACCAGTCCGAGGATCGTGCCGATGACTGTACGCAGAACGGAAATCTTGAGTCCGGTCATCAGCCCGGAATAGGCAAAGATCGTCTCATAGTTCTTGAACGTAAACACGCGGGGGAAAACGGTAATCCCGCCCTTGATGCTGTCCGTAGAGTCATTAAAAGAAATCGCCAGCACATTTAGAAAAGGATATAACGTGGCAATGGTCACCACGGTAATCGCAACATAGACTACCAAATCGAAGATGCGGTCCGACCAGGACGCGGCGGCCAGTTTATTATTCAGCATAAGGGCCTCCTAAATGATGCTTTCCTTGGTTATTTTTTTGAAAATACCGTTCGCGACAAACAGCAGAATCACACTCACCACAGAGTTGAAGATGTTGATTGCTGTACCGAAGGAGAAGCGTCCCATGCCGAGACCGTAGTTCAGTGCATACAGGTCCAGCGTCTGGGAATAATCGCGCACCAGATTGTTGCCCAGCAGGAACTGCTTCTCGAACCCGATACTGATTAAGTGGCCGATGGAAATGATCAGCAGGATTACAATCGTTGTCCGGATACCCGGCAATGTAATGTTCCGCACCTGCTGCAGCCGGCTTGCGCCATCCACCCTTGCTGCTTCATACAGCTCCGGGCCGATGCCCGAGATGGCCGCGAGATAGATGATCGTGTTCCAGCCGGTTTCCTTCCAGACATCGGAAGCGGTGACGATGCCCCAGAACATGTTGCCTTTGGCCATGAATTGGATAGGTTCGCTAATCAGATGCAGACTCATCAGCAGATCGTTCACCGCACCGTTGTCGGTAGAGAGCATTTTGGTAATAATCCCTGCAGCAACCACCCAGGACACGAAGTGGGGCAGATAAGAGACTGTCTGTACAAAACGTTTCAAAAACATCAGCCGCACCTCGTTCAGGAGGACGGCGAAGATAATGGGAATAATGAATCCGGCCAGCAGGCCCATGATGCTCATTGCCAGTGTGTTGCGGAGTGCATTGAAGAACTGCTCATCCTGAAACAGTTCCTTGAAGTACTTCAGCCCAACCCATTTCTGCTCGAAAAAGGATTTGCCCGGCTTGTATTTCTGAAAGGCCATCGTCCATCCCCACAAAGGCAGATAGTTGAATACAAATGCCCAAAGCACAAACGGAACAGACATCATATAGAGATATTTCTGCTGCAGGAACTTTGGCCAAAAACGTGAGGCAGGCTTCTTTGGCACCGGCTCGGCTTTAGCGGTAATCGCTTTCATTTATGTCCCTCCTTCGATATGGCCTTATCATAATCCACGGGGAATCCGGGAAACACCCGAACATTTGATTTAAAAAACCGGGAGGAATCCGCTTTTTTCGTAAGCGCTTTCTGAAAAAGTAAAGTCTTCATACAGAGCTTTTTCTGCGGTAGTCGGAGGGGGAAATGCCTTCAACCTTCTTGAACTTTTCCCGGAAATAATCCACATCGCTAAAGCCGACTTCGCTTGCGGCCTGATGGATTTTGCAGCCCTGGTCCAGCAGTTCCTTGGCTTTCTCGATGCGGACTTTGTCCAGATAGCTGTTGAAGGAGAGGCCCGTGCTGCTCTTGAAAAGCTTGCCCAGATAGGCGCTGCTGTAAGTGAACACTTCGGCCAGTGTATCCAGCTTCAGATTCTCATGGGAATGGCGGTGGATGAGGTCCAGCATCCGTTTCATTAAGACCTCCATATCGTCACGGGTTATTCCGCCTGCATACTGCTCCAGAAGATGTATGACATGCGCTTGCAGCCTGGACAGGGAGGTGTGCTTGTAGATTTGCTCAATTTGCTCATCCATTCCGCTATGCAGCTGGTCCAGCTCCCTGTAATGGAGAGAGAGCTTATTGATCAGATAGGTGACCAGGCGTACATAACGCGATTTTATCGCCATTTCGGAATAACAGGCGGCAATCATCAGCTCACCGGCTTCCCCGATCAGGGAGGATAGGACCTCTCGGCTCCCGATATCCATGGCAAAAAATAACCGTTCCATCACAGACGTGAGGCCGGACTCCACTTCCTCGCTGCTAACCGGCAGCCCTTGCTTCAGCTTGAGGGAATCCGGTCCGATCATCCCCGGCTCATCGTAGAAAAAATGCTCCTTCATCCGGGCCAGCGCGGATTGGTGGGAGCGGGGGACTTCCTGCAGCGTGTCCACCATATCGCCTGCGGCTATGATACAGTCGAGCCCTTGGGCGGTTACAGCTTCCTGAATATTCTGGACCATCAGTTTGCGTACAAGCTCCTTCTGAAACGAAGGCTGCAGCAAAACGCCTAAATAAGAGTCCAGTGAGAAGACAATGCCCCACTCCTGTTCTTCGAAGCTGGCCGCAAGCCTCGTCTTGACAGCCGTTGAAGGGCCGTTGTCCGCATGGTCCTGAAGCAGCAGCCGGATCAGGACGACCTGATAGGAATCCCAGAGCAGGCCGGATTCCAGCACCGATGCATCCATGGAGGGCGATGCCTGCGGGTTGTTCTCCATCAGCAGGGACTGGACCAGCATTTCCCGGCTCCATATTTTGACGGCGGCATGCTTCTTCCGGTGGACGACCCGTGCGGCAAGCTCTGCGGACAGACTGGACAGATAACGATGCAGTTCATCTTCATCTACCGGCTTCAGCAGATAATTGTCGATCCCGAAAGTCATCGCACGCTTGGCATAGCTGAAATCCGCATACCCGCTGAGGATGATGATGTGCATCTCCGGGTCATCTTCCCGCAGCTCCTGAATAAGCTCCAGGCCGTCTCTGCCAGGCATCCGGATATCGATAATCATCAGATCCGGGGAATAGAGCTCATATTTATGCTTCGCTTCTATGGCATTCGCTGCAGTATCAACGACCTGATAGCCCAGGCTCTCCCAATCCAGCAATGCCGCAAGGCCCTCACGGATCGCCAGCTCATCATCCACAATCAGCACACTATACATAAGAATCTCTCCTCAGGGGAATCGCAAAGCTGATCTGCGTACCGAAGCCGTTCTGGCTTGCCAGGGTCAGCCCGTATTCCGGGCCGTATGTCAGCTTGAGCCGCAAATGAATATTGCGCATCCCGATATTATTGGTTTCATAGTCATCCTTGTCCTCCAGCATTTCCCGGATTTCTTGCATCCGCTCTTTGGAAATGCCGGTTCCATTGTCGGAGACCTGGACTTTGAGCTGCTCGTCTTCAATACGGATATCCACCCGGACCATGCCGCCGTCGATCTGATCTTCCAGCCCGTGGACCACGCAGTTTTCCACCAGCGGCTGAATAATGAGCGGGGGAATCTGCACAAGGTTTGCCTGGGGATCTACATGAAGCTCATAAGCGAGCCTGTCATCATAGCGGAATTTCTGGATGACCAGATAGCAGCCCACGGTCTCAAGCTCGCTTTGCAGGCTGATCATTCCGTTGCCGACCTCCAGGTTCTTGCGCATCATCTTCCCCAGCAGCCGCACAACCTGCGAAATATCGGCCTGTCCCCTGACATGGGCCTTCATCCGGATGGATTCCAGGGCATTGAACAGAAAATGGGGGTTGATCTGGCTGGCCATCATTTTGAATTTGATCTCATTCTGCTTCAGAAGGGTGGCATTTCTTTGCCGGTTGGATTCCTGAACCTCACGCATCAGGTCGTTAATGTTCCGCACCATATGATTGAATTGTCTGGCCAGCTGGCCGATTTCATCTTTACCGTCAATCACAAGGGTGGCCTCCAAATTGCCGGAACCCACCTTGGAAATATGCTTGCTTAGGTGCAGCATCCGTCCCGTGAGCAGCCGCGAGAAATAGTAGATCAGCAGAACGGCCATAATTAATGCGGAGATAATCACCGAAGAGGCCAGCGAAATAATCCGGTTGGGCTCCCTGACAATACTTTCCACGGAGAAGATCGAGATGATGCGCAGGCTGTTCAGGCTTCCTCCGGGCTGCCAGTCATCAATCAGCATTTTGAAAGGCTTCCCGTCAATCGATACGTCGTAGGGTCCTTGTCCGGCGGCGGATACGGCCTTGAAGTCAATATCATTCAGTGTTTTGCCGAGGGTATCCGTGCGGTTGGAGGCCACAATATGATCGTTCTCGTCCACAATGAGGGTTTCAAAGGATTCCTGGTTCAGGATGCTGTTAAGTTTGTCCGTATTTACATTCACAACCAGGACCCCGGAGGTCCGCTGCTTAAAAAAATCAACCTTGCGGATCAGGCTGAGATAATTTTGGCCATCACGGGTGTCGAGAATATAATTCCAGCAGACCAGCCCTTTCTGGGCCATCGCGGTCTGGTACCAGGGCTCCTGTGTGACCTGCTCATCCGCCTGCAGAAACTCCCAGTTGTCCAGAACCGTCGGGTTGTCAATATACAGGCGGATACTGGAGATTTCACGGTACAGCCGGACGAATTCACGAAAATCGGGGTAGTTCCAGTAGGCTTGCACCACATCGTATACTGACACGTACCGGTGGTTGGCGGCCTCCTCCAAGCGGCTGTCATTGGACAGACGGTAAGCGATGTCGAGGGGGACATTCAGCATTTCGCCGGTCCGTTTCTTCACCCGGTCTACATTGGCTGTAATCTGTTTCAGGGCATTGCCCATCGCCATATTCCGCAGCTCACTTGTCAGGAACACCCCCACAATCAATACCGGAACCAGCGCGACACAGCCAAAGGACAAGAATAGCTTGGTTCTGAGCCGCAGATTGTTCATCAGGGTAATGATACGGGCATACAAGAAAATAACACCTCCATTTTTATGGCTGATAACGCTTACACGAAAGTATAACGTGAAATGCAATCCCAATATATGTAACCATTTATGCATTTATTGTCCTCAGTTATGATCTTTATGTAAAAAAACAGGACAACGGGTCTCATTTCCCGTTGTCCTGTTTCCAAATTTTCTGAATACTGCTTAGTTGCTGCGCCGCAGGCTTTGACCGTTCGTGGCGATGACATCCTTATACCAGTAGAAGGATTTCTTGCGGTATCGCTCCAGGGTGCCTGAACCATCATCGTGACGGTCAACATATATGAACCCGTATCGCTTACTCATCTGGGCAGTAGAGGCACTGACCAGGTCAATGCAGCCCCACGAAGTATATCCCATGACTTCAATGCCATCTTCAATGGCTTCACCCACCTGAACCAGGTGATCGTTCAAATATTGAATCCGGTAATCATCCTCGACCGTCGGTACGCCATCTTCACCCGTAATCAGCTTGTCCATGGCGCCTAGTCCATTCTCTACAACAAACAACGGCTTCTGATACCGGTCATGGAACATATTCATGACATAGCGCAGGCCTTGCGGATCAATCTGCCAGCCCCATTCACTGGCCTTCAGATATGGATTGGCCACACCGCTGAACAGATTGCCTTCCAATTCCGCACGTTTGCTGCTATCCGCTGTTTCGCAGAGGCTCACATAATAGCTGAAGGAGATGAAATCCACCGTGTGCTTCAGAATATCAGCATCTCCCGGCTCCATATGAATCTCAATGCCATTCTCTCTGAAGAAACGTTTCATGTAGCCTGGATAGATGCCTCTTGCATGTACATCGGCAAAGAAATAGTTCTTGTGCTCGGCTTCCATGACTACAATCACATCATCCGGATTCGGTGTGAGCGGATAGGTCGGCATACTCAGCACCATACAGCCGATCTTGGCCTCGGGATTAATCTCATGACCAATCTTTACCGCCAGGGCGCTGGCAACGAATTCGTGATGTATAGCCTGGTATAGGTCCTGCTTGCTAAGCTCCTTCTTCGGAGTATAGATCCCGCCGCTCATGAACGGCTCTTCCAGAATCGAGTTGATCTCGTTAAAGGTCAGCCAATACTTGACTTTATCCTTGTAACGGGTGAACACTGTTCTTGCATAACGCTCATAAAATCCCACCAGCTTGCGGTTGACCCAGCCGTCATATTGCTTAGACAAATGCAGCGGTGTTTCATAATGGGAGAGGGTGACCAGTGGTTCGATGCCGTATTTGTGGAGTTCGTCGAACAGGTCGTCATAGAATTGTAGACCCTGTTCATTCGGCTCGGCTTCATCGCCATTCGGAAAGATCCGTGACCAGGCAATGGAGGTGCGGAACACCTTAAAGCCCATTTCGGCAAAGAGCCGGATGTCTTCCTTATACCGGTGGTAGAAATCTATGCCGGTGAGCTTCAGATTATTTTCGGTAGGCACCTCGGTAACCGGGCCTTTGATGCCTTGCGGAGCCACATCCTGGGTGGACCAGCCTTTGCCGTCTTCTTGATACGCACCTTCACATTGGTTCGCGGCTACTGAACCGCCCCACAGAAATCCGTCCGGAAATTGTACACTCATTTAAGATCCCGCCTTTGATAGGTTATTGGATGATTTATGGTAAGCTAATATTGTTTCCTTCAGGTTGAATGCTAACCGTTGTAACGCGTTACATGTCAAGTGTTATTTTGAAATATAAGGATTTATATGTTTCACGCTAAAAATCATCCTTCTATTTCTCGCTGAAACGGATTCCGTCCCTTAAAAGGACGGCGAAGCCGTTTCCACTTGGATGGATTATGGATGTAAGGAGATAGATCATGTCGAATCTGGATCAAATTGCGAAGCTGGCAGGCTTCTCCAAAGCAACAGTCTCCAGGGTTCTGAATAACTCCCCTCATGTCAGTCCGGAGACAAGGGATACCATTCTGGCTATCATGAAGAAGCTGGATTACGTTCCAAACGGCAATGCCGTCTCCCTGTCGAAAGGGCGAACCCTGCAGATCGGCATGTGTGCGGAGGGTATTAACGAAGTGATGCTGCCTTTTCTGAACAGCTTTGTGGAGACGGCCAGCCAGAACGGTTATCAGACCATTGTCTATACCTCGGGCGGAGATGCGAAGCAAGAATTGAAGGCCTTTGAGGATCTGCGGAGAAAAAGAGTGGATGCGCTGGTCATTATCACCTGTGTCAACGATCACGCCCTGTTAGGCTCTTATTGCAAATACGGCCCGATTGTCTCCTGGCAGCGGCTGGAGCTTCCGGAGATCCACTCGGTCGCCATGAACCAGTATGACGGGTACAAGCTGGGTGTGGAGCATGTCATTGAACAAGGGTACACCCGTATTGCCAACGCGCTCGGCAGGCCCAGTAGCATGAATACGCTCAGCCGGCTGGAAGCGTATAAAGAGATGATGAAGAAGCACCATCTCCCAATGAGGCGTGATTGGTCGCTTACCGGCATCTATTCGATCCGCGATGGAGAACGGCTGGTCCGGGAATTGCTGCTGGGCGGCGGAGAACGGCCGGATGCCGTGCTGTGCGCCAACGATCTGGTGGCGGCCGGGCTCTTGAATGAAGCGCGCAGGCAGCGGATCAGGGTTCCGGAAGACTTGGCGATTGTCGGCTTTGACAACACGGAGCTTGCGCATACGCTGGGCATCACCTCCATTGACAATCCCATTGCTGCTCAGGCGCAAAATGCCTTCTATCTGCTGCTGGGGAAGCTGAACCAAGCAGAAACAGTGCAGCAGAAGCTGCAGTTCAGTCTGGTTAAGCGGGTGACAACATGAGCTTGTTCGCTGGTTTGGTGCGGGGCGTCCTCCGAAAGCCCGCACATATAGAAAAGATGAGGCAGGCCAGTTATGCGGCCTGCCTCATCTTTTGTAATTGGTGGAATGATAATAGCTACATGTATTGAACCTGAGGCTTGAAGCTTGACGAACGCCATGAAACTTACTTCTTAGGGACTGAAAGCGAAGTGGAATAAGTAGAACTAAATGGGCTGGAACTCTGCCACAGAAGGTTTTAGTTGGATTTTGTAAACTTAATTCATTCATAATCATCGCATACACGTACTTTCGGCAGAATTAGTGATCCATTTTCCAACATGGGACACTCTTTAAGCCAAATGGGGGGTATTAGTGAGCGTCAGTCTATACTCTGTCGATTCGGCACGGGCTGCTTTCTATGTTTGCTCTGTTTCGTTCCAGGTTATTTATGCACTTGTCCTGACCACTACGGACCGTAAAGCCCCTATTTTCTCCATAGGAACCGTTTCACCAGGCTTGCGGACCTCACCGCGCTTATTGCCTCTCTATGAGACATCTATCGGGTGAATACCTGTACATAACTGCATTGGAGTCCGTTAGCTTGTCAAAATACTGCCTTCGGCCGGAAATAAGAGCATATCAGTCCGTTGGATGCAGCGACCTCCCCTGTCAACGTGCTTGCCTGTTGTGAGAGATTTTACAGTTCCGTTCCGCAGGAATAGCTCTTGAATCCCCGAAGGTCAAGACTGATTCAATTTAACTAAGCCCAACCCAGTCCAGCCCTAGCCCTTAACCGCACCCGCTGTAAGTCCGCTCACAATGTACTTTTGGCAGAACAGGTACAGAATGAGCACCGGCAGCGAGGTCAGCACCAGATCCGCAAAGATCAGGTTCCAGTCCCGGCTGTACTTTCCGTAGAAGTTGTACACCGAGAGAGGCATTGTCCAGTCCGAGCTGTCGGTCAGGAAATAGAGCGGAATGGTAATGTCATTCCAGACGGACATGAAGACCATAATGGCTACGGTTGCGTTGACCGGAACGATCAGCGGAGTCACGATTTTGAAAAAGACATCAAACGTATTGGCGCCCTCCAGGAAGGCCACTTCATCCAGCGCTTTGGGTATGGAGCGGATGAACCCGCTGTAGAGAAACACGCTGAACGCGGTATTGAGAGAGGCATAGATTAGGATAACGCTGGTGATGCTGCCGTAAAAGCCCATCCACTGCACGACACGGATTGTTGTGATGGTGGACATCGGAGCAATCAGACCCATGAAAAAGAACATATACAGAAAACCGGACCATTTAGTCTCCCTGCGGACCAGAATGAAGGAGGCGGCCGAAGAGGTAAAGATATTCAGGATAGAGGATACGCCAGTAATCAGCAGCCCATTTAGAAAAGCGCGCCCCAGACCGCCTTCACGGAAGACCGTGGTATAGTTGGAGAACATCCATTTATCCGGGAGCCGCAGGGAGAATTTCAGCACTTCCGCGCTGGTCATAAAACTTCCGAATATCATAATCAGCAGCGGCAGGATAATCAGTAGAGAGGCAAGGATCAGGAACCCTTCAACCAGATAGTTGCGCCAAGCCATTTTACGTGTAAAGCCCATTATTCCGATACCTCCTTACGCCGCATAAAGATCAGCAGTGGAATTGCGATGATGGTTACCGCAGCGAATAGCAGCGTGTTGACTGCCGTACCGAGGCCCCAGCTGCCTTCCCCGAACGAGCGCAGGATGATGGTACCCACCACCTGGGAAGCATTGCCCGGCCCCCCGCCAGTGAGCACGAATACCTCGGAGAATACTTTGAGTCCGCCGATCAGTGTAAGCATCACATTGATGTTGATTGCAGGGAGCAGGAGTGGAACGGTGATGCTGCGGAAGCTCCTCCAGGAACCGGCTCCATCAATAGTGGCAGCTTCATAGTATTCTTTGGAAATGGACTGGAGTCCGGCCAAGTAGATGGCCATTTGGAATCCGGTATGCTGCCAGATGGAGACGGCGGCAACTGTCCAGATTACGATTGATGGATTGGTCAGCCAAGCCTGGCTTAAGGAGTGCAGGCCCACGGCATCGAATATGCGGTTGATCGTACCATCGGAGCGCAGCATGGGTGTAAACACAATGCTGATCACCAATACGCTTAAGATCGACGGAGAATAAAAAATGGCCCGCAGAATGTTTTTGGATTTCAGCTTCATATTTAAGCCGACTGCAAGCGCGATTCCGAGCAGGTTCTTGCCGAGTACGGTGACTACTGCAAAGATAAAGGTATTTTTAATGGCGAGGAGCAGGGTTTTATCGGTAAAAATACGTTCAAAGTTGTCCCAGCCGATAAATGTGATGCTGTCCCGGTCCAGCCGCCAATCGGTGAAGGAATAGTATAGCCCGGTGAGTGCGGGAAACACGAAAAAAATGGAATAGATCAATAACGCAGGCCAGATGAGGTAATACGAGTATAGTTTCTTTGATATTTTCATCTCTTCACACTCCTTTACTGCCTAGGACAGAATAAAGCCCCGAACCGGGCTTTATTCTGCCTGTTGAATCGTTAATCAGAATCCTTGGACCCCTTTGTCCTTCATCAGCTGGCTGAATTTTTCATCCCAGGATTTGAGGACGCCCTGAGGGTCCAGGCCACCGGCGAACTCGTCCTGAAGCAGACGGTACAGCTCACTGCGGTCTACGATCATGTAAGCATCGGTGGTCAGCACAGTTTTCTTAGGCGTGATATATTGATCGACAATTTCCTGCTTGTATTCCGGAAGTTTCGGCGTAGTCACATCGCTGAAATTGGATACATAACCCTGGGCGTCGACAATTTTCTGAGCCACTTCTTTGGTAGCAATGAAATCCAGGAATTTCTTGGCTTCTTCCATATGCTTGGCTTTCTTCGGGATAAATAACTGGCCGCCCAGAGGGCTTGCGCCAAGACTTGCGCCTTCAGAAGAAGGAATAGCGAACAGTCCCAGGTGCATATTCGGATCTTTTTCGGCCACATTCACAATCAGCCAATCACCCATGAACATCATGGCTACTTCTTTATTCAGGAATTTGCCTACAGCCATATCGTAGCTGTCGCTGAGAATGTCGGTATTGGTATAACCTTTCTTGTAGACGTCATATTGCTGCTGAAGGAAAGTAGCGAATTCCGGAACATCAGACCATTTTTTACGACCGGCATTAATGTCGTCAAAGAGAGTAGGTTCCTGCTTCGCGGCCCAGTCGGCAAATGCGGCAGCCGGCCAGATGTTTGCAGCCCATGCATCTTTGTACGGCATGAATACTGGTGTAACTCCGCTTGCTTTGATCTTCTCGCATACAGCGAGGAATTCCTCGTAATTGTTCGGAATGGCAAGCCCCAGGTCTTTAAAGATATCCTTGTTATATACAACCCCCTGCATGCCTGTATCCTGACTGACGTGGAAGCTGTAGACATGACCGTTAGCGGAGAGCACGTCCTTGTTCAGCAATCTTCCTACCCATGGCTCATTATCGAGAATTTCGAAGTTGCGCTCCAGGTTAAGATCCGTTGTGGCACTGGCGAGGTTGTACTGAATAAGGTCAGGGACCTCGTCCACGGCCAGCTTGGTCTGCAGGACGGTAGCCGTCTGTTCAGCCGGAAGCAGCTGGAGATTTACTTTGATATTGGTTTTCTGTTCGAACTCATCGAGCAGATCCTGTGCGACAAACGCCGAATCCTGCGAGCTCTTGGAGATAGCCAGCTCAATAGTAACTTTGCTGCTGCTTTTTCCGCTGTCAGTTGCTGAAGCATTCTTGGAGTCTGGAGCGTTTTTGGAGCCCGAATTGTCAGAGCCGCATGCAGCCAGCGATAAGGTCATTACACCGGCCAATATGCCTGTTGCGATTTTTTTCATTTTGTTATTCATGTTATCGCCCCCGTATTTATTGTGTGTGTTAACATTTGAATCCGTTTACATTTCTGATTATAGAATGATGCCTGTCTGTGGTACATGTTTGTGCTTTACTCTTTCTGTGTAATATTCTGAACTCCTGACAGCTTGTTCATTCAAGGGTTTGGATGTACAGTAGGAACATCAAAAAGTTCAGGGAGGATTCAACTTGGCGATCTTTAACAGGAAAATGGGCGGTGGCAGATATCAGGTCAGTCTGCAGACTAAGTTCTTTCTGACATTCATGTTTCTCCTGCTGATTGTGCTGGGCTGTTTTCTGGTCTATGTCAACTTTCTGGTCATCCAGCCGCTGAAGGAGAAAACGGAGAATGAAATGAAGATGACAGCCGCCAAAGTTAGCGATCAGCTTAGCCTTTATATCAATAACCAGAACCAGCTGTCCCAGCGGATTCTGTCGAATAAAGACGTTTTTCTGCTGCTCTCCGGCGGCGATTATCCGGGGATGACCCTTGAAGGACTGACACGGAGCCGCAGGCTCAAGGATATTATGTTCCAGGCGATTGGCCCCAGTCTGAACATTGAAGATATGATTATTTATGACCTGAAAGGAGCGGAGGTCGCTTCTTATATAGGCGGTGCGGGCAACCCGACTTCCCTAGTACCGTTCCTGAAGGAAAACGGAAAGCTTGCGACCTGGAATGCAAGCGGCTACGCTTTGTATCGCCAGCCTTCGAACAGAATATCCTTTGTGCGGGCGATTATGAACCAGAATGGTCAGGTGTACGGCTATCTGGCGATCCAGCTGGATCAGGAGTATTTGAGAAGATCTGCAGCCGGCATCGCTGACAGCATAGTGTATATTTTAGACCCGGAGCATCAGCTGATCTCCAGTTCGCCGGTGCTTCAAGAAGGGCAGAAGGTTCCCGATTTTGCAGTCACACAAGCGGTCAACGGAATCTATCTGGGCAGCAACCAAAACTATGTTGCCTATGACAAATCGGCCCAAACCGGCTGGACCACTTACATTGTAACGTCGAAAAGTTATGTGCTTGGACCCGTCAATACGGTGAAATATATCTCCATTCTGCTGATTACAGCGCTGATCCTGTTCTCGTTCGTCTTCATCTACTTCTCAACGAAAAATCTATTACTTCCCATCCGCAAGCTGCGCAGCCAGATTCTGCGGATCAATTACAGCAATATGAATGTAAAGGCGGATACACGTTCCAATAACAATGAGCTGATACAGCTGAATGAAGCCTTTCAGGAGCTGCTGGAACGGCTGCAGGAGTCGATTGACCGGGAAAAGCTTGCGCTGCATGAAGAGGTGAAGGCCCGGAATTCGGCGCTTCAGGCACAGATTGCCCCCCATTTCATCCACAACGTCCTGTACCTGATCAGTATCGCTGCACAGGAAGGCAAAAACACCGTGGTATCAGAGATGTGCAAACATTTGTCAGACAGCTTGCGGTATATTGTATCTTCCCCTTATCAGCATGTTACATTGACGGAGGAACTGAAGCATACCCAGCATTATTTGTCTCTGATTCAACATAATTTCGAAGATGATCTGGAGTGGGAGATTGATGAGGATGAGAGGTTTGACCTAATCCAGCTGCCCCGGCTTGTCATCCAGCCGTTCGTGGAGAACTGCATTGAGCATGCTTTCAAAAACACCGATCCGACATGGAAGATCACGGTGAGAGTGAAGGTGTATAACGGGCTGTGGGCCATAGAAATCCGGGATAACGGAGATGGCTTCGAGCCTGGCAGGATCAAGGAAATTCTGGACAATATCCATGACTCCGACTTAGGGGCGTACGAGCTTCAGAATAATATATCGGGGATCGGGAATATGGGCATTGTGAATACGGTGAACCGTTTGAAGCTGATGTACAAGAACCGTCTTTTCTTTAATGTCTACAACCATACAGAAGAGGGCAATGGTGCTACAGTCCAGATTATCGCATCCCTGAGCAAAGACTTCTACTAACCCGGGAGGGACAGCTATGTATACTGCAATTATTGCTGAAGACAGCAAGCCGATTCTACGGAATATCCAAGCACTTATGCAGTCAACGGAACTGCCCGTGAGAATTACAGCCACAGTGTCGAACGGGATCGAGGCATTGGAATATATAAAGGCACATCCCGTCGATATTCTGCTGACAGATATCCGTATGCCTAAGCTGGACGGGCTTGCGCTGATCGAGCAATGCAAGCTTGTGAATCCGAAACTGAAGGCTGTGCTGATCAGCGGATACAGTGATTTCGAATATACGCGAAAAGCGTTGAACCTGCAGGTATTCGACTACCTGCTCAAGCCTGTAGAGCGCCTGCAGCTTATTGATGTGATGCAGCGGCTGGTTGAGCATCTGCAGGTACAGCGTGTAAATGACAAAGATCTCTTAGAAGGAATCGTGCAATCGGAGTTCCTGATGTCCATGGAACTTGGGGCCGATTTTTATACCGGGGACAAGATCATGCTGATCCTGCGCAAGCAGCCTTTTACCCCGGAACCGGGGCCGGATCTCTGGGTAAATAGTGTGATTCAGTCTTGCTGCGCCGAGGCTTATGCGCCACATGACTGTTGGGTTTTCCCTGTATTGGCTCCAGAACAGTTTCTTGTGCTGATGAACGGTTCGGTTCTGGACACCTGTCTATCCATCTATGACTGTATGGAGGGGATCTCCGCTGCGCTACAGGCCCAAGGGATCCAGGTCTCCATCGCGGCAGAGACACTGCGGGCAGGGAACAGGACGCTGGCAGCGGGTTATGAGAAGCTGAATAAACTGATGAATGAGGAGCTGTCTGTATCAGGTCGTCTTATGGAAGCAGCGTATTCCATGACGAGGGGTATGCTGTCCGGTGGTGAATTGGAGACGCTGACGAAACATTTTGCGGACATGATTGGACAGCGTCAAAAAGAACGCTTCACTCTGCTGCTAGGGCAGCAACTGCTGAATTTTAAACACGCCAATATCCGGATTAGCGAGCTGGAACGGTTCATTTGGACCCTGGCGGAGGCTTTCGTTACCATGGAATCCGGTCAGCATTCAGAGGACAGGCTGAGGCTGGAGGAGGAAGTGCAGCGGCTGCTGGCGAGAGAGAGCTTCGAGGCTTTCGAAGAGGCCATGCTCTCGTGGGCCGAGCAGAACTTTGAATGGCTGCAGCATCAGAACAAGAAGAGCGGTGAGGAGCTGTTCCGGCAGTTAGACCAGTACGTGCAGCAGAATATCTACTCCCAGCTGTCCATTTCGGATGTGGCGCTTAAATTTCATGTGAGTCCATCTTATATCAGCAGAATTATTAAAAAACATACACAGGACACCTTTGTACATTACTATATGCAGCTAAAAATTGATGAGGCTTGCCGGCTGATTACAGCCAAACCGGAGTTGAAGGTGAAGGAGTTGTCGGAAGTATTGTCTTTCGGTGATCAGCATTATTTCTCCAAGGTGTTCAAGGAATATACGGGATACAGTCCTACAGAGTACAGGGAGGGTCGAAGCAATAGTGACTAGGCGGCTGCTCCTGTACACGGCGTTTGCGATGTGATTAATGATGAATACGACCATGACTAAAAGGCGCCGAAGTTTCCCTGGAAACAGGCGCCTTTTAGTCTGAGCTTCAGGAGGAACCAGCCGGGTGAAGCTTAAGCGGGATATCAATCCGGCAATGGTATTCCTGCTTTGTTGAATATATCTTGCAATTGCCGTTCTTTCTCTTCGTTCCATGGGGTTGCCGGGGAATGGCTGAAGACAGGAACCGGAACACCCGAGAGACGCACCGCTTCTTTGATTGAGGGGATAAAGGGATCATCTAGCGAATACAACGGCGGAATCTGAATCACCCTCCGGTGGTATTCGAGCATCTCTGAACATTCATTATTCTGAAAGCTCTTATATAAGCCCAGCATAAGCTGCGGAGCAAAATTGGCACTGGCTGCAATGGCCCCGGCTCCGCCTGCCGCAAGGGTGGGGAGCAAATATTCATCAAAGCCGCAGAATACAGCAAATGCCGGGTTCACTTCCTTAACCTGCAGAATCATCTGCCGGATATGGCTTAGCTGGTCCACCGTTTCCTTGATGCCAACCACCCGGGAGTATCGGGCCGCAAGCCGGCTGACAAAGGCAGGACTCAAATCCTGGCCGGTAAGATCCGGGAAATTGTACAGCATCAGAGGCAGCCCGGAGGCTTCGGCAATAGAGGCATAATGTGTAAACAAACTTTGCTCGCTTAGCTTGCAGTAGTAAGGATTGATAACGACAACGCCGGTAGCCCCGCTGCGGTCAGCATGCCGGGTGAGGCGGATGGCTTCGGAGGTCGTATTACTGCCTGTTCCAATCCAGACCGGGAGGCGGCCTGCCGTATAGTCAATGCAAAACTCCGCAATCTCCTCCCGTTCCCCCGCATCAAATTGGTTGAACTCCCCGGCGGTTCCCAGGAAGAACAAGCCATGAACACCTTTGTCTATCAAGCTGTCGATCAAAAGCTGCATTCCACTACGGTCAAATTTCTGCTTTTCATTCAATATGGTGGGAACAGGGGGGATAATGCCTGCATTTGCATGAATAATATTCATTTTATTTCGCCTCCAAGTTTGATACTATAAACACAAGGTTATTATATTGAACCTGATGGGGTTTATCAATTGTTGTTTTTTAGAGAGGGGATTGAAGGGTTGGAGCGTAAATATTGGGTTCCTGCTTTGGAACGGGCTGATTTGATTCTGAATGCGATTTCCCTGAAGCCGGGGGAATGTAAAATGACCGATCTGTGTGATGCAACGGGCATCAATAAAAGCTCGATGTTTTCCTTGCTGCGGACGATGGAAGTTCTGAAATGGGTGAAACGGGATGAGAAGGAAGCCTATGCGCTTGGGGAAGGGGTCGCGTATCTCAATACAGTGTTCAATGAGTCGCATAAGCAGAATTACAACCTGGTGGAGCATTTTCTGAAGGCTTCCTCAGTGAGTGTTAAGGCTGTTGGCGAAACCTTTCAGCTGTCGGTACTGGACCGGAGTGAGATTATCTATCTGGCCAAGCAGGAAGGGCCATCACTGGTGAAGCTGGAGTCAAGCCCGGGGATGAGGTTCCCCGCTCATGCGACAGCAATGGGGAAGATGATGCTTGCGCTGCTCCCGCCGGATGAGTTAGTCAAGCGGTACCCCGACAAGATCTTATCTCAGGTAACTCCACAGACCCTGACAGACTGGAATGAATTTACGGGGGAATTGGCCAAAATCCGCAGCAGCGGATATTCCATAGATCAGGAAGAGATTATTCAAGGAATCTGCTGTGTGGCTGCACCGATCCTTGATGCTTCCGGGAATGCGGCAGCAGCAGTAAGCGCCTCCATGCTGCGACATGCTTATGCCGACAAACAGGAAGCTGTCACTGAAGCGGTTATCCTTTTGGCAAAGAAGCTGTCTTTATCTTAATGCCAGACATCCAAACAAGAAGAAAGAAGGGTTCAGAATGGAAATAAGCCTGGAAGAGATCATGCGTGAGGCACCGGAACAGTCAGCACCTGTACATACAGCTGCGGCAGGGCCGGCAGGCAGACTCCCTATAACGGGTGAAATGCTGCGGAGTGCCCCAAGCGGTGAAATATTCGGAATGACCCAGAATTCGGGCATGGGCTGGAATCCGCTCCACTTGAATCGGCCTCAATATCTCATCCTCGGCACGATGGGGGGGATTCGGCGCGAGGACGGCAGTCCGCTGGCTCTTGGCTACCATACCGGGCACTGGGAAATTGGCCTAATGATGGAGGAAGTCGCACATGAGATTACTGCATATCAGGGGATTCCGTTTGCGGGCTATGTCAGCGATCCCTGCGACGGCCGTTCCCAGGGAACATCGGGCATGTTCGATTCCCTGCCGTACCGGAACGATGCGGCGATGGTCCTGCGCCGGTTAATCCGTTCTTTGCCTACACGAAAAGGGGTACTGGGGGTAGCTACCTGTGATAAAGGGCTGCCTGCGATGATGGTTGCGCTGGCAGGCATGCGTGATCTCCCCGGAATAATTGTACCTGGGGGAGTCTCTTTGCCGCCTGTACAGGGAGAGGATGCCGGTAAAGTGCAAAGCATTGGAGCCAGATTCAGCAATGGTGAGCTGTCCCTGGAAGAGGCGGCGGACCTCGGATGCAGAGCCTGTGCAACTCCCGGCGGCGGATGCCAATTTCTGGGGACTGCCGCTACGGCCCAGGTTATTGCCGAGGCGCTCGGCATGTCGGTTCCCCATTCCGCACTGGCCCCCTCGGGGCAGCCCGTGTGGAAGAATATGGGGCGCCAGTCTGCCCGCGCGCTTCTGCATATGGAGCATAGCGGTATGGTCATGAAGGATATTCTGACAGACCAGGCGATCAGCAATGCCATGGTGGTGCATGCGGCGTTCGGAGGGTCCACCAATCTGCTGCTCCATTTGCCTGCCATCGCCCATGCCGCCGGGCTGCGCGTTCCAACCGTTGAAGATTGGAATGAAGTCAACCGAAAGACCCCGCGGCTGGTCAGTGTACTGCCGAACGGTCCTGTTCCGCATCCGACGATCCGCGTGTTTCTCGCGGGAGGTGTTCCTGATGTGCTGCTCCATCTGCGCCGGCTGGGACTGATTGACGATTCGGTTCGGACGGTAACAGGAAGGACGCTTGGAGAAAATCTGGATTGGTGGGAAACCTCGCAGAGACGGCAGGATATGCGAAGCCGTTTGAGAGAGGCGGATGGCATTGATCCGGATACTGTTATTATGAGTCCCCGGGAGGCTGCACGGCAGGGACTAGCCTCCACAATGACCTTTCCAACAGGCAATCTGGCTCCAGAAGGCTCGGTCATCAAATCGGCAGCCATTGATCCCTTGGTCCTGAACAGTGAAGGCGTATACAAGCATGTGGGAAGAGTTAAGGTCTTTACTGCGGAAAAGGACGCGATTAAGAGCATCAAGGACGGACTCATCCAAGCAGGGGATATTCTTGCCGTCATTGGCCGCGGACCCAGTGGAACCGGAATGGAAGAGACCTACCAATTGACATCCGCACTGAAGCACTTGCCCTTTGGCAAGTACGTTACACTGATCACCGACGCCCGCTTTTCCGGTGTGTCCACGGGGGCCTGCATCGGACATATCGGTCCGGAAGCACTGGCGGGAGGACCGCTTGGCAGACTCCGGGATGGCGACTGGGTAGAGGTCATTATCGATACAGTCAAGCTTGAAGGAAGTGTGAATCTGGTAGGGAATGGCGAGCAGCCGGGCTCACCGGAAGAAGGAATGGGAATTCTGGCTTCCCGTACCGCCCATCCGTTCCTTGCTGTAGATCCGGGATTGCCGGACGATACCAGGCTGTGGGCAGCGCTGCAGGCCGCCAGTGGCGGAACCTGGCAAGGCTGTGTGTATGATACCGATAAAATCATTGCCGCCCTCGAAGCAGGCCGGCAGGCATTGGGGTGGAAATGATGAGTAGAAATCTGATTCAGAATCCGATTCTCCGCGGGTTTCATCCGGACCCGTCCATCTGCAGAGCCGGGGAGGATTATTATATTGCCACATCTACATTTGAATGGTTTCCCGGTGTCCGGATTCACCATTCCCGTGATCTGGTGAATTGGCGGGTGCTCACGCACGCGCTGACCCGCAAATCGCAGCTGGATATGGAAGGAGACCTGGACTCTGGTGGAGTATGGGCACCGTGCCTCAGCTACGACAATGGAATCTTTTATCTGATTTATACCGACGTCAAGAGCAGACAGGGAGCATTCAAGGATACTCCCAATTATCTGGTTACTGCCCCGGATATCGAAGGCCCCTGGTCTGAGCCGGTCTATCTGAACAGCAGCGGCTTTGATCCGTCCCTGTTCCATGACCCGGACGGGCGTAAATGGCTGGTCAATATGCAGTGGGATCACCGGACGCACAAGAACAGCTTTGCCGGAATTGTTCTACAGGAGTATTCGACAGCGCTGAAACGGCTGATCGGGCCGGTAATTCCTATCTATAAGGGTACAGAGCTCGGGTTGACGGAAGGCCCGCATTTGTACCGGAAAGACGGCTGGTATTACCTGATTACGGCTGAGGGGGGCACTCAGTATAACCATGCTGTCACAGTTGCCCGGTCACGGAATATGGAAGGACCTTATGAAACCGATCCCCGCAATCCGGTATTGACTTCAGCTGGCAACAGGGAACTTGAGCTTCAAAAGGCAGGGCATGCCTGTCTGGTCCATACGCATACAGATGAGTGGTATATGGTTCACTTGTGCGGCCGTCCGGTGAAGGAGAAGTATTGCAATTTGGGCCGGGAGACAGCGATTCAGCGCTGTATCTTCACAGAAGATGAATGGCTCGCCCTTGCGGATGGAACGAACCAGCCCTCCCTTACAGTAGAAGGCCCGGATATTCCGGCTCAGCCCTTTCCGTCACCTGCGGAGAGAGATGATTTTGACAAGCCGGTGCTGGATGTCCGCTGGAGCACCTTGCGTGTTCCTGCCGAAGAATCCTGGCTTTCGCTCAGAGAACGGCCAGGGTTTCTGCGCTTGCTGGGAAGAGAGTCCATGAGCTCCCTGCACCGCCAGAGTCTGGTTGCCATGCGCCAGCAGGCTTTTTGCTGCAGTGCTGAAACCGGGATGGAATTCGAGCCGGAGCATTTCCAGCAGATGGCCGGCCTGATCATCTATTATGATACGAAGGATTACGTGTATTTGCGGATTACCCATGATGAGGAAATGGGCAAGTGTCTGGGCATCGTCCGATCCATGGACGGCGTTTATGATGATTCTGTGTGTGCGCAGATTCCTTTGCTGCCTGATGCAAGCTGCCGGCTGAAGGTAATCATCCTACGGGAGTCCGCACAGTTTTATTATAGTGTAGGCAATACAAGCTGGGAGAAGATCGGTCCAAGTCTGGATATATGTCATTTGTCCGATGATTTCCCGGCGTATATCAGGTTTACGGGAACCTTTATCGGAATGTGCGTTCAGGACCTCAGCGGAACATTTCTAGCTGCAGATTTTGATTATTTTGAGTACAAGGAGCTTCCGGGGGATTAAGCATCCCTCCGCCAGCCATTATTGGTTCCGTTGCTATTTATCCTCTTCCCTGTACTCCCGCGGCGATTTGCCGTACCAGCGTTTGAACTGGCGGCTGAAATGGGCAATATCGCGGTAACCCAGCAGGCTTGAGATTTGGCTCACGGACAAGCTTGAATCATCAAGGAGCACCTTGGCCTCGTGAAGCATTTGTTCCGACAGAAATTCTCTGGGCGACACCCCGAACACCTGCCGGAATACTCGGTAGCAGTGGGAGGGGCTGATCCCCAGATCTGCGGCAATATCATCTATGCCGTAATGGCTGTCGTAAGGCAGCTCCAGCTGGAATTGCTGATAGACCAGTCCCTGCAGGCGGCTGCGGATCTGGTGGGCAAGCTCCACCTTCTCATAGGTGCCCGAAGCGGGTAAATTGGCCTCGATAGAAAAGGCTTCCCATAGCTGACCGAACAGATCAAACACTGCAGACTGCAGCCTCATCCGCTGGGACATCGTGATGGCTCCGGAGATGGTGCCTGAAATCTCTACCAGCCTGGCGAAGACGGGACCTAGTTTATGGACGATGGTGCTTTCGGATTCGAAGAGAACATGGTCAAGCCTGCTTAACAGTGAGATCAGGATCTTGTCGTCAATATCAAAATGAATGCAGAAATAAGTGAAGGATTTGCCATTGCCGCTTTTGCTGGAATGGGAATCGCCCGGTCTTAACAAGACCAGATCCCCGGCCTTCTGCGTATAGCTGTGATTGTTGACGACAAGCAGCTGTTCTCCTTCGAGTACATAATTAAATTCGTATTGCGGATGCGCATGAATGGGATAAGACCACTCGCCGCGCACCTTCCGTAGGTGCATACCGAATAAATTCAGTGTTGTCTTCACATCAGGTATAATCGTTTCGCTGATGCTGTGTCCGAGTGCAGGCGGAATAAAGGCTGAAACCATGGAGCCTCCCCTTTCAAAACTATATATTTGAACAAAAGTGTATCTATTAGTATAGCAGGCCTCCAGCTTGATTTGGGTAAATATTTGCTTGATTTGACAATGTCCTCACCCCGGAGGGCCATGTTAGGATGAACCTATACAATGGAAACAAGCAGATATGAAACTGAAGATCCAGAAAGGAGTCTATATGACGAAAACTAATGTATTCTATAATGTTCAGCACTCTCCGATTGGTGCCTTTGCGAGTTTCACTTTGGGGTTCAAGGGGAAGAATGGGGGGCTTGGACTGGAGCTGGGCAAGCCGGCGGACCAGAATGTATATGTTGGATTCCAGTCTGAAGATGGCGAAACCTATGAAGCGCTGCCCTTTTTCGAGCATGTGGAAGATGCAGGCGCCAGATATGATATCGAAAAGGCCGACGAAACCGCCAAGGAATTGCAGGAGATATTCCCTGCACCGCCGGGAGGAAATGAGAGGGATAAGCCGAGCGGCTGGTATCAGCCGTCACAGATTGTTTTGAAAGCGTTTGAAGACCAGGAGATTACCCGATCGCTGCGTTCAGCAACAGACACCTGGAAGGCGGGGGATCTAACTTTTACCATCTACTCGCCTGTCCGCTCCGTTCCGGATCCGGCCTCCGCTGAGGAGGAGGAGCTGAAAGCTGCCATTCTGCCGGCAGTATTCGCTGAACTGACACTGGACAATACCCAAGGAACCTTTGCGAGAAAGGGATTCTTCGGTTACGAAGGCAGCGATCCCTACAACTCTATGCGCAGGCTCAGTGACACCAGCGGCGGGGAATTCGAAGGCATCGGCCAAGGCCGGCTGACAGCCATTGCCTGTAAGGATGCAGGGGTGCAGACCGCCCTCGGGTTCACCATGGAGAAAATACTTGAAGCCAAGCTGGAGCATAACCTTGCGTTTGGGCTCGGTGGAACAGGTGCGGTAATGATGGAGGTTCCTGCGGGTGAGAAGCGGACATACCGCTTCGCCATCTGCTTTTACCGGGGCGGGCTGGTTACAACAGGAATGGATGCCAGCTATGCGTATACCCGTTATTTCAGGAATATTGAAGCTGTTGCAGGGTACGCACTGGAGCATTTTGACGAGTTGATTGATTCCTGCGAATCCGGCAACGACTGGATCAATTCTGCCCGGCTTACCGAAGACCAGTCCTTCATGCTCGCGCATGCGATTCACAGCTATTATGGCAGCACCCAACTGCTGGAAGCAGACGGGAAGCCCATTTGGATCGTGAACGAAGGTGAATACCGGATGATGAACACACTGGATCTGACGGCGGATCAGCTGTTTTTTGAACTGGTTATGAATCCCTGGACGGTCAGAAATGAACTGGAATTGTTCGTGGAGCGCTACAGCTATGAGGATAAGGTTGTATTTCCTGGCGGAACCGAGGAATATCCGGGTGGCATCACCTTTACCCACGATGTTGGCGTAGCCAACGTATTCTCGCGGCCTCAGTATTCTGCTTACGAGATGGCAGGGCTGGATGACTGCTTCTCGTATATGAGCCATGAAGAGCTGGTCAACTGGCTGTGCTCAGCGCTGGTCTATATCGAACAGACCCAGGACCGCGAATTCATCGGCAGTATGCTGCCGACGCTTCGTGCCTGCTTCGAGAGCATGCTGAACCGTGACCATCCGGAGAGTCATATGCGCAATGGCCTGATGGGTCTGGACAGCAACCGCACACAGGGCGGGGCTGAAATTACTACTTACGACAGTCTGGATACCTCGCTGGGACAATCGCGGAATAATATTTATATGGCAGGCAAGTGCTGGGCGGCTTATGTGGCACTGGAGAAATTTTTCAAGCAAGAGGGATGGGCTGAACTGTCGGCGTCTGCCGGACAGCAGGCGGACAAATGTGCTGCTTCCATAGCTTCTAAACTGAACAGTGAGGGGTACATTCCAGCCATCATCAATGAGGACAACGAGTCCTGTATTATTCCGGCGATCGAAGGGCTGGTGTTCCCTCTGTTCACAGGCTGTGAAGAAGCGCTTGACCGGAATGGCCGATTTGCCGGCTATCTGAATGCGCTGAACACTCACTTGAGCAACGTACTGGTTCCGGGAGTCTGCCTTTTCGAGGATGGCGGCTGGAAGCTGTCTTCCACCAGCAATAATTCCTGGCTCAGCAAAATCTATCTCTCCCAGTTCATCGCCCGTGAGATCCTGGATGTGCCTTGGGACGCGCGTGGCCTTGCAGCAGATGCGGCACATGTCCGCTGGCTGCTCCATCCGGAGCTGTCCTACTGGTGCTGGAGTGATCAGATTCTCTCTGGCCTTATCGGCGGCAGCAAATATTATCCGCGGGGAGTGACGGCAATTCTATGGCTGCTTGAAGGCACAGGCAACCGGTCGCTGACCAAGATCAAGGAGGAAACCTTTGCATGAATCATTCCAAGGTTATCAACAACATGATTGCTGACGGTGGTTACAATGCCTGGTTGAGTTATCCATCTTTGCCTTCCGGGCGCCTTCAGGATCAATATGTGAAATGGTGCGGGGCGGTACAAGTTACTGAAGAGAATGAAACGGTTCAGGCTGCCCTCCGGGAATGGCAAAGAGGTATTGAATCCATGCTTGGTATACAGGCCGTGGCTGAAGCGAATCCAAAGGGTTTATCTGTGGCATTCGGCACCTTCCAGGGCGGAAATCCGCTGATTGGCAGCATGTTCGGGGAGGAAACGGTTCGGATGGTGGACCCTGAGGGTTTTGCGATCCGCACCAGCGAAGAAAAGGGCTGCATTGCCATTGGAGCCGTATCACCAGCCGGTTTACTGTACGGAGTATTTCACCTGCTGCGGCGAATCGGCAGCCTGAAGGAAATCGAAGGGCTGGACGAAGTCGTTAACCCGGTGAACGGGCTGCGGATGATCAATCATTGGGATAATTTTGACGGAAGCGTGGAGCGGGGATATGCGGGAAGATCCTTTTTCTATGAGAACAACCATTTTACAGACGATGTGGAGCGAATCCGCGATTATGCGCGGCTGATGTCCTCAGCAGGGATCAATGCTATTGCCATCAACAATGTGAATGTCCATGCGCTTGAAACGCTGTTTATCTCCAAGTATCTGCCCGAGGTTGCAAGCATTGCCGATCAGTTCAGGGTATATGGCATCAAGCTGTTCCTGAGCGTGAACTTTGCTGGTCCGATGCATGAAGGGGAAGTGGGCACCGCTGATCCGCTGGACCCTGGAGTACGCAAGTGGTGGCAGGACACAGCAGCCGAGGTGTATGCGGCGATTCCCGATTTTGGCGGATTTGTGGTAAAGGCCGATTCCGAAAACCGTCCGGGGCCGTTCACTTATGGCCGGGACCATGCCGATGGCGCCAACATGCTGGCTGAAGCACTGGAACCATTCGGCGGAATTGTAATCTGGCGCTGCTTCGTATACAACTGCAAGCAGGACTGGCGTGACCGCAAGACGGACCGGGCCAGAGCGGCCTATGATCATTTCAAACCGCTCGACGGTAAATTTAAGGATAACGTTATCCTGCAGATCAAGAACGGTCCGATGGATTTCCAGGTCAGAGAGCCGGTATCCCCATTGTTTGGGGCACTTGAACGGACAAACCAGGTCATTGAATTTCAGATTGCCCAGGAATATACAGGACAGCAGCGCCATGTCTGCTATCTGGTTCCGCAATGGAAGGAGGTCCTGGAATTCAACACCTATGCCAAAGGAGAGGCGTCTCCGGTGAAACATATCGTGGACGGATCCTTGTGGGGGAGCCGTCATAGCGGGATTGCGGCGGTGTCCAATGTAGGCAATGACCGGAACTGGACCGGCCACCTGCTGGCTCAGGCGAATCTGTACGGATACGGCCGTCTGGCCTGGAATCCGGAGCTGACGGCAGAGGAAATCGCCAATGAATGGATCTCCCTGACCTTCGGTACCGATCCGGCCGTTTCAAGTGTGGTCAGCCGGATATTGCTGGATTCGCTAGAAATCTATGAATCCTATACGGCACCGCTTGGCGTAGGGTGGATGATTAATCCCGAACATCATTATGGGCCGAATGTGGACGGGTATGAATATTCGCAGTGGGGTACCTATCATTATTCAGACCACCAAGGGATCGGTGTAGACCGTACCGTGAAGACCGGAACCGGCTACAGCGCCCAATATATAGGCATGAATAGCGAACGTTATGATTCTCTGGAGACATGCCCGGACGAATTGCTGCTGTTCTTCCACCATGTTCCGTATACCCATGTGCTGCATTCCGGCAAAACCGTGATTCAGCATATCTATGATACCCACTTTGAAGGGGCGGAACGTGCGGCAGAGCTGCTGGCTTCCTGGGGCAGCCTGAAAGGAACTGTCCGGGAGGATTTGTACACGCAAGTGGAGGAACGTCTGAAGGGGCAGGTCAGTCATGCCAAGGAATGGCGTGACCAGATCAATACGTATTTCTACCGCAAGAGCGGTATTGAGGATACCGGCAAACGCACTATTTACTGAGAGGGGAGCAGGGACATGAATACTGATACTCAGGCCACAGTAGACGATAAGCCCCCATTAAGGATGAAGTAAGCGATCTGGCGGTTGGCGTATGCGGCTCCGGTTTTCAGTATTACTTCCGAAACCAGCATGGTTCGGGCTATGCCACAGATGTCCAGGGCGGATCACAATAGAGCATTTGCTGCATGATTGTACTTTCGCGTTACTTATTATTTCAAGTTCAACTTATACAGGAGGGCATATGACACTTACCTTCAGACACATCATCGATCACTTAACCAAAGGAATCGCTAGGCTTGAGCAGACGGTAGACAAGCTGGAGCCGGGAGACCCGGAGACCGGCGTGCAGGGAATCGTTACGGCCTTTTCCGCCTCCCAGTCTGTGATTGAGCAGGCGGTGGCGCTGGGAGCGAACCTGATCATCTCACACGAAGGCGTATTTTACAGCCACCAGCCTCACGCAGACGAACTGGAGCAGGACCCTGTCTATCAACAAAAAGCCGAGCTTATCGCCTGTTCAAACCTCGGGATTTACCGGTTTCATGATTACCTGCACCGATATACTCCGGACGGAATCGTGGAAGGGCTTATCCGGGAGCTGGGTTGGCAGACATATGTTACCGAGCACCGGCCGTCTGTGTCTATTTTGACCATCCCGGTTATGAAGGCTGAAGAAGTTGCGGAATATTTGAAAAAGCAGCTGCAAATCCCTTATGTGCGTGTTGCAGGCAATCTGTCTACTTCATGTGTGAAAGTGGGTATTCTGGTCGGTTATCGGGGGGGCGGCTCCTCGGCAATCCCTTTATATGATCAAGAATCTCTGGATTTGATCATCGCCGGGGAAGGACCGGAATGGGAGACGCCGGAGTATATAAGAGACGCTGCCCGCCAGGGGCGGGACAAGGCACTGATTATGCTGGGTCACGCGGAGAGCGAGGCGCCCGGTATGAAATATCTGGCAGAGCAGCTGTCAGCAGAGTTTCCGGATGTGCCGGTACATTTCGTTAAAGATCAGCCGGTATTCCGTATAGTGTAATTACCCGAACCTCTTTAGAAGCAAAAGGGCGGGGAGTGCCTGATCACTCCCTGATCCGCTTGCGGATAAAGGGTTTTTTTTCAAATGATCAATCCGGTTCATATTGTAGATTGCCCTACAGGCGATTTATATCTTATAGTTGTATTCTAGCAAAGGTAGAGGCGAAATCACCTAAGGGAGTGCAGAATATGAAGCAACAAAAGAAGTTGATGTTCAGCAAAAGTGTGGCCTATAAATGGATGGTCTCCTATGCTGTGATTATGCTAATTCCGCTTATTGTGAGCGCTATCATATATCTTCAGACGAAGCAGATCGTCGAATACGAGATTGAACGGGCAGGCCATGCGATGCTGAAGCAAATGCAGAATACTGTCGACAGTGAAATGAACCAGACTGAGAAAATGGCGATGCAATTGTCCATCCATAATGATGTGAACAAATACCTGAATCTAACGCTCCCGGATGAGAGAACGCAGTCTTTTCAAATCTATAAGGCCCGCCAGGAGCTAAGCAAATATAAATCGACCAATGACTTTGTAACCGGGATTTATCTGTATTCCAGCCGTTTGGACAAAGTGCTGACGGATGAGACTTATGTGGACAGTAATACTTTTTATGAGATTAACCGCCAAATGATCGGAATGCCTTATGCGGATTGGCTGACTATGCTAAAAGGAGAGGCCGATAGAGAGAAAGGCTTGCTCCCGCAAATTGAATTTAAACGCTGGGGTACGAATGTTGTCTTGATGAAGCCTTTCTCGAATGCCGGAGGGGAAAATGTTCTAAGGGGGACGCTCGTCCTTCCGCTGAACGGCAGCAAAATTCAAAATATGCTTAAAAACGTGGATTGGGTCAACAACGGGGATGTATACATCGTCGATAAGAATCAGCAAATTTTGTTTCAGAGTAATAGTCTGGCCAATTTTCAGAGTGTGCCTTTTGCTGAAGAAGGCGATAAGGGCGCAGGGACTTCCTTTATGGATATCGCTGGTACGGAGAACATGGTTTCTTTCATCGATTCGGACACGACCGACTGGAGGTATATAAGCGTGTTTCCATCAAGTGTATTCTGGGAAAAAGCGCGGGAGATTCGCAACCTGAATCTGTTCGGACTGCTGCTCTGTTTTTTTGTGGGAGGCGGGGTGATTTCTTATTATGCACGCAAGAACTACAATCCTGTCCGTGAATTGGTAAATATGTTCTCAGGATCTAAAGATGAGCAGTCCCAGCGGGTGCTGGATGAGTTCGCCTTTATTAGAGAGAGCGCACTCGCTACGATCCGGGAAAGAGATGATAGTAACAGCAGGCAATTCAGACAGCTGCGTGTGCTGCAAACCTATTATTTATCGCGCCTGCTCAAAGGGCAGATTGAAGATGGATTAACCGTGGAAGAAGCGGCAAGGCTGCATCACTTCGAATGGGAATCAGAGGATTTTGCAGTGTTGCTGTTCTACATTCAGGGCTGCGGAGAAGACGGGCCATCGCCCAGCCTTGCCAATTTTATCGTTTCTAATATACTGAAGGACTTCACCGGTGAGCATCATGGCTTAAGCTTTACGGAAATGGATGGCATGCTAGCCGCTGTGATGAATATCAGAGCCGGGCGTTCCGCCAGCTGGAAAGAGGATATTGAGGAAGCGTTGGCCAAAACGCTGGAGTTCATTGAGCAGAAATACCGTCTGCATATCGTGATGGCCGGAAGCGAGCGTCACACCGGACTGAACAGTCTGCATCTGGGATATCTTCAAGCGCTGGAGGCTCAGGAGTACCGGCTGGTGCTGGAAGAGAATGTGTCGGTCTGGTATGGCGATATTGAACCGCAGCAGACAGACTATTACCTCTCCCTTAATGATGAGGTGGTCTTCATCAACCTGATTAAAAGCGGGGAGCTGGCGAAGGCTTCAGGGATGGTGGATGACATACTGGCCCAGTTTTTCGGTTCCCAGGTTTCTATAGAGCTGGTGAGGTATGCGATGATTGATTTGAGCAGCTCGATCATGAAGGCGGTTCCGCAAGAGACTCAGCGCTCGAAGCTGTGGGAGGAATGGCGTCCCATGAAACGTCTGCTGGTCTGCACCACACGCGGGGAATTCCGGCAGGAGCTGATGGAGCTGACAGCAATAGCCTGCGGTATGGCGAATGAGAAGCTGACTCTTATGTCCAATAACGGAATCGGTGAAGAGGTCTCGGCGTATGTTAAGGACAACTATGCAGACATTAACCTCAGTGTGTCCATGATTGGCGCGCATTTCGGTATTACTCCCCAGTATGTCTCCAAGTTGTTCAAGGAACAGACGGGACAAGGGCTGCATGATTATATCAGTCAGATCCGCACAGCGGAGGCGAAAGTGCTGCTGCAAGATGGAGTAACCATTGAGGAAATATCCGCCCGTGTCGGCTTCTCCAGCAGCAGTGCATTCATTCGGGTGTTCAAAAAATATGAAGGCATCACCCCGGGCCGTTATAAGAATCTGCAATAATTGAATTGGATATTCAATTTGCGTAAAAAAGGGTAGGAGCTCAAATGGCCTATCCCCTTTTTGCGTTTTGATCGATGGATTTTGCATATTGAACATTGTTTGTATACAAGAATCGGCTTACATTGTAAGGGCATCAAGTCGTCAAATAACACTAAATGGAGGTCGTCATCCTGATGAAGTTATTCCAAAAGAAAAAAGCCCACAAATCGCTTCTTCTTCTGTTAGGGGCCACACTGCTTGCAGCAGGCTGCAGCAATTCAAGCAACAACTCAAATGAAAGCGCTTCTGGCACGCCTGCCAGTGAAACCCCAGCAGCAGATTTCTCTTATCCAATGCCGGGAGGTACCGAATTAACCTTTATGAACGAACAACTGGGAGGTACGCCCGAACGGTTGCCTGTCGACGACGAATACGAAAAGCGCACAGGAATTAAAATCAAGCAGCTCGGCGGAACGCCGATGACAGACCAGAAATTCAGTCTGCTGCTGGCTTCCGGTGAATTGCCGGATATCTTCCTGAATACCTGGTTGCAATATCCGGGCGGCCCGGACAAAGCGGTGGAGCAGGGCTACATTCTGAAGCTGAATGATCTGATGGACAAATATGCTCCCAACTTGAAAAAGACGCTCGCGGAGCATCCTGAAATCGATAAAATGATCAAAACCGATGATGGAACCTACTATGCCTTTCCTTTCATCCGCTCCGAAACGGGGCGGGTCTATGGCGGGCCGATTATCCGCAAGGATTGGCTGGATGAGCTGAAGCTGAGTGTTCCGGAAACGATGGATGAATGGCACACGGTGCTGACCGCTTTTAAAGAAAAGAAAAATGCCGCCGCACCTGTAACCTTCCGTACCATGTTCCTCGGTGAGCGGACCGGCGGATTTGCCGGGGCCTTTGGTGTTATGGGGAACTTCTATGTAAATGACGGGAAAGTAGTCTACGGCTACCTGGAGCCCGGATATAAGGATTATCTGAAAACGATGGCCCAGTGGTATAAAGAAGGACTGATCGACAAGGACTTTGCTTCGATTGATTCGGCAACCGTAGACAAGAAGATGACCTCCAATGTGAGCGGGGCAACAATCGGCTGGCAGTTCTACATTGAGAAATACAACGCAGCCGCACAGGGGACGGATCCGAATGCGAATTTTGTAGCGGCTCCATATCCTGCAGCAGCCAAAGGCGGAATCCCGGAGTTTGGACAGCTGGATAATGCTTATGCCGGCACCAGTTCGGCTGCGATTTCTGCCACAACGAAGAATGTCGAAGCAGCGATGCGCTGGCTGGATTATGCCTACACCAAGGAAGGAAGCATGCTGAACACTTTTGGCGTTGAAGGCACTACGTATACTCTGGAGAACGGCAAACCTGTATATACCGATCTGGTGGTTAAAAATCCGGAAGGCCTAGGCAGTGACCAGGTGATGATGAAATACTCGCACGGAACCAATTTCCCGATGATTCAGCAGGATAACAATCTGCCGGCCAAATATAAGCAAACCACGGAATCTATCGGCATCTGGAAGAAAACCAATCATGAAAGCCATCTGCTGCCGCCAATCACACCAACCGCTGAGGAAGCCGACGAAATGAGCAGTATTATGAACGACATTAACGCCCTTGTGAAGGAAGCCGAGCTCAAAATTATTCTGGGTACTGAATCTGTTGACAACTACGATAAATATGTTCAGCAGATGAAGGATATGGGAATTGAAAGAGCTCTGGAAATTCAGCAGGCAGCCTATGAGCGGTACATGAAACGCTAGAACACGTTACAACAAGGGCCGCTATAGAAAGCGTATAGATCAGGCGGCCCTTGATATTAGCATTGCAGCAAAGGAGAGAAAGATATGCTGAAAACCAGATTGGGCAAAGATTTGCTCCGCAATAAGTGGCTGTATCTGATGATTCTTCCTGTACTTATCTATTATGTCTTGTTTCATTATGTACCGTTATATGGCACGATCATCGCGTTCAAGCAATTTGTTCCGTCCAAAGGTATTCTGGGCAGTGATTGGGTGGGTTTCAAGCATTTTGAGGAGTTTTTCTCCAGCATTTACTTTTTCCGCGTCATCAAGAATACGATTTTGCTAAGTTTTTTCAACCTGCTGTTCGGTTTTCCTGCTCCGATCATTCTTGCCTTGCTTCTGAATGAACTGAAGAGTCCGCTCTTCCGGCGGATTACACAGACCATTACCTATATGCCGCATTTTATCACGCTGGTGGTTGTGGCAGGAATTATCCGCTATTTTACGTTATCCGATGGTTTGATTAACGATGTCATTGCCTTCTTTGGCGGCGCCCGGATCTCCTTTCTGCAGCAGCCTGAGTCCTTCCGCCCCATTTATATAATCAGTGAAATCTGGCAGCAGATCGGCTGGGGGACCATTATCTATCTGGCAGCCATTACCGGGATTGATCAGCAGCAGTATGAAGCCGCCAAGATTGACGGGGCCACGAAGCTGCAGCAGATCCGCCATGTGACACTGCCGGGGATTCTTCCAACGATTATGATCATGCTGATTCTGGCACTTGGAAATATAATGAATGTCGGCTTCGAGAAGATCATTCTCTTGTATAGTGCCAGCATCTATGAGACAGCCGACGTTATCTCAACCTTTGTGTACCGGAAAGGGATATTGGAGTTTAGCTACAGCTACAGTGCCGCGGTAGGGCTCTTCAATTCTGTCATCAACTTCACCATATTGCTGCTCGCCAACTCGTTCAGTAAACGCGCCAGTAAAACCAGTCTTTGGTAAGGAGGGACAACCATGATAAAAACGTCACTCGGTGAACGTATTTTTGATATATGCAATGCCATTATTATGGTGCTAATGATTATTCTTACGCTGTATCCCATGCTCTATATCCTGTTCTCCTCTCTTAGCGAGGGCAACCGTCTGATCTCGTTCAATGGCATCCTGCTCTGGCCGCAGGGATTTTCTCTCGAGGGCTACAAGGCGGTGCTTAACAATCCGGTGATTCTCACGGGCTTCAAGAATACATTTTTTATTCTGGTGGTTGGACTTGTAATGAATATGACGCTGACCTCGCTTGGGGCTTACTTTCTGTCCAGGGATGGGGTTATGCTGCAAAAGCCGATCATGTTCTTCATCGTGTTCACGATGTTCTTTCAGGGAGGGCTGGTTCCGTTCTACCTGATCGTGAAATCATACGGGCTGCTGGACTCCTTGTGGGCACTGATCCTGCCTACGGCGGTCAGCACCTTCAACCTTATTATTATGAGGACCTATTTCATGGCTATTCCCAAGGAGCTGGAGGAGTCGGCGTTCCTGGATGGTGCAGGGCATTTCACGATCCTGTTCCGCATCTTCATTCCGCTCTCCATGCCGGTTGTCGCCGTGCTGATTCTCTATTATGGTGTAGGCCACTGGAATAGCTGGTTCAACGCGATGATCTTTCTGCGGGATCAGGACCTTTTCCCGATACAGCTCGTGGTCCGCAACATTATTCTGGAGAACGATAATGCCAGCATGCTGGGCACCACTACGCTTATCCAGAGCCGCGATGTAGCCGAAACCCTGAAATATGCGGCCATTATCGTGACGACGGCACCGATTCTGCTGCTGTATCCATTTTTGCAGAAATATTTTGTGAAGGGTGTTATGGTAGGAGCTTTGAAAGGCTGATTGATGTCATTCCCACAAACCATGCACGGGAGGAACTTTATCCATGAGCATCAAAAGAAAACTGAACGGAGGCTGGCACTTCACCAAGCAGCCGCTCGGTTCAGAGCTGGCTAACGTGCTTGCGGACGCGGACTGGATGCCGGTAACGCTGCCTCACGATTGGCTGATTTACAACACGCATGCGCTTTATGAAAACGGAGAGGGCTGGTACCGAACCACCCTCAGCTTGGCCGAAGTGCCTGCTCATCAGCTGTGGTCCCTGCGGTTTGAAGGTGTATACATGAATTCTACCCTGTACGTCAACGGACAAGTGGCTGGTGAATGGAAGTATGGATATTCTACCTTCGAATTCGATATTACTCCCTATCTGACCGGGGGAGACAATTCGATTGTTGTGCGTGTGATTCATGAATCTCCGAATTCCCGCTGGTATTCCGGTGCCGGAATTTACCGCTCTGTGTGGCTCAAAATAACCCCAAAGACGCATATTGCGCCGGATGGCATTTATATTGCGGCCCGGCGGGCGGATGGCGGGTCCTGGACCGTGGATGTGGATTGTGAGCTGCAGGTAGAGGAAGGCCGTGATACGTCGGGATTAAAGCTCCTTCATACGGTTCTGGATGCTGGCGGAACAGAGATTGGGCAGGTGGAATCCGCGATTCATACCCAGATGGGAGATCAGACGGTACATGCCCACAGCCGGCTGACTATCGAACAGCCCTTGCTCTGGGATATCGGAAGTCCCCACCTCTATACCCTCCGTACGGAGCTGTTGGATCAGGACGTGATCATGGAAGAGGAAAAGCAGGCTTTTGGATTCCGTACGGTGGAACTAGACAGTCAAAAGGGATTTTTCCTGAACGGACGTTACGTCAAAATATACGGTGTGTGCCAGCATCATGACCTTGGCTGCCTGGGGGCAGCCGTGAATAAGACGGCTCTGCGGCGGCAGTTCGTGCTGCTGCAGGAGATGGGCGTGAACGCCATCCGGACGGCACATAATATGCCTGCCGTGGAACTGATGGAACTGGCTGACGAGATGGGGGTGCTTATCGTCTCGGAAGCTTTTGATATGTGGGAGCGAAGCAAGACTCCTTATGACTATGCCCGGTTCTTCCCGGAGTGGTGGAAGAAGGATATCGCCAGCTGGGTGCGCCGGGACCGCAACCATCCGAGCCTGATCATGTGGAGCATCGGGAATGAAATCTACGATACCCATGCCGATGCCCGCGGCCAGGAGCTGACACGGATGCTGCAGGACGAAGTGCTGGCCCATGATCCCCGGGTCAATGCCTTCGTTACGATTGGTTCGAACTACATGCCTTGGGACAATGCGCAGAAATGCGCCGATATCGTCAAGGTGGCGGGTTACAACTACGGTGAGAAATATTATGACCGGCAGCATGATGAGCACCCGGACTGGTTCATCTACGGAAGTGAGACCTGCTCTACCGTCCAAAGCCGGGGTGTCTATCATTTTCCGCTGGCCCAGCCGGTATTGGCAGATGACGATCTACAGTGCTCCTCCTTGGGTAACAGCTCCACCAGCTGGGGGGCCAAAAGCACAGAGGCCTGTATTACGTCAGACCGGGACGCGGCGTATTCCCTTGGACAGTTTCTGTGGACCGGCTTCGACTATATAGGCGAGCCTACACCGTACTTCACCAAGAACTCTTACTTTGGCCAATTGGACACGGCGGGCTTTCCGAAGGACTCTTACTACATTTATAAGGCAGAATGGACCGATTACCGAACGGATCCGATGATTCATATCTTCCCTTACTGGGACTTCTCGGAGGGACAACTCGTTGATGTGCGGGTATGCTCCAATGCCCCGCGGATTGAATTATTCTTCAATGACGTATCCAGGGGCACCTATGACATTGACCATGTTCATGGCCACAAGCTGCTCGGAGAATGGCAGGTGCCTTATTCGGAGGGAGTGCTCCGGGCTGTTGCCTATGATGAACAGGGAAATGTAATGGCTTCGGAGCAAATTTCATCCTTCGGCGATGCAGCTTCTTTGGTGCTTACACCGGATAAGTATGAACTGACGGCAGACGGCCAGGATCTGATCTTCGTAACTATCACGGCAAAGGATTCGCAAGGTCTCCAGGTGGAGAATGCCAACAACCGGGTTCACTTGAGCATAGAAGGACCAGGACGGCTGATCGGACTGGATAATGGGGACAGCACCGATTACGACCCCTACAAAGGTACGAACCGCAGGATGTTCAGCGGCAAGCTGCTCGCTGTGATTGCCGGTACACTGGAGCCCGGCACGATCACCCTGCGGGCGTCTTCGCCGGAGATTGCTTCCGCAGAGCTTATACTGCAGTCAGGCGTTCCGGCACGAGGTATATCGGTTGACGGTGAACCGTTCCTGTATGCGGATTGCCCTTTGGAAGGCAAGGGGGAATCCGTGGAGGTGCAGAGCAAGAAGGCTGCGGAAATTCCTGTGCGCAAGCTGGAAATTATCTGTCCTGAGGGCAATATTCTGACGCCAGAGCATTCCGCGCTCCCGGTGCGCGTGAAGCTCCATCCGGAGAATGCCACCTTCCAGGAGGTGGAGTGGCGGATTACGAATGCTGCAGGAATCGATGCGAATATCGCTTCGATTGAGGTGAAGGGGCATGAAGCCGTCATTACCGGTCTGGGGGATGGCGAAGTGTATATCCGTTGCGGGACAACGAATGGTACTGACGGTATCCGGCTGTACAGCTTGGTGGAATTCAAGCTTGAAGGACTGGGGCAGGCCTACCTGGACCCTTATGAATTTGTCTCCTCCGGCTATCACAGCAGCGCCAGTACGAACCTGACCAACGGGAATGAACGGGGGGTTGCCACCGCGCGGGAAGGGGAGAGCCGGATCTGTTTCGAACGGATTGATTTCGGCGACTATGGAGCGGATGAAATCGTCTTGCCTATCTTCTCCCTGGACGATGGAGAGTACCCGATTGAAATATGGGAGGGCCTTCCCGGAGAGCCGGGTGCGAAGCGCCTGTCCACGGTAATCTACCAAAAGCCTTCCCGCTGGAATGTATA
Source organism: Paenibacillus sp. 22594 (assembly GCF_052044425.1). NCBI lineage: Bacteria > Bacillati > Bacillota > Bacilli > Caryophanales > Paenibacillaceae > Paenibacillus > Paenibacillus sp. 22594. The sequence continues at coordinate 352,749 of NZ_JBQENA010000002.1, forward strand.
CCAGGAGGAAACCTACAAGCTGCCGAAACGTCTGACCGGAATCACCTCACTCTCTTTCGTCCTGCGGCAGAAGATCCACCTGAGAGGTTTTCAGTTTGTCCAGAAGCGCAAAGCTTACGAACGCTTGACTGCGCTTGAGAACAGCCGGATTTACGGTGACACCTTCACCGTGACAGAGTCAGCCATTGAAGGTATCGGCAACAATGTGTCCCTGATTTATGAGGGGATGGACTTTGGTGTACAGGGAAGCTCGCGGATCATTATCTGCGGACGCTCCCCTCTGGAGAACAGCACGCTTCACCTGCTGTTCAGCGGTCCCGGCGGCGATTCCAAGCAGCTAGTGGAATTTGCCGGCAGCAGCAGCTACACAGAGCGCGAATTTGTTCTGGAACCGGTCAGCAGCCCACGGACCGTCACCTTCCTGTTCCTTCCAGGCAGCCAGTTCGACCTGAAGTGGTTTCGATTTTTGCCGTCTACGGAAGTAGAGGATTGATTTGGTTGTTATTCATTTGCAGGCTGAATGATTGCTGGTTAGGCAGGCAGTTATCCCCGTAAGGGGATGGCTGCTTTTTTGTGCTGATCAGGGGATTAGGCGGTCTCAATAGGGTGCAACCTTCGAGAACGTGCCTTTGATATCGCCGGGCATGGGTGATTTTGGAGGAGTGAGAGGTAAAAGTGCTTTTGAATTGGGCTCAGGTGGGATAAAATAACAACGATCAATGGGTTTGAATTGGAAAATTCAAATTTACGTAATGGTGGGAAACTTATAAATATTGATATGTATAAAGGACAATCTACAAGGAATATGGACAATACTATTACTTATTCTTAGGGGGAGAAAAGTTGAATGAGTTTGAAAAAGAAATATCTGAAGCAGTGCGGAATTATGATATAGAGAAGGTTGAGACGATTATTGAGCAGCAACTACTAGCGTATCCTAATAACATTGATTTATTGATACGTTTAGCTGTCGCTGTATTAACCATTCCCTTAGTTGATTATCCTAAGAGTCTCGCTTGTATACATCGAATTTATGAACAGGATGAGAAGAATGTGGCAGCAACAATTTTGGAATGCTGTGTTCATTATTATCACCTGGCTGGAATTGATGAGGGGTTAGTTCGTAAGATTAATAATATTGATGTTACTAACACATATGCGAGTTCCATAAAAAGGTTAATACTATCATGGCGTTTCGCAGTCACGGATAAAGAAAAACAAGTTGAGATGCTAAGACAAGCCATTGCTCTTGATCCAAATAATGTTAAATCGTATATACAATTAGGAAGGATTTTTATTAATCAGGGAAATGTTCTAGAAGGGAGAAGTTTGATAAAGAAAGCGTTAGAAAATATTAAATTGGTATATGACAAAAATACTATTTTTGATTTCTCAGATTTTAATGAATATCTCAATCAGAAAGTGCGAGGCATTCATCTAAGTAATGAAAATAAAAAATCTATTGAGCGAATGTTATTGTAAAAATAGGTTATCAATAACCACATGCGAGTTAGTGATTTCCTAGTTACCACCTTCTTTAGTCAGATTACACTTTAAAAACTAGGATACCATTGAAGGGCAGATTGATAATTCGCTTAGTTTGAATTTGTATACGTACGTTCATAACAATCCTTTGATTTATTCAGACCCAAGTGGTACATGATGTCTGATAAGAATCAGATTGAGCTAACTCAGATCATGGCAGACGAAAGGTATTCTAGCGGTGTAAGAGCTGTAGCCGCAGCGGAGTTTGTAAAAAGAAATATCATGCTTGTGGAAAATGGTGCTGTTAAAGCCGCTTCAGGTATCAAAGTATTTATTAATATTGCAAAAAAAGCAATGAATACAGAGGAATCTGTTAAGGCAAGCAAAGCCTTGCTTTATGGTAGGGAAGAGAAGATACTATTAGTTTTTACCAAGGGAAATAACAAGAGCACGCTTACTAAGCATCTTGCTGATTGGAGCAGAGTTTGGTAAGTATAGTGGTATATCAACATATTTCAAACCAGCAGATGGGGCTAAATATTGGTTTGAACAAGTTGAGAAATATACTCCTAAAATGAGGAGGGGATATACCTGAAAAGACTGAAATGTCCTTGCTGTGGTTATTTCACTATTGAAAGTGACGATGAAGTAATTGTAGATATTTGTGATGTTTGTTTTTGGCAATATGATGTTGTTGCTCATGAGAAACCTGATTGGAACATAGGTGCTAATCATCTCTCTTTAAATCAGGCAAGAGAGAATTATAAAGTTTTTGGTGTCTGCAAAGAAGGATACGGAAATCTCGTAAGAGAGCCTTTATTAATAGAACTTCCAGAAAACGATGCTGAATAGTACAAGGAACTTAGTAAGAGCGATTTTGAAATTTCACACTGATTATTTTTGTAAACCACACGGGAGCGCCCCGTGTGGTTTTTCTTCTGCCTCATGGCACATATCACCCCATTGGAAATATATAGTTGCAATGTACAGTTGAAATGTATATAGTATGACTATACAGTTGAACTATATAATGTCTTGCCACAAGTACAGTTTGATATCCAAAGGAGAAGAGATATGGGGAGAGACAAATATCTGCCGCTTACGGAAACGGTCTATTATATCCTGCTCGCCCTGCATGAGCCGGCGCACGGGTATTTGATCCTGCAAAAGGTTGAGGAGCTTAGTGGAGGACAGGTTAGAATGGCTGCGGGCACGCTATATGGTGCGATTGAGAATCTGATTAAGCTTAGGTTCATTGAACCTGTCGGCACTGTAGATAACCGGCGCAAGGTCTATGTGATTACAGAAGAAGGGCGGGCGGTCATGTGCCGGGACTATGAACGGATGAATCACATGATGGAGATCACGCGAAGAATTTGGAACTCAGACGGGAGGGAACCTCATGCGGAAATGTAAGTGTTTTACGAATTTAGACCATGAAGAGAAATGGCTGAATGATATGGCCGGGCGGGGCTGGCGATTTGTCGGGAAATCTTTGTTCAGCTACGAATTTCATGAAGCCGAACCGGAGGTTGGCCGAATAAAGATTGATTACCGTGCTTTTGTCAAGAAAGAGGATTTCGAGGATTATCGTGCCCTCTTCGAGGATAGCGGCTGGAAGCACATCCAGGGTTCGAAAAGTTCGGGATATCAGTATTTCAAGATGGTGAATGATCAGGGGAGCGAGGATATTTTTTCGGATGCCGATTCCAAAGCAGGGCGGTATAAACGTTTGTCAGAGATGTGGCTCTCGATTTCCTTGTCTTTTTTTCCGATTATTGTAGCACTGATGTCTACAGGTACTCTCAAGCCGGCGGCTCTGCTCGATCCTGAAGCCCTCTATTTGACCCCTGGATTATGGGAGAAGACTGGAGTTGGGTTTTGGCGGGCCTTTCTGTTCGAAACGCCGTTTGCACTTCTTCGGGGATTGAGCGCATGGCTCCTGCCCCTGGTGATTATGCTGTATCTGATCTTCGCCTTCAAGGCGAACCGGCAATATAAGCGATCACAGGGAGAGAGCCTGTCCGATTAACGAGTGGTGTTATCCCGTATACCTCCGAAAATATATTTCATTGAAATTACAGCTTATGGAAAAAACACTTGACACAGATATGATAAAATTAGTGAAATAGCGTTTTTTTGCTCATATTCTAGCTTATTATTATCGGAGGAAAGACATGTACCAATACAACGACAGGGAATTTGTGGAGGTCCGTTTTGACGGGCATGATTTACGTTATGGCGAGCTGATCCGCTGCACATTTACCAACTGCACTTTCATGAACACCTCATTGGAAGAAATCGATACCACCCATTGCCGTTTTATCGAATGTGATTTTAAAGGCGCAGCCCTGAATGCTTCGATCCACACCGAATCTGCATTCGAAAATTGTAAATTCAGCGGTGCGAATCTCTTTGTAAGCAAGTTCATCTCCTGCAAAATGACCGGTTCTGATTTCGCGGGTGCTCAGATGGATGGCATTACACTAAGCGGGGGAGACTGGTCCTACACCAATCTGAGGTATACCAAGCTTGGCAAGCAGGATTTGCGGGGCATCCGTTTTTTTGAAGCGGATCTGTCGGAGAGTGATTTGGCCAAGGCTGACCTGAGAGACTGTGATCTGACAAGAGCCATGCTGGGCAAAGCCATCCTGACCGGGGCTGATCTGCGGGGGGCTAAGCTGGAAGGTGTGGATATGAAAGCGCTGATGGTAAAAGGAGTGCGGATGGACAGGGAGCAAGCCGTTGTGTTCCTGCGCTCCTATGGTGCAAAGGTGGACTAAGTTCAGCAAAGCGTTTCAATAGGGCAGTTACCTGATAAGATGTACAAAGAGCGGAGGCCATGGTGGTCTCCGCTTATTCGTGTGCGATGAAATGGCTCATGTTGTATTTCTACAAATCCCTTTTATTGAAAAAGACATAAGTCACGGCGACTAGCACCACAATGAGCGCTGCCGACAGAAGGACGAAGACAACATCCAATCCTCCGCCGTACATCACATTTTTGGCTTCAAAATACTTAAACGGTGTGATGTATTTCAGGCTTGCAAGCCTGTCATTCAAGTCGATCGCAATCGACAATACAAAGGTGAGCAAAAGAATTCCTGTGGCAAGGGATGCGGCGGCCTTGGATTTCTTTTGCACGGCTGCAGTTGCCGTTCCGATAGACATGAACAGGAGCTGTAGAATAAACATGGCAAGCATGGTCATGGTGATATCCCCTGCAACGGACTCACCCTTGCTGTACTTTCCTACAATAAGAAGAGAAGCCCATAATGTAACCAGATTAAATAGGATGATATTGACCAAGGCTGCCAATAGTTTGGAGGTGATGATGTGATGTCTGGAAACTGGCTTAACAAATAGAAATTCCGAGGTTTTATCCCGCTCTTCCTTAGAGATGATATTCGCCCCCAGCATGGCGGCATGAATCGTGGCCATCAATAGCAAATAGACGAATAACATTCCGTAATATCCGCTGGCTGTATTCAGATCCAGGTTTCCAATCCCTAATATCGCCTGCAGTGATTTGGGCATATCGGCCATCATCTGGCCCATGGACTGTCCAGAGGCGGATAACCCCGCGTATTTACCCATGCCGGAGGCTACCATGAGGAACACACCGATGCTCCAGAAGATTAAAGATTTCCGGTACGATTTCATTTCTCTCCAAAATATATTCACAAATGATCCCCCCTTTTACACCGCATGAATATCTTTTTTGGCATACACGTAGTAGCTGGCTGAGATGGCAATCCCAATAATAGCGGCCCCGGTGATTACATAGGAGATCTCGTATCCTGAATGTTTTATGATTTCGGACGGATCAAAATATTTAAAGGGGGACAGGTAGCGCAGGCTGGCATCCCCGGTTGTTGCTCCGATCATCCCGATAAAGTAAAAGGAAAAGACTGTTGCCAGCGAAACCGTCAGCACCGATTTGATCTTGCGGATCATGACCGACATCACGATTCCGATGGCCAGAAAGAGTAGCTGAACCCACAAGATGCTTAAGCTGAGCAGGAGAAACATCTTCAAGCTATAATCCTCCACCTTCACCTGTGAAGCCATCCCATAGGCCGCCGCTCCATAAATAATATTGGTAATGACTAAGGACACGAATGCTGCCATCAGCTTCGCCGTAATAACCGTTTTACGTGTAACCGGCTTGGTTAACAGGAAATCCGCTGTTTTCTCCCGGACTTCTTTAGATACAATCGAAGTGCCCAGATTCATAGCCTGGATGGCTCCGACCAGAACGATGAACGTCAAAGAATACGTATAGAAGCCCATAAGCGTAAAGAGATTGTTCAAATCGAGCCCGATTGCTTTTCTTAATGATTCGGGATAGCCTTCAAGCAGCTTCGTGAATTCCCCGGCATCTTTGTGGAAAGAAGGGAAGAGGGACATGAACAGCACCATGATTGCGATTAAAGAAAGTAACCAGATGATCGTGGATTTCCGGTAAGCCTTCAGTTCGTGCAGGAAAATATTCATCAGCGCTCTAATCCTCCTTTACATAGTAGTGCATAAAGATCTCCTCCAGATCCGGCTCCTCGATCCATACATTGGTGATGTCCGTTTCCGCTATTTTCTTGAGCACCCCATTGAGGTTGCCCCGGAACAGAAAGTGAACCAGGTGATCCTTAACCTCTAATTGACTGACGCCCGGAAGATTGAAGTACTCCTTATCGAGTGGTGTTTTCGTGTGGATTTTGAATTTTTTATAGTTATTTTCCTGTAAGGTGCTAATCTTTTCGACCGTAACGATGGCCCCTTCTTTGATGATCGCAACACGGTTGCAAAGTCTTTGAACTTCACTGAGAATATGGGATGAAAATAAAACCGTTGCGCCTTTTTGGTTCTCCGTTTCCAGCAGTTCAAAGAATTTCTGCTGCATAAGCGGGTCCAGGCCGCTGGTAGGCTCATCCAGGATGATCAGCTTGGGCTCGTGGAGCAGCCCTTGGACAATCCCAACCTTCTTTTTGTTGCCGAGCGACAAATCATCGATTTTCTTCGTTAAGTCAAGGTCCATGATTTCCGCCAATTCCTTGATTCGTTTCGTACAGTCCTTTTTGTAAAAGCTGGCCGAATACTTCAAGAGATCGAACACCTTCATATTGTCATAATAAAAGACTTCCGAAGGCAGATACCCGATTTCCTTTTTGATCTCAGGAGCGAATTCAATGCAATCCTTGCCAAAAATCTTGGCGTTGCCGCTAGTCGGGTAAATCAGGGACAGCAAGGTTCGGATCGTAGTCGATTTTCCCGCACCGTTAGGCCCGATGAATCCGAATATCTCCCCTTCTTCTACATTAAAGCTGATATCCGTGATGCCTCTGGACTTGCCGTACGTTTTGGTCAGATGATTAATTTCAATCACATTCATAGCAGAACCTCCCGGAACTATTGATAAAAAGAATGTCTAAGCATCTCACTGTAGACGTCCAGCTCGGCAATTATATCCTCTAGCTGAATTTGACTCACAGGTACTGAAGCCGTCTGTGCCTGCAATCGGTAGGCGAACCCTTCCATAGTCCAATAGATAATGTTTACCGCCTTTTCGATATCGATTCCCTCTTTGAACGGGGTGAGGTCAATATCACCGAACAAATCTTTATAGCCCTTGTTCAAAAACTCTTTTTTCCGGTTCTCTAAATCGGGCTTCACCTCACTGGAATTCTCAGGATACACTCTCTTTATGAATTCAAAGGCATTCGGGTATTTCTGAAATAATCCGAATTTAAGGATTGCCACATTCCTGTACTTGATAAAAATATCACGCTGCTCCCAATCGATGTGTGCGTGTATTTCCTCCATTAGCATTTCTATAAAATAATCAAACAAAAATAAGTACAAGTCCTTCTTATTATTAAAATAATGGAACAGCAGACCTTTGGAGATTCCCGCCTGCTTCACGATTTCATTGGTGGAGGCATTCTGGTAACCTTTAAGCGCGAATTCTTGTAAGGCGGCATTTATGATGCGGTCCTGCTTATCCTTACTTAGATTTAGAAACTTTGAGAACAACGTTATCACCTCAGGGGTATCACTATATTAACCATAAGCATCGATCATTCCAATGATATTGACCAATGCGGTCAAATTGATTGTAATTCTCTTGACCGCATTGGTCAATACTGAAAATCTAAAGCATTTTCCTTAACCCCTTAGATCTTTTTTGCGGGGAGCTGTTGTTTTTTGGTGGTCTGGGATTAAGGTGCGATGTGGACAGTCTTGTCGAGCTGCTCAAGGAAGCCGCCGAAAAAAATACCTCCGGCATTATTTTTCTGGCCAATGACGAGATGACATCCAAAGTGATACAGTACCTGAAGCCGTATGCGGACAATTTGCGGATGCCAGTGTTCGAGCTTCCCCGCGAATCCATTATCGTTGAAATCACCAAAGAGATTTCCAGCAAAATATTAGAAGAGGAGAGCAGGACTTCTATCACTGAACATTGGCTTGAGCGGCTGTGCTTCGGGGATGCGGAGTCCGTTCACGAATGGGTGAGCAAGGCAGGATACTACGGCATCGACCTGAGCGGTTATTTGGACCGGATGAATATGGAATGGGACCATTCGTTGATATATGCAGCAGGGACTAGTACACCCTCAACTGCCCAGCGCAAAAAAACTTCTGTTCACCGCTTGTTTTATCACAACGCGTTGAACAGAAGTTTTTTTGGGTTTGCGGCGACTGCATTGTATGCTGAACAAAGGTTGGTAACATATGCGCTCAAGGCTGGTTTCGGTAAGCTTCCGGTGTGAGACCGGTGCTCTTTTTAAACAGGCGGAAGAAATATTTCTCATTGTCAAAACCAAGTGCGCCGGCAATGTTATATACTTTATTATCCGTAGTTTTTAACAAAGTTTTGGCGTGTTCAATCCGCAGTTTGTTGATGAAATCCGTGAAATTCTCCCCGGTCTTCTCCTTGAACAAAAAGCTTAAATAACTGGAGTTCATAAAAAATAAAGAGGAAACCTTCTCCAAGGTCAGATCCTGCAAATAGTTTCTGTGAATATAAACTTTCACGTTATCGATTACATTCGGTGAAGAATAAGGTGTGCTGTCTTTAAGCAGTTCCGCCAAGTCTGGCAGCACAGCCATGAAATACTGCCGGATTTCCTCCGGGTCAAATGATGTATTAAGTACAGCCTCCATACTGGAAGAAGTCGTTTGATAGGTAGTAGCCGGAAGACGTAATCCGAGTAATTGTTTGATTTCCGCAGCCAGTTCCTGGCATTGGTGTTTGAGCTGGAATAGTGTGGCACTCGGCAGTTGCATATAAAAAGTAATGAAATCGACGACACTTTCCCTAACCTTAGAGGAATGTCCGGCTTCCAAATAAAACATCAAGTCCCCGGTTTTATTCCATAAAGGCATTTCCGAAGGACGGTCTTCGGCGTTGTAAACGAATATGGAGCCATAATCCATGATCCCCTTGCTGTTCATTGCGCTTAAGCATTCCTTCTGCGCCTGATACAGTTCGGCCATATTGGACTTAGCAGCGCTGAGCCCCGCAAATACTTTATTATAGGGAATGGCACAAAGCGGCTCGAAAAATCTATCGGCGGACTGAATCGCGAAGCTAGCGTCCATTCCTTTATAGGAAACCCGCTCATAAGAAGCGAATACCACGAATAACAAATGTTCGTTCACAGGGTGCGGAACTGAAATGTAATCTTCATGAACGCCACCTTCAAATAGATCCGGATTGATCTGCGTGGAACTATATACGGTCAGCAGAACATAGAAACTTGCAGCCGCGAAACGGTTCATCTGTTCGGAATGAAAAGAATGGGGTTTGCCTGCATGATCATCCAAGATGAGATGCAGCAGTTTTTGCTGATCCAATTGATGAATGATGGCTTCATTTTGGCTTTTGGATAATGCCGCCTGTTGCTTGGCGGAACGTTCCGATGCTAGCGAATCAATGGCTTTGCGCAGCGCTTGATGGATTTCTTCGCGGCTGAACGGCTTGAGTACATAACTGACTACTCTGGCGGAGATCGCCTCCTGCATGTATTCAAAATCGGAATGTCCGCTGATGACAATGATCTTTTTAAGAGGATATCTCTCCTGCATGACCCGCAGCAAGGATTTGCCATCCATCACCGGCATCCGCATATCGGTCAGAATCAGGTCAGGATCAGTTTGCTCGATGAGCTCCAGCGCATCCTCTCCGTTCTCTGCCTCCCCGAGCAGGACGAGCTCCTGTTCAAAGGACTGGATCTTCTTGATTAGCCCTTTTCGAACGAGGTATTCATCGTCGATCACAATAAAAGTATGCATTTGCATCCGTCCTTTTCTTTAATTTGCCGGGATGGTTATTTTCACTGTGGTACCCAAGCCTTCCAGACTCTCAAAGGTAAGTCCATATCCGGGACCGTAGTACAGCACAATCCGCGAATGGACGTTTTTAATCCCGATGCTCCGTTTATTTCTTTGTCCAAAGCCGCCAAATTCCGGGGGTTCGGCCAGCAGGGCTTGAATCTCGGCAACTTGGGCTGTCGTCATGCCGATCCCGTCGTCGATAATTTCAAACACCAAATCGTGTCCTTCTCTACAGCCGTTCACGGTAATGCTGCCTTTACCTTTTTTATTTTCCAGTCCGTGATAGAGCGCATTCTCCACCAGCGGTTGCAAAATGAGCTTCAGGATTTTACTGCTTTGCACCCGCTCGTCAATTGTCTTGTGAAAAGAGATTTTGTCTCCGTACCGGATTTGCTGGATTGCCATATAATTGTCCACATGCTGCAATTCCTCAGAGGCCGGGACCAGCTCGCTTTCCGTCTTGATACTGTACCGGAACATATCGCCAAGTGCTTTGGTCATAATAGCGATGCTTTCCACTTCTTCAATCTCGGCTATACTGTTAATGGACTCAAGTGTATTGTACAAAAAATGTGAATTGATCTGCGCTTCCAGTGCCTTCATCTGCGAATCCAGTGTCAGGATACGGTTCTGGTAGCTCTCCCGGATGTACAGGTCGATGTCCTGCATCATCTTGTCATATTCCGTGTACAGAATGCCGATCTCATCGTTTCGTTTATATTTGGCTTTGGAGGGAATGAATTTTTGCGATTTATTTTTGCGCATGGTACGGCTGAGCTCGATAATAGGCCGTGTAATCCATACGGACAGAAGAATGGAAAGGATCAGGAATAGTACACCGCAGGTGGCGGAAATATAAATAATCAGCTTCTGTGAAATGCCGTATTCCTTATACAGCTTGGAGGTCGAAAGATTGGCAATGACTTTCCAGCCGTTGCTGGGGAAGGCTTGTATTACCGTTATATCATCGGAATTATAGTATTTTGCTTGGTCGCCGTTCATGTTTTGGGCCTTGGTCCACAGTTCGGCAGGCAGCGTAGAACCCGCAGGATTCTGGGACCCTTCAAAGAGGAGTGTCCCGTCCTCATTCACCAGATAAATGTTAGACAGGTTCGTTGCCAGATTGCGGTTCAATCCGCTGAAAATGTCCAGACTGCAATCCAGCATAAAGACGCCAAGAAATTCCCCCGTGTTCATATCGTAAACTGCACGAGAGAAGGAAATAGAGGGTTTGGCATTGATGAAGTAAGGCTTTATTTTATTATCCCCGATGTAGAGCTCCCCTTGTTTAGCCAGCGTCTTCTGGTACCAGGTGTCTTGCAGCGGATTATAATCTGCCTTGAGGTCGCTTACCGAACCATAACTGATAAATTTACCATCCGGCGTAAAGAGGTACACACCATTGATATAGTCGTAACCCAGAAGCACATTCTGAAAAATCAGCTTCAGCTTGTTGCGGATCGTATAGATATCGAAAGAGTCATTTGTCGCCTGGAGCTGCTTCAATTCGTCACTGACGGTTCTATACTCCGTTGAACTGGAGGATTGCTGCTGGAAGGTGATCGAGATCCGCTCAATATTTTGCAGGACGCCCTCAATGCTCTCGACCGCATTTCCAATGGTTGTCGCTGCCACTAAGGAGGTCTGCTTATTCACTAGTTCGGTATAACTCCGGTAGGAGCTAATAGCAATTACAATAATCGGGATAAGGGAAACGGCAAGCAGCACCAGAAACAGTTTGGTTTTGATATTAAAGAATCGCAATCCAATTCTTCCTTCCGCTGAAAACGTTAATGAATGCAATCTAAAAATAGTGCACTCAAATGACCAAAGTAAGTATACCTCCTCTGATAGTAAAATGAAAGCGTAAACAGTAGTGCACTTTATAAACGGAAACGAAAGAGGGGTCTTAATCTATGAAAGCTAGAAAATCACTTTGGGCCGGTCTCACCGCTTTGATTTTATCTGCGTCACTTCTTGGCGGCTGCGGTTCCAGTTCTAACAACGAGCCGGCTGCTTCAAACGGCAACACAGCGGATACAGGCGGGTCCAGCGCTAAACCGGTAACGATTACCTTAATGATGTCAGGGACTAAGGCACCGGACGGTCAGGATTTTGTATTAGACATTCTTCCTAAGCTGGTTAAGGAAAAATTCCCGAATGTAACGCTGGAAACTTCAAAATACCCGGATGAGCAGTATATTACCTCTGTACGTACGAAGCTGGCGGCAGGACAAGGACCCGACATCTTCCTTGTGTTCCCGAGAAATGCATCGCTTGCTGTGAACGATATGGCGAAAGCAGGTTTTACCGCTGATCTGTCTGACCTGACCTTCCTGGACAATATCAGCACCGGCGCGAAGGAAGACATGGCGTATGAAGGGAAACAGTATGCGATTCCATCGGGTATGGATATGCTTGGGGTTTACTATAATCAGGAGTTGTTCAAGCAGGCAGGGATTACCGAGCAGCCCAAGGATTGGCCGTCCTTCCTCGAAGCCTGTCAGAAGCTGAAGGATGCGGGTATTACACCAATCGTCCTCGGGGATAAAGACCCTTTCTTTATTCAATTCGGGATGTATCAAATTGCGGCGAATACCGTATACCCGGATGACAAAGAGTTTGACACCAAGCTGCAAACCGGAGAGACTTCACTGACTGACCCTAAATGGGTGAAGACGGTTTCCATGTTCAAGGAGCTTTATGATAAGGGATATGTCATTAAAAACTCACTTGGACTAGGAAGCGCTCAAGCAGCCCAAAATTTTATTGACGGCAAAGCTGCAATGGTGTTTGACGGAACCTGGGATTATCCGACACTGACGGCTAAAGGCGCATCTGAGTTCACACGCGGGTTCTTCGCGCTTCCGGCTAACGATGCCGGCAAGCCTACTTATATTGCTGCGGCTACATCCGCCGGTTACGCCGTTAATGCCAAATCGGAGAACATGGATGTGGCCAAGGAGATTTTGAATTACTGGTACGATGGCCAATCCGACTTGTTCAAGGAGTGGGTGAAGTCCAATACTTCCATCAGTGTATACAAAGATGTTCCGCTCAATCATGAACTGTTCAAACCGGTATTCGACGATTACAACAACAACGGAAATTCCGTTTATTTCCCCAATCAGATGTGGATGACGGGCGTCGCTGAAGAAATGGAAGCGAAGTTTGCCAACATTATCGGCGGACAGAAGACGACGCCGGAGGAAGTGACTGCGGCAATGGACAAAAAGTATAAGGAATTGGCAAAGAGCAAGAAATAGACATACAACTTTAAAGGATCACCGGCCATAAGTAATGGCCGGTGCATCCGGGATTAAAAGGGAGATGAGAGAAATGAACCGGACTGTAATGAAAAAAACGATGTACTTTTTTGCCATCCCTGCTTTGGTATTTTACCTGATATTCTGGATCTTTCCGATTCTGAAGCTGTTTCAATACAGTGTTACCGACTATAACGGGTTTTCCACGGATTTTAATTATATCGGCTTGGACAACTTTAAAGACTTATTCGCAAGCGGAACACTCGGAACCTCGCTGTGGCACACTATATTGTATACAGTTATCAGTGTCGGCTTAGGCAACTTGATTGGATTAGGACTTGCTTTGATGCTCAATATGAATATTCGCGGAAAAGGTTTTTACCGCTCTATCTCTTATATCCCAACCTTGTTCAGTGCAATTGTCGTAGGTTTTATCTGGAGTTATGTGTACATGCCTGATACCGGAATGATTACAACCCTTTTGTCGAAGATAGGCTTTAATACTGAAAATATCAATTTTCTCGGCAATTATTCCACCGCCTTGTACTCGATTATCTTTGTGGAAATCTGGAAGAATATTGGCACGACCATGATTATCTTTCTGGCCGGTCTGCAGACCGTTCCTAAGGACTTGCTGGAAGCGGGTGAAATTGACGGCTGCGGCCCGTGGCGTCTATTGAGAAATATCAAGCTTCCGCTGCTTGCCACTTCGGTGACGATCAATATTACACTTAGCTTAATCAATGGTCTGAAAGCCTTTGACTTCCCGTTCATTATGACCAGTGGCGGTCCCGGAACTTCGACTAACACCCTAATTTTCTCAATTTATAAAATGGCCTTCACGGAGCAAATGTTCGGCAAAGCCTCTGCGCTTGGCATCCTGTCCTTCTTATTTATTATGGTAATCACAGGAATCTTCGTGCTCAATATGAACAAACGGGAGGTGTCGGCATGACTTCTGTAACCAAAAACATGTTTGCATCCGATCCGAAGCGGGAAGAGGTGAGACGGCTAAGCGGCCGGACCTTAGGGAAAAAGGCACTGGTTCAACTGCTGGTTATTGCCGTAATGGTGCTCAATCTGATTCCGCTGGTTATCGCGTTGTCCACCTCGCTGCGTTCCCCGGACAATATGAGCAATCCTGTCAACTTGTTCAATGAATTCTCGCTGTCCAGTTACCGCTCCGCTTTTGAACGGATGCATTTTTCGCAGGCCTTTATGAACAGTCTAGTCCTGACCGGCATTTCCGTGATCGTCGTAGTACTGATTGCTTCGATGGCTGCCTACCCGATGGCCCGGATCAAGAGCAGAAGCAGTCAGTTTCTCTATCTGTTCTTTCTTTCGGGACTTGTGGTTCCCGGTCAAATGGTTCTGATTCCGATTGTGCAAATGTTGAACAGCCTGCATATTCCGAGCACGCAATATACACCCATTCTGATGTTCATTACGTGCAGCCTGCCATTCTCCACCTTCCTGTATACCGGGTTTATCCGCAGCGGAGTACCGGAGGAAGTGGAAGAAGCTGCGCATATCGACGGGGCCGGACTGTTTTACCGGTTCTGGAAAGTCGTGTTCCCACTCCTGATTCCTGTTACTGTATCGGTTATTATTACGCAGGGCGTATGGATCTGGAATGACTACTTCTTTAATATGATCTTCATTACCAAAGCTTCGCAATCACCGCTGCCGCTGGCAATGCTCGGTTTCATGGGTGACCAGCAGAACCCTACACAGTGGAACGTGCTGTTCGCCGCCTGCATCTTGTGCGCGCTGCCGCTGCTCATCGCATTTACCTTCCTGCAAAAATATTTCGTGGGCGGGCTTACCGTTGGTTCGGTAAAGGGTTGATCTGCTTAGTGATAAATCTAGATTAGGAGGTTGGATGATGTCCCAAGCTATAGGGCAGAGTGCAGCAGTGAACATAAAGAAGAATGAAGCTTTTGCCGCAACGGCAGAGCGGCTTATTCCTGAATTATTCTATGAGGTTTGCCGTCCGCAGCATTTGATTAAAGTCATAGCCGATGAGGAAGCTGTTCATGGCTGGAGAACTGAGGTTGTACAATCGGTCGATGAACTGCCTTCGCTTGCCCTCGGAAAAGGGGATGAGGTCATTTTGGATTTCGGCAAACACCTGGTGGGCAAGTTGTCGCTTCATATTGAGCCGCACGGAAGTCCGCCCGATGCGCCGCTTTTTTTAAAGGTGACGCTGGGAGAAATGCCGGTTGAAATGGGTGAATCCTTTGCCGAATATGAGGGCTGGTTAAGCCGTTCCTGGCTGCAGGAGGAAACCTATCATTTGGATGTATTGCCTCACACACTGCATATGGAACGCCGTTATAGCTTCAGGTATTTGAAACTTCAGGTACTGGACACCTCTGTGAAGTACAAGGTGATCTTCGATGATGTCTACTGTACAACCGTCACTTCGGCCTCACCTGAAATGATTGTTCCGCTGAAGCATCCAGACGGGGAGCTTGCGCGGATTGACGAGGTCAGCATCAAAACGTTGGAAGAATGCATGCAAGAGGTTTTTGAAGATGGTCCCAAGCGGGACCGCAGACTTTGGCTTGGTGATCTGCGGCTGCAGGCGCTCGCCAATTACGAAACATTCAAAAATTACGATTTGGTCAAACGCTGCCTGTATCTTTTTGCCGCGTATCCAACGGATAAAGGGCTGATTTCGGCTAACCTGTTCATGAAGCCTGTGGTCATTCCCGATGATACGTATCTGTTCGACTATTCGCTCTTTTTTGTGGCTACGCTGAGTGACTATTATGAAGCTACGCAGGATATGGACACGCTTCGTGAGCTGTGGCCAACCGCATTTCGGCAGATCGAATTGTCGCTGGAACGGTTGGATACGCGTGATATCGTACAAGACGATAACTCGTGGTGGGCATTTATTGATTGGAAGGATCAATTAAGTAAAGTAGCCTCCGCCCAGGCGATTCTAATCTATAATATGAAGTCTGCATTGCAGCTTGCGACAATACTGGAGGATCACAATCAGGAGTTCCTGCAGTTGAGAATTGAACAGCTCACAGCGGCAGCATTGCAATTTCTGTGGAGTGATAAACTGCACTACTTCGTGAGCGGAGAACAACAGCAAATCTCCTGGGCCTCGCAAATCTGGATGATACTGGCCGGTGTAATAGATGAAGCGAAAGGGAAAGAGCTGCTTGTGCGTCTGCTCGGGGAGAAACCCGGTTTATCCTTGTCTACTCCTTATATGATGCATCACTTGATTGAGGCCTTGATCCAGGTGGGCGAGCGGGAAAGAGCAACGCTGGAGATCAAAAAATATTGGGGACAGATGGTTAAAGACGGAGCGGATACCTTCTGGGAGCTGTACGATCCGGAGAACAAAAATTTCTCTCCCTATGGAAGTTACTTAATTAACAGCTATTGTCATGCCTGGAGCTGCACACCGTCTTATTTCATCCGTAAATATCATTTGTAAAAGCAAAAAGGAAATCATGGTTTTGATTATAAAAGCCCCTGTTCATTGCTTGTCTATCACAAGCTCTGGGCGGGGGTTTTTTGGGTGCATCTACCGCATTTGCCGGCAGAATAAAGGTTGGGAATATATAAAATTACATTCAATTCAAGCCGCTGAGAAGCGGCTTCTTTGATAATTTAAGAGCTGAAGTCTAAAACGGTTACATTGTCCAGTGAAGGACGGTGTAGCCGTTTTATTAAGAAAATTATTTAGAAAAAGCTGTGAATCAACTCCTGAAATTACCATTACTTGTATACGGAATATTCAGGGAGTGACCCTCTATGTCAAGCAAGATTGTTGTACAGAAGCCAGCAGAGCAGCAGACTGAGATAAAAAAGAGTTCTGCACAAGCTCCACTCGCTGACAAAGCGGCATTGAAGCCGCAAATACGAACCCCGCTTGAGCTCAAACGGCTAACCAACCGCCTCTTAACCGCCCCGGAAACGGTAACTTCCGGTGAGTTCGCTATGCTCACGGGTGTCATTGGCCTTCGGAGCGCTCTTATGCTGCTTGACCAAGGCAAGCGGAACAAGGGAAAGGCAGAGAGGGCGGACATAACCTCGGATACAACACCGAAAGAATCTCAGAACTTACCTGCCGCTTCACGAGACTCTTCAATACATCCTTATGGCGACCAACAGAGAAGATAGCTGATTTATGGAGTAAGGGGAAATTAAAAGTGCACTATGAAAAACATGGTGATGAATTTGGGGCAAAATCCTCAAAAGAATACTCAAACATGGCTTATGAATTTGGAACTAGTAAATCTGATAGTATTATACAAGTGAATGATGGAGCATTTATATATAGATATGAGCCGTCTACTAAATCTATATTCGTTGGGACTGGCATAGGAGGTAAAATCAAGTCATTTTATAAATGGGATGGTCGTTCTGATGATGCTGTAATCTTAATGTTAAAAGGAAAGGGATTAATTGAATGAGAAATATATCCAGGGAAAATTTCTTTAAATTAATATGCTCAGTACGTGATATTGTTGAAAAAGAGATAGATTTGCCAAGTTATTTTGAAGAAGGTTCTTCAAAAATTAATATGGAACTAAGTGAGGTGGATTTTCAAGGTGTTAGTAATGGATTTTTATCAGAAATAGTTTATGCTATTACAGGATATGATGTTGAAGTTATTGGTGAAGTGGAAGAATTGTTTACTTGCCCTTGTTGTGGTTTTAAAACTTTAACAGAACTTTATGATAAGATTGAAGGAACAGGTTATGATATTTGCCCATATTGCAAGTGGCAAGATGATGGAACTACGGACATAAATTCTTATAGGTCTATCAATAAAGGAAGTATAGCAGATCATCTTAATAAACTCCGCATAAATTCTAATAAGTACTATATAAACAAATGGCTAGATGGGAAAGATTAATGATTAATGTTTATCCAGCAGATGTTCCAAAGTAACCTTTTGCATGGGGATATACAGCTATTAGTTAAACTTTTTTTGGTGGGGCTACCCAGTATCGAATAAATCCATCGTATCTTGAATTAAAAGAAACAGCTTGAGAGTTACATATCTATCTTTTGCTGTATGGTATGTAGATCAATAAGGTGACGCCACTACTCAATGTCATTAAGTTAAGGCGCAGGGCCAAAAATCAAGAAAAAGAGCAGGTTATCAAAAGATAGCCCGCTCTTTTTTTGCACGAAAAAATAGAACTTGACAAGCAGATGGAAATGTGTGGATAAGCTCCTTGAAAAAACGAGGAGGTTACGCCAGTGGAAATTCTTTTGAAAGTAATCATACGAATATTCCTCCTAAAGCAAAGCAATTCATCGCCTGGTTTCCCTTTTTTATTCCCTATTTGCTTGCCTAGCGTTTCTGAATGAATTTGCTGCGGAAGCCGGAGGGAGATAGCCCCTCCTTCTTGGAGAAGCACGAGGAGAAATGGGAAACGTGGTGGAAGCCGACCTCCTCGGCGATCCGGGTAACGGACCAGGAGGTCTGCAGTAGAAGGCGCTTGGACTGTTCCACACGGTAATTCTGCAGATAAGCCATAGGGGTCATACCATAGGTTTTGAGCATGCTTTTGGCCAAATAATTTGGATGATAGTTGAGTTCCTTCTGCAGCATGGGATTGTTGATGTCCCGGGTATAGTTATGGCGGATGAACAATTCCACCTTTTCGGCAAGCTGAATGGCGGTAGCATCGGAAGGGGAGGCCAGGTCACGGTCCAGGTACTGGAGGAAGGATTGGAAGGAAGCCTGGCGTTTCCAGTTGCGCAGGGATTGCGGCTCATGCTCCTGCTCGAAAAACAGGTCCAGCACCTCCATCGCCTTCCTGGAGATTTTCATATGCTTGGGAATATAAATCGAGCAGACATCGGCATGATTGAGGTAGGCTTTTTGCTTATGGCTCTCGATCAGTGTGACTTGAGATTCCAGACATTCGTCCATACTCATACATTCCTTCCAGCTGCCAAAGGTCTGAAAATGAATCCAGATGATCTTCGTATCCTCGGTGCAGGGTGCAGAGCCGTAATGATGGCCGTCAGGACGGAGAATAAGGATTTCACCTTCACGCAGTTTCCATTCCTTTCCATCCTCACCGACGGGGAGGATTCCCTTCAGCACAACAATCAGATCAAATACGCCGATACAGTTGCGGTTGATGTGAACATCCCCTGCGGCATAGGTGGCATGTCCGCAATCGACGAAGTAGGGAATAGGCGGAGAGATAAAATGGAGAATAGGCGAGTTCATTTTATTTTTCCTCCAAGCAGGTTGAAATGATTAAAAATAAGGTTGGAATCCTGCGTTTTTTTTCATGATACAACATGTATTATTATTAATAAAGCGCTTTCTAAAAAGTTGAATAACTAAAAGTTGAAGTTGTTTTTTCTAACAGATGAAATGCAAAATACCGGCTTATTCCCGTAAAGGGCTAAGTATATATCGTTCAAGGAGGAAGCTGAATGAAAAAAGCATTTCTGTGCACGACGGTATTATTGTTGATTCTGGTAATGGGGCTCAGTGGCTGCGGTGGTAACGGGAATAAAGAGACATCCCCTACGGACCAGCCGGCAGCAAGCAACAACGGCAGTAAGGCAACTGAAGGCAGTGAAACCACAAAACCCGCCGCTGAGGCGCAAAAGGTGGTGTTCTGGACCTTTGTTGACGCCCATCAGAAGTTCTATGAGAGCATGGCGGCAAGCTGGAATGAGAGCCATCCGGATAAGGCCATTGCGCTGGAAGCGACCACCATACCTTATGACGATATGCACACCAAGCTGCTGGTAGCCCTGCAATCGGGTGTAGGCGCACCGGATCTGGTCGATATCGAGCAGAGCAAGTTTCCAAACTTTATGAAGGGAACGCCGCAGCTCGTGTCCTTGAACGACATTGTGGAGCCGGAGCTTGGCAACATTGTGAAGTCCAGAGTGGAAATCTACAGCAAAGACAAAACGTACTATGGTATTGATTACCATGTGGGTGCGACTGTCATGTATTACAACAAAGAAATGCTTGACCAGGCAGGAATAAATCCTGACACTATCAAGACCTGGGCTGATTTCGAGACGGCAGGCAAACAGATGCTGGATAAAACAGGCAAGCCTATGATCACATTTGAAGGCAACGGCAACTGGTCCTGGTGGCCGGCGATCAGCCAGCAGGGCTCTGATCAGGTGGATGAGAACGGCAATGTTACTGTGGATACACCGGTTAATGTGAAAACGATGGAATTCTTCCAGAAGATGGTGAAGGAAGGTGTCGCTGCTGTCGCTCCCGGCGCCGGCCATGATACAGAAGAATATTTCGGCTATATGGATTCGGGCAGCGCAGCTTCGGTCTTCATGCCATTCTGGTTCATGAACCGCTTCACCGACCATATTCCGGATCTCAAGGGAAAAGTCATCATTCGTCCGATGCCGGCTTGGGAAGAAGGCGGCAACCGCTCCGCAGGGATGGGCGGGACCGCAACCTCGATTACCAATCAGGCGAAAAATCCTGATCTGATCAAGGAATTCCTGGCGTACGCCAAGCTGTCCAAGGAAGGCAACCTGCAGGTATGGAAGCAGCTGGGCTTCGACCCGATCCGCACGGATGTCTGGAGTGATCCGGCCATGAAGGAATCGAACAAATTCACCGATTATTTCGGTACGGATATCTTTGATACGCTGCTCAGCGTCAAGGATGAAATTGCTCCGGTCCATATCCGCGAGAAATCGCCTGAGGTATTCGATGCCATCCGCAACAAAGCGATGCCGCAAATCTTCATTGACATGAAGGACCCGGCCAAGGTCCTGAAGGAAGTGCAGGCCAGTCTGAAATAAGATTTTCCCACATATGAAAGCGCACACAAGCTGTGAAGGGGAATAGAACCTTCTCCTTCACAGCCATACATTTTCCGGAAATATTCACTGCAGAAAAGAGTGGAGGTTTGGTTATGCAGATAGAAAGAGAGTTGACCAAAAACCCAAGAAGAAGGAGTTACCGGCTGGGAAATTCGCAAAAGCTGGCACCCTATGTGTTCGTATTCCCGTTTCTGTTGTCATTCGCCGTCTTCTTTGCGTACCCGCTGATTAATGCGGGAATTATGAGCTTTCAGGAAGTGCTCCCGGGAGAGGTGTCGTTTACCGGACTTGATAACTACAGAGGACTCTGGAATGAGGATTTCGGAGCGGCACTCTACAACAGCAGCCGATACACAATCTGGACACTCCTGCTGCTGATACCGGTGCCCATGATTCTGGCTGTTCTGCTTAATTCGAAAAAGATGCCATGGAGCAATTTTTTCAGATCTACCTTGTTTATTCCGGCGCTTACGTCTGTAGTCGTCGCAGGTGTGGTATTCCGTCTCATTTTTGGTGAGCTTGACGGCGCGTTAATGAATACGGTTCTGCATCTATTCGGGATATCTAGCCAGCGTTGGCTCTATAGTTCGAGCCTCGGGATGTTTGCCCTGCTTGTATTGGCTGGTTGGAGGTGGATAGGCATCAACATTTTATATTTCCTGTCCGCACTGCAAAGCATACCCGGCGAACTGTACGAAGCGGCTGAAATCGATGGGGCTGGCGCCTTCCGGAAATTAATCAGGATTACGATCCCCCTGCTGAAGCCGATCACGATTTATGTCGTGACGATCACTATATATGGGGGATATGCCATGTTCACCGAGAGCTATATGCTATGGGCAGGCAAGCCTTCGCCGCAAAACATTGGGCTGACCATTGTCGGATATATCTATCAGCAGGGTTTCCAATATTTCAATCTTGGTTTTGGTTCGGCCATCGGGATCACCTTGCTGGGGATCACCTTATTGGTCAGCCTGGTTCAATTAACGCTCACCGGCATGTTTAAGAAGGAGGACTAGAGCATGCGGACTATTGAAAAATCCAAATTCAGCTTCTCCTCTCTGCTGCTTGTGCTTTTATTTGTGGTTCTGGCGGCCCTGATGTTATTTCCGTTATATGCCTTGTTCCTTGCTTCCCTGAAGCCTGCTACAGAATTGTTCCGCTACGGCCTGAATGTTCGGCTGGATTTCAATTTGATGAGTCTGGACAATTACAAAAGCATCTTTTCGGGGCAGGGGGCGGCCGGCAATTATTTTGGCTGGTATAAGAATAGTCTGCTTATTACCTCGCTGTTCACCCTGCTGAGCCTGCTGTTTTCTTCAATGGTAGGCTACGGGCTGGGAATGTACCGTTTTCGCGGCCGGAATTTTATTTTTACCCTGGTGCTCGTGGTGATGATGATTCCCGTGGAGATTATTCTGCTGCCGCTCTATAAGCTAATGATTTCGCTGAAGCTGATCAACACCATCTGGGGTGTTATTCTGCCCTTTGTGGTCTCCCCGCTGCCCATCTTTTTCTTCCGCCAATTTGCACTTGGCCTGCCCAAGGACTTCATGGATGCGGGCCGGATGGACGGATGCTCGGAGTACGGAATCTTCTTCAGAATCATGGTGCCGCTGATGGCCCCGGCGTTTGGGGCGATTACCATCCTGCAGGCCATGAACAGCTGGAATAACTTCCTGTGGCCGCTGATCGTGCTGCGGACGACCGAGCAATTCACATTGCCGATCGGGCTCGCTTCCTTTGTCTCTCCCTTGGGCAATAACTATGAAGCGCTGATCGCGGGAGCCGTCCTGGCCATTTTGCCTATTCTGGTTCTGTTCTTATTTTTTCAGCGCTTCTTCATGGAAGGGTTAACGGTTGGAGGAGTCAAGGGGTAAGGCTGTAAGGCTGCCACGGGCAGGTGATCTGTAACAGAGATGAGAGGAGAGTTCCATTAATGAATGATAATACCACTCCGGCTTCAGGCAAGGTTCAGATTCATGATCCGTTCTGGTCGGAATATATGCGTCTGGTCCGCGAGGTTATGGTTCCTTATCAGTGGGAGGCGCTGAACGACCGTGTTGAAGGGGCTGAGCCCAGCCATGCGATCCGTAATTTCAAGATTGCGGCGGGCCGGGAGGAAGGCGAGTTTTATGGAATGGTTTTTCAGGACAGTGACGTAGGTAAATGGCTGGAGGCTGTGGCGTACTTACTGGAGACTAAGCGGGATTCTGCGCTTGAGGAGATAGCGGACGGCGTCATTGAGCTGCTTGCTCAAGCCCAGAGGGATGACGGCTATCTGAATACCTACTTTATGCTAAAAGAACCGGGCAAGGAGTGGACTAATCTGGCGGAATGCCACGAGCTCTATTGCGCTGGACATTTAATTGAAGCGGCAACAGCTTATTTCAGAGCCACCGGCAAAAGAAAGCTGCTCGATGCGGCGAGCCGGTATGCAGATTACATTGCTGCCGTATTCGGAGCGGAGCCCGGCAAGCTGCAAGGCTACGACGGCCATCAGGAGATTGAACTGGCGCTGGTGAAATTGTTCCAGGCCACAGGTGAAGAGAAGTATCTGGAGTTAAGCCGCTATTTCCTGGACCAGCGGGGACAGCAGCCCCATTACTTTGAACAGGAGTGGGAAAAACGCGACCGGACCCTGCATTTTCCCCAGCTCTCCATGGTTCATGATCATCTGTACAGCCAATCGCATCTGCCTGTCAGAGAGCAGACCACTGCGGAGGGGCATGCGGTTCGCCTGGTCTATATGTGTACGGCGATGGCCGACATTGCCCTTGAGACCAAGGATGCCGGGCTGCTGGAAGCCTGCCGGAAGCTGTGGGACAACATTGTGAACAAACGGATGTACATTACGGGCGGCATCGGGTCCATGGAGCAGGGGGAATCCTTTACCGCGGATTATGATTTGCCGCCGGACCTGGCCTATGCCGAAACCTGTGCTTCCGTGGGGCTGATCTTTTTTGCCCGGCGCATGCTGGAGCTGGAGCACACCAGCAAATATGCGGATGTCATGGAGCGGGCGCTCTACAATACCGTAATCAGCGGAATGTCTCTGGATGGCACCAAGTTTTTCTATGTGAATCCGCTTGAGGTGTATCCGGAAGTACTGGGTAAGAACAAGAACTATAATCATGTAAAAGCTGTGCGCCAAGGCTGGTTTACCTGCGCCTGCTGTCCGCCGAATGTGGCCCGTCTGATCGCCTCGCTCGGAGACTACATCTATTCAACGTCAACGGAAGGCGATATCTTATACGTCGAACTCTACATCGGGGGCCGTACCGCAAGGATAATGAATGGCATATCCGCTGTTATTGAACAAATCTCCAGCTATACTTCGGATGGCAAAGTCCGCTTGACCGTTACTCCTGAACAGGCCGGGGAATTTACGATTGCGCTGCGTATGCCGGATTGGTGCCATGAGGTCCAGGTTTCGCTTAACGGCCAATCCCGGACGCATCATGCAGGAAATGCGGACGGATATATTCACCTGACTCGTAAGTGGGTATCCTGTGATACCCTTGAGCTGCAGTTTGCGATGCCGGTCACGCCGATGAAAGGTCATCCGCATATCCGCCAGACCTTTTCCAAAGTAGCCCTGCAGCGCGGTCCTTTCGTCTATTGTCTGGAAGAGGCTGATAACGGCCCAAGACTATATCAGCTGCGGCTGCCGCAGGGTAATGAATATTCACTTGCAGAGGAAGCTGGTTTCCCTGAGGGCATCCCGACGATTTCAGTTACCGGTAGACGGATGCTGCCGGAAGCAGGTTGGGGGGAGGAGCTGTACAGCAGTGGACCACCCTTGAAGAGCCAGGAGGTGCAGCTGAAGTTCATTCCGTATTTTGCCTGGGCCAACCGCGGGGAAGGCGAAATGTCCGTCTGGATTGGGGAAGAACAGTAGTGCTGAATATGTATAACAACGATAATTTAGCGGTGTGGGAATTTTATTATGTGCTCCGGGAGGCCGGTTTCTGAAATTAGGTACTTCCCGGAGAAACCCGCTCTTTTATCGGCATGTCATCCAATCGACGAACCGGGGAGAGAGCAAGACTCGTTAAAAGTGATAGAAGCCGTGAAACCTTGCTGGGGTTGGCTGTGAAACTGTATCGTGCCATGATGTGCGGCAACAATTTGCTTTACAAGCAGCAACCCCATTCCGTGTCGTAAATTCAAACTTTCATCGGTGCTGTTCATGTAATGAGGTGTTTTCAAAATTGCGCTCAATTCGCTTTCTGAAACGCCGTGGCCGTTATCTGAAACAGTGATACTCAACTTATGTAACGAAGTATTCAGCTTAATGGATAGTTCACAACCTTGTGAATTATGGTTGATACTGTTTTGCACAAGATTTCCGATAGCTCGTTTAAGCAGAGTTTTGTCTCCGTTCATCATGAGTGCTTGAGCTTTTTCGATAATTATTAAATCAATTGAATACTTTTCATCCAATCCGTTATTGAGATAATCGGCAACCAACTCACGTAACAGTTTGGCTGGTGACAATTGTTCCGTATGAAGTGGCTGCATATCGTACTCCAATTGTGAGACCAAATTTAAGTCTTGTATTAGCCCTTTGATTTTCATACTTTGATTACGGATGATCAACGCCTGCTCTTGTGTGTCTGCAGGCAATTCGCCATTTGTTGCTATGCGGTCTGCATAACCCATTATCATAGATAAAGGAGTTCTAATATCGTGCGAGACACCACTTATCCAATTCACTCTGGCTTTGTCTTTCTTATCCAAGATGGCAGATGTCTTATTTAGGCTGTTCCCGATTTCAGACAGATCGCCGGTTGTAGTTAGCTTAACTGACTGCCCTTGCGATAGTTGCGTTACAGCGTTCACAATCGGCATAATATTTTTGATTATGCTCCGTTTTGAGATGACATAGGCAAGAAACAATATTAGTATATCAAGTCCAAATAGCCCCATAATAAACAACGGTATATTTCGAATGACATTAGCTGGAAGATAATTTGTAGTAAACTTTGTATAGCTGGACTTTGGATATCCCAGTACTAATAGATCATCATCGTATTTCCAGACAAATACAGGATATTCATGCAGATATCCCCGTGAGAGCATTGCAATATCTTGTAGAGAATAATTGATTAGTATCTCATCAGGCAAGTCAAAACTCCATGCTGCTTTCCCATCTGATGAAATCAACATTGCCCAAATATTATGTTCACGTAAAAAGTTGCTTTGTGTCTGCATTAATTTGTAACTTCCATTTTGGAGAGATAGCGAATGGGAAGTTTCCTCAATGACAGACGTAGGATCATTAATACCATAATTATTTGTAACGACTTTTTGAAACGCTATTATATATAGCAATAAATTTGTCAAAATAATTGCTACTATGATGCCACTGAAAATTAGCAAATGTTTACTAATATATTTTTGGAATTTCAGCATTCGATGACTCCTTGCTATCAACAAGTAACTTATATCCTAATCCTTTAATAGTTACTAGCGAAACTGGTTTTGATGGATTTTCTTCAATCTTCTCACGAATGCGGCGAATGTGTGCCATCAAAGAATTTTCATAGCCAAATGGGTTATCACCCCATGCGGCTTCACACAATGCATCTATTGTCACAATACGGTTTGCATTCCGCACAAGCACTTCCAGTAAGTCATGTTCCTTTGCTGTTAACTGTATCGTTTCAGTGCCTTTTGTAACCTCTGCTTTGCTAAAATCAAGAGAGCACCCGGATAATTTCACAGTAGGATTGTCGTTTTTGTAGCAGCGCCGCAAAACAGCATTCACACGCAGAATTAATTCTTTGGGTAAAAACGGTTTAACAATATAATCATCAGCGCCTAGACCTAATCCGGCGAATTTGTCCTCAGCCTGGTCTTTTGCCGTCAGAAAGATTATAGGCACCTCTGACATTCCCCGAATTTTATCCATAAGCATAAATCCATCGCCGTCCGGTAGCATTACATCTAATATCGCCAAATCAGGGGATTGTTCGGAAAACAGAGTAAGAGACTCTTGTGCGCAAGAAGCGGTAACAATATTCAAAAATCCATCATCAATCAAAATAGAAGATACCATTCTGATTAACTCCCGCTCGTCATCAACAAGCATGATTTTTTTTGATTTTAAAAAGTTATATTCCATAATCTTCACCACCTTTTATCCATTATACATTTATACCATAAGTGTTTGACTAAAGGGCAAACGCTTCCTAAAAGTAAGGTAAATGTAAGGTGGGCAGAATGTTGGCGTCAGGTTGGAACGTTATATTGTTCCTATCACGAAAGGAGTGACGACTATGGAAAATATTATTTCTACTAATGATCTCACAAAGAAATACAAGGGTTTTACCGCTGTGAATAAGGTTTCCCTACACATTCCGAAAGGCACAATCTATGGATTTCTTGGCCCGAATGGGGCAGGCAAATCCACAACTATGAAAATGCTGCTTGGCCTCACAAATCCGACTGGCGGTACTTTTTCTGTGGACGGGAAAACATTTCCGGAAAACCGTGTGGATATCTTAAAAAAAGTAGGTTCACTCATTGAATTACCAGCATATTACAGTAACTTGACTGGCCGTGAAAATCTCGATATTATTCGGCGTATTTTAGGCTTACCCGAAAGTACTGTCGATGACGTACTGGAACTTGTAGGGCTTTCCGCATTTAGAAACCGTCTCGTTAAAAAGTATTCTCTAGGTATGAAACAGCGACTTGGTCTTGCTTCGGCATTGATTGGACAGCCGCCAATTTTAATTTTAGACGAGCCAACAAACGGTCTTGATCCGTCGGGTATCCATGAAATTAGAAACTTGGTGAAGTCTTTGCCTCAAATGTACGACTGTACCGTCCTTATTTCCTCGCATATGCTGTCGGAAATTGAGTTGATTGCCAATGATGTAGGTATCCTTAACCATGGAAATATGCTGTTTGAGGGCAGCATGAGTGAATTGCGACAATTTGCAGAACAGAATGGATTTGTCACTGATAATTTGGAAGAGATGTTTTTGTCTATGGTGGAACAGGATAATGCAGCAAGAAAACAGAGCCCAAAAATATGAGAACGCTCGCCATTGAACTGAAAAAGTGCAAGCGCTCAGGCGTTATTCCGATTATGTTTGCTGTTGGCATTTTAGGGGCCTTGTACGCCTTTGTAAATTTCTTCATCCGTAAAGAGACGTTGTTTTCCTTACCATTGCCTCCTATGGTGATCTTACTCACATCGTTATATGGCATGATCATGGTCTTAAACCTGTTCGGTGTAATAGTAGCTGCTTGTATGATTTATAACATTGAGCATAGTGGCAATGCCATAAAGAAGATGTATATGCTACCCATCAAAGTGGCAAACATCTATCTTTCCAAGTTTTTGATTATGGCTGTGTTGTTAGCGATTTGCAGTATATTTCAAAACGCTGCTCTTGCATGGATTGGTATGTCAAACCTACCTAAAGGTGTATTTGAAATACATACATTTTTCCGGTTTGCAAGCTACACCTTTTTAACCACGCTACCCGTTATGTCGTTTATGCTGATAATTTCCTCAAGATTTGAAAACATGTGGAGCACACTTGGGATAGGTGTGGCGGGATTTTTAAGCGGTATGACATTGGCAATGGGACACAGCAAATGGTTGCTTATAAATCCATTTGTACTAATGATGAAACCAGCTGTTTCACCCACAGTGAACTTGGATTATACCGTAGTTGCTCTGTCTGTAATTGAAACTGTCCTGTTTTTTATGGCTGGGTTGATTATGACAAAGCATATCCGTTATGAATAGGAGGTATTTAAATGAGTTTTTTAGAAATTCTCGCTATTGAGTTCAAAAAAGTAAAACGATCAAAACTCGTGCTGCTGATTCTTATTCCCTCTCTGTTTGTGGTAATTTCCGGTGTTGCTAATATAAGAAGTTATTTTACGCCAGAGTATAAAAACGCATGGCCTGCAATGTTTATTCAAAGTGCATTGCTGTTTGGATATTACTTACTGCCGTTTAGTATGATTGTTGTGTGCGTGATGATTTTCAATACTGAAACAAAAAATAACGGCATATTAAAAATGCTGGCGATGCCAATCAGCCGTACAAAAATGGCACTTGCCAAATTCACTGTGTTACTTTGCTACTTGGGAATGGAAATGGTGATTTTTTTTATCGCTTTTATAGTCGCTGGTTTAGTCGCAACTGCTACTATGGGAATTACAGAAACCATCCCTGTGTTATATCTCTTGAAATGTGCATTGGGCCTATTTATTACTTCTGTTCCCGGCGTAGCATTTATGTGGATGTTGACGGTACTGTTTGAGAAACCGCTGCTGTCTATCGGGCTTAATATGCTACTTGTTATACCGGGAGTTCTTGTTACAAACACTCCTATCTGGCCTATATATCCGTATTGTTATAGTGGATACTTGGTGTCAACTGAATTGCACAAATTTTCCAATATTACAAGTGAACATTCATTTCAGATATTCCCGTTTTTACCTTGTGCAATCACAATTTTCGTAATTGTATTAGCAATTGGGGTAACTCAATTTGGTAAAAAGGAAATGAAATGAAAAAACTAAACTTAGGATATTTATACAAAAGAAGCTTATAAGAATAAAGGTAGTGAAGAAGGTGCATGTTGGTCCCAGGATCAAGCATCTTCTTTCTTTGCCCTCAAACATCCGAAAATAATCCACCATTATTAAAAATTTGGAATTTTAATATGAAAGCGCATTCTCTATGATGAGAACAGGAACCCAATCAACACATTTAAGCATTTGATTTCGAAGCGGGTTTTGCGAAGTGATTCAAGGAAGCGTATGCTACAAAACTTTCAGGGAGGGTTATGATGGAGAATAAGGTAAAAGGGCGAGGAAAAGCACTGTATTGGTTGTTGACAGGAGTCTTGCTGCTGGCGGCCTTAATGTCGGGATGTTCAAATTCAAGCGGCAATAAAGAAACCAATACGGGAAAAACGGGAGCAGAGCAAGGGAGCACAGAGGAGTCCCAGGAACCCGTAACGCTGAAATTTACGTTCTGGGGCAGTCCGCAGGAGAAGGCGGCCATTGAGAAGGCAACCCAGGCCTTCACAGACAAATATCCGAACATCAAAGTGGATGCTATTCATATCCCGGAAGCGGATTATGATGCTAAGATTACGGCAATGGTAGCCGGGAATGAAGCGCCGGATCTGGGCTATATGCATGGCGAGCTGGCAGACCCCTGGCAAAAGGACGGCAAGTTCGTCAATATGTTTGAACTGCTGGATGCGGATAAGGACCTGAAGCGCAGCGACTTTTTGGACTATATCTGGTTCAAGTCGTCCGAGGATTTCGCATACGGAATCAGTACGGCCGGAGAAACCTTCGGGCTGTTCTACAACAAGGATCTATTTGATGAAGCCAAGGTGGATTATCCTCCTGCCAAGCCGGAAATGGCTTGGAGCTGGGATGAATTCGTAAAGGTTGCCCAGCAATTAACCCTCGACAAAAACGGTAAAAATGCCGCCGATCCCGGGTTTGATCCGGATAATATCAAGCAGTTCGGCGTCTCCTTTGAAACTTGGCATGGACCTGTTCATGCGGCAGTGATTAACAATGAAGGGGAATGGGTGACCAAGGACGGTAAATTCGGGTTCAGCCAGCCGGAAGCGGCGGAAGCGATCCAGCGTCTGGCGGATTTAATTAACGTGTATCATGTGGCACCTTCTCCGGTGCAAATGAAGTCGATTCCTTCACAGGCGGTTGCCCTGCAATCGAAGCTGGCAGCCATGTCGATGCACGGCCAATGGATCAATCTGGATCTCGGTGCCGCCAAAGTCAATTATGATATCGGTGTGCTTCCGAAGATGAAACGCAGCGTTCCCATGGGTATCAGCGGAGCTTCTGTCATCTATACATCCAGCAAGCATCAGGAAGAAGCCTGGCTGCTGACGAAATTTCTGGAGAATCCGGAAGGCGCCATAGACCTCTACAAAGGCGGACTGTGGATGCCTACGATGACCAAATGGTATACCGATCCTGAACTCGTTGCCAAGTGGGCGGATAATAATCCGGCTCATCCATCCGGCTTCAAGGATGCGATGATGAATAATCTGCTGAACAACGGGGTGCCGAACGGGTCCTATTATATTAAAAATTTCTCCAAAGTAAATGCGATTACCTTCTCTGGTATGGATGAGGTGTGGCTCGGCCGGAAAACCGCCTTGGAGGCGATGAAGGAGCTTGAGCCTAAGATTCAGCCGGAGATTAAAGGACGCTATGATGTCTCTCCATGATCCAATAACGAATTTGACACCAACCCATAAGCCCGCCAGGCGCTCCCGCAGAGGGCAGCGTGCTGCCAAGGAGCTGCGTTACGGCCTTCTGTTTGCTTCGCCGGTACTGGCGGGATACCTGCTGTTCGTGCTTGTTCCGATCGCCGCAAGCATATATCTGAGTTTTACCAACTATAGTGTAGGGATGGTACCGGAGTGGATCGGCATTGCCAATTACAAGACACTATTTACAGGTGCTGACCCCTTCTTTTATCCGGCAGTCAAAGCTACCTTCTATTATGTTTTTGTCAGTGTGCCTCTGGGCATTATTATTTCCTTTTTTGCTGCGGTACTGCTGAACCAGAAAATTGCAGGCAGAGCCTTTTTTCGCGGAATATTCTATTTGCCGGTCATCATTCCGTTAGCTGCTTCATCCATGGTATGGATGTGGCTGCTGCAGCCGGATTTTGGCATTGTGAACGCCATGCTGGAGCAGCTTCATCTGCCTACTTCGCAATGGCTGGGGGATACAGGGTCGGTAGTTCCGACCTTGATCCTCTTCAGCTTTTGGACGCTGGGCAATACCATCGTGATTTTCCTGGCCGGACTGCAGGGCATCCCCTCCCAGTTGTATGAAGCGATAGAGATCGACGGGGGGAACAGGCTCCATAAGCTGTTTTATATTACCATCCCGATGACTTCGTCCATCATCTTTTTTAACACAGTTATTGCTTTTATCAACGGATTTCAGGCGTTTGTCCAGCCTTCGGTAATGACGCAGGGCGGACCGAGCAACAAGAGCCTTTTTTATGTGCTGTACCTGTTCAATGAAGGATTCAAGTCCTCCCGGATGGGAAGCGCCAGTGCGATTTCCGTGCTCTTGTTTCTGGTGATCGCCCTGTTCACCGCTTTGATTTTCTTCTTCTCGAAATCTTTTGTGTATTACGAAGGGAAGGGGGAGCAGCGGTGAAACAGCAATCGTGGATAAGTAAAGCAATGATATATATGCTGCTTGGAATTGGAAGTTTGTTTTGCCTGTTTCCAATCTTCTGGATGGTCCGGACGTCATTGATTGATATGGGGGAACTGTATCAGATTCCGCCGGGGTTTATACCGAAGGTTTTCAAGTGGGATAATTTCCGTACAGCACTGGATGCGTATCCGTTTGGCCGTTTCTTTCTGAACAGCGTCATTATTACTTCATTGGCGATCCTGGGAGTTCTGCTCTCCGCCTCGTTGTGTGCCTACAGCTTTTCGCGTATCGATTGGAAAGGGCGGGACCAGGTATTCGGGGTGATATTAACCGGACTTATGATTCCGTTCTTTGTAGTCATGATTCCGCAGTACGTATTTTGGAACGCACTTCACTTGACTGACACTTTCGTTCCGCTGGTGGCACCTGCCTGGTTCGGCGGAGGGGTGTTCAATATTTTTCTGCTGCGGCAGTTCTTTCTGGGCATCCCGCGCGAGCTGGACGAGGCGGCCAAAGTGGACGGTGCGGGGCATGTACGGATATATGCGGTGATTATCGTCCCGCTTGCCAAACAGGCGATGATTGTGATCGGCTTGCTGACTTTTTTGGCCAACTGGAATGATTACCTGGGACCGCTGGCGTTCATTACCTCCGAGAAAAACTATACGTTAATGCAGGGACTGACTTTATTTCAGGGTTCCTACTCTGCACAGTGGAATCTGATGATGGCTGCGACTACAGTCATTGTGATCCCTTCGCTGGTGATCTTTCTGATTGCGCAGCGTCATTTTATTGAAGGGATTGCGATGACCGGAATCAAAGGCTAATAAGGGGGGGACGGTATGTACGATATTCTGCTGGTAGATGATGAACCTGCCCACCTCACCGGACTCTCCGGCATGCTGCGCCGTTTGCGTCCTGAATACGGGATTGTTACAGCCAGGAATGGCCGGGAGGCGCTCGAGATCTGCAGCGCCCGCTGCTTCCAGATTATTATCACCGACATTAGGATGCCGCTTATGGACGGACTGCATTTCCTGGAACAGCTTACGCCTCAGCCTTCTCCGCGGCGGGTCATTTATTTAAGTGGATACAGCCGTTTCGAATATGCGCAAAAAGCGATGAGTCTTGGATCTTCCGAATATATGCTGAAGCCGCTTGACCCGCAGAAGTTCATTGCTGTGCTGGAGAAGACGGAAAAGAGCCTGGAGGAAGAGTACGCCACCCGGCAGCAATATGAACGGCTTGCCGTCCGGCTGGATGTGGCAGAACCGGCCTACCGTCATCGTCTCCTGAACCATTGGCTCGAAGGGAAACTAAGGACCCCGGCAGACCGAGAAGAAGTGTTGACTATGCTTGGATTCAGCGGCTCCGGCAGCTTGCTGGTGGTCTATATCAAAGAGGAAAGGGCTGCGGAAGAGGTGATGGCATCCTTGCGGCCCTTTGGTTTCCATACGGGTTTTACTTCCCGGCAGGAATCCGGTCTGCTGGTGGTGGCAAGCAGCGTACAACCTGACTCCGGCATGATCCAGATGCTTGTAAGGCTCGGGCTGCCTGTGGGGATCAGCGCTCCTTCAGAGCATTTATTTGATGATGTTACCCGTGCGTATACCGAAGCCCGCTATGCGGCTGCACGCTGCTTTTATGCACAGCCCGGGGAGCCACAAGTATATTTGGCGGCAGATGGGGGGCTGGACGCCGGCCGGGTGCTTACCTCCGATCCCCGGATTCCGGGCAAGCTAAAGGAGGTAATCGAAGGCTGGGATGGGCTTTCAGGTTTCGGGCCTGCAGCAGAGGAAGCGGTCCGCCAGATGCTTGGAGAAGGGGCCCTGCCTTTGCCGGAAGAACTGGTGCGGGAAGTCAAGCACCTTCTGTCCAGGGTGATTTATGACCTCGAAAGTATAAGAGAGGATGTGCAGGAAGTTCTGCTGCAGCGCGCCTCCTGCTTGGGCGACGGCATTCCATGCTGCCCAGGATTGATTGCGTCCGTAGCCAGGCTTTTGGAGGACATTGCCCAAAGTGTGGCGGAAGCGAAGCGGGAACGGAAGGAGGGGGTGATGTCACGGTGTCTTGATTATATTGACCAGCACTATAGGGAGGACCTTTCCCAGGAAGCGGTCGCCGCCATGTTTCACTTTAGCTCCAGCTATTTCTGCCAGTTTTTCAAAAGCCGGCTCCAGCTGACCTTCAATCAATATGTAACCCGGCTCCGGTTGAATGAGGCCAAAGAAATGCTAGGGAGTTCTAATGTGAAGGTGTACCGGATCGCTGAGCAGCTAGGGTATCATGATGTCAAATATTTCAACCGTGTATTCAAAAAAGAAACGGGTCTCACACCGGAAGAATACCGCGCCTTGACGCGCAGACTGACTGAAGTTGAACTTTAGATTTTCATATCAGGGTCTGGTCGTAACTACGGGGAATGTTTGGACTTCCGGCCGCTGTTGTCAGCAGATTTCTTGATTTATACCTCTGTTCGCGGTGGAAATCTGCAGACAAAGGCGGTCGCTGTCGCTCCTACAGTTCCAAACTTCCCCTCCGCACTTCTACTTTTTTATGTTTTTTCAAGTCAACTTCTCTAGACGGTTATTAAGTAATGTTTCACATTATAATTATCCTTGTATTTCTCGCTGAAACGGATACTGTCCTTATAAGGACGGTGAAACCGTTTCCGATGATGGAGGGAATATGGCTGGATACCAGTATATCTACCGTGATAAACGGGATCTGTGGAAAAATATGAAGCTGAGAACCAAGCTGATCCTCTGTTTTGTGCTGCTGATTTCGATCCCTTCGGTGACGAACGCTGTCATTAACTATAAGACGAGCTCGGACATCATAGTCAGCAATGCCGAAGACAGTATCCTCGAGATCGTGAAAAAGAAGACAGAGATCAGCGATTTGATGCTGAATCATATCGAATCCAGAACCATTGACCTCATCTCAGACCCGGACTTATTCACCCTCTTTGACCGGCAGCAGCCCCGGACCGATGAAGAGCTGTTAAGAATGGACCGCAAAGCAACTGAAATTCTGAACAAGTATTTCCGTAACGAGCAGGACTTCTATTCTGTGCAGCTGATTACCAGTTATTACAGCTTTGGGGGAGGCGCTACGGGCTATACCACCAATTCATCTTTTGTCTCCGTCCCGCCGTCCGGGTTTGTACACTCCTATATATACCAAAAGATAGCGGAGGTGAATGGGAGCCTGCTGTGGTTCCCCACCTACGATTGGACAAGAATCTACGGTCAGCCTCAATTAGGTGGAATGGACGCCAAATTCCGCATGGTTTTCTCTGCAGGGCGGCTGCTTAACATTTCACCCGTTATCGACGGCATGAGCCGCAGCTGGCCTCAGAGTGTGGAACGGCCGGTGCTGCTGATTAATTTTAATGAAGAGTATTACCGGCAGTATATGGCTCAGACGCCTGCTGTGCAGGGGTCTTATTTCTATGTGGTCTCCAGAGAGGGACAGATCGTCACCTACCCGGACAATTCACTTCTGGGGATGACGGATGCGAACGGATGGTATAAGGATCAGTTCACATCCGTGTCAGGGACTGCCCTGGTCAAGCAGGGAAAAGAGGATGTGTTGATTGGTTATGCTGCTTCCGGGATCACCGGATGGGTAACCATATATGTTGTCCCGTACCGCCAATTGGTCCGCAACCTGCCGACCGTCAGCTATACGAATTTAGGCATTACTCTGGTCTTGCTTCTATTGTCGGTGGGCATTGCCTATGTGATTTCCAGCCATTTGACGAAGCCGATTAAAAAAATAATGGCCGCGATTCAATTAACCGGGGCCGGTGATTTTTCCACCAAGATTCCGGACCAGCCACAATTGGAATTTCGCATTCTCGTAAAGAGATACAATCAGATGAACGAAAGGATTCTAGAGCTGATCGAGGAAAATTACAAAAGCACCAGACGCGAGAAAGAAGCAGAGATGCTGGCGCTCAACCTCCAGCTCAATCCCCACTTCCTTTACAACACGCTTAATATCATCAACTGGATGGCTCTGGAGCGGGAGGAAAGCGAGATCAGTCAAATGATTGTCAGCCTTTCCACTATGCTCCAGTATACCGTGAACAACGGCCAGGAGGAGGTTCTGCTGGAGGACGATCTGAATTGGCTGAGGAGCTACACACATATTATGGAGAAACGTTATGCGGGAGTCTTTGAGGTGGAATACGATGTGGAGAATCTGCCGCCTGGGACAGTGGTGCCAAAGCTGTTCCTCCAGCCTATTGTCGAGAACGCCATTATCCATAGTATGGAGGCGGTTGTGAGCGGGGGGCGGATTCAGATTACAGGACGGAGATCCGGAGAACGGCTGCATTTTTCGGTCTCGGATAATGGGGTAGGGATGTCCAAAGAGTATATCGAGGACATGCTGATTCACGACGCCGGAGGCATTGGACTGCGAAATATCAAAAAACGGCTGAATTTGATGTACGGAGGTCTGGCGGAACTTCGGATTCAATCGGAACCCGGGGTGGGAACGGTTGTGACCGTAGTTATTCCTTATTGAACGGTTGTGTTCATCATTATTCTCGTATACGAATAAGGTCAGCCTCGGCTATATGTATCGTGAGCTTGTCCAATTCGGGGGAAGGATGCCAGTCATTCCCGATTCCACCACCATATTTTATTACGTGTGTGACAGTATTTGCGGACATGAATAAGTTATGATGGACAAATGGTTTTACGAGAATGCTATCACCCTGTTCTAAATATTTCATAATTAATTTGTCATCAGAGGAATACTCCGTGTATACGAGCCATCCTTTTTGGACGACATAAAATTCTGTAAGGGATTTATGATAATGACTGTTCTGCCATCCGCCAGTATTTGAAGCTTCCGTACGGACATACGAACTGCCATCTGAACAGACCAGTCTGAATCGTCTTTCCCCGGTATCCATTTCTTGATGCATAGTATCAATACCCATCAAATGAGCTTCTTGCTTAGAAATTGGTTTCGACATGAGAATCTCCAATCTATGTCATATGTCTATCTTTCCCCCATTAGTGCTTTACCACTTGGGATCAATCCTAATTCCATCAATCCTTAATCTGTTACTTTCATCATTATTATTTTTTTGAAAAGTAATCCATCACTAAGGTATACCTTTCCATCTTGGATAAAGGTTCTTGGGTATAAGTTATATACTATGGTGATTAGATTCAAAATCATAAATAGAAGGGGGAGAAAATAATTTTCTTCACTACCAATTCCAAATAAAATGTAGGTAATACAAATAATAAAAATCTGAAAGATTACCCCTCCGAGAGCAAAAACAGAAAGACGCAGCTTGCTGATCTTAACACTGGTACCTGGAACAGTTAACCCGCCGAATCCATAGCAAAATATAAATGATGTTCCAAAGACGACTACACTAATAATGGGTTTCCGATCTCCGATTACTACACGTTCTATTTCATACCCAACCAGCTTCCCTGCAAAAAAATGCCCAAGTTCATGCAAAAATGTGTCTATATATTTGAATGATGTAATCAGCACAGCACTCAACAATCCCAACTTAACGGATGGTTCGATAATGGATAACAAGATAAGTATTATAATAAAAAGGATTATATATAAGGATGTTCGGTTCAGCATCAATGCCCTTCCTTTATATTATTGCTTGTCCAATATGAATAACTTCCACCAGGAAGTGATACTAATAAAAAACCTTCAGCCCCACTTAACTGCCATCCTTCATACAATGAACTTTCATGAAAAAGGTCCAAATAAATATTATTGTCCAAGCTTATATTGAGATCAGATATGTCTTCATAATGTGTTATGTGTTTAATAGTGTTGTTTAGTAGAGTTTTTTCAAATATCTCATATGACTTATTATGTTTATTCTCCACTTCAGTTTCCGCACTGCCTACTATAATTGAGTTGCCTTTCCTTAATCGCCAAGAGCATTCAATAGTTAAGGAACCATTCTCGAAAGTAACTATGGGGTACATTCTATTAATTTCGATAACCTTTTGATTAAGGAATTGATTAAAATCAATACAACTTTGGCTTCTTATCATGTTCAACTCCTTTGCATTTATTGTTCAATCTTCCTTTATATAAAAGTAAGGACCGCACTGTGATTCATGGGTCTTTACATAAGTCCATTGGAAGTTCTTATCTGTTATATAAATATCGTTCTGCTTATCAAAATCCTCTGCTTTCAATGTCTTTAGATCTTCGAGTAACAAGGCATGGTCATGATGTTGGAAAAAAAGATAACACTCTACCTTTAATTGATTGTTGAAACTATCTTTAGCTCTATTTTGTGTCACCATATTCATCTTGTTATAACTGAATACGTGCCATAAAAATTGATCCAGAAATATCTCCTTTTTTTCCGACTCATCCATATGGCTTGTAAAGTTCTTTTCCCATTCTCTTCTAAGAAATACCCCCCACTTGTTTATATCAGTTACCTTAATATTTTTATGCTGAAGGAAATTAATTAATTCAATCATAGGTACCCCATCTTTCTTTGAGTAATAGGTTCGAGAATTGCACATATCGTCTTATTCACCAACTTCATAAATACTCCCATGTAGATTATTCGCGAAATGAATTGGACTATCCTGCCGATTAATGACGAATTTCCAGTTCATAGACTGTTCAACCAATATAGGTTGAAATGATTAAAAATAAGGTTGGAAATCTCGATTTTCTTTTACAGCACAGACTGTAATATGGTAGATGAATTACAACAATTTTTAAGCATTACGATGGAGGGCAAAGAGAATCTGGAAGGGGGGGAGAGGTTTCAATATAAGTTGAACTTAAAAAAACATAAAAAAGGTAGGAGTACGGAGGGAAAGTTTGGAACTGTAGGAGCGATAGCGACCGCCTTTGTCTGCGGATTTCCACCGCGAACAGCGGTATAAATCAAGAAATCTGCTGATGGGCAGCGGCCGGAAGTCCAAACATTTCACGCAGTTACGACCAGACCCTCAAATGAAAATCTAAAGTTCAACTTATATAGCAAAGTGGAGGAGTAGACAAATACTGTACATTCCGCTTTAACCAGGAGGTTAAATCTATGCTGGAGAAGATTCAGGCCCGCTCTGTAAGAAGGACCGTTTTGAGTGCAGTCTTCACTGCTGCCGCCGCAGGATTTCTGTGGTTTGCCCAGCCTGCCTTTGCCTATGATTTGTCGAACAGCAACTTCCAGGTCAGTACCGGTTCAAATGGCGATATCTCCAGCCTGAAGCTGTCCGGAGATAATTTTCCTACCAACTACGTCATGAATGCTACCAATGCCCCTAACCAAAATACAGCGGACCATCAATGGCTGGGCGAGCTGATGTTCACTTACCGGCTCAATAACGGTGCCTGGACCAAAGCCTGGACCAACAAGTCGGCCGATGCCCGTACGCAAAGCCAATCCGGCAACACTATCAACATTACCTATCAAAACTCAACGAATACCGAAGGGATCCGCAATTTCCGCGTGAATGAAAGCTATTCTCTTGTAAGCGATTACTTGCTCTGGCAGATTCAAGTGACCAACACCAGCACACAAACCCTGGAAATCGGAGACTTTGGCCTGCCGCTTCCCTTTAATGAATTCTGGACCGGAGGCAGCAATGAGCAGATTTATGAAACACGGGTGGTCACTCAGTCCTTCATCGGTAATAACAGCTCTTATGTCACCGCCCAGCGGCCCAGCGGCATCGGTCCGTCTCTCCTGCTTGTCCCGGACAGCACAACCGGCGCAGGCTTTGAGTATATGGATAACTGGCGTATTCAGCAGCATCCCGGCAGTAAATGGGCTGGCGATCAAGGCGGCTGGATTGAAGGCCTCTCGGTCTATTACATCCATTCCAATGTAATCAAAAGCACCGGCAGCGGATATCTGCCGAACAGCAGCCTGACCCTGGCACCAGGAGCAAGCAAGACCTATGCCTTCAAATTTTTCAAAGCCGCCAGTGAACAGGCCGTCAAAGACCGGCTGTATTCCGAAGGGATGATTGATACCACTGTAGTCCCCGGGATGATCGTGCCGGTCAATCAGACCGCCAAATTCGATCTCCGCACCTCTAAGACCATTACTTCCGTGACCGCACAATATCCGTCTGAAACCACCGTGACCTCACTTGGCACTGCATCGGGTGATCACAAGCTGTATTCACTCCAGATGAATCACCTGGGTCCCAACAATATTACAGTTAATTATGGCAGCGGTGAAAAGACAACCCTGCAGTTCTACGCCATTGAAGCCGTGGATGCCGCACTTCAGCGTCATGCGACCTTTATGGTGAACAACCAGCAGTGGAATGTGCCCGGAGATATCCGGGACAAGGCGTTCGACGACTGGATGATGCAGACGAACACCAAACGCAACAACTTTGCAGGGTACTGGGGCTGGGGAGATGACTGGGGCTATACACATGCTCAATTCCTTGCCGAGAAAAATGTCCAGAAACCCGTCACATCAGAAATCACAGCACTGGATCAGTATTTGGATACCACGATCTGGAACAACCTGATGGCTGGACATCACACCGATTATCTGGTGCCGGACTTCCTTATGGCTCCTCCGAATGATACTCCAACGTACCGGGGTTATGCTTACCCTCATATTTACAACACGTATTTCAGCATGTATAAGATTTCCAAGCTGTACCCTGGCCTGATCAGCTACAAAGAGCCGAGCAGCACCTATCTGCTGCGGGCCTATAACATTATGAAGGCTCTCTATGACGGGCCAGTCGCCTATAATTGGAACACCGGTCTGATGGGAGAAGTAACTACACCGGAGATTATCAAAGCGCTGCAGGATGAGGGCTATACCTCCCAGGCGAACGATATCATCGCGAAAATGAACACCAAATACAACAATTTCGCAAGTACGGCGTACCCGTACGGTTCGGAATACAACTATGACAACACAGGTGAAGAAGCCGTTTATATGCTGGCCAAAATGAAGAATAACAATACGATTAAAGGCAAAATCAATACCAAAACCCGTGCTGTCCGCGGGAAAATGCCTGTCTGGTATTTCTATACCGATCCGGTGACAATCAACGGGGAACCCTGGTGGCAGTTCCAATACACAGCATCGCTGGCCGGAACCGCCATGGACGATTGGGTGCGCAGCAATTCCTCTGCGCCTGAGGTAGAGCAGCGGCTCAGCTATGCTGCCAAGCTTGCCAATGTAAATGCCATCAACTCGGGCCAGATCAGCTCCGATCCGGCGGATATTGGGGCTGTGTCCTGGACGTATCAAGCCATGAAAGGCAACAATGGCGCACTCGGTCTGGATGGCGGCCCATTGTTCAACGGCTGGCGCGGCATGTCCGGCGAAGCCGACCTCGGATTGTTTGGCGCGATCAAGATTCTTAGCTCCGATGTGGCGGTCGACCCGATCTTTGGCCTCTACGGTTATGGCTGTGATGTAACGGAGAGCGGCAGCAATTATATTATTGTTCCGAAGGACGGCGTATTTCAGCGCCTCAATCTGATCACGGAAAAATGGGGCATGACCCTGGGACGGGACAGATACAGCCTGGCAACAGTCGCCAAAGCAAAGAACAGTATCAGCTTCACACTCAGCAATGTAACACCCGGCACTGCCCATATTACGAAAGTGGACTTCAGCGGGCTTGCCGCCGGAAGCTATAATGTAACCGTCAATAATGTAGCATCCGGAAGTTTCACAGCAGTGAACGGCCAAACAGCAACAGCCAGTCTCAATATCGGTACGGCAGCATCCTACGAAGTGAAGATTGAGCAGGGGACGGTCACACCGGTACCGAGTATAGTCGTCAATTATAAAATGAACCAATCCTCAGGCACAACAGTGACCGATTCTTCATATGGTGCCAATCATGCCGTTCTGACGGGAACAGCATCCTGGGTTACCGGCCGTACAGGAGCAGGGAATGCGCTGGGCTTAAGCGGAACCAGTGCTTATGCTTCTCTGCCAGCCGGAGTGCTTAGCCAGCTGAACGATTTTACGATCTCAGCCTGGGTACGCATTACCGCGAATAATGACTGGGCGAGAATCTTTGATTTTGGCACAGACACAACAACAAATATGTTCCTGGCTCCCCAGACAGGTGGAGGAGGCGGTATGCGGTTTGCGATTACAAATGGAGGCAACAGTTCAGAACAACAGCTTACGGCTTCTGCCCCGCTGGCCGCCGGGCAATGGAAGCATGTCGCTGTGACGTTGTCCGGTACGACGGGCCGCCTCTATGTTGATGGCGTGCAGGTTGCCGTGAATACCGCTATGTCGCTGAAGCCTTCAAGTCTT
Organism: Paenibacillus sp. 22594; assembly: GCF_052044425.1. NCBI lineage: Bacteria > Bacillati > Bacillota > Bacilli > Caryophanales > Paenibacillaceae > Paenibacillus > Paenibacillus sp. 22594. Next base: position 395,145 of record NZ_JBQENA010000002.1, read on the forward strand.
GGCGTTACGACTCAGAACTATATCGGCAAATCCCAATATGGCGATCCCAATTTGAACGGTGCTATTGATGATTTTCTGATCTATAGCCGGGCACTAACTGCAGCTGAAATTACCTCATTGTTTAATGGAACGATGATTCAAGGGGCCGCCGCTGAGGAATCTGATTTGCTCCAGCAAGAGAACCCGCAGCCCGAACTGCCACTTGAAGAACCGGGTGGGCAGCAGCCGGCAGTTCAATAGCAGGTAGTTTAGGACGGGGATATTCAGCAGAATCTGATGCAATAATGGCGTGTTAAACGGGGTAACCATTTGCACGCCATTTTGCATGGATTCTTTGTCGAATAACGATATTATTTGTTGTATGATGGATTTATGTAGTTTTCAGAAATCAAGGAGGGTTTATCGTTTGCTTACACTGAGAAAGGCCGGGCCATGTCAAAGGAAGAAGCTCAGTCTGACATCGCTGCTTACAGGCCTTGTGACGCTGGTGGTTCTGCTAACCTCAACCATTATGCTGGTTGGCTCTTATGACTCCAAAAGACAATCATTGATGGAGACGACACTCCATCTGAATTTCACCAATGCGGACCGCATGTCAAGGACCATGGATTCCTTATTTCAATCCATTGGTGGCAGTCTGGCCTATAATGCACGGATGCTTTCCAATATGGATGCTATGAATCCGGAGCAAGTGGACCATCAATTGGAATTGATGCGCAACAGCAGCAATTATTTTAATTCCATCGTAGTAATAGGTACGGACGGGGTTGTCCGCAACGTAGAACCAGCCACCGTAGGAACCGCAGGCAAGCATATTAGTTCTCCATCCTCTAAGGAAGCTTTGGCGCTCAAACAGCCCTACATATCCGCTCCATACATGACTGCAACCACCAAAAGACTGATTGTGTTCTTGAGTCAACCTATCTTCAGCAGCAACGGTACATATTTGGGTATCCTGGGCGGCACGATTTATCTGCAGGAGAATAATGTGCTCTCAAGGATATTCGGAAATAACAGCGTGGACGATTTGGGCTCCTATTATTATATTGTCGATTCCGACGGGCATTTGCTGTATCATCCGGACAAGCAGCTCTCCGGGATGGATATCAGCAGCAACAAGGTTGTACAGAAGCTGATGAAGGGGAAGAGCGGGGAACAGGAGGTTCGTAACCTTCATGGTATCGATCTGCTTGCCGGATACTCCAGTGTTCCGGCGAACGGCTGGGGAATTGTGGTCGTCTCACCGCTGAGTCTGATCCACCGGCAGTTGGTCGGGCACATCGAGACCATTGTTGCATATTCACTGGTTCCGTTTATTGCACTGCTGATAGGTGTGATCCTGGTGGCGCGCAGGCTGGTCCGGCCTTTTGCCTATCTGGCTGATCTGGTAAGCAAGATGGGCAAGGAGAAAATTGTAATCCCGGAAGCCAAGCCGCACTGGAGCCGGGAGGCAGATTTGTTGACCAAGGCGGTCTTTCTCGCTGTGGTAGACATTCAGAAACAGAAGGATCAACTGACGCAGGAAGCTGCGACAGATGCGCTGACCGGGCTTAAGAACCGGAGATCACTGGAGTACACGCTCAGTCAATGGATCGATTCAGGGACTCCATTTTCACTGATTGTGCTGGATGTGGACCGTTTCAAGTTCGTGAATGACACCTATGGTCATGTTACCGGTGACGAAGTGCTGAAGCATGTAGCTGGTGTGATTGTCTCTTCGCTTCGGCCGGATGATGTGTGCCATCGCTTCGGTGGTGAGGAGTTTGTGATTCTGCTGGCCCGTACCCGCCCGCAAGAAGCCTTCAAGGTTGCAGAAAGAGTCCGCCGGGCACTGGAGCAGAGTAAGGGGCCCATTCCGTCACAGGTTACAGTGTCTCAGGGCATTGCCCATTACCCGCAGCATGCTTCAGATCAGGAGGGATTGCTGGAGAAGGCGGATCAGGCGCTATACCTGGCGAAGAGCAACGGCAGGAACCGGACGATGATCGCTGAAGACAAACCGGCAGCTCCATCAGCATAATGGCTTGATTAGTAACAACGTCACAATTATCACCTGCCCAGGCTTGGCTAACCCCAAACCTGGGCATTTTTTTATGCTGATATTTAATTAGAATGTCTATAGTTAGGATTCTACTTTTTAGGATGAAATGTCGGATCAATATGTTCTGGAATCCGCGCCGATGAAGAAGGCTTGTCTGGTTAAAGATTACGTACATTTGTCAAAAAGCTCATTGACAGCATCTATCTCAACTTGATACCATAAACTATATCATCATGATATACAACCTTCTGGCCTAAAGCCTATATCCTATGAAGAATGGAATGTGATGAAGCATGCGGCAACAAAAGATTCGAAAGACCCTCCTGCTGATTTCAATGCTGCTGTTCCCGGTTACCTTGAATTATTTCTCTCCTTATCTGATTGTACAAGGCAGTTTTGCCGGTATTGCCACCGGAAGCTTTCTGCTGTTTGCCGCACTTTTTGGTTTCTCACTGGTGTTTGGCAGAGCCTTTTGCAGCTGGTTGTGTCCGGCGGGAGGCTTGCAGGAGGCTTGCAGCCAGGTGGTGAACAAACCTGCAAGCCGCAAACAGAACCTCATTAAATATCTGATTTGGGTACCGTGGGTGCTGTCCATTCTGGCCGGGTTTATAAGTGCAGGCGGGATCAAAGACCTCAATCCGATTTATTTTACCGACTACGGAATTTCGGTTTCTGCCCCTCCGGCTTTCATTACGTACTTTGCCGTCGTATTATTAATAGTAAGTGTGTCTCTGATCTTCGGGCGGAGATCCTTCTGTCATTCCCTCTGCTGGATGGCTCCGTTCATGGTCCTGGGCAATACCCTTAAGAACAAACTGGGTTATCCCTCACTTCATTTGGAGGCCAGAACCGAGGATTGCATCAGCTGCAAGAAGTGCGACAGAGCTTGCCCGATGAGCCTGAAGGTCCAGGAAATGGTACAGAATAGAGACATGAATAGCAATGAATGTATTCTGTGCGGCAGCTGTCAAAGCGTATGCCCGAAAAAGGTGCTGCGGGTAGGCTTCGGTGCGCAGAAGGATTCCGTTTCAAAAAGGAGCTACACGGAGGGAGCCTAAGGAAAGATCATGCCCAAGGAAAATACTACGGTCTATATCATATTGGGCCTGCTGAACCATGAGGATCTTAGCGGATACGATATTAAGAAAAAGATAGATGTGATGATCAGCGGCTTCTGGGAAGTAGGCTATGGGCAGATTTATCCGACCCTGGCGAAGCTGGTAACCGAAGAGCTGGTGCTTAAACATAAGGGCGCCGGCTCCAAAGGCCCGGAGAAAAACATCTATTCTATCACGGACAAAGGGCGGGGGCTTCTGAAGGAATGGGTCATGCTTCCCGAGCAGAAGGAGTATACAAAATATGAGATCCTGCTCAAGCTTTTTTTCGGAAGCCTGGTTCCGGACGAGAGCAATCTTGCGCGGATTGAAGATTTCAAAGAACGGCATACACAGAGTCTCCAGCAGATTCAGATGTTCAAAGGCAATCTGGAGCGCGTTCTCCATACCGAAAAGGACCATTTGTATTTCTACCTGACCGTTCTGTTCGGAGAGCATGTCTACAAGGCCTACCTGGACTGGGCGGAGGAAGCCAAGGAGTTGCTGGCGGGTAAGCCCGAAGAGGAACTAGATCAATGATCAAATGGGCAGTATATTTAATGGTAAAATGGTGAAAAAACGAATTTGGTGGTTTTGAAGTGCGAATGTATACCCTTCTTAAAGAAAAAGTTGATAATGTTAGAAAGCTTATGATTTACGAATCTGAGAATGATGGTGTTTATGTTTTTTTGTATGATACACAAGAAGATAAGAGCAGTTTTGCCGACTTATGGTTTGAAACGTTTGATGAAGCTGTTGACTACTGCATTGAAAAATACATAGTAATAGAGGACCAATGGGTTGTTATAAAAGATCCGAAGAAAGGGCAACAACACGATATTATCAATTAAACAATAATATACTTAGAATAGAGTTCAACGGGGAGATAGCTTAAAGAGCAGACTGCTAATTCAATCTGATTTTTATATTGAAGTAATGGGAGGTTAGTTGAACGGTTTAACAATTGTAAAAAATGTGATATAACCTTATAGAAGTGTAAAAACACAGACCGGTTGGTAGTCCGGTCGCACAGGGTTAGCCTTCGTGTCAGTGACCTTCCCCCCTCGGGATGTCCATCGCTTCAGTAAAAAACAGAGGGGGAGTAAGTGTGAAGCTTACCATATTGTTTGATGAAAGTTGTAAGTACTGGATCGGTGTGATTGAGCAGGAAGAGCAGGGATGTCTAAAAGCTTGTCGTCATATTTTTGGTAGCGAACCAAAGGATTCGGAGGTATTAGAGTTCGTTAGCGAGAAAATGATGGGATTGATGAACCTCACGAAGGTAGGGACGAATGCAAAACGAAGTAAAAACACTCGAGTAAATCCGAAAAGACTAGCTCGCCAGGCGGCTAAGGAGATTGCCCAGAGAGGTTTAACTAGTCTTGCTCATGAGGCGATAAAGCTGGACCTCGAGTCTAGGAAACTTCAACGAAAAGTGCATAATCGACAACAAATTCTTGAAGAAAATGAAAGAAAATATCAACTTAGAGCTCAAAAAGCTAAGAAGAAGCACAGGGGGAAATAGACCAAAAAAACTAACTAGCGTCTCGGAAGAAGCACGTCTTTATAGACTTGCTTCTTTTTTCTTACTGCTCTATAAGCCAGGCCATGCGTCCTACTGAAAGCTTTCCGCAGAAAAGCTCGCATTGGATGCGAAATCTGTCTGTAGGTTCCCACCGCAATCAGCGGATTAAATAAGGAAATCCAAACATAACAGCGGCCGGAAGTCCAAACATTCCCCGCAGTTACGACCAGACCCCATATATTTCAGGGTTTATACTTACTTTTATTCAATTCCGATAAACCAAGAAAAACTATTGTACTGAAAAACGGTTTTATGTTATTTTATTATCAATAAAAACGTTTTTATAGCGAAGGAAAATGGATGATGGGAAAAATAACAATCAGGGACGTTGCTAGAGAGGCAGGAGTCTCAATCTCAACGGTATCAAATGCATTAAATAATGTGGATGTCCTGAATCCGGTGACCAAATCGCATGTGCTTAAGGTAGCGCAGCGGCTGAATTATGTCCCTAACCTGAACGGTAAGCAGCTGAAGTCGGGAAAAACCATGATGCTGGGCTTTTTTACAACCAGTGTGGCAGGCCCCTATTTCTATAAGCTTGTAGAATCCATGTCCAGGCAATGTGACCGGCTGGGCTACGGGCTGAACGTATTTGTTACCAAAGATAAGCAGGTCGTGATGAGTAATATCCTCGGCAGGCGTGTGGATGGAGTCATTATTTATGAAGAGCTGGGGATTGACGATAAAGACATTCATGCGATGAACAAGGAGAAGATCAAAGCGGTGTTTCTGGACCGGGTGTTGGAGAATGAGAACATGGGCAGCATCATGTTCGACTCCTTTGAAGCGGGGTATGAAGCAACCAAATATTTAATCGGGCTGGGCCATAAAAAAATTGCCTATATTTCCGGCGTGGACACGATGTTTGACAGCGTGCAGCGCAGAGAAGGGTACCTGGCAGCATTGCGCCAGTACAGTCTGCCGGTGAGCGAGGATTATATTTTGCAGGGCTATTTCGAGGAAGAGAGCACCTTTAATGCGGTGAAATCTTTCATCCGGGCGTTTCCCGAGAAGCTGCCTGATGCTTTTCTGGCGGGCAATGACCTCAGTGCAATTGGCTGTATCCAGGCGCTCAAAACCCATGGATACGAGGTTCCGCACGACATTAGTGTAATGGGCTTTGACGATATTGATATCGCCCAGTACTATTCCCCTCCGTTAACTACGGTGCGGAATCAAATCGCCAGGCAGGGGATATTGACGATCGATCACCTGGTCCGCATGATACAGAAGAAAGAACAAGGCAACGCCCAGAAGCTGAAAGGCGAAATTATCGTCAGAGGCTCAAGTCATGTGAAGTTTGACCGGAATGACCAGATGTAAGGTGCAAGGCTCATTGAAACGGATAACGCCTCTTTTTTCTGGACGGCGAAGCCGTTTCTTACCGCCAAAAATAAAAACGTTTTTGTTGATTTAAATCTAGTCACGAAGAAAATCAAAAAATGGAAGATCTTAATTTCGGTTTATATAAAACAGCCATCCGGAGGGAAATCACATTGAAGAAACTAGTCATTTACAAGTCCACAGGCGAAGACGGGTTATTCATAGAACAGCCGCCAGAGCAGTTGGAAGCAGCAGATACAGATCAAGCGACCGTCACCGTTACTCTTGACGAGAGTCAAACCTATCAGGAGATGGACGGCTTCGGGGCTTCTTTTACCGATTCGGCGGCATATCTGATCAACCAGGTGCTTAGCCCGGAGCAGAGAACTGAGCTGATGGTGAGGCTGTTTGATCCGGCGGCGGGGATTGGCTTATCGGTCCTGCGGAATCCAATGGGCGCCTCGGATTATGCCAGAACGGTCTACAGCTATAATGATCTGTCTGAAGGGGAAACCGATATGGAGCAGAACCGGTTCTCCATCACCCATGATGAAGAGGATATCATCCCGCTTCTGCAACAGGCGCTGGCACTGAATTCTGAGGTCAAACTGATGGCGTCGCCCTGGAGCGCTCCAGGCTGGATGAAGACCAGCGGGTCGATGATCACCGGAGAGCTGAAGCCAGAATATTACGGTGTGTACGCTGACTATTTTGTAAGGTACATTCAGGCTTACCAAGAGCACGGGCTGCCTATATATGCTGTCACTCCGCAGAATGAACCGCTGTTTGAACCGCAGCATTATCCGAGCATGCTTATGCTGCCGGAGGCGCAGGCATCTTTTGTGCGGGATTACTTGAAGCCTGCATTTCTGAGGCATAACATCCACAGTAAAATTCTCTGCTATGACCACAACTGGGACCGCCCGGATTACCCGGTGTCTGTGATGGAAGCTGCCGGGGAAGAGGTGGATGGGGTAGCTTGGCACTGGTATGGTGGTGAACCCTCTGCGCAGACACAGGTGAAGCGTGCTTATGAAGGTAAAGAGGTGCATTTCACCGAAGGCTCAGGCGGTGAATGGATTCCGCCATTTGAACAAGCCTTCTCCAATGTGATCCGCACAGGGATTGAAATTCTTAGAAATCACAGCAAGTCGTTCGTCCTGTGGAATATGGCACTAGATGAACATAACGGGCCGACAGTGCCGGGCTTCGGCACAAGCACCTGCCGCGGTATCGTCCGGATCGACCAGCAGACCCGTGAACTAACCTACACGCTGGACTACTATGCACTGGCGCATTTCAGCACAGTGATTCGGCCCAAGGCTCTGCGGATGGATTCCGCGTCAAGCCATGAGCGCATCCGTTCTGTTGCTTTCCGCAACCTGGACGGATCGATTGGGGCGGTGCTGTTCAACGATGGCGAAGAAGAAGAGATAGTGGCTGTGGAATTGCCGGGCGGTGAGCGGCTAACTTTCAGCATGCCGCCCAAAAGTGCTGTGTCACTGAAAGTGGAATAAGTAATGGACTGACGGCAATAAAGAAACAGCGGCAGCCAGGGACGAGAAAATAATGTCCTTGGCTGCCGCTGTTTTATTGAACCTGTTATTCCTTAAATGTCTTCGTCACTTTTGTATTCCAGAATATCTCCAGGCTGACATTCCAAAGCCTTGCAGATCGCCTCTAAAGTGGATAATCGAACCGCTTTTGCCTTTCCATTTTTCAATATGGAAAGGTTAGCCATTGTGATCCCCACTCTCTCCGAAAGTTCGGTTACGCTCATTTTCCGTTTAGCCAGCATCACATCAATATTAATTATAATCGCCATGGATTTCACCTCAGACTGTTAAGTCATTTTCTATTTTTAGATCAATGGCCTCTTTTAATAGCTTTTGGAGAACTGCAGCAAAAACGGCAATCACCATGGAAGCGAAAATCATGAGCAATCCGATAACTATGATCCCTGGGGCATCGTCCATATCCGCCATAAGATAGAAGAGAGGAAGGCCTGCTACATACAGAATGCTGAATGTGACTGCACAGTATTTTATATTCTTTAAGACCCGCACAGATAATTCAGAGAAAGCTTTGTTCTTGTCAATGTAGCCTAATAGTTTGAAGGCTTGATACAGTGCCAAGTAAAAGGGAATTACCGATGCATACAAATCGATGAGTACCAGATATTTAATAGAAGTCATATCCGGATACAACTCTGCTGCAAAATTCCCAATCTCAGGCACCGCAAAAATACACAAAGCAAGAACCGGGAGCCCAATTACAATAACAGCTACCTTTAAAAAGAGTGTGGTTCCTCGTTCCATAAAATGCACCTCATTTAATTAATGTTAAATCAAATTTAGCACATGGTTTATCGTTTTACAATATATTTTGATTGTTATTTGATTTATTTTGATTGTTTTGCGAAAAAGAGAACGACAGCTGTCCTTCAATGTGAAGGATCTAGTTGAAATCAGCCCACAGGATCAAATAATTATAGGACGTTCCCCCATTTTGCCGGAACTCTCCTGACGCGGGGAGACCACTGCAAGGAGGTAATCCGGCCGCCGCTGAGGACGTTCACCGGGATCTGCTCCCTGATATCGACAATCCAGAGCTGACTTGCGCTTCCGGTACCTGCACACCCCGATAAATAGGCGATTTTGTCAGCGTCCGGCGACCAGCTAACAGGAGTGGCGAAACAGTCGGAGGCCACCAGCGTTCTTTGGTTCTGACCGGTACGGCTGTCGGTCTGGATGAGAGAATAGTAATTCGGCTCCATATAGGCGGTTGCGCTGTAGGCGATGCTCCGGGAGTCAGGGGACCATGCCGGGAAATAGTTTTTGGCGAGCGGTCCGCCATCCAGCGTATATAGGGTGCCTGTAGCCAAATCCACCGTCGAAATAATAGAGATGCTGGCACCGGGGAACGTATAAAGTGCGAAGGTTCCGTCCGGGGAAATCCGAACGTTATGGAGTGGACCGTCCGTATTATGTGTGATCTGTCTCCGGTCTGTGTTATCGGCCCGAATGCGGAAGAGCTGAGTATTGCCGGTGGAATCCGGAGCCGCATATAGAAGCTCCGTACCCGAAGGGAACCACTGGACATCGCTGGCACCCGGCTCCGGAATGGCATAACTGTGATGGGAGAGCGTATCATAGGCGATGATTCGCGCGTTTTTGACATACGTGAGGGAGCGACTGTCCGGGGACCAGTCCAGCAGTGTGTAGAGCTCGATTTGGTCGATCCTGGCTACGGAGAGTGTGATTGTATCCAGAAGGTGGACCACGTTGCCAATGCCGATGAATGCGATTCTTCTACTGTCTGGCGACCAATAGGGAACCGTAAATTCCGCACCAAGCCCCTTGGTAAGTTGATAATGAAGACCATCCTGCGGTCGGTACAGCCAAATGTCGTACGTTCCACCGCGGTCCGAAGTGTAGGCAATCCATCCTTGAATGGGATCATGAGGAACAGCTTGCACGGCCAACATCCTTTCCTGAATCATCTAATACTCCAGATATATTCAGGTGGGGAGGGTTAGGCGACAGCCCAGGCAAGCCTATCTATGCCAGGATAAGTTGAAGCCTTTTACAATTAGCCATACGGCAAGGATCATTTCATTTGCGGCTACTGGCAAAGACAAGAGGGCCCCCCACACAGAGAGTTGAGGAAAAACTCCGAACATTTCTAAGATCCCTGCACTTAACACCAGTATGGATCCGGTAATCCCTAAGATCGAAATGAACCTGGGTACCAGCTTGGTTTGATAAAAAATGTAGCTGTATATCAGCGTATTAATACCCAGCATGACATTTGGCCCCAGCATAAAAGTCCACTCGTGGATTGCTTTTAATAGTGTACCTGAAGCTTCAAAAGAAGATATATCCACAGCTGCAGAAGTTGTGAATTCCCGGCTTAAGGTCAATAAGGACAACACACTGATGATGCCCACAGTGATGATTACAGCCTCAAGAAACCTGAAGCATACATGTCCAAGAGCTAATGTCTCATTGTATTTTCTCAAAAGCGGGAACATAGTAATCGAAGTGCCGACAGCTGAGACGACAAGAATCAACTCCATAACCGCCCCCAGTATCACCTGGTTGGCATGTTCAGAACCTTTTAATAAATAATCGGGGCCGTTCAGGATCGGATCATATAAAAGAAGACCAGCTATCGATGAAACCGCTGCTAGAATAAACAAGACACCCGTTATTTTCGCTGCTGTGTGGTTTGAATTCATTCTGTCATCTCCTCATTCATTATTCCTTCGTGCCGTCTCCATAAAAGAATACCTCTTCCAGAGATAAGTTGAAGGCGAGGGCAATACGGAAGGCCAGTTCCAGGGATGGCGAGTAATTGCCCTTTTCCAGAGCTACGATGGTCTGTCGCGTTACGCCCACCTTGTCAGCCAATTGCTGCTGTGTCATTTCATCGTGGTCGAACCGTAATCTGCGGATGTGATTGCCAACAAGATTCTTACTCATCCTAGACTCCTTTCCGATAATGATAAAGTTTCGTGATAGAGCCGGTAACATCAGAAATGAATCCGCCGGCGATCAGGATCACGAACATCACCTGTGATGACTGATCGTTGACCAGCGCCCCCATTGCAGCAAGAAAGCCAAGGACAAAGACAAAGAAAGAATTCCGTGTGGCCTTCAAGTTAATGAGCTTATCCAGTTCATCTGCAAATGCCGGTTCCTTTTCTCCGGTCGTTATCCTAAAGGCAATATTGAAAATAATGCTGATCAGGATATGCGCTGCGATTGAAACCAAAGTCAAAATGATCACGAACGAACCCCAATAATGAAAGCTTTCCGTTGAGTCAGCCCCCTCCGGTGCCTTTGGAAACATGTAAGCACAATAAGATCCGAAAATAAGTATTGCCGTGATCAGAGATACAATGCTCTTCTTTTCTTGATACGTCATACGCTACACCGCCTACACTTTATTTTGATAACAAGTTAAGTTTGATGTACATAATGTATTATAAACCATTCATGGTGTCAAGTTTATTATACATTACGGGCTAACTCCTTAACTACTGATCACTCTTCCCCTTTTATATCCACCTATAAATAACAATTTCACAAAAAAAACACAAGTTGGCTTCACTTTTTTTCTGCCCAATACAGTTATATAGATATAGAGAGGGGGAGACGAAGTTGGATGAGGGGGAATGGATTCGTCGAATCCAGGAGGGGGATGCCGGGTATCTCACACCGCTGATTGAGCGGTATTACGCTGGAATCCAGAAGTATTGCTACTACCGGGTCCGGAGTGAAGAAGAGTCTAAGGATCTGACTCAGGAAACCTTCTACCGTTTTTGCAGGAACATAGAAGGTTACACGAATACAGGGAAATGCAGTGCATACTTGTACACGATCGCTCGTCACTTGTGCAATGACCACCTCAAGAAATGGTCGCAGTTACCCAGGATGGAAACAGAGGAGGCAGCTGACAGAGGAGTGATTTGGCAGGGCGGATCTGTTGAGGAACAGGTTGAACGGCAGGCGCTCGTAGATGAGCTGCTTCAATGCCTTCCTGAAGAGCAGCGGGAGCTAGTATTCATGCGGTTTTGTCTGGATCTGACCTTTCGCGATATTGCGCGGATCACGGGAGTTAATGTATGTATGGTGCAATATCGGGTGAAGCGCGGGTTGATTCTGTTAAGACGCCACTTGGAGAGGAGGGATTCAGTTGAGCAAGAAGCAGCAGACTATCATCGCAACCCTAAGGAACTACCCCTCGTTCCCCGTTGACCAGATGCAGCTGGAGAAGACCATCAAGGGGGCAGCAGCAGAGCTAAGTCAAGCACAAGCGAAGCGGAAAACAAGTATAGGAGAATTTTATAAGGTCCAGCTTCGCTTCATGAGCTGGAAAGTGTGGGCGTTACAATTACTGATTGTTCTGGGAATGGCGCTCCTTCTGCATAACTCTATTCAAGAGCGAAATGGAAATATTCAGCTTATCATGTTGACTTCTATCGCTGCACCATTACTGGTAATAGCGGGCATACAGACTATGACCCAATCAATAAGCTTCAATATGCAGGAGATTGAACTCAGTACATATCATCGTCTTGAAAAGCTGACACTCGTTCGGATGAGTCTGCTGGGATTGGCGGATCTGATTGGATTAATACTGCTGGGGGGCTTATTAAGTGCGTGGACAGAGACGGGAATCCTGGATTTGGTATTGTATCTGCTGGTGCCCTTCAATCTGGCGTGTTTTGGCTGCCTGTGGTTGCTGAATCGGGTTCGTACCCGGAACTGCGGATATTATTGTCTTTTATATTGCGGTCTGGTGGTGATCGGACAGATGTTTTTGACATGTAATCCTTCTCTCGGGTTGTTTGAATCATCGGCTAAAGTGATATGGTTGGTATTACTGCTGCTGACTACCATTGGTGTAGTCGTGCAGGTAAATGGCTTACGAAAGACTTGCCGTAGTCATGAGGCCGCTTCAAGTATACAGATGTGATATTCGGGGAAAGCCTGCCGAAGATATGGGGATTACAAGGAGGAACACGGGATGCTGGAACTGATTTTGAACCAGGTGCATAAACAATTTTCTGCAAAAAAAGCAGTTAATGGAATCTCAATTCGGTTCAACCATGGTGTATACGGTCTGCTGGGATCTAACGGTGCGGGGAAAACAACACTGATGCGGATGATCTGTGGCATTCTGAACCCGTCATCGGGAACGATTCAAATGAATGGTGAGGAAATCAGCCATATGGGGGAAAGGTATCGCGATATGTTGGGCTATTTGCCCCAGGATTTCGGTTACTATCCGGATTTCAGCGCAGAGGAATTTCTCTGGTATGTGGGGTCATTGAAAGGCTTAAGCCTGCACGCGGCAAAAGGAAAAGCCAGGGAGCTTTTGCAGAGGGTAGCCCTGTCGGAGGTAGCACGAAGCAAAATCCGTACCTTTTCCGGGGGGATGAAACAGCGTCTTGGTATTGCCCAAGCGATGTTAAATAATCCCAGCATGCTGGTGTTGGACGAGCCAACGGCGGGTCTTGATCCCAAAGAGCGGGTGCGCTTTCGCAATCTCATCGCTGATCTTGCCAAAGACAAGATTATTATCCTATCGACTCATATTGTGGCGGATGTAGAATACATAGCGGACCAGATTCTGGTGATGAAGCAAGGGGCCCTATTGATGACAGGTACGGTGGAACAACTAACGGCTGCGATGGAAGGCTTGGTTTGGACATGCCATATTTCTTCGCGGGAGGTTGAGGAGTGGAATGACCGCTATTGTATCAGTAATTTGCGGCACGAAGGGGATCAGGTGGAGCTGCGCATTGTGTCAAAGGTGAAACCGGCAGATCGATCAACAACATCAGTTGTGCCGACGCTGGAGGATTTCTATCTGTACCATTTTCAAGATGAACAGGCTGCAATAGCTGGTGAAGGGAAATAGGGGGAATCGATGGATACTTTAACCCGGTTTGAGTTGCGGAAGATTATGCGAAAGAAGTCTTTTTATGCAGGGGTAGCAATAATAGTAACCATGGCCATATTGATGTCAACTGTTCTGGTTGCAAATGCGCAGATCACAGGCAAGGACGGCAATTTCTTAAATGGTATACCCGCCATCCAGTTGGAAAGAGCGTACAATCGGCAGCTTGCCGGTCCGTTAACTTCGGAAAAACTGGGAAATACAATAAGACGGCATCAGAATCTGCTTCATGACCCAAAGAATCTGGATGAGAAAGGGGAGGTGACTGTTGAAGTTAACGCCAAGTTTGATGTCAAGTATGAACAAATGTATTCATTGATTAACTATGCTTTTTCACCGGTGAATGATTACGATTATTTTATCGATAAATTAAAACCATGTGACGCATCAGTATTTTATCAGAAACGCCTGGAGAGGGTACACGAATATTTGAATGCAGATTATGCGTATGGCAATTATTCGGCGGAAGCGAAAGACTACTTTATCAAGATGAATGAGAGGATCCCCGTTCCTTTTCAAATGGATTATGTTACAGGCTGGGCAAATGTGTTTGAGAATCTGCAGTTTATTTTTTTATTCACTGCTTTTGTTATTGCAGTTTGTCTGGCCCCCGTCTTTGCCGGTGAATATCAGAGCGGAGCTGACGCTATCCTCCGATCTTCCCGCTATGGGCGCAGCAAGGTCATATCCGCGAAAATAAAAGCGAGCCTAATCGTGTCTGTGGGACTGCTTGTCTTGGGGCTGACCACCTACACTCTGCTGCTGCTCGGGATATGCGGATTTGATGGCGGAAATGCCAGTGTGCAGATGATTCGATTTATGGCACCGGTTCCCTATACCGTTTTTCAAACCTATTTATGGGCAGTCCTCATTGGCAGTCTGGCCTGTCTTCTTGTGGGAGCGGTAACGCTGTGGCTATCCAGCCGTATGCGCAGTCCTTTTCCCGTTATCATAGCCATCGGAATTTTACTTTTCGTCCCGATGGCTATTCCGGTAAGCCAAACCAGCCGTCTGTTTAACCATCTGATGGCTCTGCTTCCAAGCAATATGTTTGACAGTTCCAGAAAAATAACCGATTACGAAGTATTCCATATTTTTGGACAGTTGATTCCGGAGTACAAGGTGATTACAGGTTTTGCAATCATCAGTATAGCACTGCTGCTGCCTTTTACTTATCGGGCATATAAAAAGCATCAGGTTGCCTGATTTCGGGCCTCTACCAGGTGGCTGCGATTATTTATGCAGGACATCTCCAAGTTCGGGGCGTTGCTGGAACCTGCCTTTTGCAAAAGGGCATAGGGGTACAATCTTTATTTCGTTCTCCCTTGCGTACTCCACCATGGCTTCGACAAGCAGGTCTCCAAGGCCCTGCCCACGGTAAGTGGTGTCTACGAAGGTATGATCAATAATAAATAGACTGGCTGTTGAGGTTACATATGTCATTTCAGCAGCCATGGAGTCCTGATCTGAGATCCAAAATCGTTTGTTGTCTTTATCGTGAACTACATTATGCATCATGATACCTCTTTCTATTTGTTATTTTTCTTCCTCAAGAAGCTCGTATTTCAGCGCACCGCTCGGGCATTGGTCAATATGCCGGCTGATCGCTTCAGCGGCAGCGGCATCGGGGTCTACCCAGGGGCGTTTGTTTAGATTAAATACGGCGGGGAAACCTTTGACACAAACACCGGAATGAATGCATTTCTCAGGCTGAAACATAACCGTAATATTTTTCCCGTAATAGAGTTTCTGATCCTTCATCATACATTCACACTCCATTTTGATATATTAGCCATAACTTTGATATGACTATACCATATTTATTTGATTGATTTCCCTGAAATTTGATATAAAAATGTAGAACAGTACGGGCTGCAAGCTCGTCATCACCCGCCGTAAAATGGTAAACTAGAAAGTATAGTATTTTACGGGGAGTGAACTTCTTATGAAAAAGCTTGCTGCCGGCTTTCTTGCCGGTGCGGTACTGATGATTAGTACTCAGGCGATTGGAGCCTCTACAAGTCTAGTAGGCAAGACCATTCAAGCAGAATACACCGTAAACGTATACGGCAAGAAGCTGGCCGACAAGGCCATTGTTATTGACGGGAAAAGCTATGCACCAGTGCGGGCCATCGGAGAGCTGGCAGGCTATAAGGTCTCCATGTCCGGCAAGATTATAAGTCTGGACGAGAAAGAGAGTGTATCCTCTCCATTGCTGGACGACAGGACCGAGAGCATCACTATTGGACCGCTGCCCACGCCGACACCGGATTCTGCAACAGCAATGACCAAAAGCAAAATCAAGGCGATTGACAGCCAAATCGATAATGTAGTCGATAACATTTTATCCACCAGTGGCAAGTTGAAACTAGATCCGTCCAATACAGAACTGAAGGACAAGCTGGAGGAGTACAAGGCGGAATATGGCGACCTGCTGAAGCAAAAGGATGCGGAGTTGCAGAAATAGAACATAATATCTCATAAAAGATGCCGCCCCGTCATTTCTTCTTTACGATGACACGAGGCGGCTTTTTTATTGTATAGGAAATTATACTGTGAAAAAACGGTGGATCACACCGATTGAAAAGTAAGAGGGATAAACGTCAAGAAACAGACCGGAGAAACGAAATAAACTAAACGGGCCTAAGAGGAAATACCTCTGATCTCGCCGTAAACGGGTTAGCGGGCAGAATGGGAGGTAGAAATACCTCTGATCTCGCCGTAAACGGGCTAGCTGGTAGAATGAGAGGTAGAAATACCTTTGATCTCACTGTAAACGGGCTAGCGGGCAGAATGAGAGGTAGAAATACCTCTGATCTCACCGTGAACGGGCTAGCGGGCAGAATGAGAGGTAGAAATACCTCTGATCTCACTGTAGACGGGCTAGCTGGTAGAATGAGAGGTAGAAATACCTTTGATTTGGGAGTATTGCCGTTAGCTGCGGCAATGAGCTGCTGGATCCACCCGTTAGGGTGAGTTTGTTCCTTGCGGCAACACCCCTTGTTTTCTCAGAGCAACAACCAGTCCTATAATCAAATGTTTTCAGTAGGTCCCTGCTGTTATCCTGTATATCCGCTGGGATTAGCGTCATAGGCGGCTTCAATCGCCTGCGGTTGCTGCTCCGGCGCTTGCCGCCTCCTGCCGGTATCCGCCGGGGGTTTTGCCAATGATCCGTTTGAAGACCAGGTTGAACGTTTTGGTATCGTGGTAGCCGACCTGCTCGGCAATGAGCGGAATGGGGGAGTGTAGCTGCTGGATCAGCAGAACGCAGCTCTTTTGAATCCGGACATTTTGCAGGAAATGATGGAAGGTCTGGCCGGTGTGCGTTTTGAACAGCCGCTGAAGATGCCGCTCGCTCCAGTCAAACGTCCGGGCAAGATGGGACAAGGTAAGGTCTTGGGCATACTCCTGCTGGATATAGTGGAGAATTTGCAGGAATTGCGTCGGTCTGGTTACCGGAAAGTGCAGCTCATCATGCTGTAACCTGTACAGGGTGACAACCAGCTGAATGAACAGGGTCAGCAGATAACTGCCGGAGCCGGTCTGCGGGAGATTGTACTCCCGGTGCAGCGAGAGGAAGAGGTTCTCGATGGAACCATTTTGGTCGGTAATGGAGAATGCGGGTACCTGCTGATTCCTAATCTGTTCCAGGTACGCTGCAATCGGCGCATCCGGAATCACGGAAGCAAGGTCATCCAGAAGCGCTGTTGTAAATAAACAATTATAGACGACGACCGGTTCTTTAAGCGCATGGGGCGACGAAGGCCGGAAAACATGGGAGACGCCGACAGGAATGAAATATAGCTGCCCCCTGCAGGCTTTCTGAACCTCTTGTTCTGTATAATGAAACCCCTTTCCTTCCGCGACGAAGGCCAGCTCGATGAAATCATGGGAATGAAGCGGAAGCTGGTAAGTCTCCGTAGCACGGTTAACATAGAGCAGCAGATTCTTTTGGAAAAAAGTTTCGCCTTTAAGCATATGCTCTGCAGAATTCATCCGTCCATCCCTTTCTTAACGGAACTAAAAGTCCTTATTACGCAGGTGAAATGTCCATTTCACGGATCATGCGAAGTCATTTAATTTCTATAATTGTAATAGAAAGCGCTTCGAAATTATAGGGTGAATCCAAGAAAAGACGGGGTGGCTGTGGATGTTAAAGGTACAAAAATTACGTGTGGAGTATAAGGAGAATCCGGTCGGGCTTGATGTGCGCCATCCAAGAATCAGCTGGCAGCTTCAAGCGGAGGAGCGGAACGTGATGCAGCAGTCCTATGACATTCAGATTTCCGCGGAGCCGGATTTCGGCACTCTCCTGTGGACCTCCGGCAGAGTGTATTCGGATCAATGTACACATGTGGAGCTGGTGGAACCGGAACTCCGTTCACGGCAGCGGTATTATTACCGCGTGAAGGTGTGGGACCGGGAGAACCGGCATACGGAATGGTCGGAAGCCGCGTTTTGGGAAATGGGGCTGCTGAAAGCGGAGGAATGGCAGGCCGGATGGATCAGCGCACCACTTTCTCTGTTGGGTGCAGAGGCGGAGCAATGTCCGCTTGTACGCCATACTTTTCACATCGATGGCACTCCGCTTCAGGCCAGAATGTACGTGACCGCCCTGGGTCTGTATGAAATGGAATTGAACGGCTCACGGGTGGGCGACGGTTATCTGACTCCGGGCTGGACCAGCTACAATCACCGGCTGCAGGTGCAGACCTATGATATTACGGGGCAGATTGAAGCGGGGGACAATGCGGTGGGTGCCTGGCTCGGGAACGGCTGGTACAAAGGGAACCTGGCCTGGGATAACCGCAAGCATCTGTACGGTGACCGCCCGGCATTGCTGATGCAGATACATCTGACTTTTGAGGATGGGGACGAACAGATCATCTCCACCAGTGAACACTGGACGGCTGCCGCCGGTCCGATTCTAATGTCGGAGCTTTATCACGGTGAGACCTATGACGCCCGTCTGGAGCAGAGCGGATTCAGCAGGGCCGGTTATGATGACAGCGGCTGGTCCCGTGTAGAACTTCTCACCCACCCCAAGGAGATTTTGGTGGCACAGGAGAATGTTCCGGTAAGAAAAATAGAAGAGATTAAGCCAGTTCAGCTACTTAAGACGCCAGCAGGTGAAACCGTACTCGATATGGGGCAGAATATGGTCGGCTGGATGCATTTTACCCTGGAGGCCCCTGGAGGAACTCAGGTACAGCTGCTCCATTTTGAGGTCCTGGATCAAGAAGGAAATGTATATACGGATAACCTGAGACGAGCCAAGCAGACCGTGACGTACATTGCAAAAGGCGGAGGCCCGGAAAGCTACGAGCCGCGTTTTACCTTCCAGGGATTTCGTTATGTGCAGCTGCTCGGATTTGGCGCGAACGTAGCTCTGCAGGATTTCACAGGCATTGTGCTTCATTCGGATATGGAACCTACCGGCTCCTTCACCTGCTCCAATCCGTTGCTGAACCAGCTGCAGCATAATATCCGGTGGGGTCAGAAGGGCAACTTTGTCGATGTGCCGACCGATTGCCCGCAGCGGGATGAACGGCTCGGCTGGACCGGAGATGCGCAAATGTTCATCCGTACTTCCGCATATCTGATGAATGTGGCGCCTTTCTTCACCAAATGGCTTAAGGATCTGGCTGCCGACCAGCTGGACCATGGGGGTGTTCCGTTCGTGATCCCGAATGTGCTGGGTGAAAAGGAGCATTCCTCTGCGGCATGGGGGGATGCTGCGGTCATCTGTCCCTGGACGCTATACCAATGCTACGGAGATAAGCGTATCCTGGAACAGCAATACCCAAGCATGCAGGGCTGGGTAGAATATATCCGACAGCAGGGAAGTGACGAATTTCTGTGGAATACTGGCTTTCATTTCGGCGACTGGCTGGGCCTGGATGCCAAACCGGACAGCTACAGCGGCGCTACGGATACCGATTATATCGCAACGGCGTTCTACGCGTATTCCGTTCAGTTGATGCAGAAGACAGCCCATGTTCTCGGGAAAACAGACGACGCCCAGCGATATTCAGAGCTGTACAGCCGTATTGTGACAGCCTTTAACCGGGAATTCATCACTCCCTCCGGTCGATTATCCGTGTCCACACAAACGGCCTGTGTGCTGGCATTAATGTTCGGGCTGGTGGAAGGAACGGCAAAAGAACGTACCGTTGACAAACTCCTGAAGCTCCTGGAGGAGAGCCACTATCATCTCACTACCGGTTTTGTCGGTACACCGTATCTGAATCTTGTGTTGAGTGAGGTAGGACACACAGATGTGGCTTATCAACTGCTGCTGCAAACGGATTATCCCTCCTGGCTGTATCAGGTGACCAAGGGAGCGACGACCATATGGGAGCACTGGGACGGGATTAAGGAGGACGGCAGCTTTTGGAGCAAGGACATGAATTCCTTCAATCATTATGCGTATGGGGCCATCGGGGACTTTCTGTACCGCCATGTCGCCGGTATTGAGCTGGATGAAGATTTCCCCGGCTACAAAAAATTTGTGATTCAGCCGCAGCCGGGCGGAGATTTAACCTGGGCCGCAGCCGAGCTTGAAACGCTGTACGGGCGTATCCGCTCGGAATGGAGAACGGCAGCGAATCAGCTGGAGGTTTCTGTTTCAGTGCCGCCGAACACTGCCGCTGTGCTGTATCTCCCGAATTCCGTGCTTGCCCAGGTGCGGGAAAGTGATGGATTGCTGGAGCTGGTGGCTGGTGTACATTCGGCAGAACAACTGGGGGATAAAGTGAAGCTAGAGCTGGGCTCGGGCGACTATAGTTTCACTTATGCGGTGGAGCCGCAGCTGTAAGGAGCTGGAACCACAACCGCAATTAGCCTAGTGGGGATAATGTTATGGGAGTACTGGGATTTCTGCAGCGGGAGGCTGTGGAAATCCTTTGTTTGCTTTTTGCTTATATAAGCGCTATTATAGACTAATAAAGTCTTTGATTGAGGTGGTACGATGAAATATTCAAAGGCAACCAATTACGCGCTGCACACCATGCTCTTTCTGGTGGCTGCCGCACCGAATAAGCCCATAGGAGTTCAGCAGCTTGCGGAGCGGCAGGGGGTATCTCCCACGTATCTGTCAAAGATCCTGACCAAGCTGGTGAAGGCAGATCTCATTGAGTCCGCATCCGGCGCGAACGGCGGATACCGGCTGAAGCGCAAGCAGGAAGAGATTTCTTTTCTGGATATCATTCATGCGATTGAAGGCACGGCTTCGTTGTTCGAGTGCACGCTTAATCACTCCAGCATGTGTCCGATTCAGCAGGAGATGATCGCAGCAGAGCAGCAAATGGAGCGGTATCTGCAGAATAAGAAAATGTCCGAGCTTGCCGTGAAAATAACGGTGGACTAATCATCCGCCGTTATTTTGCGGCATGATTATAGATATAGTAAGTCTTTTAAATCTACGAAGTAAAAATGAGCATTTAGAGAGGGATGAGCTGATATGACAACCGATTTATTCAATGCCAGCGTATGGGAGAAGGCCTGGAAAGAGGACCCGGAAGCGATGGGCAATAAATTCAGAATGGCCGGGACGGATCTGGCACGCTCTTTTGACCACAAGGCGAAGACATTTAACGAAGAAGTGTTCAGTGAAGGGGGAAGACGCAGAAGCGAGCGGATTATCGGCTGGCTGGAAGGCCAGGGGGTATCCTTTGAAGGGCAGTCCGTATTGGATGTGGGCGCGGCTTCAGGCGGGTTCACGGTTCCTTTTGCCGATAGAGGGGCGAAGGTCACAGCGGTAGAGCCGAACATTCCATTAGGCGAGCTGTTCATGGAGAATACAGCCAGGTTCCCTCAGGGTCAGGTGGAACTGGTACGTGACTTGTTCGAAAATGTGGATCTTAACGCAAGGGGCTGGAAGGGTGCTTTTGATCTCGTGTTTGTATCCATGTCTCCGGCGGTTGTTGATTGGGAAAGTGTGGAGAGTGTGCTCGGCTGCGCGCGCAAGTATTGCTACATCAGTCTCAATGCAGGGGGCAGGGAGCACAGTCTTCTGAATGATGTTCTTCCTCTGCTGTCCGGACAGGAAGTGCATGCGAAAAGCTCGGATATGGCTTATTTAACCCATTTGCTCTATCTAAAGGGCTATTCGTTCGAGTCACTGATCACGCGGGAGATGAAGAGCATGGAGCTGCCACGCGAAGAGGCAATTGAAGAGACCATGCAGATGCTGAAGCATCATGGGCTACCGGCAGATGGGTCTGCGAGGAGAACCGTTACGGAGTATGTACACCGTACTTATCCAGACGGCAAGGTATCGATTAAGCAGGGAGGACGTTATGGCAAGGTGCTCATCCGGCTGCAGGAGCAGAATATGTATAGCCGGGCTGAAGCTGGCAAGAGCTGAGAGCTGAGAGCTGAGAGCTAAGAGCTGAGAGCTGAGAGCTGAGAGCTGAGAGCTGAGAGCTGAGAGCTGAGAGCTGAGAGCTAAGTGCCAAGTGCCAAGTGCCAAGCGCTAAGTGCTAAGTGCTACACGAGTGGAAGTAAGATGTATGCATGGTGGAAACAGAGTTAATAACCAGTGACCCATGGAGCGGTGAGCATCGCGGCCAGCCGGGCATTGTCTTTCTGACAAAAGATGTTATCCTAATAGATAGATCCCCACCGAGGGATCTATTTTACTATGTGGAAGGATTGATGGAAATGAGAGGGCAAGTACAGATTTTTGAGCAAGAACTGATGAAGAGAGCGGGTGAAATCTACTATGAGCCATAGTTTAGTTACGGATT
Organism: Paenibacillus sp. 22594; assembly: GCF_052044425.1. NCBI lineage: Bacteria > Bacillati > Bacillota > Bacilli > Caryophanales > Paenibacillaceae > Paenibacillus > Paenibacillus sp. 22594. Next base: position 417,408 of record NZ_JBQENA010000002.1, read on the forward strand.
CACTGCGTGAAGAACTGGTACGGCAGCTAGTATATTTGGATGAGAATACCTTTGGCATCCTGGATCGGGTAGCATTGGAATCACCTGCGGACAGGGCGGAGATCCGTGCATTGATTCAGACGTATCAAGAGCGTGTACAGGGCATATTGACTGGGACGGGTGATGAGCTTAGGTGCTCTGCAGTGCTTATCGGCTCCTGGGTTTCTCTAAAAATCGGTCCGGAAACGCTGAAGGATGCGTATCGCATTGTTATCCCCGGTGAATCGGATCTGGATGAGTACTGTATTTCACTGTGGTCCCCGATGGGTAGAGGGCTGCTCTTGGCAGAACCCGGTCAGACGGTAACGGTCCATACCCCCCTCGGCAGCGACCAGGTGCTTGTACTGAATAACGTCTATGACTATGCATCAGCGGATGAAAAGTTGGGATGATGAGAGTGAACTCTGTAGAGTTTTTTTGCAGGGATATTGTTGAGGTGCTGGGACGGTTGCCGCTGAAAAGCTAAGAGCTGGTTACCGATCGATAATTGCTGGTGAACGTAAGCGAAGTGCTGGTGACCGAAAACGATGTGGAATTTGTACAACTAAATCAGCTGAAAACCGTCCCGATGCGCCGTTAGTGGGATTTTGTCCACTTATTTTATACGGAATGACCAGTTTTGGAGCAAATTGGCCAGATTAGGTTTACTTTTTCCCACTTGCGGTCGTTTGGAAGATGGCAGGCTGGGATTAGGTTTACCTATTCCACTTGGGTTCGCCTTATAGTCCATGCAACTTAAGATTAGCTGACAACCAAGGTCCCCTGGCGGCATGAAAAATGTATTTTACACTAAAACGGCTGCGCTGTCCTTATAGGACGGTGCAGCCGTTGCCGGTTATATGCAAGGAATGTCAGAAAGTCTGCTGTTAAGCGGCTGCCGCCTAGAGTTCTTCCACTTCACGCAGCCAGAGAGCGGCAGAAGCATCGCTTGGCATACGCCAGTCGCCGCGCGGTGAGAGGCTGACCGTTCCCACCTTCGGTCCGTCCGGGAGGCAGGAGCGCTTGAACTGCTGGGTGAAAAAGCGGGTGACGAATACCCGGAGCCAGCTTACCAGCTGCTCCTTGGGATAGGTATCGCCAAAAGCATGCTGGGCAAGATAGAACATTTTGGCGGGGGAAGCGCCGGTCCGCAGCATGTAATACAGGAAGAAGTCATGCACTACATAAGGCCCGAGAATATTCTCCGTGAGCTGGACAATCTCTCCAGTAGCGGATGGCGGCAGAAGCTCAGGGCTGATGCCCGTGTCGATGATGTCGTAGAGCAGCTTGTTCACGGTTTCGTCCGCCTCGTGATCCGCATACCAGGCGACGACATATTGAATGAGCGTCTTCGGAATGCCTGAATTGACGCCGTACATGGACATATGATCTCCGTTATAGGTGCACCATCCGAGGGCAAGCTCTGACAAATCCCCAGTGCCGATCACAATGCCGCCGTTCTTGTTGGCCAGATCCATCAGGATCTGTGTACGTTCCCGGGCCTGAACATTCTCATAGGTCAGGTCGTGAACATCCTTGTCATGGCCGATATCCTCGAAGTGCTGCAGGCAGGCGTCTTTGATATCCACTACTTTGAGCGAAGCTCCGAGCGCCTTAATAAGGCCGACGGCGTTGTCGTAGGTGCGGTTCGTCGTGCCGAAGCCCGGCATCGTAACAGCCAGTACATCGCTGGCCGGACGGCCGAGCAGCTCCATTGCCCGAACGGCGACGAGCAGCGCCAGCGTGGAGTCCAGACCGCCGGAGATGCCGATCACCGCCTGCTTGGTGCCGATGTGGCGGATGCGCTTCATCAGGCCGGAGGTCTGGATCGAGAGAATCTCCCGGCAACGGTCGTCCCGCTGCTGCGGATTGCCGGGTACAAACGGATTGACGGCGATGCTGCGGACCAGCTTTCGTCCCTCATGATGGACGTCCGGTGCGGCATAGAACACCTCGCGGTAATTGCGTCCGCCCTTGCCGGCACGGAAGGTTCCCATCACCGTACGGGAATACTGGATTCTCGGCACGTCGATATCGGCAATGATGATCCGGCTCTCATGGGTAAAGCGCTCGGATTCAGCGAGCATCTGCCCGTTCTCAGCGATCAGCGAGTGGCCGCCGAATACGACATCCGTAGTCGATTCGCCGGTGTTGCAGCCAGCGTAGACGTAGCCTGCGACGCAGGAGGCAGATTGGCTGGTGACCAGCTGGCGGCGGTAGTCGGCTTTGCCCACCAGTTCATTGCTGGCCGAGGGGTTGAACAACAGCGTGGCTCCGGCCTGGGCGAGCAGGCTGCTCGGAGGAACCGGAACCCAGAGATCCTCGCAGATTTCCACGCCGAAGGATATCCCGCCGCTGCCTTCACAGGTGAAGATCAGATCATTGCCGATGGGGACAACCGCTGCACCAACCCGCAGCTCGGAGACCTCGAGATCCTCGGCCCCGGCAAACCAACGGGGCTCATAGAATTCACTGTAGCCGGGGATGCAGGTCTTCACCACAAGTCCCAGGATTTTTCCTTGCTGCAGCACGGCAGCACAGTTGAACAATCTGCTCTTTACAGCAATGGGCAGACCGGCAATGATGATCAGATTCCGCCCCTCAGTAGCTGCGGTGATCTTCTGCAGGGCTTCCAGTGCAGCCTGCTGGAGCATCGGCTGCAGGAATAAATCCGCACAGGTATAGCCGGTAATAGACAGCTCCGGCAGCACCAGATATTCGACCTGATTCTCATCCGCCTGCCGGATGACATCTATAATTTGCGCTGCATTAAACTCGCAGTCGGCAACCCGCAATTCAGGGGAAGCGGCAGCGACTCTTGCGAATCCGAAATTCTGCATTTGTTTCACCTATCCTTTGTATGAATGACACGTACTAATAATTAATTGTACCCATGATGAGGTGCGCATAACAAGTAGGAATGGCCGGATGGGGCGTAATCCTGCTATTTTTCGCTATGGGCAAAGGAGAATCCTTTGCGGAATGGGCAGGAGAAGTCACAGCATTTTATTGCAAATGAGAACGATTATCATCTATAATCACGGTATGAAAGAATGGGAGTTGATAGAGGGCCATGAATCTGAAGGACCACATTTTACTGTGGAATCACTCGTTTATAGAAGTTATAGATATCCGCCGCAGTTCCTTCAGCGGCAGCGCTTCGGATATGAGGTACAAGCTGCCGGCCAGCGCTTTTCTATATGTCATCCGCGGTAGTGGCAAGGTGCTTGTGGACGATTATATCTATGAATTCCAGAGCGCAACAATCATTCATGGCGGCAAGGGCATGGTGATAGAGATATTGCGGATAGCGGAGGCGTTGGAGTACTACTTAGTTCTATATAAATCTGTCCCAATACTTCCTGATCGCAAAAATCTGCTTCCACTTTTGGAGCGCAGCAATCCTTTTAATCACCAGTACACTTTCGTTCCAGGCAATCCACTGACATTATTCGATAAGCTGAACACCATGTACCAGGAGTGGCAAAAGGGCGGAGTGTTTGAGCACTTGCAGGTCAAAGCCCTGTTCTATCAATGGGTACACGAGCTGCTCTGGCAGCTGCATGCCCAGAACCTTGAGCCGCTGAGACCAGATCCGCTGGATCAAGCCATCCGTTATATGCAGAATCACTATAGTGAGCCCTTCACACTGGAAAAGCTGGCTGAATCCGTAGGCAGCAGCCCCAGAACGTTGTCCAGACTGTACAGAATCCGCCTTCAGACCAGTCCAGCACAATACTTAATTCGCATCCGCATGGAAAAAGCGCTGGATTTACTGTTGAACACAGAAGCCAGCCTGCATGATATTGCAATCGCTGTGGGGTATCCGGACGGATACTATTTTGGGCGGATGTTCAAGAAATTTTATGGAGCCTCACCTGTAAAATACAAAAATTCTCTCCAGAGTACGGCGCGTTGGCCGGAAATGTCATCCGAAGTTGCCAGATATGACATTGCCGATGATGTTCACCTTCGTTATATTGATTATGATAATCATTATCAATATAATTCAGAAGGAGTATTATCCATGTTCAGAAATGCAAAACCCTCTCTTTTACTCACACTGTTGTTATGCTTCACGATAGTATTAGGCGCGTGCTCTTCAGGAACCTCCAATACATCTGCTTCCGGTAACAATGCCCCGCCTGCTTCCCCGTCTGCATCTTCAAGTGCCACCGCTGCCCCGGAAAGCCCTGCTGCTGATGTTGCTGAGACCCGCACGATTTCCACTGTAAAAGGAGATATTGAGGTCCCGGCGAATCCGCAGCGTGTAGTCGTGCTCTATCTGCTGGGCGATGTGCTGGCACTGGGCGTGAAACCCATAGGCGTATCCGACGTGTACGAAGGAGCCGCATTCGAGGCGGAGCTGAAGGATGTGCAGAAGCTGGGAAGCTGGTTCGAAGCGAGCCCTGAAGCCATTCTCTCGCTGAATCCTGATCTGATTATCGTTCCATCTGAGGATACTTATGAAGCGCTTCATGACATTGCTCCAACCGTGGTGGTACCTTTTGAGACGATGACCGCTGAAGAACGGGTCTCCTTTATTGGACAAGTGCTTGGTAAAGAGGAAGAGGGCAAGAAGCTGTTCGAAGGGTTCCACGCCAAAGTGGAGGAAAGCAAGCAGAAGCTCAAGGAAGCCGGCATTCTTGAACATACTATTTCGATTATGGAAGGCGGCAATAACCGCAGCATGGCCGTGGTCACACGCAAACAGTTCGGCCGCGGCTCGCAGGTGATCTATGAATACCTGGGAATGAAGGCGCCGGAAATGGTTCAGCAAAAGATCGATTCCGCCGCCGGTGGAGACGGCGAACCCGTATCCTTTGAAGTGCTCGCGAAATACAGCGGGGATTATATTTTCAGATCTTCCTATGAAGGCATGGCAGATTTGACCCAGGATCCGATATGGAATAGCATTCCTGCGGTCAAAGAAGGCCGGCTGATGGAGATTGATTTTGGACTGGCGTACTACAGTGATATTTATTCGCTCAATGCCCAGCTCGATTATATTGTGGGGAGTTTGCTTGCAGCTCCGAGAGTGAAATAATGAACCGGGCTAATATTTAGAATAGGGGACAGCAGAAGCCGTAAAAGGCTGTTGCTGGTCCCTTTTTGCTGCATTCTGATTGTCTGACGTTGTTGAAAGGATACCCGTTCAGCCTTTTTCCATATGGAGGGTATACAATGAATATAACACGTGTTATACTCTTGCCGAGGTGCTGATATGGGCAAAAAAAGAGTGACCAGCCACGACGTTGCGAAGCTGGCCGGAGTATCCCGCAGCGTAGTTTCTGCGGTGCTGAATGATACACCGGGCATCGGCGTCAGCGCGGAGACCCGCGAGAATGTGCTGGCGGCAATCCGCGAATTGAACTATCATGTGGACGCCCAGGCGCGGAGTATGAAGACGGGCCGCAGCATGAGTCTGGCTGCGTTCGGCGATACACGGCATCCGCTGTTCATGCGGCTGCTGGAGGGTATGCAGCAGGAATGTGAGGCGCATGGCTATCACATTCTGCTCTGCTCGCCGGGCCACCGGCCGGACGGAGAAGCGAGAGATGAGCTGGTGGATCTCTACCGCCAGCGGAAGATCGATGGCATCGTGACGCTGGATGATACCAGCTATCACGATGAGGAATGGGCCGCCAAGATTAGCGAAGCGGGCGTTCCGTATGTTTCCGTGGAAGGCTATGCCGAGGCGGAAGGAGTATGCTCTGTGCTGGCCGATTACAAGGGTAGTGTGGAACTGGCTCTGGAGTATTTACTGCGGCCGGGAACTCCACAACTGCTGGCTCCGGTGTATGCCGAGGTGTACCATAACGGCGTCCGCAGCTGGGCGGAGCGGACCCGCAGGGAAGCCTATACAAGCTGGTGTAGCGAACGGGGCATGAGCCCTTTTTGGTTCCGGCTTCCCGAGCTGGAAGGGCGGGTGGATTGGGAGGAATGGCTGCTCAAGCTGTCGGAGATCGGGAAGCCAATGCAGCCGCTGCTGGTGAATTGGTCGAGCGGCATTCCTGATTTGTACCGGGCAGCGAGTAAGCTGGGTCTGCATATCGGTGAAGAGCTGCGGGTGATGGCGGCAGACAACACAATCCAGGGCCACCGTCTAAGCCTGCCGGCCTTAAGCTGTGTGGAAATCCCCTACGTAGGCATGGGGCAAGAAGCGGTCCGCCGTGTGCTCAAGCTTATTGAAGCCGGAGCTGCCCCAGAGAAGGCCGGAAAGATATGGCTGCCAGCGGTGTTAAGGGCAGGCGAAAGTGCGTAAACGGTTAGCTGTCCTTTGACAAGGGCGGCGCAGCCGTTTCCATTAAATATAACACGTGTTATAAGAGGAGGATGGGCAAATGTTTTGGACAGAGGAGAAGCTGGCTGCCCGGCTGCGGGAGCTGGAAGGATACCGTTACCGTGAGATTGCCAAGCTGAATGATTGGCTGGCGGTGGAGGATAAGGATGGGGCGAATGGGATGTACCCTCCGCAGCTCGAAGGAGACAGTAAGCTTCAGCACGGGGATTACTGGACCGGACGGGATGTGTACATCTGGCTCCAGCGGTCAGTGGAAGTGCCTGCCGGGTGGAAGGGGAAACGCGTGGTCGGAATTTTTGACTTCGGCCGGACCGGAGGGGGCAACAATAGCGGCTTCGAGTCGCTGCTATATATTGACGGCAAGCCTTATCAGGGCGTGGATTCCAACCATAAGGAGGTCTTTCTGGAGGAGAATGCCGCAGGGCAGACGCTGGACTTCACTTTCCGCTTATGGTCGGGGCTGGAAGGCGGAGGGCGTCCCGTTCCCCAGGAGCACCGGATCGTGCGCGCAGAGCTGGCTTGGCTGGATGAGGCGGCGGATAATTTGTACTATACAGGCCGGGCGGCTCTCTCCACATACAAGCAGCTTGCGGATAATCAGCCGGAGAAGCAGGATCTGCTGATGGTACTTAACCGGGCATTCAACAAGCTGGACTGGTCCAAACCGGGCAGCGAAGACTTTTATATTTCCGTCCAGGAGGCAGAGTCGCTTCTTCTGGAGCAGCTGGCACTGATTGAGCATAAGCATCCTGTAACCGTAACCGCAATCGGCCACACCCATATCGACGTGGCGTGGTTATGGCGGCTAACCCATACCCGGGAAAAGGCGGCACGTTCCTTCTCCACCGTACTCCGGCTGATGAAGGAGTACCCGGAATATATATTTTTGCAGACCCAGCCTCAGCTATACGCCTACATCAAGGAGGATTACCCGGAGATTTATGCCGAAATCCGCAAGCGGGTTGAAGAAGGGCGCTGGGAAGCCGGCGGCGCAATGTGGCTGGAGGCGGATTGCAACCTAACCAGCGGAGAGTCACTGGTGCGCCAGATTCTGTACGGGACGAAGTTTTTCCGGGAGGAATTCGGTGTAGACTGCAAATATTTGTGGCTGCCGGATGTCTTTGGGTACAGTTGGGCCTTGCCGCAGATTTTACGGAAATCGGGAATAGATACATTCATGACCACCAAAATTAGCTGGAGCCAATATAACCGGATGCCCCATGATACGTTTCACTGGAGAGGGATTGACGGCAGTGAAGTGCTCACTCATTTCATTACCACACCTGAAGGGCCAGACTCCGGCGCCTGGTATTACACTTATAACGGGCTGATTGAACCTTTTTCCGTTCAGGGGATCTGGGATCAGTACCGGGACAAGAATCTGAACCGCGAATTGCTGCTCTCTTATGGTTACGGCGATGGGGGCGGAGGGGTTAACCGGGAAATGCTTGAAATGCGCCGTCGGCTTGATAAAATGCCGGGGATTCCCGCAGTCCAGACGGGCCGGGCAGATGAGTATTTTGAACGCCTGAATGAAACGGTCCGCAGTACCGACCAGTATGTTCATACCTGGGACGGGGAGCTGTACCTGGAATATCACCGGGGAACCTATACGAGCCAGGCCTATAACAAACGGATGAACCGGAAGCTGGAGCTGCTGTACCGCGAAGCGGAATGGCTGCAGGTACTGCTTGCTGCGGAAAAGGGCAGCTTCGGCAGCTATCCTGCGAAGCCGCTGCTGGAAGGCTGGCATACCATCCTTCGCAATCAGTTCCACGATATTATTCCCGGCTCCTCCATCCGTGAGGTGTACGAGGACTCCAGGCTGGAATATGCAGAAGCGGAGCAGATTGGCCGCGCGGCGGCTGATGCTGCAGCAGAAGGGCTGACCGGGTTATCCGGTTCACGGCAGGCAGCGCAGTACACGGTATTTAATGGAGCCTTCTTCGAGCGGACAGAGCTGGCTGCCATTCCTTATGAAGCAGCAGCAGGGGAGCTGGTGTGGAGCACTGCGGACGGTCAGCAGCTTGCTTCCCAGCGCGCAGGGGATGAATGGCTGGTGGAGGTTCCATCCGTTCCGATGCTGGGCAGCACGGTGATCACTTCACGGTCTGTGGCAGACCCCGCGCAACTGCCTTATGCAGCAGATTCTGCTATTACTGCTGGAGGAAAGATTGGCGCTCCGGAAGGTGCAGCCTTAATGCCAGACCGTCCGGTTCCGTTCGAATGGGAGGATTCGCAGCTTACAACGCCGTTTTATGTGTTGGAGTGGAACGAAGCCGGGCAGTTGAGCCGGATCTATGACCGGCGGGAACAGCGGGAGGTGCTGGCTCCAGGTGAGAACGGCAATGTGCTTCAGGTCTTTGAGGATAAGCCGAAGATGTTCGATGCCTGGGATATTGACCTGTTTTATCAGGAGAAAATGCGCGTAATCACCGACCTCCGCTCCGTAGAACTGATGGAATGCGGCATGCTTGCCGCGGTACTGGAATTCACGTGGAAGTATATGGACTCCACCATCATTCAGAGGGTTAAAGTGTACAGCAGAAGCGCACGGATAGATTTCGAGACCAGTGTTGACTGGCATGAGCAGCATCAGCTGTTGAAGACTGCTTTTCCGGTTGCGGTGCGGGCTACGGAAGCTACCTACGACATCCAGTTCGGCAATGTCAAGCGGCCGACACACTGGAATACCAGCTGGGATTATGCGCGGTTTGAAAGTGTGGGCCATCAGTGGGCCGATTTGTCGGAGCGGGGTTATGGTGTCAGTCTGCTGAACGACTGCAAATATGGCTATGACATCAAGGATCATGTAATGCGGCTGTCATTGATCAAGTCGGCAACCGAGCCCGACTGGCAGGCGGATCAGGGGGAGCACCACTTCACGTATGCTTTGCTGCCGCATAAGGGGGACTGGGCAGCGGCAACCACAGTGCAGGAGGCCTGGTCACTGAACAATCCGCTGCATGTGGTTAAGGGCGGTTATTCTTCCGGGGCCGGCAAATCGCTGATTAAGACAGACACCGCCGGCATTGCCGTCGATGCCGTCAAAATGGCGGAGAATGGCGATGGCTTCATCGTCCGCCTGCATGAGTATACAGGCACCCGAATCACCGTAACACTTAACAGTGATTATTCGCTTCATTCCTGGCAGGAATGCGACTTGATGGAGCGGCCGCTCGGCGAAGCTAACATTGGCCAAGCGGTTACCCATGAAATGAAGCCGTATGAGATCAGTACTTTTATCGTAAGATTCTTAGGTTAGACTTCATCATACAGCTTCCGTAGATAATCTGCGCTTTCCTGCACATACTCTTCGGGCGTACTCTCCAGAATGCCTTGAATATGTGGCCGCTTATATTTCATGTAATGGAGCAGTGGAGCAAAGTTCAGCAGGCCTTGGCCTACAGGAACAATCACGATCTGACCGTCTCTGATTGTGAAATCCTTCAGGTGTATGATGGCAATACGGTCGCCGAGCAGCTCCAGCGCTTCCGCAATCACGGCATCCTGCTGCCGGTAATTATCCACGGTCATCAGATTGGCACAATCGAGAATGATCTGCAGATTATTGGAGGGAACCTGTGTGAGCAGACGCCGCGCATGCTGTGCGGTATGGATCGGGTGATTGATCCCCGCTTCAATGCCTACGTTACGCCGAAGCGTTCGGCTTCCGCAACCATAGCCTGCACGGAAACGACTGCCTGCTGGAAGGCTTCCTCTGTAAAATTAGCGGTTGTGTATCCTTTACCCACACTGCCTGTTTCTGTACCTACCAGGCTGGCACCGAAATCCCGGGCCAAACGGAGGTGGGTGCTAAATGCATCCAGGGCCAGTATTCTTCGGGCGGGATCAGAATCGACGATATTCACATAGCAGCCGAGCACGGCAATTCGGATTCCGGCTTGCCGGAAGGATTCGCCATAAAAAGCAGCGGTACCGGGACTTAGACTGGATATCGCGGGGACACTCTCCGGAAAAGACTTATGTACAGCGAACTGAATGTGTGTTAAATGGTACCGGCAGAGCTTGGCGGTCAGCTCCGTCAGAGGGTTCTGGCCAAAATCATGGGCGCGTATACCCAGGTGAAGCGGTGCAGTCATGATATACCCTCCAGTTTATTAAAAATAGAATCTATATTGAAGCACACAAGCCGCAAGCGGGTCCGCTTGCGGCTTGTGGTCTATGGTCCCATGCGATCAGATCCATCTATTTCCCGGTCAGCGGCAAGTCTTACGGCTTGGAGACGACCTCTTCTGCCCTAAGCCCTGGCTGCCGCAAATATGCACTCAAGGCAATCAGCTCTGTGGACTGCCGGATCGCCTCGGCGACCAGGTTAGCCACACGGGCAGCGCCTTCCTTGGAGAAGTGCGTATCATCCGTGACACCCTCCGGATAGTTGGGGTGCCCGTTTGCGGGCAGATGCATGAACAGCTGCCGCGAGCCTTCTTCTCCCAGCACGCGATATAGCTGCTGGGAGGAAGCAAAGATATCGAGCAGCGGCGTACCGGTCTGTGCCGCGACCTCGCGCACCGCTGCCGGATACGGCCCGATGGCGAGTGGATCGGGTTCGCCGCCTGCAGTAAACCGGCGGCGGCTGACCGAAGTCAGCAGAACAGGATATCCGCCGCAGCTGCGGGCGAAATCAATGAACGTGAGCAGATTCCGGCGGTACTCTGTAGCGGGATCGGTATAACGGGCAGGGTCCTCTACCTTCTGGTCATTGTGTCCGAACTGGATCAGCAGGTAGTCGCCGGACCGGAAATCTTTGCCGATATCCTCAAGCCGGCCTTCTGTCAGATAAGAGCGGGTACTGCGCCCGTTAACTGCCCGGTTGTCTACGGTAATCTCAGGGCCAAAATGCTCCTGAAAGAATTCACCCCAGCCGGTCATCGGCTTCTCGCCCCCGCCTTTCTGAGCGGCAGTAGAGTCACCGGCAATATATAGCGTAGGCATAATAGGCTTCCTTTCCCGATTCAAGAGTGTACAGCGCTGCGGGCTTCGAAGCCGAAGTATCCTGCGGCATTCCTGTAGGATATTCCTTCCACCAGTTGTCCCAGCAGTGTCTGGTCGTCCGGTGCTTCACCGCGTTCTGCCAGCTCACCCAGGAGTTCGCAGAGCACACGCCGGAAATACTCGTGGCGTGTGTAGGACAGAAAGCTGCGCGAATCGGTCAGCATGCCGACGAAATTACCCAAGAGGCTGTTGTCGGCAAGTAAGGTCAATTGGCGGCGCATGCCGTCGCGGGTATCGTTGTACCACCAGCCGGAGCCAAGCTGAAGCTTGCCTGCGGTATCTTTTTGATAACAGCCCATCAGAGCCAGCAGGGCAGGATAGTCTCCCGGGTTCAGCGAATAGAGGATGGTCTTCGGCAATCCCTTGCCGCATTCGGCCCGGTCCAGCAACCGCGAGAGTGCCTCAGCCAAAGACAGATCGTTAATTCCATCGTAACCCGTATCCGGTCCAAGGCGCTGGAACATCGGTGTATTATTGTTGCGGAAGGCATGCAGGTGCAGCTGCATGGTCCAATTGTGATCATGGTACATTCCGATCAGCGCCGACAGTAGCTCTGTCCGGTAGACAGTGATCTCTTCCGGTGTCAGCACCTCACCTTCCAGCCTTTTGGCGAAAATCCGCTCCACCTGTGAGATATCACCAGCCGCCTGATAACGCAGTACGTCGAGTGCATGGTCAGACAGCCGACAGCCGTTCGCGTGGAAAAATTCCACACGGCTCCGCAAGACTTCGACCAACGATTCATAATTGGCTACAGGTACTCCTGCTGCTTCCTCCAGCCGGGCCAGCCAAGCCGGGAATCCTTCGGCGTCGATATTCAGCGCTTTGTCGGGACGGAAAGTCGGGAAGACCTGAAAGTCATGCTCCGACTCCTTCAGCAGCCGGTGATATTCCAGCGAATCTGCCGGGTCATCCGTGGTGCAGATGATTTTGACATTCGAATTCCGGATCAGGCTCCGCCGGGTATAGGCAGGTTCAGCCAGCTTGCGGTTCACTTCCTCCCAGATGGCAGGAGCGGAGGTTTCGTTCAGCAGTTCATGAATTCCGAAGAATCGGCGCAATTCCAGATGGGTCCAGCTGTACAGCGGGTTGCCGATTGCCTTTGGAAGCGTACGGGCCCAGGCCAGAAACTTGTCATAATCGGAAGCATCACCGGTAATATGGGATTCAGGAATGCCATTGGCCCGCATAAGCCGCCATTTGTAATGGTCTCCGGCCAGCCAGGCTTCGGTCAGGTTGCGGAATGCCTTGTCTTCATAGATTTCCTTCGGGTCGAGATGGCAGTGATAATCGATAATCGGCATGGTTTTGGCATGATCATGGAAAAGCTTGCGCGCCGTTTCGCTGGTCAGCAGAAAATCGTCATTTAAAAACATCGTGATTCTCCCTTTACTTGGATTAGATAAGGATTAGAGCGTAACTCCGGTTTTGAAAATCGCCAGCTCGCGCACTTCATTCTGCTCGTTGCGCGTTTTTTGTCCGCTCGCTACATCGATGATATAGGTGATGAATTCCTCCAGCACATCGGCCATCGGGCGCTCCAGCAGCGGTCCGGCATTGAAGTCCATCCAATGGCCTTTTTTGGCAAAAAGATCATTGTTAGTCGCCACCTTGACCGTTGGCACAAAGCTGCCGAACGGTGTTCCCCGGCCGGTTGTAAAGAGCACGAGCTGGCAGTCCGATGCGGCAAGGGCGGAGGCCGCCACCAGATCGTTGCCCGGGGCCTGCAGGAGACTTAAGCCTTTGCGGCGCAGCTTTACGCCATAATCCAGCACGTCCACAACGGGCGAGCTGCCAGCCTTCTGGGTGCAGCCCAGTGATTTGTCTTCCAGCGTGCTGATCCCGCCAGCCTTGTTGCCGGGAGAGGGATTCTCATAGACCGGTTCCCCATAGGAGAGAAAATACTGCTTGAAATTATTTATCAGAGAGACGATGTCTTCATAGACCTCACGGTTCTCCGCACGTGCCATAAGCATTTTCTCGGCACCGAACATCTCGGGGACCTCAGTCAGCACAGAGGTTCCGCCCTGGGAAATAATGAAATCCGAGAAGGCACCCAGCAGCGGATTGGCGGTAATGCCGGAGAATCCGTCGGAGCCGCCGCATTTCAGTCCGACGTTCAGCTCGCTGAGCGGAACCGGCTCGCGGGCATCATTTTTCGCTGCCTCGTATAGTTCTTCGAGCAGAGTGAGGCCCGCCTCTACCTCGTTACCTACCTCTTGGGCAACGAGGAATTTGACCCGGCTCTCGTCATAGTCACCCAGCATGCTGCGGAACTCGGAGACGATATTATTCTCGCACCCGAGGCCGAAGACCAGCACGCCGCCAGCGTTCGGATGATTCACGGCATCCAGCAGAATGCTGCGGGTCATGCGGTGATCATCGCCAAGCTGCGAGCAGCCGTAAGGATGCTTGAGCACGGTAAAGTTATCGAAGCCGCCCAGATCCGGGTGTTCTGCCTTGAATTCCTGCAGCATCTGCTCGGCAATGCCGTTCACACAGCCAACCGTGGGAATGATGAACAGATCGTTGCGGATACCCACCTTACCGCTTGCGCGGCGGTAGCCCTGAAAAGTCAAATCACGTTTCGGATAAATGACCGGATGAAGCTCGGGAAGATATTCATATTCTTCTTCTCCTGCCAGATTGGTCTTGATGTTATGCGTATGAATCCAGTCACCTGCCCGGATCGCTTCGACCGCATGCCCGATGGGGTATCCGTATTTAGTAATAACGTCGTTCACAGCGAAGTCGGTTAAGGCGATTTTGTGGCCCTGCGGAATATCCTGGGCAGCCTCCAGAGTGAGTCCTTCAAAAGAGATCTTTTCACCAGAAGCAATCGGGCGCAGCGCAACAGCTACCGTATCGCGGGGATTCATTTTCATTAATCGTTTCATGCTGTCCCTCCTAATAGGAAATGATGGATTAGGCTTCCGAACTGACTAGCTGCTGCAGCGCCGCACGGGTGTCTGAGCTTTGAAGCTGGTGCAACTGGGCGTCAAGCGCTTCGGTCAGACCCGGCACTCTGGTTAGATCCTGGCCCCACAGGCTATCTTCCTTCAGGATCGCTGCAGCGAATGTGGAGGGATTACTCCAGGCTTGATCGAAGACCGCCAGGACTTCAGCGCTGTCCTGACGCTTCACGCGGTCTCCCCGGTAGCTGAGCAGCAGTGCGGCGAAGGCCAGCGTAATCAGCGGCGGCAGCTGGCTGCGTTCCTGCTGATACCGGAGTAGCACAGGGAGGAGGCGGGTTTTGAATTTGGAGATGCTGTTCAGGGAAATCGACGCCAGCTCATGGCGGATGAACGGGTTTTTGAACCGCTCAAGCACAGCGTCTGCGTAAGAGAGCAGCTCCTCCTGGGGAAGATCCAGCATCGGAATGAGCTCTTCATCCAAAAGCTCGCGCACATAGCGGTAGAATGTTTCATCATTCATCACATCCTCCACCGTTTCGAGCCCTGCCATCATGGCTAGGGGAACCATGGCCGTATGCGGGCCGTTCAACAGATGAACCTTCCGCTCACGGTAATGGGTCATGTCATCTGTGACGACAACGTTCAGCCCGGCTTTGGCCAATGGCAGCCGTTCAGACAGCCAGGACGGGCCTTCAATGACCCAGAACAGAAACGGCTCTGCGGTTACCATCAGCTTGTCGAGGTAGCCCAGCTCGCTTTCCAGTTCAGCGGCCTTGTCACGCGGATATCCCGGAACGATCCGGTCAACCAGGCTGCAGCAGAAGGTGTTCTCATCACTGAGCCACTGCAGGAAGCCTTCACCCAGATTCCACTCATTAGCGTACTGCCGCACAATTTCCTCCAGCTTCTCACCATTGCGGTCAATCAGCTCGCAGGGGATGATCACGAAGCCTTTTTTGCCCAGCTCAAACCGTCTGTGTAGAAGGGCAGTCAGCTTGGCGGGGAAGCTTGCAGGAGGCGCATCCTCCAGCTTGTCTCCGGGGTGATAGGCGATGCCTGCCTCTGTCGTATTGGAGGTGATGAACTCCAGTTCGTCATTCTCGGCCAAAGCCAGATAAGTCTCATAATCGCTGTAGGGATTGATCACCCGGCTAACGCTGGTGATGATCTCGCGCGAATTGACAGGCTGCTGCTGCATGATTCCGTTCAACAGCACCGTGTAAAGATTATCCTGCTCGGCCATCAGTCCGCAGAGTCCCTGGCCGATAGGTACAACAACTGCCGCGCTTCCGTTAAACAGGCCTTTCTGGTTCATCTGCTGCAGCTGCCAGTCAACAAAAGCACGCATGAAATTCCCTTCCCCAAATTGGATCATCCGTTCCGGATATTGCGGCAGGCCGGGCTGAGTGGTTCTGGATAAACGCTGTGTCATAAGTGTTCAATAATCTCCTTTATAAGGTATTGTAAAAATGCACACGTGAACATTTTATATAAAAAAAGAGAGGCTCTTTTTTTAACCGGATGGAGCTGGAAATTGCCCGCTTTTCACAATTGCCCATAACAGCGATTTGTGAAGTCAGATCATGCTGACCCGCAAGTTTATATGGAAAAAGGAGAACTAATCCGCAGGAAAACACTCGATTTCAGAGATTAGTGGGAATATGTACATCTAAATCGCTCAAAATCCTCATAAATGAGCAGATTTGACCGAAATATGTTTACTTTTTCCACTATTACATCCCGGATCCTCTGCCATAGCTGATTTTGTTTTACTTTTTCCACTTTAATAGAGTAACTTATGCTTTCAGAGTGGGGTCCGGGGAGAACTGCGTCCCAAACTGCGTCCCGAACTGTTGCTGCTCCGCACCTTCAGCCGTTCCTGATCTACTCTGCGGATTGCTTCAGATCTGCTCGCGAGCACTCTTTACCCGCTCGTCATTCACTTTTGCTCCGCTCGCCAGCACTCTTTACTCACAAGTCAATCACTCTTGATCCGCTTTGGCAGCCGGCTGCACATGGGGTTCTGTTTGCTTCAGCCCCCGCATACCGGCTCATTACTTCTGTAGCTCGGCAACAGTCTGGCGGGTGATTAACGCAGTATTCACGAACAACTGCTGGGGTTTGGTCTCCGGCTGCTGAAGCAGCTGTACCAGCATTTTGGTGCCGAGCTCACTGATCTCTGTAATGGGCTTGCGGACTGTGGTCAGGGCTGGATTCGTGTACCGGGCAAACATAATATCATCGAATCCAATCAGGGAAATCTGCCCCGGAACATCGGCCTTGTGAGCGTAGCAGGCGTTCATCGCGCCAATCGCCATATCGTCATTGGAGCAGAACACCGCTGTCGGCGGATCTTCCAGCAGGAGGAGGGCAGCCATTGCCGTGTATCCGCTCTCAATGCTGTAGTCTCCGGCCGCAAAGTAATCGGAGTTCAGCGGAAGACGATGGGCGATCAAGCTGTCCATGAAGCCTTGTTTGCGCTCGCTCGATGACTTGAAGCCAGGCTTGCCCTCGATCATAGCGAATTTCTGGTGTCCCAGCCGGACAGCATAATCAATGGCTGCTTTCACGCCTTCACGGTCATTTGCCACCACGTTCATAATGCCGGGATCTTCAAGCTGGCGGTTCAGCACCACCAGGGGAATCCCCATCTTCTTCACATGATAGATGAAGGCATTATCCTCGTCGCTCTGGCTCATGACCAGAATGCCGTCAAAACGCTGCGGCTGAATATTGCCGAAGTTGTGAACACCGTCAATACCATTGACCGTCAGGTTGAAGTTCTCATCCAGGATGTGGCTGATTCCTTTGATCGCATCGACCAGGAAGCTGGCCGAGGTCCCCTGTTCAATACTGGAGAAGAACAGACCGATGGTGAAGGATCTTTTGGTCACCAGGCTCTTGGCGCTGTAATTGGGCACATAGTTCATTTCAGCGGCGATTTTTTCGATTTTGTCCCGGGTTACTTTTTTGATCAGCGGGCTGCCGTTCAGCGCTCGGGAAACGGTCGTATGGGAGACGCCGGCGACACGTGCAATATCTTTGATGGTGATCATAATATCTCTCCGGGAAAATAGAATTGTTAACGATTTCAGTTTACGGTCTCTACACTGTCAAGTCAAGGAATTATTAAAATGCACACGTTAAAATTCTTATGGCAGAATAACATCTCTGGCGCTATAATTTATTTGCTTGCCTAAGACAAATGAGGGCCTGCTGCAACTGAACAAAACGTGTCAGGTAGCCGATTCGGGACGTCCGGACCGAAGTGACGGAAGTTTTGCTTAATATATCAACCCGTAATCACCAATGACCTAAAAAGCTTAGGCGCATTCCTGCAGGCCTGCGGAGAATATAAGAACATGCCTACCTGATACGCCGGGCCTGTACGTGAAGCCGATTGATGATAAGGAGGAAGAACCGATGCTGGTGGGAAAAGAAGCCTTCTGCGATTTTCATACCATACAGGAGGCTGTAAATGCGCTGGAATCTCAGCCGGAGGATGAGGAACGCACGCTGTATATTTTGTCAGGCGTATACGAGGAAACGGTAAGGATATACCGTTCCCATCTGCGGATTATCGGCATTGGCCACGTGGAGATTACCATGAACCGGTATGCCAGGGAGCTGGACGCCACAGGTGAAGAGATCACCACCTGTGCTACCCCAACGCTCTTCCTCGGGGGACACCGTCTGGTTGTGGAGAATCTGACGGTTGCCAATACGGCCGGACAGGGAACAGATATCGGGCAGGCCGTGGCAGTATATGCTCATTGTGACGAGACGGTCTTCTTCAACTGTACCTTCAAGGGATATCAGGATACCCTGTTGACGGGACCGCTGCCTCCTGCGACTAAGGAGGGTAAGCCCTTCGGCGGCATCCCGCTCAAAAAGCGGCATGACCGCTGCCGCCAGCTCTATACCCATTGTTATATTGAGGGAACAGTGGACTTTATTTTTGGAGGGGCGGCAGCCTATTTCGAGCATTGTGAAATCCGCAGTCTGCCGCATTACAGCCAGGGTGAGGGATACATAACAGCAGCGTCCACGCCTGAGGGTCAGGAATACGGGTATATGTTCAGCGGGTGCTTCTTAACGGCTGATCCAGGCGTAACCGGTGTCTATCTGGGACGGCCCTGGCGCAGATTCGCCCGGACCGAACTGGTGAATTGCCGCTACGGCAGACATATTGCCCCCCGGGGCTGGGATCATTGGGATGATCCGCACAATGAGCTGACCGTGAGATACTGCGAATACGGTGTGATGGGCGATGATCCCTTGCGGGGACAGCGTGCGGCTTGGGCGCTGTTGCCTGATGTGTCTGAGGAGGCACCAGGCAAAGCACAGATTTTTGCTGGTACGGATTTTTGGAAGAGGGAGGGTACCCAAGGCTAGGCAGCAGAGACCATACCCGACTTCGAGTTCCTGTTCATGGGCGGCAGCATACAGGAGGAGCGGCCTTACCATATGCTGCTGAAGCTGTGCAGGGGGATGCGGCTGAATCTGCTGGTCTCCTTGCTGTTCTATCTTCTCAATCATGCAATAATCCGGCTTGCCGCCGCCGTGGCAAACCCCAAAAAAGCGGGCACATAATCCTCTCATGTGTCCGCTTTTTCATAAGATTTACTTGTCCGTGGCTTGGTCCTTCTTGCCGGAATCCTCAGGAGAATCTCCTGTAAGAGTTTCCTGTACATTGTCCATAATGCCTCCGACGATATCATCCAGCTTGTCTGTAGATGCCGTCTGTCCAGGTCTGCTCGCATCAGGAATCTGATTAAAACCCGGGCTCCGTTTGTCTTGGAATTTCTCTTTGTCACTCATGCTTCTCATTCCTTTCCATGCTGCCGAAGTTAGAATATGTCCAAAACGCCTATCTTATGTAACGAGTACACCATATAGACGGATCTGAACCAGTGTGCATCGGGAAGCTGCATTTGGCAAAGGCGAAAGCTATAGGCTGGAGGTCCTTCAATTGGAGAAAGCAGGGAATTCATGCTTAAGGCGGAATGTATTAAAATGGAGGTTAGGCTTTGTTATGCTGAAATTTCGTGATTTCCCGGTCATAGTGGGATATACTGCCGTCGAATCTTTTGAGGCGCACGTAGTCTTCGGCAAACTTCTCCACGATTCCGATCCCCACCTGGGAATACATTCCGTCAGGATCAAGCTGCAACGCGGACACAAAGGTCTGCGACAGTGCGGCGACAAAAAAATCAACATTTTTAACAAGGGTCTGCGGCATGGCTGATAATCCTCCGTTCATTCGCTTTAGCGCGTTTAGCTACAAAAGCTTTTTATCTATAATACGACAGCCTTTGCATTTTGAAAATAGGATATAATTTGCAGGATTTGTGAAAATAACGCTTTGTATTTCAAATAGGGGAGGAATAAATGCTATGAGCGCTGCAAAAAAGGCGCTTGTTATTACACTGACGGTCCTCGGACTGCTCATCGTGCTGACTCCCATCGTTTATGCAAGGGTTGGCACCATAGTCTATGCTCACAGGGTCAAAGTCTACCTGATAGAAGAAATGGGCTATACCCGGGCGGAAATTGCTTCGGTTAAAGGGAAATGGACCATTAAGGCCCCTCCGTTTGTTGTACATGTCAAGTTTAGAGACGAACCCGAGGTGGAGTATACTTATTTTGCACACGCCGGAGTGATACAATTCAGCCACGAGATTTCCCGGAAAGGCTTGGACCAGGGGGTCACGGAGAAGAACTTGAAGCATTACGTTCCTCTGGATTAAATACAAGATTAAGGCGGTCGGCAGCATGGAAAATAACACTGAGCAAGCCAGGGAACTGTTCACCCGCTATCTGGGCAACCCCATACAGATGCACCGTGAAGGTGTGCTGCAGCAGTATAAGCAGTACGAGATCGACAAAGAAACAGAAAAACAGTGGGCAGAGGATATGATTGCGGAATATCTGAAGCAGCTGTCGATCCGTGACTGGGAGGCTGTGGACACGCTAGAGACGCTTTCCAGGCAATATCCGAATCCTGAAATGGCGGAAAAGATAGTTTCGTTTGCTTCACGCAACCTCATGAGCGCCGACAGCATCGTCAGACTGAGGTTCTCCGAAAGTCTGGTAGGCATCATTCGCTCACATAAAAAAGTGTTGCCCCGCGAGCAGTTATTCAGTGCCTGCCGGGCCGCCGCAGAGCTGCTGCAATCTGTCGCCGGCCAGCCTCTTGTGGTCGATCCGGGCCATGAGCTGGAGCAGCTGGGCCTCAAAGACAAACGGGGGTTGAACAGCAGGGCCAAGAAGAGCATGGATGAAGTCGAAGCGTTATTGAACTGAAGAAGATTTGAACGCTAAAAGTAAAATTGATGGAGGAATCCTGATGAGATTACTGGTCTCCCAGCCGTACCACGAAGCTGGTTTGTTGAAGCTGCAAGAAGAGCTGCGGCAGTGGTCCAATCTATGCGATGCGGTACTCTATCCTGAAGGATATGTGACGGATCCGGGCAGTGTGCAGACCCTTCGCGGCCTTGCCAGGCAGCACCGAAAGCTGGTGATTACCAGCTATAGAGATGAGAACCACAAGGACCGGGCATTAATGATTGGCTCCGGCGGAGAAATTCTCCTTGAACGGGCGAAGTCTCCCATGCAAGGAGAGCTGTATGCTCCATCAGTGGCTGACGCCTTAGGTATGCAGATCGGTTATCTGCTGTGTGTGGAGATCTTACAGGGACTGCACGGGCTCGAGGGGCAAGCCGAATCTCTGGATTTCATAGCCCATCCGATTGGCGTGGGCATGTTCAGTGAAGAACAGTTTACTATGTGGACAGAGGAAGCTGCACAGATTGCTGTGAAGTATAAATGCCCTGTTATCGGAACCAGTCATGCTGACGGCTCCTACCGGAATTGCGGAGTGTCCATCCCCATCTCCTACTGTATAGATGCAAATGGTCAGCCGCTGTACATTTCCAAGGCCGACACAAGAAGCCGTATTGTGGATTTGAAGAGCGGCCGTGTAGTGGTTGCGGGACCGGAAGGAAACCACGAGACAGGAACAGGGCTGGCTGGAACTGCAAAAGCACATGAATAGTGAATGGCTTCACACTATGAGTGAATTGCAATAATGATGCTCTAAAAAAGGTCTGTAAAGCGAATATGACATAAAGCTGTCCTGTTAGTTGTGCTACGATTTTCTGGATACACTGAAAGGAATAAATGAGACAGAGAACCGGCAGGAGGAGACAACAATGGCAGAACCGTTAAAAGCAATGTACAACGAGGGATTTCTGCGCGGCTTCGGTGTGAAGGTGAAGTGTGTATATGGCGGTTTCAACCTTGAGGGTTTTGTCGCTGCAGCGATGAGTGACCCTTGGGAGGCGCTGGAGCTTAAAGGACGGATGCGGCGGATCACGGAGACGCTGGGAACATTTTTGCCCCGGCGGTATGAGGATGCTCTGGAGATTCTGTTTGCGATAGTTGAAGAATGTGTAGGCTTCCCTTATCTGTTCTTCCCCGATTTCGTCGAGGTGTATGGTGCCGGCGATGAACACTTTGAGCTGTCCATGACAGCACTGGAGCGCTTCACGCCCAGATCGTCGGCGGAATTCGCTGTCCGCCCCTTTCTGCTGCGTGACCCGCAGCGGATGATGGCACAGATGCTGCAATGGTCGAAGCATCCCAGTGAGCATGTACGGCGGCTCTCCAGTGAGGGAAGCCGGCCCCGCTTGCCTTGGGGGCAGGCGCTGCCCATGTTCAAGCATGACCCGTCACCGGTGCTGCCGGTGCTGGAACAATTGAAGGCAGACCCTTCGCTGTATGTCCGCAAGAGTGTGGCGAACAATTTGAACGACATTGCCAAGGACCATCCCGAAGTTGTGATTGATACCGTACGGCGCTGGAAGGGCGTGAGTGCGCACACGGACTGGATTGTGCGTCATGGATGCCGTACTCTGATCCGCAAAGCGGACCCTGAGGTGATGGCCCTCTTTGGTTATGCCAGCCAGGAGGACGAGACACCTCTTGCCGTCAGTGCCGTCCTTTCTGTAGAGCCTACGGAACTGCACATAGGCGACAGCTGCGAGCTGGCTTATGCCCTTGCCATTCGTGAGGGGGAAGCGGTTCGTATACGTGTTGAATACGGTATTGATTTCGTTAAGGCGGGGGGCAAGACCTCGCGTAAGCTATTCCTGCTCTCGGATAAAACAGTTCCCGGCGGCACCCGGCTGACCGGAAAACGGACTCACCGTTGGGCGGATCTGACCACCCGCCGCCACTATGCGGGAGAGCATACCCTCACGCTGCTGGTGAACGGGCGTGAAGCCGCATCTGCAGTACTTGTGTTGAAGCCGCAGCACTTTGGAGACCTGAAGCTATGATTAGGTATATTTTTATGTGAGGGAGGCTGGGTATGAACGGAAGACTGGTATATCCGGTTATGCTGCTGTCCCTGCTGGTGACTCTGCTTGCGGGTTGCGGAGACACTAAGGGCTCTGCTCCAGAAGAGTCGGCTGAGTCGCCTCCGGCAGCTGTCACCATGCCGGAGAAGAAGCCCGGGGATTTCGCTTTTTCTGTCCGTTATGGTATCACAGCCCGGAATGAGATTAATACCTTCAACGGTACGGTAACGAAGGATTTGATCTCCAACGGTACAGCGACAATAAACCTCCGACTGACAGACGCTGAAATGAATGATATTTATCAGCAGCTGCGCGGGATGAATGCGCTGGGCGGCCTGGAGCTGGAGATAGCGGACAAGACCTGTGGGCGTGAACCCTATAACGAAGAGCACTGGACGATTCAGGTGAATGGTCAGCAGCAAACACTCGATTGGAGTGAGGCGTATTGCGAAATCACTCCCGATGCCAAGAGACTCGAAGCATTGCGGAATATGATCGTGAAGCTGGTCCAGAGCAGACCCGAGTACCAGGCGCTTCCTGAAGCGGTTGGGGGGTATGATTAACTATGGAAGCTTGATGTGAAGCTGCTGATTGTCTTTGGGAACCAGTCTGGACATTCCCATCACGTAGCTTTTGAGTCCGCTTGAGGGTGCGTTCTGCCACAGCCGGAAGCCGTCTAACCCGATCACCCCCGGAAGGTCAGCCTTGGCTGTTCCGGCAAAATAAATTTCGTTGAGCCGTCCCACCAGATCCGCCATGACCTGAAGCTCAGCGTCTGAATACTTGTCATAAGCCGCATCCTCCGACAGCCGGGCATAGCTTCGGGTAGAGGAACGCTTTCTGAAGTTCTGCTCGCTATAGGTGCCGAAGTGCAGCAGATTACTATCCTTGCTGCCGGAAGAAGCTGCCCACAGCTCTATATTCAGCTTTGAGGTGCTGTAGTCAAGTGTATGATTCGCAGAAGAATACTTCAGCATTCCGTATTGATGCGGATACACGGATAAGGCGCTGTCCGCGATATCGTAAATACTGGTGCCATCCCCGCTATTTTCGCTTATGTCCTGAATATGGATATGGCCGCTGAGTGCAGTGGCAATTCCGTTCCGCTTTAAGGCATCGACCACCTGTGCATTGTCATTAACTGTGAAGCCCTCTTGAATGAACTCACTATGATCCAGCAGGCTGTGGTGCATGACCGCTATCATATGCGCTCCACTGCTTGAGGCCAGCTTTCCGCATTCATCGATCCACTGCAATGTGGAGGGGGGAACTCTTCCATCCAGCTGGGGATGACCAAGCGCTATATTGTTGGCGTATTGACTGGTGTCCAACATGAGAAGCCATAGATCATCTGAAGGGGCTGCGAGATAACTCAGGGTATCAGTATCCTCAAGCAAGGCTTCGTCATATCCGAAGGTGCGGTAAAGGCTGCGGAATTCTTTTGGAGTGATGTTGTCCGCCTTATATTGCCGCTTGTCCTTGAATTCGCGCGCCCAAGGGTTCAGAATATCGTGATTGCCAGGAATAACATATACCCTTGTTCCGGTATTCTGTTCAATGATTTTTAGTCGCTTGGCCAGATCCTTATGACTTCGCTTCTCCCCATTGTTGGTGAGATCCCCGCTGATGATGAGCGCATCCGGCTTTTGGATTTCGATATCATGGCCGAGTGCGCTAATGATTTCTTCACTGTACCCCAGTTGCTTGCCGTCTCCGGCGGCGAGAAATTGATTGAAGGCCGGGCCGTAGTCAGTCAGGCTTTTGGATAGGTAGTGTGTGTCTGTCGTGGTCATGATCGTCAGATTATGACCGGATTGAATCCGGTACTGCTGCGGCGTAGTCTCATGCCCGCTGCATGAAGCCAAGGTGAGCAGAACAGGGATAAACACGAGCCCGCGGAATGAAATATGCATGATTGCCTCTTTTCTCCATAACCCGCAAAGAGGTGCTTCCCCGGGCAAACATGCCTTTAGAGAAACACCAAGTGCGGAAACCTATAAATTATTTTTGTACTTCTGTTACACCCGTTACTTTTCCCTGATCCGAAGCACTGTAGGTGGCCTGGTACTTTTCATCGGAGAAATAGACATTGCCCTCGATGGTTGCATTCACAACGCTGAAGCCATTCGCCTCCACATATACGTCACCCACAAAGGTGCCGCCCTGAATCCGGGCATTTTCGCTTTTGATAGTGATTTTGGGTGCGGTCAGAGTAAAAGAGTTGGTGATGTTGTGATCCGCATCCTGCGTGTACAGTGCAATCTTGCGCGCCGGTTCATCCTTGTGGATGAATTGACCGTCGACGACGAGATCCTCTGTGAAGGTCAGATCCTTAAGGGTAGCAGCAATCCAGGTACCTTCCTTGCTGATCGCTTTTTTGAAATCCTCTCCGTTGTCAACCACGGAAGCTGAGGTTACAGCGTCAGGTGCAGCAGTGGCATTGCTGGCGGTTCCGTTTCCCGCAGGCGTATTGGTGCCCGCCGTATTATTGTTCGCAGAGTTTCCGCATCCGACAAGCAATGTCAGAACGAATACTGCTGCTAAGGCTGCTAGCTTTTTCATGTGAATATCCTCCTTGGGGTATGGGACTATGCGATATCCATTAAAATTAATATAGAATGATTAGTGCGGAATTAATGTGAGATTACTCATAGGTTAGGGTATAATATTTACCGAACGTTCTATAAATGGTAAAATAGATGCAGAAAGGGGCTTGATTATGGCAAGAAGCAAAGAGTTTGATGTAGACAACGTGCTGGGCAAGGCGATGAACGTGTTTTGGCAGCAGGGCTATGAAAAAACCTCTATGCAGGATCTGGTTACCGGTATGGGTATTCATAAGCGGAGCATGTATGATACTTTTGGAGACAAGCACACCTTATATATAAAAGCTATGGAACGATTTGCAGATATGACCGTCAGCAAGATGGAGGGTCGTGTGGAAGGTACGGACTCCGCCAAGGAAGCCATCCGTCTATTGTTTGATACAATCATCTACAAGCAGGAGTCAGAGCCAACAGGCTGTCTGCTGGTGAATACGGCGGTTGAACTGGCTAATCATGATCCGGTGGCAACCTCCAAGGTAAATGAGGCTTTTCTGCACACGGAACAGCTCTTTGAACGATTGGTAGTGCAAGGGCAGGCAAGCGGTGAAATCTCCAGCCGTCACCAGGCGGCTAATCTGGCTGTATTCCTGCATAATGCGCTGGTGGGTCTTCGGGTCATGGTCAAAACCACACCGGATAAGGGCAAGCTGCAGACTATAGCCGATACCACACTTGCGATGCTGGATTAATGACCATGGGGATATTATGAACCTGCGGCCGATATATTATCCGCTGATATTGCCTGACGTCCAACATTCGCTGGAGTCATGGCCAATTCCAAAATAAAACATGTTAGGGTTATAAAGTTATTGCGGCAGAAAGGGGCTAGGTTCAATGGCCAAGCAGAAATATTATGTAGTATGGGAAGGCAAGAACCCGGGAGTGTACGGGACATGGGCGGAATGCCAGGCGCAGACGGATCATTTTACAGGGGCGAAGTATAAATCCTACGAATCCAGAGCGGAGGCGGACGCCGCTTACAAGGCAGGGTGGAAGGGGAACTGGGGAACCGGAGCCGCAGCCTCGGGTGTAGGGAAGAGCAAATCTGCAAGCACATTTAAGCGCAGTACAACGGCTGCTGAGTCTTCGGCGGAGATTGATTACGACAGCATTTCCGTAGACGTGGGGACCCGTGGTAACCCCGGACCTGTAGAATATAAGGGAGTTGATACGCAGACCGGGGAACTCATTTTTTCATGCGGACCGATCAAGAAAGGCACCAACAATCTTGGCGAGTTCCTGGCGATCGTCCACGCGTTGGCTCTGCTGAATAAAGAAGGAAGCAGCCGCACGATTTACAGTGATTCCGTGAATGCCATGAAATGGGTTAAGCAAAAGAAGGTTGCCACCACGTTGCCGCGCGATGCTTCAACAGAGGAAATCTGGACACTGATTGACCGCGCGGAACGCTGGCTGCAGACAAATACATACAAGAACAAAGTACTCAAGTGGCAGACCAAAGAGTGGGGCGAGATCAAAGCTGATTACGGGCGGAAATAAACTGCCGGGAGCCAGCTATAATTTGGGTAATATCAGGTAAAGAATGAATAACACGCATGGGAGCGGGAGGAAACATATATGTTTGGCAACGATTGGGATGAGATCCTGCAGGAAGAGACACAGAAGACTTATTTTCAGGAGCTGCGTTATGGGCTGGCGCGGGAATACAAAGAGTACACGGTATATCCGCCCAAGGACGAATTGTTCTCGGCGCTGAAGCTGACGCCTTACTGCAGGACAAGAGTAGTCATTCTGGGGCAAGACCCCTATCATGGAGCGGGACAGGCACATGGACTCAGCTTCTCGGTCAAACCCGGGGTGCGGATACCACCTTCCCTGCGCAATATCTACACAGAGCTGCATACGGACATGGATGTGCCAGTTCCGAACCACGGCTCGCTGCTGCACTGGGCGGAGGAAGGAGTTCTGATGCTGAATGCTGTGCTGACGGTCCGTGAAGGACAGCCTAATTCCCATAAAGGGCTCGGCTGGGAGACTTTCACCGATGCGGTGATGGAGAAGCTAAACGAACGGCAGGAACCAATGGTCTTCATCCTCTGGGGCAGTCATGCCCAGCAAAAAGGAGCCTATATCGACTCCAGCCGCCACCTTGTGATGAAGTCCCCGCATCCGAGCCCATTCTCAGCGCATCGGGGGTTTCTGGGCAGCCGTCCCTTTTCCCAGGCGAACAAGTATCTGGAATCGAAAGGCTTACAGGGAATCAATTGGTCCATACCGAATATATAGATAACTTTGATTTGGATACAGCTAAGGGGGTGGAGCCATGAAGCATTGGGTAGGCAGACCGGTTATTATGTATTGTGGCGATGAACCCTACACGATTATGAAAGGTGTTTTGCGTAAATGGGACCCGGCTGCTGCTGTGGCCGTCATTGGTCATCAGGAAATTGCGGTGCCTTTTCGCGACATTGTGTACATCAAGGCTCTAGCCCCCAAAGAGAGAGCCTTAGCCCCAACACTGCATGTTGTCGGATATGTCATGAGAGAACGCCAGCAGTTCGACAATGCAATCTACTTCAAATCGGCGGTCACTGTCTGGAAAGGCGATCAGCTGATTGCTTACAATACAACAATTGTTTCCCATACCAAGGGCTCCGTGACGCTCATGGATGGACAGAATCTGCCAAAAGGCAGCCATATTTTTGTTGTGCGCTCTCTCCGGGGCTGAACGGTTCGGACTAGATTTATATGACTGTGGCAGCTTTCTTCATTCTTAAAAGGACAAAAAGTGAGCAAAGCAGCGATTCTCCCGTTCCTGGAGAATCGCTGCTTTGCGTTTTTGGTCCCCAGCGGCTTGTTTCAGCATGTACCTGTCTGTCATGTTCATTTTAGATAACGGGCAGAGGGTTTCAAATATATGGTAATATTGCATTGAGAATAAGTTGCATAAGGATATCACATTCATGAATATTTCCAGTGGAGAAACCACAACGGAGACCAGAGGAATACAAGCCTTCAGGGAGTTGGCAGAACAGTCGGCAGCGATGTTCTCCAGCCGTCGCCAGACCATTACCGGTTACAGTATTATTAATGACAAAGTAGAGGTCGGTATCGATTATGAAGGTGTTCTTGCCGTGGATATTTTTTAATGGGACACGATAGCTACAAAATAGGATGGAGCAGTTATGCCGGTGGGCATTTGCTCCATTTTTCGTTAAGCAAACGGGCAGGTTAGTTGAATGATTTCGCGAATAACTGAAGTCATGACGAATTTACGAAGTTCGCAAAAAACACTTTAGCCGAAAGAAGTTCTTAGTTTAGGAGGAGTCTATATGATATTAGAAAAAGTTATAAATAGAATTGTAATAAAAAGTGAATATAAGGATTTTGTTGATAAGTATATAGATAATATACTTACCGAATTTAAAGGTAAGATTCATAGCATTTATATGTGTGGCTCGATTCCAAAAGGAACTGCTAAACCTTTTAAGTCAGATGCAGACTTTACTATTGTATGTGTAAATCCCAAAGATATTGATTACGAAAGATTGTCAAATATTAAAGACAGGCTTTTGGAAGAATATCCAGTAGTAACTAAGATTGATACGATAATTTGCTCGATTGACGATGTATTAAGTAAACCAAATGAGTGGGGTTTTTGGGTAAAGATAATTTGTGTTTGCATATATGGTCATGACGTTGGTGAAAAGGTACCACCGATAATTATTTCTCCAGAGTTCATTTTAGACTTAAATACAGAGACCAAGGAGGAAGTAGATCGTATACATAGTTTACTTTCTAATGCTAGTGATAACACAATGAAAACTAGATATATTAAAGGTTACTCTAAGAGATTAATTCGTGCATTATACTCTTTGGTTTTAGAAGATACAGGTGTATGGCAAGACGACATTATTAAGATGAAGAATGCCATATTAAACTATTGTGAGATTGACTCCGCTTTAGTTGATTATCTGTATGCTTGTTACTTGGATAGTAATGTACTTGTTGAAGAGTTTCTGGGAATTGCAGATGAAGTATATAGCTATTTTGAGAACGCCTTAAATGCAGTGGCTGCTTCCAGAACTTCCTTCGGCTAACACCATATTGACGCTCCGGGGCACTCTGAGAAGCAGTGACCACATCCAGCCCCCTAAGCCCGTCGGGACGACACTGCATTAGGTGTTCGGCAAGCCTCCTAAGCAGCGACTCTAATTAAAACATAAGACTATTGAGCTAACTGAAAACGGTAGCGTAAAGATCGGTATAGCTTAATTATAAATGTTCTTTACATCTAAATCAGGGAAATCATCAGTATTTTCTGCAATAAAGAGATTCCATAGCCAACACAGTGGTGAAAAAACGATAGTTGCAATAAGTGAACGCTATTCGCAAGTTTTGCAAAAGAACACAGTGATCTGTGCCCCTGACACGTATATTAGTTGGTATTTCGGGAAAATTGATTAAACTATCTGGAAACGATAGCGGAAATGAGCAGATTGCATTGGCAGTCTGCTTTTTTGGCTTGATATGAACACACAGGCTTTATTAGATCAAGTAGTTGCACCTTTTAAAGAAGAGCTTAAAGGGAACTTGTTAGGAATTTATTTGCATGGATCTTTAGCAATGGGGTGTTTTAATCCCTTAAAAAGTGATGTGGATTTTTTAGTTGTTGTAAAAAAAGCTTAGACCAGTAAATAATTCTAGGATTGCAAAAATAGCTTTATCTTTGCATTATGAAATGTCTGGGGTTCCTAATAAGCCTGGAATAGAGTGAGCTTTATGAACCGATTAATAGTCAATACACATGAAATAAAGCAAAACGTATCATTAAGTTCTAACGTAAAGACAGAAGGCTGCCGGTAGATCGGTAGCTATTTTAGCTATTGGGCAGTGTAACGAGGAAACATACTTCACATACTTAAATTCCAGGTTATGGTAATATAGAGTTAAATTTATGAAAAGTATACAAGAGGTACAAGCGAAATGGCTGAAGAACCGTTCATCTTTCTAGCGTGTATAATATGTTTTCGTTAAGAATGGATGAATGTAAATAATACATATGGAGGTAATTAAGTTTGAGTACTCACTACTATTTCAGTTGGTTTAATCATTTTTTCCCAGAGAAGCTGGTCCATTGTTTGCATGAGGATATACAAGACAGAAAATCGCTTGTTATGATTAGCGCTGATCCATCTGGTTATACAGGTGAGCAAATTAACTTTGATGATGTTTCTGAATGGACATGGTTGAATCAGGCTAATATTATTTTTGATGAATATCATTTCATTGATTACCGCATGCGGAAGGAAGATGCCCAGCGATTTATTCAGGGCGCTTCTGTCATTTTTTTATGCGGTGGAGATCCTGTTTTGCAAAACGATTTTTTGGCGCATTATGAATTATCAAATGTTATTAAGAACAGCAATGTCATTATAATGGGTGCCAGCGCCGGTGCGTTAAACATGGCTGCAAAATGGTTATGCTTGAAAAACACTGGCAATGATGTTGAAACAAGTACTATTTATGATGGTATTGGCTTTGATCATTTTGCCTATGAATCTCATGCTAAACGCAACTACGCTACGTTTGTTCAAGGCTACCTGTTCCCCTTGTCTGAAGAGATTGATGTATATGCGGCAGAACAGGAGAGTGCAATACGTGTAAAGGACGGCAAAATAGAAATAATGGGTCCTGTATATTTAATTTCCCACTCAAAGATTCAGAAATTGGTTGAGACGCTCTAATTAGGCTTACAGCGAATCATCTCAGGTTTTTAATATCCCCAGGACTAATTGTTGGGCAGAAATGATAAATTTTTTAGACCGCCTTCAATGGCGGTCTTTCTATGTCCGGCAAATGCTAGCTGCTCATTTTCAATATATGGTTATTATCAATATGATGGAGGAGTTCTGACGCGGATGGAAGCGAAGGATGGCAGCATGGGCTTTGATTTTGGCGGCGTCTACGATGTCGTGAATCGGCATGAGGCGATCGGCTACACCATGGAAGACGGAAGAAGAGTGGATATTGCTTTCGTCGATCAAGGGAATGAGACGAAGGTCATTGAAACGTTCGACGCGGAAAGCTCCAATCCCGTCGAGTTCCAGCAAGCAGGCTGGCAAGCAATCATGGACAATTTCAAAGCCTATACCGAACAAAACTAATCATCGAAGAAGACGCCAGGGAAGATGCCCGGCGTCTTTCTTTTTGATCCCTAGTACGAGCGTGCTCTTGCTTAACCTCAACCTTGTGCCGCATCCATGTTCATGTAGTTAATTGCCCACAGATGGCCGTCCAAGTCCACGAAGCCCCAATGATACATGAACCCATGATCTTCAGGTTCAGCATGCAATTTCCCGCCCAAGGAGACCGCGGTATTCACGATTTCATCGACCTTATCCCGGCTCTCGAAGGCCAATGCGATCGTCATCTGCGCATACTTGCTCGTATCGACGGATTCCTTCTCTGTGAGCGTATTAAAGAATGCTTGATTGATCAGCATGACCTGCAGGTTGCCGCCGATCACGATGGCTACCGAATTCTCATTCTCGGGGAATTGCGGGTTGAGCTCGAAACCGAGTCCGGTGAAGAACGCTTTCGATTGTTCTACTTTTTTTACAGGCAGGTTGACGCTCGTGAATGCGGACGTTAATGCCATTTTCAAAACACCTCTTCGTCAAATTAGTTTGTGTTCATGTATGCCTTCGTTTATATAGACGACAGCCGATCCGGGAATTCATCGGTCTTATGGATTTGGAAGCCTAAATTTTGAAAAATAACTTAGAGCCTTTAATAATATAACCGAAGCTGTTGCTCAGGGTCACAGCTGCTCTTCTTTGGTAACGACAACATCTTCGACCCGTTCGGCAATGATAATCTCGTAGATCCGCAGGAAAATGATTTTGAGGATCATATAGACTGGAAGTGCGATCAACACACCGATGATGCCAAAGAAATCGCCACCGATCAGAACAAGAACGACGGTGGTCAACGGATGCACGTCCAGTGATTTGCCGTAAATAATCGGAGACAGCACATTATCCTGGATTTGCTGGGCAACTACAATGATTACCAGTGACCAGATGGCCATCGTCGGTGATTCAATGAAGCCTACGATGACGACAGGAATTGCAGCGAGCAGCGAACCGACATACGGAATGAAGTTTAGCGGAATGGAAATGATGGCGAGCAGCAGGGAGTAAGGCAGGCCAATGATCAGGAAACCTACATAGAGCATGGCCCCCAGGACCACGTTCAGCAGCACTCGTGTAACGATGAACCCGCTCAGTGCGCTGTCAATATCCACCAGCATGTCTTGCCCTTCCTTACGGTATTTTCTGGGTACCAGACTAAGCAGGATCGGCGAGAGCTTATGCCCGTCCTTTAGCATGTAATAGAGAATAATGGGCAGGGTGGCAATCACAACAACGATACTGGACACAACACTGATCAGATTGGTCATCGAATTGCTAACCCAGGTGATGGCATCGTTCAAATATCCCGAGAGCCTTGCTGACAGATCAGCATCCCCTTTGAAGAAGCGGGAGAAGGTGGGGTCGTTCTGCAACTTGGTGAATTGATCCTGAAGTCCCTGCACCAGAAAAGGTGTATTGTCGATGAAATTCTGGATCTGCTCACGCAGCGTTGGCCAAACCAGCGCCCAGAAGAGCACAAACAGACCTGCGAATGCGACATAGATGAGGAGTATTGAGAGCATACGGTTCAGCTTTTTGCTCTCCAGGAAATTGACGAGCGGGCGTAGCAGATAATACATGAAACCGGACAGCATCATCGGCACAAGCAGAAGATTGAAGATCGCTACCAGCGGTGAGATGAGAAAAATGACTTTGGAGCCCAGATACAGTATCGTCAAAAAAGCGATAATGGCCAGGCATGTTCTGAAATATTTACTTTGTAGCACTGTAGCACCCCCTAATTCTCTCGATTATAGCATTTATGTATCGATTCTATCTTTATAACCGAATTAAGAGGGATTGATTCAATACCTTTAGGTGCAAATCTGAACCGGGTTTAGGTACCTGATACGGCGGTTAATATCGCATGAACAGGAGGGATGACAGTGACGAAACTGGTTCTGGGGATATTTGAACATCGGAGTGATGCCATCCTTGCAATAGAGGACGTTTGTGCGCACGGAATCAAACCGAAACAGGTCTCGGCTGTAACGAAACAGAAGAATACGCTTGAGATCATCAGCCATGATACGGGGATTGGCCGGACAGAAGCCGGCGAAGGGAATGGAGGTTTGTTCGGAACCGCCAAAGGTCTCGGTGTAGGGCTGGATATGCTGCTTGATACTGCTGTAGCAGCGGGTCCTGCAGCCCGTAAACTGGCGGGGGCGGATCTGGATGGGGATGGTCTTGACGTCAGTCTGATCGGCATCGGAATTCCCATGGAAGATGCAAAGCTCTATGCAAGACATGCCGACAAGGAACATGTTATTGTCATCGTAGCTCTGGAGGAAGAGCAGAGCCAGCAGGAGGTAGTCTCCTTGTTCGAGCTGCATCATACCATTCCGCTAGACGCTCCGTAAGGCCCTCAAAGTATAGATACTCAACGCGGTGAACGGTTTTTCCGTTTCGCCGCTTTTTTTTTCCTGGATTGCACGAACAGAATCGGATCTACGCTGACCTTACCACCGGTTTCTTTGGATACCTGTTTGGCTTTTACGAGCGATAAAAAGGCGAAAATTTCACCTAGTGCCGCCAGGCCCGCCGCAATAATGGCATAGTCTTCCGCATCCAGCTCTTCAGCTTCGACGGGGGTTGCATTATTGTTTTTAGTGGTATTGCCGTTATTCCCACCAGTCCCGTTATTCCCGTTTCCCAAGTAGTTATTATGAGCCATCGCCTCTTCACCTGCTTTTTCCCATATGTAATATAAAATATGTAAAAGTGTGCCGGGTTGAAATAGGCAATTGAGAGGATATTTCGAAGGCCTATTTCTCATGCGGATTTCATCCTCCAAATGAGCTGACCCGAGCAACTGATATGTTCAAATGGTATTCCAAATCCCCTGTATATCTTTGCGGTCTAAAGACGAAAATAAACCAAATAAAAATTGCTTTACTACGTATGAAAACGCTGTTATAATCACAAGTGAGCAGAAACAATCACAAACAATCAATAATAATCACCGAAGATCATAATTTCTGCTCATTTCGATCATGTTTCTCTAAAGTCACGAAATACAAGGTTTCATATTTTGCCGCTGTTCACAAGGAGTGAGCGCTATGTTTGAAGAGGAACGAAAAAGGAGCATTGTCCAGTTTGTAGAGAGGCATACCCGGGCGTCCGTCCAGGAGCTCAGCCAGGAACTGGGAGTGTCAGAGTCCACGGTACGCCGGGATTTGAAGGAACTTGAAGAATCGCGGCTGCTGAAACGCACGCATGGCGGAGCGGTTTCACTGCAGAGTGTCAATTTTGAAGCGGCGATTCCCGATAAGGCGGACCGGTATCTTGATGAGAAGCAGCGAATCGCACACAAGGCTGTAGAGATGATTCAAGATGGTGACGCTATTCTTTTGGACGGTGGAACAACAACACTGCAAATCGCCAAGGCACTGAGAGCATTCTCAAATCTTAAGGTAATCACCAATTCGATGATTGCCCTGAATGAGCTGAAGGATTGCCATAATATCGAGGTTTCGATTACAGGAGGACTGCTCCGGCAGGATACCTTGGCTTTTGTAGGGCCGATGACGGAGCGTTCGCTGGAAATGGTGCGTGTGGACAAAGCGTTTCTGGGTACGAACGGATTGGATTTACGCGAAGGCATCACCACTCCGAACATGCTGGAAGCTGCGACCAAGCGCAAAATGATTTCCGTAGCTAAGCAGGTCATTCTGCTGGCCGACCATAGCAAAATAGGGCAGGTTTCCTTCTGTAAGGTGGCTGACCTGCGGGAGATGGATCACTGCATTCTGGATAGAGAGACACCTGAAGGCTTCATTCGCGGGCTGAAAGGCTTGGACCTCGGCTACACCTTGGTGTGAGGACAAGAAAACCATAATAAAGAGGGATAACCATGATCTATACTGTGACGCTTAATCCTTCCATTGACTATATCGTGGAAGTTGAAGATTTGAAGCTTGGCAGTCTGAACCGGATGACACGCGACCTCAAGCTCCCTGGTGGCAAAGGTATTAACGTTTCCCGTGTACTGAACACGCTAGAGGTACCCAATACGGCCACCGGTTTTCTGGGGGGGTTTACCGGGAGATACATCGAGCAGTGGCTGAGTGAAGAGAACATCTCCAGTGACTTCGTAACGGTAAACGATGATACCCGGATTAACATCAAGCTAAAGGCCGGTGAAGAGACGGAGATTAACGGAACCGGACCGGTGATCCGGGATACAGAAGCGGAAGCTCTGGTGCTTAAGCTGGAGGCACTACAGGCAGGCGATAACCTCGTTTTGTCGGGCAGTGTGCCACCTTCGCTGGGAGGAGCCTTCTATAGCAGACTGATTGACATATGCAAGCGTAAAAAGGCCGAATTTGTCATCGATACCACAGGCCAGGCACTGAAAGATGCGCTTGCGCTGGAACCGCTTCTTGTAAAGCCTAACCATCATGAACTGGCAGAACTGTTCGGGGTCAGAATCAACACAAGAGACGAAATTATCACTTACGGTCGCAGATTGATGGAATTGGGAGCACGTTATGTTTTGGTTTCCATGGCTGGTGAGGGAGCACTCTTCATCTCAGATCAAGGCGTATATTATGCCAATGCACCGAAGGGCAAGGTGAAGAACTCCGTAGGAGCAGGAGATTCAATGATCGCCGGATTTGTGGGTACGCTATCTATGACTGGAGATGTACTGGAGGCTTTCCGGACAGGCGTGGCTTCTGGCAGTGCGACAGCATTCTCAGATGACCTTGCAGAGAAAGCACTTATCGGGCAGCTTCGGTCACAGATTGAAATTGAACAGATTTAACCAAGCAGTACACATGTGATTAAGGGAGTGGATTGTAATGAAAATTACAGATCTGATGATAAAAGAAACAATGATCATGAACCTTAAGGCGGTGTCCAAGGAAGCGGCGATTGATGAATTGATTGCCAGCCTTGCGTCCAGCGGACGGATTAATGATCCCGTATTGTTCAAGGAAAAGATTCTGGCACGCGAAGCGCAGTCCAGCACGGGAATTGGCGGGGGAATCGCCATGCCGCATGCTAAGACCAAAGCGGTCAATGAAGCCACAGTTGTGTTCGCCAAAAGCGCTGCGGGTGTGGATTATGCCTCTTTGGATGAAGAGCCTGCAAAGCTGTTTTTCATGATTGCCGCTCCAGAGGGAGCTGGAAATATGCACCTGCGCACACTGGCTGCATTGTCCAGGCTGCTCATTGAAAGCGAATTCATTGAAGCATTAATGAATGCCCGGACGCCTGACGAAGTCGCTGCTCTATTCGATGCCAAACAAGCCGAAGCAGAAGCTGAGGCCAAGGCGAATGAAGCAGCCGGCACTGGTGAAACCAAACCGAAGACTCCCGAACGTGTAATTGTGGGCAACCCGGATTCGCAAAGCTTTGTCGTTGCTGTAACCGCTTGTCCGACAGGGATTGCCCATACCTATATGGCGGAAGACGCACTGAAGAAAAAAGCCAAGGAAATGGGCGTAAATATCCGCGTGGAGACGAATGGGTCGGAAGGCGCTCAGAATGTACTGACTCCGGACGAAATCGCCCGGGCCACCGGTGTAATTATTGCCGCCGACAAAAAAGTCGAGATGGCGCGTTTCGCCGGTAAGCCGGTGCTGCAAAGACCGGTAAGTGACGGTATTCGTAAGCCTGAAGAGCTGATCACCAAAGCCATTAAGGGAGAGGCTCCAATCTACCGGAGCGAGGGACGCGGCGGAGATGAGGCTCCGGCAGAGAAATCCGGCAGCGTCGGAAGCAGAATCTATAAGGATCTGATGAATGGTATCTCGCATATGCTGCCGTTCGTGGTCGGCGGGGGGATTCTGCTGGCTATCTCGTTCCTGTTCGAGCAGATGGCGAGTGTTGATAATCCGATCGTCAAGCTGCTACAGACGATTGGCGGCGGAGATGGAGCCTTCCATTTCCTGATTCCAATCCTGGCCGGCTTCATCGCGCTCAGCATCGGTGACCGTCCTGCCTTGATGCCAGGTATGGTCGGCGGGTATATGGCCCTCAATTCCAATGCCGGTTTCCTTGGCGGCCTGGCTGCCGGTTTCCTGGCAGGTTATGTGGTCATTATGCTCCGCAAAGCCTTTGCCGGCCTGCCTAAGACGCTTGATGGATTGAAGCCGATTCTGCTCTACCCGGTGTTCAGCCTGCTGATTACCGGCGGGATTATGTTCTACCTGTTCGATCCGGTGTTCAGCTGGTTAAATGAAGGCCTGATCAGCGCACTCAACAATCTGGGAACAGGCAACGCAGTTCTGCTGGGTCTGGTTCTCGGGGGCATGATGGCGATTGATATGGGTGGACCGTTCAACAAAGCCGCTTACACGTTTGCCATTGGCGTATTTACCTCCAGCGGCAACACCAACGGATTGATGATGGCGGCAGTTATGGCCGGAGGGATGGTGCCTCCACTGGCTATCGCCCTTGCCACTACCTTCTTTAAGAATAAATTCACCGAAACAGAACGTAAATCCGGTCTCACGAACTATGTGCTCGGTCTGTCGTTCATTACGGAAGGGGCAATTCCATTTGCCGCAGCCGACCCGATGCGTGTACTGACCTCCTGTATCGCAGGTTCAGCCGTTGCCGGTGGTCTGACCCAGTTGTGGAAAATCAACGTGCCTGCACCGCATGGCGGTATCTTCGTAGCCGCACTGTCCAGCAATGCCTTGCTGTTCATCCTCGCCGTCCTGATCGGTTCTGTGATCTCCGGATTGACGCTTGGTCTGTGGAAAAAGCCGCTGAAGAACGGCTGAGCATAGCATAATCCAATGAGGTTGCCCGAAGTCATTCGTTGACGGGGCAGCCTCTTTGCTATGCAGCCGGGTAAGGCTTGGTACTTTTTACCTAAAGCCTCTGGATTGATTTGACCAACCCTCATGCAAGATGTTAGGGTAATTTGAAGAGCCAAAATTTGCCGGGAGGGATTATTCATGTCGGAAGTAAAGCTTGCGATTGGGTACGATGAATTTGAAGCTGGCCAGCGGATAGCGGAAGCGATTGAACGTTTAAGCGTGAGTCCTGAAGCAGCCTCACTAAGCAGCCTTATTATTGGAGACTGGGGCCAGGCCTATGAGAACAGCTCGGAGGAGGTTGTTGAGGAGCTCGTGAAGTACAGTGGAAGCTTTCCGGCTCTGCGTAAGCTGTTTATCGGCGAGATGGGCTATGAGGAATGTGAGATCTCATGGATTACTCAAAGTGATCTTTCTCCGCTCTTACCAGCTTTCCCGGGGCTTCAATCGCTCACGATTCAGGGCGGGAATGACTTGAGCCTGAAGAACCTGGAGCATGACAAGCTGGAAGAACTGATTATTATTACCGGGGGCCTGGGGAAAGGTGTTCTGGCTGAGATCGCGGCTTCTAAGCTGCCGAATCTGCGCAAGCTGGAGCTGTATCTTGGAGTGGATAATTATGGCTTTGATGGTAGTCTTGCGGATCTGACTCCGCTTATTGAGCCGGGCAAGTTCCCCCAGCTTACTTACCTCGGCCTGAAAAACAGCGAAATTCAGGATGAAATCGCCAAAGCAGTTGCTGATGCCCCTATTCTGGACCAGCTCGATACACTTGACCTATCACTTGGGACTCTTAGTGATGAAGGAGCGGAAGCGCTTCTGGCCAGCGAGCGGATAAAGGGCTTGAAGGCGCTCAACCTCAGTCATCATTTCATGTCAGAAGAAATGGTTGCACGCTGGCAGAAGAGCGGTCTGCCTGTTGATGTCAGCGACCGGCAGACCAGCGATGATGATGAAGACTGGCGGTACCCTTCCATTACCGAGTGATGAAGGAGACACGGCCGCTGGTCGTCATCGGGATTCCCGGTGACAAACGGACTGGCGGAATTCAGCAGGCAATAAGCCGTCTCGGACTGCCGCCGGCGATCATCGTGCCTTATACCGGACTGCTGGCAGGGCAAACGCTGGCCGGGCTGCTCGAAGCGGAGGGAATCCTGGATAGGCAAAACAGGTTAACCTCCGGCATGCGCGCTCCGCTGCTCCGGCTGGATTCGCCAGGGGGCAGCTTTGAGGTGGAACGGGCCCTGATTGCGCTGGGAGCGCCCGATGCCGGGGATTACAGTGATGCTCTGCATCCCTTCGGGCAGGAGCTTGATCCCTTTCCGCTGAGTTACAAAACGGCCGGCAAGCTCCGGGAAATGCCTGGTGTTCTGCACCATCCTTCTCAATGGTTTCGCGGGTATTGCCGCCTGCTGGCCAGGCTGCGGGAGGAAGCAGCCCTCATTTTTCCAGAGGCTTGGTGGCTGAATGATCCACAGGATATTGCGGCGATGACCGACAAACGGCGCACCCAGCAGCTACTGGCATCCGCCGGTGTCAGGATTCCCCGGCCGCTTGGTGGAGAAGGGATACTGGCAGATTATGCCTCCGTCCGTGAACAGATGATCCGGCAGCGGATGCACCGGATTTTTATTAAGCTGGCCTGCGGGTCTGCTGCTTCCGGTGTTATCGCCTACCAGATGAACCCGTCTACAGGTGCGGAGATTGCTGTGACCACCGTGGGAGTAGAACATTATATTACCCGCCCGCCTGTCTATTATAATTCCGGCAAGCTTCGGCGTTATACCGACAGCCGCACGATTGCCGGATTGATCAACTGGCTCTGCCGCCACGGCGTATATGCCGAGCAGTGGATCCCAAAATCAGCCGCAGGAGGAGCTTCGCTCGACATCCGTCAGCTGGTGGTGTTGGGCGGGGCCTGCCACTCCATTGCCCGGGTAAGCTCTACGCCTATCACGAATCTTCATCTGCGCAGCCGGCGGATGACTCCGGCAGAGGCCGGTCTTTCCGGGGACGTTCAGGAGGAAGTGCGGGATACAGCGGTACGGGCGCTGGCGGCTTTTCCCAAGTCTGCAGTCGCAGGAATAGACGTCCTGGTATCCGCCGGCTCCAATAAAACCTATGCCGCTGATGTGAATCCTTTTGGTGACTTGCTCTATAACGTAGAATATCAGGGCTTCGGCACTTATGAGTGGGAGCTGAAGCAGTTAATAAAGGAAGGACACTTATGACAGACATGAATGCCATTGTCGGCAGCCACGATCTGCTGATGATCACTCTCGATACCCTTCGCTATGATGCGGCGGTCCTGGAGGAAGCGAACTGCCCCAATCTGTGTGGCAGCGGCTCCTGGGAGAAAAGACATACGCCGGGGAGCTTCACCTATGCGGCTCATCATGCTTTTTTTGGCGGATTTCTGCCTACCCCGGTTACTACGGATAAATCACAGCATGTAAGGTTGTTCCATTCGCGGAATACCGGAATGAAGACCCATCCGGACACCTGGCTGTTTGATACGCCGGATGTGGTGTCTGGGCTGGCCGCCGAAGGCTACCGGACCGTTTGTATCGGGGGAGTCATTTTTTTTAGCAAAAAAGTGCCGCTCGCCCGTGTCCTGCCCGGTTATTTCCAGCACAGCTACTGGCGGATGACCTTCGGTGTCACGAATCCCCGCTCCACAGAGCATCAGGTGAACCATGCCCTTAAACTGTTGAAGGATACGCCGCAGGATCAAAG
The DNA here is from genome assembly GCF_052044425.1 of Paenibacillus sp. 22594. Lineage (NCBI taxonomy): Bacteria > Bacillati > Bacillota > Bacilli > Caryophanales > Paenibacillaceae > Paenibacillus > Paenibacillus sp. 22594. The sequence goes on from NZ_JBQENA010000002.1 coordinate 458,294, forward strand.
GCTGTTTATGTTTCTCAATGTTTCGGCGATCCACGGCCCGAGTCATATCTTTGTGCCGGGTGCCCGGAAGGATTCCGTCGACACCCAGCGCGCTGCACTGCGATATGTAGACGGAGAGCTGGGCCGGTTGTTTGATGCATTTCGTCAACGCGGCAACCCGGTGTTCTGCCTGGCTTTTTCAGATCATGGCGAGGCTTTCGGCGAAGAAGGCTACCATGGACACCGGCTGGCGCATGAGACCGTATGGAATGTTCCGTACCGGGAGTTTTTTCTCTAGCCAGTAACCGATTGTACCCGAAAGGATGGTGAAAGTATGACGTCGACACAGCATCCCCTGCACCTCCGCCATGACGAAAGAACCCCATTCCCTTCGGAGGAGGTCATGCAGTGGAAAGAACACATTACCGCTTATCCTTACCGCAATTATCTCTATTCTTATCCGCACAAAACCGCTTACCGCGACCTGGAGCCACCGATTCCGCTGGAGCCGCTCTGGCAGGAGGAGCCTGCAGAGACTTTTTTCCTGTACATGCACATTCCTTTCTGTGGGGCACGCTGCGGCTTCTGCAACCTGTTCACTTTGCCTGACAAGCGGGCGGAGGTGCACACGGTGTACGTGGATGCATTGGAACGGCAGGCACGGCAGTGGGCAGCATTCACCGGCGGCAAGCCGTTTGCCAGATTCGCCATCGGGGGCGGGACACCCAGCCTGCTTGAGCCAGTTCAGCTGCGCCGGCTATTCAGTATTGCTGAGGATATCATGGGCCTGGACTTAAGCGCGGCTTCCCTCTCGGTTGAAACCTCTCCCGAGACGCTCTCAGAGGAGAAACTGGATATATTAAAGGAACATAAGGTAGACCGGGTCAGTATGGGCATCCAGAGTTTTGTTGCTGCCGAGTCAGCCGCCATATTCCGTCCGCAAAATCCGGATACGGTATACCGTGCACTGGAGCTGCTGAAAAAGTATGATTTTCCGATCCTGAATCTGGATCTGATCTATGGGCTTCCAGGCCAAACTGTGGAATCCTGGCTGTTTTCCCTGCAGCAGGCGGTGCAGCATGAGCCGGAGGAAATTTTTATTTATCCGTTGTATACGCGTGATCATACGATTGTGAAGCCGGAGGATATGCGGCGCCAGACGGACATCCGCCTTGAGTGCTACAAGACGGCTCAAAGGGTCCTGGCTGACCATGGCTACACGCAATACTCCATGCGGCGCTTTGCCAAGGATACAGCCAGATCAGGCAAAACCATCCTGGATTACAGCTGTCAGGAGGAAGGAATGGTCGGACTGGGCTGCGGGGCCAGATCCTATACCCGGAATGTGCATTATGCTTCCCGTTACGGGGTCAGCCGCAAGGCTACAGAGAGCATCATCGCGGATTACGTCGCGGCTGAGCGCTATGATACCGCAGATTACGGCATTGTGCTGAGCCTTGAAGAGCAGAAGCGGCGTTACATTCTGAAGGCGGTGCTGCACAGTGAAGGACTGAAGCTTGCCGATTATAACGGGCGCTTTGCGTCCTCCTTGTGGAGCGATTACCCTGAGCTGAACCTCCTGCTGCAGAGCGGCCTCGCCCTGGATGAAGAGGGAGTATTACGCTTGACCCCGGAAGGACTAGGCTACTCGGATTCGATCGGCGACTGGTTTATTTCGGGCGACATCCGGGAGCAGATGGAAAGGTTTGTTTTGCCATGAAGGCTGTTCTTTACTACCGTGGCTCTCTCACCTCCTGCAACTATGATTGCCCGTACTGTCCGTTTGGCAAGACCAGAGACAGTAGTGCGCGCCTCGCCAAGGACCGTGAGGAGCTGGAGTCCTTTGTCCGCTGGGTAACCGCACAGGGAGCTGAAGGCCACCGGCTGTCCATCTTCTTCAATCCTTATGGAGAGGCCCTGATCCACCGTTGGTACAAAGAGGCTATGGTCACACTCTCCAATCTGGAGCACGTAGACAAGGTGGCTATTCAGACCAATCTGTCGGCCGGGCTGGATTTCACCGCCGGGCTGAACCTGCAAAAGGCAGCCTTCTGGGCAACCTATCATCCGGGACAGGTAACGGAGCAGCGGTTTCTGGCCCAATGTATGGCTGTGTATGAGCAGGGTATACCTTTTAGTGTGGGGAGCGTCGGGTTGCACAGTGCCTTTGCGGCGATAGCTTCACTTCGAGAAGCCCTGCCGGAGGATGTCTATTTGTGGGTAAATGCTTATAAGGACAAGCCTAATTACTATACACGGGAGGATATCGCATTCCTTACCGGTATAGATCCGCATTTCGTACTTAATACGAGAGACTACGAAAGCTTAGGCAAAGCCTGTAATGCAGGAAGCAGTGTGTTCTATGTGCAAGGTTCGGGTCAGGTTAAACGCTGCTATAAGGACAGAGGGGTGATTGGCAGCCTGTACAGGGATGGTCTTCAAGGTCTATCGGCGGAACGAAGCTGCAGGATGAAGGTTTGTGACTGCTATATCGGCTATATCCATATGCCCGAGCTGCAGCTGCAGCAGATATACGGTTCCGGACTGCTGGAACGAATTCCTTATAGAGTCCCGGAGGGAAGAGCATGAGTGTGCAACCAGGAATAACCCTATGGCTCACAGGGCTGTCAGGGGCAGGCAAATCAACGATTGCCGCGCTGATCACGGACAGGTTACGGGCTGAGGGTCAGGCTGTGGAATGGCTGGACGGAGATGAGCTGCGGCGCAGCATCGGCCACGGGCTGGGATTCAGCCGGGAAGACCGCTTCGAGAATATCCGCCGGGCAGCCTATGTATCAGGATTGCTGAACCGGCACGGTGTGATTACGGTGATCTCGCTGATCAGCCCTTATGCGGAGATGCGGAGCTATGCCCGTGATATGCTTCCGGATTTTGTGGAAGTCTATGTGGAGTGTCCCATGGAGATCTGCGAAGCGCGGGATGTCAAAGGTTTATATGCCAAAGCCCGCCGTGGCGAAATTCTCTCTTTCACCGGGATCTCCGATCCTTACGAGGTCCCTGTCAGTCCTGACGTGAAGCTCTGCACGGCGGAGCAAACGCCGGAGGAATGTGCCACCGAGCTGCTGACATGGCTGAAGAAGCGGCAGTAAAGAGCAGTCTGTCCTGTGTGATTAAGGGTAAGCGATGGCTGAGTGCCTAGTCATTTTGACAAAACAGTGCCCTGCCTGCGATTTCGGACAGGGTTTCTTTTCAATTTGTAGAATAGAGTCATACATACTGAGAATATAAAGGAGAGAGCGGGATGATTTTGCACAAAGGAGAGGTCTTGTTCCGCCAAGGGGATGCCTGCCAGAATCTGTTTCAGGTGAAGAGCGGACTCTTCAAGGTAACCCGGCTGCATGAGAATGGGAACATCGTACTGTTCAATCTCTTGTACCCCGGGGAAACCGTCCCCCATCATTCACTTATTTCACCGAAGGAGGCGCATGGAACAGCTGTAGCCATGATGAAAAGCGAAGTGGAGCTGATTCCGGCAGCAGAATGGTACCGCGAGCTGCGTGAGGATCCGGATAAAGTCATGGAAATCGCCCTGCTGCTTCAAGAGAAGGTGCGTTTCATGCAGACCCGTCTGGATCACCTTACGGTGGGCACTCCTGGAGAACGGCTTGCGTTGCTGTCACGCTGGCTTCTCGAGTATTCACATGGCGCAGAGCTGACGGATTTATTGACACAGGAAGAGATCGGCCAGCTGATCGGAGTGAGGCGTGAGACGGTCAACCGCCTGCTGCGGAGTCCGGGCTGACAAAGATTTTACAAAGTGCTGTATGCTTTTTAATGGAAATGTGTTTAGAGAAGCACTCTAGCGTGGTATAATCTATTCAGAACACATCAAATTAGAGAAAGGATCAGGATACCATGTGTCCCCGAAGGACGATTCCCCAAAGGACGATTTGGAAACGTTATGATCTGTCTTATACTTAGCTTCCCTGTAGAAAGTGCGCGTACCGTTGTTATTTGACGTTAGCCGCCTCTGCGAGGGAAGGGAGTATTGTATGCGAAGGAGCAACACATCCTCCGGTCAGACCCGTCGTAGAGGCTTGGAATACGTCTAAGCCGCCATCTACAATAAGGGGAGACCTGTATGAGGAAACAAGACAGTGGCATGCGATTGCCGCTTCGACTAACTATTATTTTGTCCGGAACATTTCTGCTTGCATTTACGTATTATCACATCAATTATCAGAATCATTTGACCGAGGGTGGTTTCGTAGGTTTGTCGCTGCTCGGCAAATATGTACTAGGTATTTCGCCATCTTTGTCTATTCTAGTCTTAGACATACCAGTACTTCTAATCGCAATGATCTTCAAGGGAAAAGCGTTCGTGTGCAATACCTTCATCTCTGTAGGAGCCTTCACGGTATTCTACAGCTTGATGGAACGTTATTCCGGATGGGTGATCAACTTGCAGGATAACTTGCCGCTTGCGGCGCTGTTGTCCGGCGTACTGACAGGTCTAGGAGCGGGAATGGTCCTGCGCGGCGGCGGGGCAAGTGGCGGTGATGATATTTTGTCACTGCTGATCAGTGAATGGAAGGGTATTAAGGTAGGAACCGTATTTATCCTGATGGATGTTATCGTTCTGGCATTATCGCTTTTCTACATGCCTCTCAAGGAAACGCTGTACACCGTAATGGCAGTAGTCGTTGCAGGCTACGTTATTACGTTTACAACCTCACTTGGCAGACCTAAGCTGAGCAAAGCACCGAAAATTCAACCCGCACTAAGCAAACCGCATGATGGTACAGTAATGTGAACAGTTTCAAATTACCCCCTGTTATGGGGATAAGCGAAAGGTCAGCCAGATTAACACTCGGGCTGGCCTTCTTTGTTGTATAGAGATAGTGAAACCAGTGAAGCACGTGGAGCGTATATATCTCAGCCGTACAAACATAGGATTACATAGCAGACCTAAATTTGGGAGGAATAACAATGAGTGCTCATGAGATTGACTACGTGATTATGGGTGAGGAAATACAGTGTGTCGAGATACAGCTTGATCCAGGCGAAAGTGTGATTGCCGAGGCCGGAAGCTTCATGATGATGGACCCGGAAATCTCGATGGAGACGATTTTCGGTGACGGTACCGGATCACGTGGGGGCGGGCTGATGGGCAAACTGATGGGCGCAGGCAAACGCCTGCTGACCGGTGAGAGTCTGTTCATGACAGTCTTCACACACAGTGGAGCCTACGGTCGCAAAGGGGTTACCTTTGCCGCGCCTTACCCTGGCAAAATCATCCCTTTGGATCTTCAGCAGCATGGGGGAAAGATCATCTGCCAGAAGGATTCCTTCCTCTGTGCAGCCAAAGGTGTATCGATCGGCATTGAATTCCAGCGCAAGCTGGGTGCAGGCTTCTTCGGCGGTGAGGGCTTCATTATGCAAAAGCTGGAGGGAGACGGCCTTTCCTTCGTTCACTCCGGGGGCTATGTCATGGAGCGGACGCTGCAGCCGGGTGAGACGATTAAGCTGGATACCGGCTGCCTCGTGGCTATGACCTCCTCTGTAGATTATAATATCGAAATGGTCAAAGGCGTGAAGACAGCGCTCTTCGGCGGCGAAGGTTTGTTCTTTGCCACCCTGCGCGGACCGGGCAAGGTGTGGGTACAATCGCTGCCGTTCAGCCGGATGGCAGACCGTATACTGTCTGCTGCCGGTCCTTCAGGACGCAAGGAAGAAGGCAGCATTCTCGGCGGCCTGGGCAATCTGCTGGACGGCAAATAGGCTGTACAGACCGCTGGCCGGTTGCCTTTACTCCTTAACAATGAAACAGCCGTCTGCCGGAGTACTCCGGTGGACGGCTGTTTTTGCGCGGGTTCTGGTGCGCAACACCTTCCAGGCGGGATTCCATCATGGGATGCTCAGGAACTTCACCTCACATTTGACTACTATGCAGGGACTGTATATATTATGGGGCAAACCCCTTAGCGGTCTTATACTGCAAACCGGAGGCCTGATATGTTCAAAATTTTCATTATCGAAGACGACCGTGGACTGGTGACGCTGCTCCAGGATTATTTACATAAGTTTGGCTATGAGACGCAGGCTGTGCGTGATTTTGAAGCGGTCCGGACGGAATTCGAGCAATTTGCTCCCCATCTGGTGCTGCTGGATGTGAATCTGCCGAAGTTCGACGGTTACTACTGGTGCCGCCAAATCCGCGGACTCTCCACCTGCCCGATCCTGTTCATCTCCGCCCGTGATGGCAAAATGGATCAGGTGATGGCGCTGGAAAACGGCGCTGATGATTACATCACGAAGCCGTTCGATTACGAGATTGCGCTCGCCAAAATCAAGAGCCATCTCCGCCGGGCCTACGGCTCCTATGCCGGAGGCGGTACTGAGCGCAGCCTGACCGTGTCGGGGTTGATGCTTGATGTGGAGCGTCTGGTCCTGTCGCGGGGCAGTGCCAAGATTGATCTCAGCCACACCGAAGCCAAAATTCTTGATGAGCTGATGCAAAAGGCAGGCACCCTCGTGACCCGCGACCGGCTGCTGGAGAAAATATGGGATGATCAGGCTTTTGTCGATGACAATACCCTGAATGTGTATGTGACCCGGGTGCGCAAAAAACTGTCGGCGCTGGATATCGCGGACGGCCTCCAGACGGTACGCGGTCAAGGCTACAGGCTGTGCGAGAACTGGGAGGAGGCGTAGCATGAAGCTCTTTTTGCGGGAACAGATGCCGCTTATTATTATTTATCTGGCCCAGCTTTCAATGATCACACTGGTCTATCGGCTGGACGGGGGCAGCGGAGTGAATGTAAGCCTGTATGCGGGCTTGCTAAGCACTTGTCTGCTGCTGGCATACCTGGCATACCGCTATTTCTCCAACCGTTCCTTCTACGAACGTCTGCTGAATCTGCCGTCTTCGCTGGATGACTCCGGCGGACCTGCCCAGAATACTCCGCTGGCGGAGAGCCTGCGCAGCCTGCTGGCTCACCAGTTCCGCCTGTATCAGAATGACCTGCACAGCTACCGCCACAAGCTGGAGGAGCATATTCACTTCATTAACCAGTGGGTGCATGGTATGAAGACCCCGCTGTCGGTTATCCACCTTATTATTCAAGACAAAGACGGTCCGCCTTTTACGGCGATAGGCGATGAGCTGGACCGGCTCAAAAAAGGGCTGGATACCGTACTCTATACCGCCCGTCTGGACACGTTCGAGCATGATTTCTATGTGGAGCGGCTGGAGCTTTCGGCTATTGTGCGGAGCGTAACCTCGGAGCAGAAACGGCTGTTTATCCGCAAACGTGTTTTTCCGGCCGTTTCAGTTGAGGACGGTGTGTTCATTACCTCAGACGAGAAATGGCTGTCCTTTGTGCTGACACAGCTGATTACCAACGCGCTGCGGTATACGGTAGAGGAGGGACGATTTGTGCATTTTCACGGGTATGCAGGGGAACAAGGCAGACCTGTGCTTGAGGTACGGGATGAGGGCGTAGGCATTCCGCCAGGAGATTTGCCGCGTGTGTTCGATGCCTATTTTACCGGTGTTAACGGCCGCAGCTTCCAGGAATCTTCCGGGATGGGCCTGTATTTGGTGAAGCAAATCTGCGGTAAGCTGGGACATCACGTGGATATATCCTCCGAGGTGGGGGCGGGAACTACGGTCCGGATTATGTTTTGAGTGAACGGAATCAAGTAAGGCAATGAACTGCAACCATAAAAACCTGCCGTCTCCAATATGAGACAGCAGGTTTTTATGAAAATATATGAATTTTGGGGTGAGCCCGGCTTGGGTGCTATTGCTGCGGGAGGTCCAGCATCTGCTCCAGCAGCAGCTTGATCTCCGCACGGGGAAACGCTTCACGAAGCACTTCATTCACCGTCACTTGCGCGCGGTCCACCTTTTCCTGGCCGAAAGGGGTCAGAGAGGTATAAATGCTTCTGCGGTCGTCGTCACAGACCGTCCGTTGCAGTGCGCCGCAGCCTTTGGCTTCGAAGCGGCTGACCAGTCTGGAGACGGCACTCTGGCTGAGCCCAACCATAGATTCCAGCTGCTGCAGGCGCAGCTTCTTCTCCGGTGCTTCGGACAGGAAGTACATCAGATAGAATTCATTCAGAGACCACCCAAAGCTCTCCTGCAATTTGGCTTCAAGTTCACCTGCAACCTTCATTTGTATATGAGTTAAGCTTAACCAGCCTGTGATTACGCCACCCTCAAGAGAATTTTTCATCTACACCATTCCTCTCCCGGATGTATGTCATAAGATGATATTTTTGTACATTATAACATTCCAGGCCCCGGTTTGTATAAGGAACGGCGAGGGAATCGCTCTGGATTCTGGGAGGAGGTTATCTCCGGGTACGGGGAAAGCCAAGTTCGTATTGCTTGGGCAGTCCGGCATCTTTTCCGAGCTGAACACCGGCTTCCAGGGTCCAGTACGGATTTCTCAGCATGCCCCGTCCCACAGCGACGAGATCGGCCTCATCGTTACCGATAACTGCGTTAGCCAGAACCGCCTCATCCAGGCGCCCTACTGCAATGACAGGAACATTCAGCTCCTGCTTGAATGCACGGGCAAGCGGTACCTGATAGGCAGCATGAGTTCCCGGCTGGCCTTCAGCAGCAATGGCACCTTCACCACCCGCACTGATATGAAAAATATCCGCGCCTGCTTCCTTATAGATTTTGCCAATCTCGATACTCTCGCGAATGCCATAGCCGCCTTCTACATACTCCTGTGCGGATATCCGCATAATCAAAGGCATGCCCTCTGGCATTTCCTTTTTAGCTGCCTGAATGACCTCTTTGCCGAACAGCGTCAGATCCTGGCCATATTTATCAGACCGCTTGTTGGTCAGCGGGGAATGGAACTGGTGGATCAGGTAGCCATGTGCGCCGTGAAGCTCAATCACATCGAAGCCCGCCTGAATGGCGCGCTTAACGCCTGCCTGGAATTTCTGAACCATCGTTTGTACTTCTTCGGTGGTCAGCTCACGCGGAGTTTTGAATTCCGAATTAAAGGGAATTGCAGAGGGAGCCACCGGTTTAGGAGCATCCTCAGCTTTGCGTCCGGCGTGGGCAATCTGGATGCCTACCTTGGCACCGTAAGCGTGGCAAGCTTCAACGATTCTCGCCAGTGCGGGGATTTGCTCATCTGACCACAGCCCCAGGTCATAATCGGAAATCCGGCCATCCGGATCGACATCGGTCATTTCAATGATAATAAGTCCGGCACCGCCGACCGCGCGGCTTACATAGTGATTATAGTGCCAGTCTGTGGCGATACCGTCTTTGTCCGTGACGGAATATTGGCACATGGGCGGCATAACCACACGATTCTTCAGCTTCAAATTCTGCAGCTCATAGGGGGTAAATAAGTCCTTCATTTCAATCTCTCCTCGTAAATTAAATAAATGTATGCTCATGCATACAAATATAATCGCTTTGCAGATGAATGTCAATTATCCTTAGCGGCTTACAATACTGTAAGGTAGTTGTAAGTTTCAGAAATAGCAGCTGCTGTTTACACTTTATATAATGAAGGCAGACCAGGGGAAAGAAGGAGCGGAAGCATTTGCCCATCTTAGATGTCCATAATCTATCCAAAATATATGAGGGCAAAGTGTCGATACACGCCCTAAATCATATCCGTTTTGCTGTGGAGAAAGGTGAGTTCGTGGGAATCATGGGACCATCGGGCAGCGGCAAAACTACACTGCTCAACGTGATTGCCACCATCGACGAACCCACCTCGGGGGAAGTGATGATCAATGGCCGGGACCCGAAAAGCCTGGGACGCAAGAACAAAGCGCTGTTCCGCCGCAAAGAGCTCGGGTTTGTCTTTCAGCACTTCAATCTCCTTGACACGCTGACTGTGGAAGAAAATATTGTGCTGCCATTGACACTTGCCGGAGTCTCCGTGAAGGAGATGGAGTACAGACTCACAGAGGTGTCGGACAGACTGGGCATCAGCACTCTTCTGCACAAACGGCCTCATGAGATCTCCGGCGGACAGATGCAGCGGGTGGCCATCGCCCGGGCCACGATCCACCGGCCTGCACTGATTCTGGCTGATGAACCGACGGGCAGCCTGGATTCAAAAGCCGCAAACGAAGTAATGAATCTGTTAGCCGAGGTGAATGAGGCGGAAGGAGCCACGGTGCTGATGGTCACACATGATGCGGTAGCAGCGAGCTTTTGCCACCGCGTGATCTTTATCAAAGACGGGCGCTTCCACAGCGAAATGTACCGGGGCACCAGCCGGGCCGCCTTCTTCCAGAACATCATCGACATGCTGTCGCTGCTGGGAGGAGCGGGCCATGACCTTCCGGCAGTTCGCTTATAGGAATGTAGCACGAAATAAGCGGAAATATGCCGCGTATTTTGTCAGCAGCGCGTTTTCGGTCATGGTCTTCTTTCTGTGCGCACTGTTCATTTATCATCCGGCGATTTCACACGATATGATTATGGGAACAACGGCAAATACGATGATGGTGGCCGAGGGAATTATTTATGTCTTTTGTTCTCTGTTCGTTCTAGTATCGGTAGGCTCTTTCCTGCAGTCACGGAATCTGGAGTTCGGGATTCTGCTGATGCACGGAATGACCAAACGGCAGCTGAACCTGATGGTATTTCTGGAAAATATGATGATTGGCGGATCTGCCATCCTCACCGGCACGCTGCTGGGGCTGCTGCTAGGCAAGCTCTTCCTGATGATCGGGTCCGGGTTTCTAGGCATCCCCCCACTTACATTTCACTTGTCCTGGCAGGCGCCGGTGCTTACCATCTGCAGCTTTGTTTTGCTGTTCATGCTGATCTCGCTGTCTACTTTTGTTTTTATAAGGAATGAAGCACCGCGCGGCCTGTTCCAGGGCGGGCACAGAGGGAATGCGGAGCCAAAGGTATCCAAGGGGCTGGCGCTGATCTCAGGTCTGTTGCTCCTCGCCGGGTATGGTCTGGCGGCTGCCACGACGGCCGCAACTGTAGAGATCATGATGGTTCCAGTGGTGCTGATTACTGTATTCGGCACGTATCTTTTCTACACCCAACTCAGTCTGTATATCGTGGGAATGCTGCGGAAGCTGCGCCGCTTCTATTGGAAGCATACGCATATTCTCACGTTCTCAGGTCTTTCGTACCGGTGGAAGGACAATGGCCGGATGTTTTTTATGGTCACTATCGTATCGGCGGTTTCCTTTACCTCGGTGGGAGTCTTCGCATCGATCCACACACTGTCGCGGGAGCTGAAGCTGGATTATCCGGCGGCTGTCGGCTATGTAGCCAAGGGCGGGGGGCACGCTTCCTCGGAAGAGAAGGACCTGAGGGGGATTACTGCAGAGCTGGAGCGGCTGGGTTTGACTTACGAAACCCTGCGGATTCCGCTCAAAGTCGCGGCGGTCGTTTCACAGACAGGTCCCGACCATACACATCAGCTGCCTCTGATGTCTTACAGTAATTACAAGCTTGCTCTGGAGCATGCGGGCTTCAGCTCGAATGAAGCGCCGCTGGAAGGCAATGAAGGCCTGGTGATGATCGGTTCCCAGCGCGACCGGAGTCTGACCGCAGAGCGCTTCAAAGCAACATATACGCTCAAGCAAGGAATCCAGATTGAAGAGACCGGCTATACGCAGCATGTGCCGGTTGCCGAATATCTGCTGCCGGAGCTGGATGGCAGGGGAGGCGGCGATTTTAGCGGACTGGTGATCAGCGACAGTCTGTACAGCCGGGTGATTCCTGTGCAGCAGGATTGGTATACCGGCTTCTATGTGGATGATTTTGCCCGGACGGTGGGGGTGGCTTCAGAGCTCGCTGCCAAAGGGAAGGTTCCCTATGAAGAAAAGTCTGCTTATGCCGTCGTGATCAGCGGAACCTTATTTGAGATTCAGCGCACGCTGTACAGCACCATGCTGTTTGCTTCGCTGCTTGTCGGAACCGTCTTCTTCATCGCTGCCGGCAGCTTCCTCTACTTCCGTCTTTATATGGATCTGGATCATGACCGCCTGCAGTATTCCACCCTGTCCAAAATGGGTCTGACCGACCAGGAGCTGGACCGTATTGCGACGCTGCAGCTGGCACTCATGTTTTTCATTCCGGTGCTGCTGGCGGTTCTGCATAGCCTGTTTGCTTTTATTGCGCTGCAACGGCTGTTCTATCTGTCCATCGCTGCCGAGACCGGAGCAGTGCTGACCAGTTATCTGGCTGCCCAGACACTGTACTTCTTCTTCATCCGCAGCCGCTATTTGCGCAACCTCAAGAAAAATCTCATCTAGATGGAGGGAATCGAATGAAAACCTGGATTACAGATATTATGGAGCAGTTCGGATATGCCGGTATTTTTCTGATGCTGGCGCTGGAAAATGTCTTTCCTCCCATACCTTCAGAGGTCATCCTGCCCTTTGGCGGGTTTATGACTACAACCTCCGGACTCACGATACCGGGTGTGCTCATTGCCTCTACGGCGGGTTCTTTGCTGGGTGCAGCCATTCTGTATTGGATCGGCCGGATGCTGGATGTCAGCCGAATGGAGCGGATCGTGGACCGATATGGAAAATGGATACGGATCAAGAAAAGTGATATCCGCAAGGCCGATGCCTGGTTTGACAAATACGGCTACTGGACGGTGCTGTTCTGCCGGATGATTCCGCTGGTGCGCAGCCTGATTTCGATTCCGGCAGGGATGTCGGGAATGAAATTCGGATTGTTCATGTTGTTTACAACCATCGGCACGCTGGGCTGGAATACACTGCTGATCCTGCTGGGTGCTGCCCTCGGAGAGTCCTGGGAGGACATAGGCGGGTATATAGAAGCATACTCCAGCGTGGTCTACGCCCTGATTGCCGGAGGAATTCTCGTGCTGGGACTGATGTATTTGCGTAAACGCCATACCGCCGGCAAAGCCCGCGGCTAACAATATCAACCATGTCTATGCTTCCGAAGCGAGTTTTGAACGAAGTGATTTCATAGATGTGATGCTCACAAAACTAAGTTTATGCTTCCGAAGCGAGTTTTGAACGAAGTGATTTCAGTAGATGTGATGCTCACAAAACTTTTAGGAGGAGATTCTATGGAGCTTTTGACTATAATTAAAGCAATCATATTGGGTATTGTTGAAGGTTTGACTGAATTTGCTCCGGTATCCTCCACGGGTCATATGATTATTGTCGATGATATGTGGCTGAAATCGCAGGAATTTCTCGGAAAATACACAGCGAATACGTTCAAGGTAGTGATTCAGCTGGGCTCCATCCTGGCCGTGGTGGTGATTTTCCGCAACAGGTTTATTGATCTTCTGGGTCTGAAGCGGTTCAGCCGCAAAGAGCTGACAGCGGTGCCGGAAGGGCAGCCTGCAGTGGAAACCACGGGACGGCTGAAGCTGGCACAGGTGCTTGTGGGTCTTATCCCTGCTGGGGTGCTGGGTTTTCTGTTCGAGGATTATATTGATGAGCATCTGTTTTCGACCTCAACGGTGCTGATTGGTCTGGTCGTCGGAGCGATTCTAATGATCTGCGCAGACCTTTTCGCCCCCAAAAAGATCAAAGCGGAGAGTGTCGACCAAATTACATATAGGCAGGCGCTATCGGTCGGTCTGATCCAGTGTTTCTCGCTATGGCCAGGGTTCTCCCGTTCCGGATCAACGATCTCCGGTGGTGTTCTGCTCGGAATGAGCCACCGTGCCGCTGCCGACTTCACCTTCATTATGGCGGTGCCGATTATGGCTGGAGCCAGCCTGATTTCACTGCTGAAGAACTGGCAGTATTTCACTCTCGATGCGCTGCCGTTCTTTATTGCCGGGTTCATCAGCGCCTTTCTGTTCGCGCTGCTGTCCATGCGTTTCTTCCTGAAGCTGATCAACCGCATCAAGCTGCTGCCGTTTGCGATTTACCGGATTGTTCTTGCTGTGGTGGTTTATCTGGTTTGGTTCTAGAATAGAAAAGAATAATGCGGGCGGTGCCTTCCTTGGAGGGTATCGCCTTTTTGTCATGAGGACTGATCAAGATTCAGATGCCCAATCGGGCAAAAAGCTGCTTTGCTATAGCGAATGTGTATAGCTGGAATCGGCGGAATCTGTTGCAGATGGTAAAAAGGGTACAGTATGATGGCATCAGACTAAAGGATGAAGTTTTGAAAAGCGAATATAGGAGACAGGTGCCGGACGGAGTGAACGTAGCTTTTGTCCAGCTTAATAGGGAAGTTCGGTTCGAAACCGACGCGGTCCCGCCACTGTAACGGAAGAGTTCCAGCTAAATGTGTCACTGGCAGACAGGTAGATCCAGCCGGGAAGACTTGCTGAAGAACGATGACTCCGATAGCCAGGAGACCTGCCTGACTCTGAAGCACTGCAGTACCTACGGAAGATAGGGAGGTGTTCGGACGTTATTCCATTAAAAAGATCAATGGGCGTCTTTCCCTATGGCTTATTTTTCGGGAGAGGCGTCTTTTTATAAGAACAAACAACAAATCGCGAACAGATGAGGAGCAGATCTCAATGACAACTAAATGGATCACCAGCAATCTGGGATACCCGAGAATCGGCAAAAACCGTGAATGGAAAAAAACGCTGGAGGCTTACTGGTCCGGCAAAATTGGCGAGCAAGAGTTCCGTGCTGAAATGGCGGACATTCAGCTTCAGCATCTGCAGTCGCAGCAACAGGCTGGTATTGACCTGATCCCGGTGAATGATTTCACCTTCTACGATCATGTGCTGGATACAGCTGTCATGTTCGGCATTGTGCCGCCCCGTTATGATTATGACGGCGGAGCGGTCCCGCTTGATCTATATTTCGCCATGGCCCGCGGCAATGCTGCTGCCCCGGCCTGCGAGATGACCAAATGGTTCAATACGAATTACCATTATATCGTGCCGGAGATCGGCAGCCTTACACCCCGGCTGACTGAGAACAAACCGCTGGCCGCCTACCGCTTTGCCAAAACGCAGGCAGGTATTGAAGGTAAAGCGGTTATCGTCGGACTTTATACTTTCCTCAAGCTGTCCAAGGGATTTCCGGCTGCGGAAATCGGGGAGGTTGCTGCCCGCTTCCTGCCGGCTTATATTCAGCTGCTGCAGGAGCTTCAGCAGGAAGGTGTAGCTTGGGTGCAGATTGACGAACCGGCCATCGTTATAGGACTGAACGAAGGAGAAATTGCCCTGCTGAAGACCATTTATGGCGAGATTTCCGCTGCAGTCCCCGGCTTGAATCTGATTCTACAGACTTATTTCGAAGCGGCTGAACCCTTGGAAGCCTTGCTTGAGTTGCCGGTACAAGCGATTGGACTTGACTTCGTCCACGATGGCGGCGCGAATCTGGAGGCGATCGAACGACTTGGCTGGCCGGAAGATAAATGGCTGGGTGCTGGCATTATCGACGGCCGCAGTATCTGGCGCGCAGACCCTGATGCCAAGCTTGGACTGATTGAGAAGCTGGCTCTTCATGTACCGCTGGACCGGCTGATTCTTCAGCCATCCTCCAGCCTCCTCCATGTACCCGTAACGGTGCAGAGCGAAGGAAAGCTGAAGCCTGCCGTGAAGCAGGCACTGGCCTTCGCCGACGAGAAGCTGGCAGAGCTTCGGCTGCTCGCCGCAGCCGCAGGCGGTGACAACGGAACGGCCGAGGCGGAGCTTGCAGAGAGCCGGGAAGCGCTGGCTGTCTTCCGCGCACTTCCTGAACGCGGCCGCCGGGATGTGGCGGAGCAGGTCCGCCGTCTGGACGAACTTCCGGACAGCCGGAGCCTGCCGTTCGCAGAGCGAGTGCAGCTGCAGCAGGAGAAATGGCGTTTGCCCCTGCTCCCGACTACAACCATCGGTAGCTTTCCACAGACGGCTGAGGTTCGTCAGGCGCGTCTCAAATGGCGCAAAGGGGTATGGAATGAGGAGCGCTATGATACGTTCGTCCGCCGTCAAATCGCCGAAGCAATTACACTTCAGGAGGAGCTTGGCTTGGATGTGCTGGTGCATGGTGAGTTTGAGCGGACGGACATGGTCGAGTTCTTTGGCGAGAAGCTAGGTGGTTATCTGTTCACCCAGAATGGCTGGGTGCAATCCTATGGCTCGCGTTGCGTGAAACCTCCCGTGATCTACGCGGATGTCGCTTTTATCCATCCGATGACCGTCAAAGAAAGTGTCTATGCCCAGTCTCTGACGAAGCTGCCGGTAAAAGGCATGCTGACCGGACCGGTAACCATCCTGAACTGGTCTTTCGTACGCGATGACCTCAGCCGCGAAGAGGTAGCGAAGCAAATTGCCCTTGCTCTCCGTCACGAGGTCCAGGCGCTGGAGGATGCCGGAATCGAGATGATTCAGGTGGATGAACCGGCCATCCGCGAAGGGCTGCCGCTGAAGGCTGAAGACCATGAGTATTATTTGAATTGGGCTGTACGGTCCTTCCGGGTGGCCACGAACCATGTGAAGGATACTACGCAGGTTCATACGCATATGTGCTACAGCGAATTTAATGACATGATCGGGGCGATCTCGGCCATGGATGCGGATGTGATCTCCATTGAGACTTCCCGCAGCCATGGGGAACTGATTACTGCTTTTGAAGATCATGATTATGATAAAGGCATCGGACTGGGCGTCTATGATATCCATAGTCCCCGTGTTCCGGAAGTAGCGGAGATGACGCAGAATATTGAGCGCGCACTGCGTGTACTGGATGCCGGACAATTCTGGATTAATCCAGACTGCGGACTGAAGACACGCGGCTGGGAGGAGACGGAGGCGGCACTTCGCAACATGGTGCTGGCTGCAGGCAACGTGCGGAAGAATAACGCTTGATAATCATTCTCAATCTTGCTAGAATGAGAAAAAGAATAGAAGGAACCTGGACCAGGCTTCCTTCTTATCCTTAAATGGTACGTCTTTTCGTATGAGGGTTTCACCTCCCCTTGCTGGAATCGGCGCCATCTCTACACCAACTGATCTGGCCGGCAAGGTGGAGCTTGCCCGGACAGAGCCGAACCCTTATTCCTTGAGAATACAGGGTTTTTTGGTATTTTTTCTTTTCGCGGATCTTATATCCCCAAATAACGAAAGCGCCCATAGATGAGCAAATCGGCCACTGGATTGGAAAATTTACCGAATTCCTGCAACCTTCCAGCTTTTGGAACGTCAAAGACTATAACGCGAATGAAGCCTACAGACAAAGAGCTCTTCGCTGGCAGCAATCTGCACAAAAGAAGCGGAAATTCCACTACACTTTTGGAGGAATGGGCATGCAAAAAAGGGGTCTGCATTATCTGTATTATGTATTGGGACTAATAGTGTTTGCTATGGTTTTGGCAGGGTGCGGGGCTGGAAGCAATAATGATTCTGCAAGCCGGTCGGAGATGAAGGCAGACAATTCCAGCACGGTAGAAAGCTTCGACGGCGCTGCGGGCCAGAACACGTCAGCGGATGCTGCGCCACAGAATCAAGCTGCGTCCACTGAAGCTGAAGCTCCTGCCGCTAAGGGAGCCAAGGCAGGCGGAGGAAGTTCAGCGATTAGCAACACGGATGCAGCGCGGGCGGCTGAAGGGACGGCCGGTTTTACGGGAAGCGACGTAGTGGCAGGACTGAACAAAAAGCTGATCTATCACGCCAGCCTCACAATGGAAGTGAAGGACTACGCTAAGGCGCAGACAGAAGTGCGTAATATGGTGACGCTTGCAGAGGGCTATATTGTTGAATTTTCGGAGAACACCTCCGAATATGAGCAGGGCGGAACCTTTATTCTGAAGGTGCCGGCTTCGGGATTTTCTTCCTTTCTGGACCATTTGGAAAAAATCAAAAACGAGAAGCTTCAACATAAAATTCAGGGTCAGGACGTTTCAGAGGAATATGTGGATCTGGAGTCGCGTCTCAAGGCCAAGCAGTTGATGGAGAGCCAATATATCGAGTTTATGAAAAAGGCAACCAAATCTGCCGACCTCGTGGCGTTCGCGAACCAGCTTGGTGCCATACAGGAAGAAATGGAGACGATCAAGGGCAGAATGCGCTATATTGACCAGAATGTATCTTTTTCCACGGTTGAGCTTCGCCTGTACCAGACTGAAGAGAGCGTGGATATTGCCAAAACCAAAGAACAAGGGCCGTTAATGGACCGTGCTTCGGATGCGCTTCAGAGCAGTCTGCACGCAATGTCCGTGATGTTTCAGTGGCTCTTCATATTCCTTGCTGCCGCGTTTCCGGTACTGATTGTAGCTGCTGTTGTTGTGTTGATCGTGCTCTGGGTCCGCAAAAAAGCCAAGTCACGGAATCATGACACGATAGCGCGTATCCGCCAGGTGAGCCGGGAACAGAACCAGCAGCTACATGAACAGACCGCCGGGAATCCGGCACCCGTTCCTGATACGGATGAGCTGGACGACAAAAAGCCGGAGTAGAATTTTTGGCAGATAAAAATAAACCTCCAACGCCGCTGCTCGCGGGTTGGAGGTTTGTGATGTGGATGTGCAACTGAGCGGAATAACCGCTGTTAGTTAAGTATGCTGGAAAAGTACGCGGTATTCGCCGTAGCCTTCCTTTTCCAAATCCTCTTTCGGAACAAAGCGGAGTGCTGCCGAGTTAATGCAATAGCGCAGGCCGTTCGGACCGGGACCATCGTTAAATACATGTCCAAGATGAGAATCAGCTGCTTTACTTCGGACCTCGGTGCGGACCATCAGATGGCTGAGATCCGTCTTCTCTTTGACCGAATAGTCGCGGATCGGCCGGGTGAAGCTGGGCCAGCCGCAGCCGGAGTCGAATTTGTCGCCGGAGCTGAACAGCGGCTCACCGGATACAATATCGACATAGATGCCATCCCCGTGATGATCCCAGAACTCATTGCGGAAAGGGGATTCGGTTGCATTATTCTGAGTAACTTCATATTGCAGCGGAGTCAGACGTTCCTTGAGGCTCTGCTTCTCCTCCTTGTGCTTCCAGTGGTCCTCGATAAAAGCGTCCCGGCCGGAGCCTTTGCGGTAACGTTTATAGTGACCCGGATTCTTGTGGTGATACCCCTGATGGTACTCTTCCGCACGGTAAAAGGGCTTGGCCGGAAGGATCGGCGTCACAATGGGAGCGGAGAAACGTCTGCTGGCCTGCAAGTCCGCCTTGGAGGCTTCAGCCTGCTCCCGCTGCTCTTCGGAGTGGGTGAATATGGCAGTCCCGTATGAAGTGCCGCGGTCATAGAACTGACCTCCGGCATCGGTAGGGTCAATCTGCTGCCAGAACAGCTCCAGAAGCTTGGTGTATGGGAAAATATCAGGTTGAAAGGTGATCTGCACCGCTTCCACATGTCCTGTGGTTTCCGAGCAAACCTCTTCATAAGTCGGGTTAACGGTATGTCCGCCCGTATATCCGGATATAATCTCAACAATTCCTGGAAGTTCTTCAAATGGCGATACCATGCACCAGAAACAGCCCCCGGCAAACGTGGCTTTTTCTGTTTTGCTGCTTATATTGTCAGATTGAACATCACTCATGAATATCCCTCCATTCATAGATTGCAATTAAATAGATCACAATGTAATTATAGAACAAAAAAGCGCCGCCTGCCAGCGGGCGGTGCTTTGTGCAAAGATAAGAATTCATGTACTTCCTGGTATCAGTTTTTCTTTGAGCCGAAGGATCGTGGACGTAGTGATAATATGGCCAGAGCCAGTACAACCACATATACCAGGATGGCAATCCACGCACTTCGCGGATGCTGGAACAGCTGACCGCCGAGAAAGGCGTATAACGTGATGGCAGGGATTTTGCCCAGTCCGGATGCCGCAAGATAACTCCAAAAGGGCAGCCCGGCGGCGCCAGCATAGATATTCACTCCCATTTGCGGAACGACCGGTGCCAGCCGGGCCAGCACTACCGCTGCAAACGGCCTCCGCTGCACGGCAGATGTGAATTTATCAAGCGCAGGTACTGATGCCAAATAAGTACGGGCTTTTTCCTGGAACATGTGTTGAACAATACCATAGATCATCGCCCCGGCAAGGGTAGACGCACTCCAGCAAATCATCGTCGCTGCCAGACTTCCGTAGGCATACCCGTAAATCCCGATAATCAGCTTATAAGGCACCGGCGGAAACATCGCCAGCAAAGTAGCGGCACCAAAGCCCAAAAACAGATTATGATCCTGCCGCAGCCAGGCCAGGATTTCATACCTGTAGATAAACGTGAGGAATATTCCCGAAACATACAGCAGTATAGTCAGCCATTTTCTCATTCTACTATGCCCTTTCTTCCGTTCATTCATTTCATCATACTGAAAAAAAAGCATTTAATGAAGCAAAGATCATTTGTTGCCGCGATTTGTCACGGTATAATACGTCTAAAAGGAAAAAGAAATACTCACAGCCAAGGGAGATACCTTATGAAAAGTACAGAACCCAAAAGAGTGGCTCTGGTTGGCCTCGGCGACATCGCCCGGAAAGTCTATCTGCCGCTGCTCTCCCGGCATGAGCAGGCGGAGGTGGTGGGTGTGCTCAGCCATTCGCCGGCAACCGTACAGGGCGTAGTTCATTCCTATCGGTTCCCGAGAGGCACTACGGATCTGAATGAGCTCCTGTCGTGGAAGCCGGATGCGGTATTTGTGCATAGCCCAACCCCCACGCATTATGATATTGTTATGAAATGCTTAAATCACGGAGTTTCGGTATATGTGGACAAGCCGCTGTCCTATGATCTGGAAGAATCCCGGCGGATGGCCGGATTCGCTGAAGAGAAGGGACTGCTGCTGGGCGTAGGGTTCAACCGCCGCTATGCACCGATGTATACGGCTGCCAAAGACTGGCTGGAGAAAGCTGGCGGCATCAGCGCCTGTCACGCATTCAAGCACCGGACCAAGCTGCAATCCGGCAGCAGCCGTGAGACCGTCCATGATGACCTGATCCATATGCTGGATCTGCTGCTATGGTTATGCGGAGGAGATGCCGCGCTGCTGCACAGCAGTCTGAAATCCGACGATGCGGGACGGCTGCTGCAATCTTCCGGTAGTCTGGGCTGGAAGCATGGTGCGACAGGAATGTACAGCATGGTGCGGGACGCCGGGGCAGATCTGGAGAAGCTGGAGCTGCACGGCAACGGAAGATCTGTGGAAGTTCTGGACATGGAACGGGCAACCTTGTATGAGAAGGGCACGCTGACGCGCACACAGAATTTCGGAAGCTGGGATACTGTGCTGGAGCGCAGGGGATTCAGCGGTGTAGTGAACCACTTTTTAAGCAGCCTGGACACACCGGGGCAATGCGGAATAGCCGCTTCAGCGGTCTTGTCCAGCCATGTGCTGGCGGCGAAGCTTGCCGATTGACAATGGAGCAGAAAGGAGGAAACCACATGGAGGATTACCGCAAATCAACGGAAGAGCAGATTATTGAGAGCTACAAGCGGGATGAAGAAATGATGATCCTGGTTTTTGCCCAATGGTGTGTGAACAACAAGCTGGACCCACACGCGTTATATCTTCAGGCCTATCCGCAGCAAGAGGGGAATGCGGCGTTAAGCCATGCGCTTTCGCTGACTGTACCCATTGACGAATCGGGATTCATCTCCGACGATACGGTGCTGGGAGTCCTGTCCTTATATAGCAATGATGACCTGGCATATGTAGTGACCGAGGCTATAGCGAGCAGGAAACCGCGGCAAGATACGGGCGAATGAACTTTTTTTTGCCAAACGATGTTCATTGTGCTATAAATGTGTTAAAATTATATATACTAACTTAATGTAAGTTTAAAAGTGAGAGGTGAGAATAATGGAAGAACATCAGCTGACGATGTGCCCCCGATTCGAAACGGCCTTCTCCTTCTTAGGTAAACGTTGGAATGGACTTATTATTCAGACATTGATGAGCGGACCCAAGCGTTTCAAGGATATTTCCGGTCTGATCCCAACAATGAGCGATAAGATGTTATCCGAACGAATGAAGGACCTGGAGTGTGAAGGAATTCTGGTACGCCATGTGTACCCGGAAACCCCCGTACGCATCGAGTATGAACTGACAACCAAAGGCCGTGCGCTTGAGCCGGTCATGCAGCAGATTCAGTCTTGGGCAGAGAGCTGGGTCGAGTAGAACAAACTGGGTTCCCTGTTGATAGCCCCTTTTTCCGGATGGAGAGAGGGGCTATTTCCTTTAAATTGTAAATAAATTGCACACAAGGCAGCAGAATATAATATAATAGAAAAAAAGTTGCTGCCCACCCCTTCATATGCGGAATTTTAGAGCAGTGATATAGATAATTATGGTAACGCTAACAAAATAAAGCGTAGGCTTTCGAAGTAAGTTTTGTACGAAGTAAATCCAGGAAGCTATGCTAACAAAACTTTTAGGAGGCGAGGAAGATGACAACCACCTTGTTTTCCCGGGAAATAACCTATGGAAAAAAAGATGTCGCCGAACTGGAGAGTGCTTCGATCAGAGTGCAGCTTATTTACGACAAAGTGTTGTTCATGCTTCACAGCCATCTTCCTGAGTCCATGTGGAACGCATGGATTGGGGTGCCTTATGACATTATCTCCTCTTTGTACAAAGGGGATAACGATAGCGGGAGTGTTTTTCAAAAGTGGATTCAAAGTCCGACTGGTTGGAAATGTATCGGCTGCGAGCGTCATTGTCTTGAGCCTTCGGCAGGTCCGGCAATTCCATCGTCGGGCAAGCAGCGCAGGTTCACCTTTCATAATGGCATCCGGCAGAGCATGGTGCTGCAGGCAGTGATCTGGTCGATGTATGAAAATACACTGCTCTTCCAGCCCTATTTGGGCGAAGAATCTTTTCTGGATGAAGCTGATCTGGATACGATCTCCACATACTTCGTACCTACCTATCTGAGTAATCACCGTCTGATCGAGAACGGCAAGCGCTGCAAGGAATATCAGGAGTCGAACATCCGGGTGTATCAGGAATGGATCGCCGCTCCCGATCTGGTGCTGCAGTGGAATGGAGGCCTGACCGAAGGCCGTTGGATGACTGGAGTTTACGTGGACCATTCGCGTTTTGCCGGGTTGGGACCATACCTGAAGGATGCACAAGGCAAGCGTACGTATATGCGGGCTACGGTGGAATAGATATTATGAATAATATACTAAGCTAACGGACCGTCCGTTGTAAGGCTATGCTTTCTCCGTCCACAAAAGGGCAAAATAATAGATAACCAACGACTGCCACAAGTTCATTAAAATTTTTTATATTCAGTGCGTACAATCACAAACCGTCTTCCTTGCTGGCGTTAAGGTATAGAGGTAAAAGAAACCTAGACCAACAACCCAAGGGAGGGCCCAGCATGACGGCCAAACAATTTAACAATACAATGACGGATACATCTGTTCAATTCACCGGTGAAGCGATGGTAAGAGATATCGTTCTTCAGTTCCCCAAAGCAGCAGATTACTTCAAGGCACAGCGGATTGACTTTTGCTGCGGAGGCGCGAAACCTTTGGCAGAGGCGGTAACCGAAAAGGGGCTTGATACAGAGGCAGTCCTTCAGGATCTGAACAAGCTGTATGCCGAACATCCGGTGCTTGAAGAAGATACGGCTTGGAACGAAGCATCGTCAGAAGAGCTGGTCGATTACATTATCAACAAGCATCACAACTATTTGCGCGAGGAGCTGCCGCTCATCGCCCAGAATGTAACAAAGGTCTTCCGCGTGCATGGAGAGGATTCTCCGCACTTGGCTGAGGTTCACCGCTTGTTCCATACGCTGCGTGAGGAATTGCTGGAGCACACGGCCAAGGAAGAAGAAAGTGAATTCCCCAAAATGCTGGCCTATGATAAAAATCCAAGCGCTGAAGGGTTGGCTGAGCTGCGCGGACTGCTGAGTACGCTGGAGGAGGAGCATGACGGGGCAGGAGATATTTTACGCGAGCTGCGGAGAGTTACAGGGGATTTCACCCCGCCTGAGCATACCTGCACTACTTACCGTCTGACCTATGCCCGTCTTGAAGAGCTCGAGGGCATGACCTTTGAGCATGTCCATCTGGAGAACAACATTCTTTTCCTGCGCTACCAATAGAACATTTGCGGTTTTACAAGTCCCTTCGGGGACTTTTTTTATAGGCTGGGACCATGAATGTTTGAGAACGGCACCCGTTTACGTTATTCTTAAAAAGACTATGTACATAATCATGACATGTCTGAGCAGCAGCGGGAGGCTGGAATCAGGCGGGAGAAGGCGGTGCCGGGAATGTCCGGGAAGTGGGTGTGGCGTATTTTGCTGGGAATAATGATAATTGCAACCTTGAGCGGCTGCTCTTCGGTTCTTGGCTCCCAAACAGACGGGAGCGATGCCGGAACCGGAAATGCCGGACCGGCCTTTTCGGTTCTGGTCGGTGACAGCGAGCTGGTTGGAAGCGCGGGCAGGCAGCTAAGTGAGGCCTTTACTGATGGGTTGACACTCATTGAACTGCTTAAGAACAGTGGGGTGGCCACGTTTGCGGATGACGGGTACAATATCCTGGCAGTAAACAAAGTATCTTTGAGTCCCGAGTGGATTTGGGAGATTCAATTGAATGGCAAAAAAATCACGGATTGGAACAGTCGCGTTGACCGCGGGGACAGCATCGTGGCTGAAGCGGTACCAGCAGCAAACGGTGCAGATCTGCAGCCGGTCATTTTCACCGTGAACGGTGGCAGTGAGCAGCCGCAGATGACGCATTCTTACGTGCTGCCGTATGCCGAGGACTTGTCCGTAAGAGGTGTGCTGAAGAGCAGTGGAATGGTGCAGCTCTCCGAGGATACTAAGACTGTAATCAGTATTATGGATTACAAGCCGCTGAGTAATGAGGCATGGACGCTGAAGGTCAACGGCAAGCAACTGCTGGACACCGGGATCGATATGAAGCTTAGACCACAGGATACTCTGGAGGTTGTGCTTGTGCTGCTCTAAATGAAAGATCATTTCGCCATATTCCTTAGGCTTACGTCAAAGGAATATGGCGATTTTTTATGCCTAAAAAGCATTGTGGCAGCGTGATCAAAATTATGTGAAATGCTTCACAATTGGTGTGACTGCAATCACAAATCCGCTTTAAATTTAAACAGTATAATTTCTTTATCAAATCATGTTGTGATGAAGTTCAGATGCATGAAGGAGGGTCATGACAGTGACAGTGGAGAGAGAAAAGTTAGTGCTCATAGGTAACGGTATGGCAGGAGTAGGCACAATTGAGCAGATTTTGAAGCTTGGCGGCGCTTATGATATTACTGTGTTCGGAAGTGAGCCGCATCCCAATTACAATCGCATTATGCTGTCCTACGTTCTGGAAGGTAGCAAAACAATTGAAGACATTATCCTCAATGACCGCCAGTGGTATGCGGATCATCATATTACCTTGCATACAGGGACTACAGTTATCCGTATAGATGAAGCATCTCGGCAGATCATCACAGATAATGGGCTGTCGGTTGCCTATGACAAGGCGATCATTGCTACAGGCTCGAACTCGTTCATTCTGCCTGTACCGGGAAGCGACAAGGAGGGGGTAGTTGGCTTCCGTGATATCGCAGATTGTGATGCCATGCTTGCAGCAGCCAAGCAGTACCGCACGGCAGCAGTTATCGGGGGCGGACTCCTGGGACTGGAGGCAGCCAAAGGACTTGTGAATCTCGGCATGGACGTTACGGTTGTGCATTTGCTGGAGGATCTGATGGAACGCCAGCTGGATCATACAGCTTCCTCTATGCTTCAGGCAGAATTATCCCGCCAGGGCGTGAAGTTTGCCATGGGCAAGCAGACTGTTGAGCTGACCGGAGATGAACGTGTGAACGGACTTCGCTTCAGTGACGGATCGGAGCTGGCGGCGGATTTTGTAGTCATGGCTGTGGGAATTAAGCCGAATACACAGCTCGCCAGAGAAAGCGGCATTACGGTAAACCGTGGGATTGTTGTCGATGACTATCTGCAAACCTCTATGCCGGATGTATATTCCGTCGGTGAATGTACAGAACACAGAGGAACTTGTTATGGTCTGGTTGCACCGTTGTTCGAGCAGGGAATGGTGCTTGCCAAACATCTGTGCAACGTGCCGACTCAGCCTTATGAAGGCTCGGTTGTAGCCACCAAGCTAAAAATCTCCGGAGTAGATGTTTTCTCTGCCGGTGAGTTCACAGAAACCGCAGAGCACACGGTCATCTCAGCCAAAGATGAATGGAAGCGGACCTACAAGAAGATTCTGCTCAACAACAATACCATTGTAGGAGCAGTCCTCTTCGGTGATGTCACGGAATCGGCCAGTCTGCAGAAGCTGGTGAAGCAGGGTGCGGAAATGACGGATGAGATTTACAGCGAGGTTATGGGCACGGGCTGCTGTGGCGGAGGCGGGGCGAAAAAGAGCTTGTCGGTGGAAACGATGGCCGATGAAGAAATTGTCTGCGGCTGCAACGGCGTGACCAAGAAAGCCATTGTTGATGCGGTTACGGAGAATGGCTTCACCACCGTTGATGAGATTAAGGCCTGCACCGGAGCTACCCGTTCCTGCGGCGGCTGTAAGCCGGTTGTGGAGCAGATCCTGCAGTTTGTCCTTGGGGACAGCTTCCAGCAGAGCGCCAAGCAGGGGATCTGCAGCTGCACCACGCTAAGCAGAGACGAGATCGTAGCCGAAATCACCTCCAAAGGCCTGAAAACGACCAAAGAAGTCATGAATGTACTGGACTGGAAGCAAGCCGAGGGCTGCTCCAAATGCCGTCCGGCGGTGAACTATTACCTCGGTATGATCTATCCGGACACCCATGAGGATGAAAAGGAGTCGCGCTTCGTCAACGAACGGATGAGTGCGAATATTCAGAAGGATGGTACCTTTACGGTTGTACCGCGCATGTATGGCGGTGTTACGACACCGGAGGATTTGAAACGGATCGCTGATGTCTCCTTGAAATATGATGTGAAGGTTGTGAAGGTGACTGGCGGACAGCGTCTGGACCTGATCGGCATCCGGAAAGAAGATGTGCCCAAGGTGTGGGAGGAGCTGGATATGCCATCCGGCTATGCCTACGCGAAATCACTGCGCACTGTGAAGACCTGTGTAGGTTCGCAGTTCTGCCGTTTTGGCACACAGGATTCCATGGGTATGGGAGCGCTGCTTGAGCGCAAATACGAGCGGCTTGATTTTCCGGCCAAGTTCAAAATGGCAGTCAACGGCTGCCCGCGCAACTGTGCGGAATCATGCACAAAAGATATCGGCATCGTCGGCAACGACGGCGGCTGGGAGATTTTCATTGGCGGTAACGGCGGGATCAAGCCGCGGATCGCGGATGCCTTCTGCAAGGTGAAAACCGATGAAGAACTGATTGAGGTCTGCTCCGCAGTTATGCAGTATTACCGTGAAACAGGGAACTATCTGGAACGGACCTCCGAGTGGGTGGAACGTATGGGACTTGAGCAGATTCAACAGGTGATTCTGGAGAATGATGAGCAACGCAAGGAGCTTGCTGCACGGATTGATTTTGCCCTGGCACAGGTTTCTGATCCATGGAAAAAAATGCTGGATGACCAAGATACACGTACCGCACTGTTTGAGCAGGCAAAAGTCTAACCTATACCGACTATGAGAGGAGAGAGCTCAATGCAAACCACTACACAAGAATATGCTGTAGGCACGGTGGAAGAATTCCTGCTGCAGATTGGCCGGGTTGTAAACACCGGTGAGATTGAACTAGCCATTTTCCGTACCTCGGATGGTGCCGTCTATGCCCTGGAGAATCGCAGCCCGCATCCCAAAGGCGGTCCGCTGGCTGAGGGGATCGTCTCTGGCTACTATCTGTACGATCCGCTGTACGACTGGAAAATCGATCTGCGCAGCGGCGAAGTTCAGGCCCCGGACCACGGGAAGGTAAAGGTCTATCCGGTTATACTGGACGGCGGTATTGTAAAGGTCAGTCTGTAGAAAGTCTGGATGAATAAACAATTTTAAAGGAGAATGGCGGGGTGGACGTGTGTTTACGCAAAGTGTAGAGAACATCGTGGAGACGGCAGTGGCCAAACGCGACAAGATGAATGAAAGTCTGCCTAAATACTTTCTTGCCGCACTGCTGGCCGGAGCCTATGTAGGCATTGGTATTATTCTGATCTTTTCACTCGGGGCGCCGCTGGCGGCGATTAAGTCTCCTTTTCAGCCGCTGATTATGGGGATGTCCTTCGGGATTGCCCTGACGCTGGTAGTCTTCGCTGGCTCGGAGCTGTTCACGGGGAACAATATGTTTTTCACCGTAAGTACACTTGCGGGAAGAACCAGCGTATGGGATACAGCAAAGAATTGGGTCCTCGTATTTATCGGAAATGTTGCCGGTGCGGTGGTTCTGGCATTGCTGATCCGGGGTACAGGATTATTTACAGCTGCTCCGGCGGAACATCTGATTTTCACCGCAGCCGCCAAAAAAATGAGCCTGCCGTTCTCCGAGCTGTTCTTCCGCGGTATTCTCTGTAACTGGCTGGTCTGCCTGGCGCTGTGGATGTCCTCCCGTGCCAAAAGTGAGACTGCCAAGCTGGTGCTGATCTGGTGGTGTCTGTTCGCCTTCATCGCGAGCGGCTATGAGCACAGTGTAGCGAATATGACGCTGCTAAGCGTAGCGGTGCTGCTGCCTAACCATCCGGAGACGGTTACTATAGCCGGATGGCTGCACAACATGATTCCAGTCACCTTAGGCAATATTATCGGCGGCGGCGTGTTTGTCGGTATGGCGTACTGGATGATCTCCCCGGTGCGGGCAGCACGGACTGGTGTTATCAATAAGACGAAAAAGCAAGTCAGCTAGTCCTTGCAGAGCCCTGTGGTCAATTGACTGCAGGGCTTTTTTGCATAGTGCGTGCCTAGAGGCACGCATTATTTATATGGTGAAAGTCCAACCAAAGGAGGGGCCAAGCCACCTTTGTACGGTTGCCTTGTTGCAAATGGGCAGATTTACGCTAATCCTTGCAGGAATATACGCTTAACTTTACGAATAAATCAAATATAGAAATTTATAGGAGGAATACAATGGGGTTTATTCTTATTCCGCCAATAGCAATAGGTATATGCCTGGCTGGTTTAGTTTTATATTATTTTGTTCTCCCGAGTAAGGACTTCATCTCGACCAACGCGATTCCGAATTCGTATGTTATCCAATCCTCGAATAGGATGGACATTCAGCATAATTATGAATGCGCCGCATTTTCGAGCGCATACATCATGAGACATTTTGGGATGGAGTCGGATGGCAACAAGCTTTATAAAGACTACCCTAGAAAGTTGTATGATGGAACGGTTACGCCTAAGGGCATTCTCTTGTTCTTTAAGAAGCTTGGTTATGCCGCTTTTTTTTGCTCAGGGAATGTTGATACCTTAAAGAAACAAGTGAATCTAGGCATTCCGGTCATTGCGTTTATACGGGTTTTACCTGACCAAAGGTATTTGCATTTTGTACCAGTCGTTGGTTATGATGACGAATATTTTTACTTGGCAGACTCTTTGGAACACACCATTAACTGTAATGAAACCTGCTATAACCGAAAAGTATTCATCCGCGATTTTGAGACATTATGGAAGACATGGGTACCGTTTTGTAAAAATACATATATCGTGATACGCCAGGGAGTGAATCCGTGATGAGGAGCTTTAATCATTTTGGGGTATACGGAATTTGTGTGAATGACGGGAAACTTCTGGTCATACGTAAAGGAAGAGGCCCTTATACAGGGAGGTTTGATCTGCCTGGGGGCAGACTGGAGGAGAATGAGTCCCTGCTGGAAGGATTGGTACGGGAGTTTATGGAGGAGACTGGGCTTCCAGTGACGGTGGAACGAAATCTGGGGACATTTGATTGGTTTGTCCGCTATCAGGAGGATACCTTTACCCACATGCATCATATAGCCGCTCTCTATACCGTAGGAATTGCCGGTGATGCAGTAGCTTCAGGGATTACGGAGTTTGCTGAACAGGATTCACTGGGAACGGAGTGGGTGGAGTTGCCGGCAATTACACTGGATTCGGCTTCGCCTGTGACGTTAGCGGCGGTTGCATGGGTGAATGAAGGCTCTTTGCCTCGGGAGGCTGGATTTTTTGATGACTGGGAAGTGAAAAATCTACCTTTAACATGAAAAAAAGACGCCGGACAAGGCGCCTTTGACCACTCTATTAATTGATGCAGCATTTCATTTCCGGGTCATATATGTTTCAATGAGGTGAATAGAGGGTATTATTATTAGGAAATTAAATGCGGCATATTTCGTTAGGACATAATTCACAGTGGCAGATGTCTTGAAGCATCGTAAGATCCTTGATGACGATCATGCCATTCTCATATTCTACAGCATCTTTTTTACGCAGATCGCTCAGCATCCGGTTGACGCTCTCACGAGTTGCGCCGATCATGTTGGAGAGATCCGTATGCGTAATTTTTTTGTTGATCAAAATGCTGTCCCCGGTCTTCTCGCCGTAGGTATTACCCAGTCGAATCAGCGTGGAGCAGAGTGCGCCAGGCTTGCCGTACATCATCAGATCACGGAATTTCGTCTGCGTGAGACGGTGATGGATACCCATCCATTTCATAAAGTCGATAGCAAAATCACAATGCTGGCAGATCAGAATCTCCAGATCCTTCTGCTCGATAACGCCAACTTCACTTTCTTCAATCACTTCGGCAGTGAAGCTGTGCTTGGTGCTGAAGAAGGGATCAGCCTGACCTACCATGTCGCCGGCCTGATACATATACAGAATGAGTTCTTTGCCTTCGTCAGTTGATTTGGTTAGTTTCACACGTCCACGTTTGATATAAAACAATTTATCCGAGTAGTCGCCTTCCCAGAACAAGTGAGAGCCCTCAGGTACCATACGCTCTTTCATTGTAACCAGAAGCCGGTTAAAGTTCTGTTCGGAGAAACAGTTTGTATTGCCGTGGGCTTCGATAACATTATAATGTTCCTTTATCATAATCGACATCCCCTTTATTCCCTCAGTTTTTCAGTAAATTTTAAATTAATTATACATTGAAATCCCTCTTTATGGGTGGAAATTTTCGTGAAAAAGTGTCGAATTTTTAACATTGTGATAATTTTCACTTCAAAGGTGTGAGATTTAATATGATTTTCGCCTGAACTAAGGATTAAAGTCATAAATAAGCACTTTATTATAGCAGTGGTCACCTATTATGCACAGATAATGGGAAAAGCTGCTATTTTTCTTTTTTTGCAAGCTTGATTTTTTCAGCTTTTTTGATCATAACGCAACCTGCAGCTTCTTTTCAACTTCGTAATCAGATTTTGTTGTGACAGGATTGCATCAACTGTAAGACCTTGATAGACTTGTTGCAGGGAAAGAAAGCGATTTCCTGAATGAATCTATCCTATTGAAAGAAAGCTTGAGGGATGAAGATGGAAACATTATTGTTATGGCCGGAGGGGGCACCCGGAGCACTGGGAACAAGTGATGAGGATTGTCCGGCAATTATACCTTATCTGGTGGAAGGTCAGAAGAATGCCGCTGTGATCGTCTGTCCGGGCGGCGCCTATGCCATGCGGGCGGATCATGAAGGCGGACCGGTTGCAGAATGGCTGAACACGCTGGGGATATCAGCCTTTGTGCTGCGTTACCGGGTAGCACCTTATGGTTATCCGCATGCACTGAATGATGCTCAGCGTGCGCTCCGCACGATCCGTTACCGTGCTGATGAGTTTGGAATTGATCCCGGCAGATTAGGTATCCTGGGATTTTCGGCAGGCGGACACTTAGCTTCTGCTGCCGGTGTTTTATTCGATGCTGGGGATGAAGCTGCTTCAGAGTCTCTGGAGCGCCAGTCCAGCCGCCCGGATCTGCTGATCCTCTGTTATCCGGTAATATCCATGGCAGAAGGTGTGACCCACCAGGGCTCAAAAGAAAATCAGCTGGGAAGCAATCCGGATCCGGAGCTGGCTGAACGACTTAGCAGTGAACTTCAGGTCACGGCAGCAACACCGCCTGCCTTCCTGTGGCATACCTCGGATGATGAGGCAGTACCGGTGGAGAACAGCCTGCAATTCGCCGCTGCGTTAAGCCGCCATCATATTCCGTTTGATCTTCATGTATACGCACATGGTGAGCATGGGCTTGGTCTGGCTGGCGATAAGCCCCACACCCGAGGCTGGACGGAGGCATGCGCCTCCTGGCTTACCTTGAATGGATATTGCAAGTAGCAGGAAAAGAAGCCTTTCATGAGCCGTTCGGTTCTATGGAAGGCTTCTTCCGTATGTTCTATATCTTCCTGTATATTACCAAATTCAACTATACTGCTGGTAAAATATGCAATATAATGGAAAAAGATATTTTGGAAAAATGTCGCCTGTGATGCCTTTTTTCATGGGGGTCGGCGGGTTTATGTTTTTCTCGACTGTTGAGGGTGTAGGGATTTTTACCCTGATGATGTCGTTCTTCAGGTAGGAGAGATAGCCACTATTCTGATCTTGTTCGCACTTCTTGGCCAGTTGACCGGAGGCATGCATCTGAAATCCAATATGCAATGCGCAGTAGCGTCCACCATTCTTTTTACAGGCATTTCGCTGCATGCGATGGGGCAGATGTGGACCATTTCTGCAACAATGGCAGCTATCCTTATCATCTTTTTTATTGCTCCGTCCAAATATTATCCTTATATGAAGCTGGCAGCGATTCTGCTTGACGCATCCAACTTTCTACTATTATCACCGGCTTTGGCATTCAGCTTTTTGGCCCAGAGCATTACACTGGTGCTGGGAAAGGGGGTGAGATCTTGAATCTGGTAGCAAATGTACTGACCAAAGTTGCGAGTGCTACAGTAGGCACAAATAGCTTCTTGTTTTTTTCAAAGGCAACATTCCGGCTGAACTGTTAAAAAAATAAACAAGAAGGCAGGTTGATTCCATTGAGAGCGTTATCCGTTACCGAAACCGCTGACGGATCTACCGGGATCATCGCTGTTTACTTCGAACACATCTTGTTTCTTAAGTGCAATTCCAACGAATCACAGTCTATCCTGGTACATACAAGGGAAGGCATATACTACATCATGGGACCCTTGCGGTACTGGGTGAACGCGCTTAACAGCACCGGATGCATTTATAGCATCGTAGATCGGGGAACGGCGGTCAACATTCATAACGTGGCACGTCTGGACAGGACCTTCAAGGTTGCTTATTTTGATGATGTGAGCAGCCGGAACTCCCTTAGCTGCACGATTGCCTATCATCGTTACAGACTTGTTGAACAAGAACTGACCCGAATGAATCCAAACATCATCGTTGCCAGATGATTATGCAAGGGGACTGTCCGATGACGGTTCCTTTTTTTTGTTTCTCTGCCGCGCCCAACCCCACAATTTTTTCGGTTTTCTGGGTTTGGGAACTGTGGTGATGAAGACGCGGAGTGGAGGTTTGGAGCTGGAGAAACGCCAGTGGTCGCCTTTATCCCGGATTTCTACAACTAGTGGTGTAGTTTCAATCAGGAATTCGGGGGATAACAGCGATCGTAAGCCCAAACGCTCCGCGCAGCGTCGCCCCTATCACCACTGCTCCCCCCTGCAAACCGGGAAAATTGCATATAAATGAACATCATTTCCTTTGAAATAAACCTGTGTAAGCGCTTATCCGTTTGATATATTATTGAAACTGGAGGTGTATCCAGATGTTGTCTGCTTTTATCAAGCCAATTGTCAGGCTGAACGTCAAGCAGCAGCTGATCCTGCTGTTTCTAATTATGATCTCGCCTATCCTGATCCTTAACAGCTACGGCAACTACAAGGCTGAGGAAATCCTCAAGCGTCATGTGACAAATGCTTATGTGGAGCTGAACAAACAGAATTTTGCGATTATTAACAGAGATATAGATACAGTGAACAAAATCACCACCACGATCATCCAGAATCCGATTCTGCAGCAGCTGCATGTGAGCGGCGACGAACCTGTTCTGGACCGGGTGGAGCGCTATGAAACGATAGAAAAGCTGCTCGGCAGTTATTCGCAGGGAGCCGAGCGCGGCGATGGGATTTATTACTCGCTGTACGTGTACGACCCGGATAATTATTATTTTTTTGCCCCTAATTTTCCACAGGTGAAGAAGGCCGGGGTTTATTTTTTCTCCAAGGGAGAGAAGCCTTACTGGTTTGACCAGGTGGTTCAGCAAAAGGGCCAGGGCTATTTATTGTTCACGGAGAAGCTGAGTCCGCAGGCAGAGAATCTGAAGACGCTGACTTACGTCCGTGCGGTCAATAACATTTACAGGGGGGCGGGTACCGTCGGCGTGCTGGTTGTCACTAAGATGGAATCCAAAATCGGCGAGTCCCTGAAATCCATTTCGTTGCCTGAAGGTGAAATCTATTTAACCGATATGAACAACCGCGTGCTGGCTTCTACCACCAATGCCACAGGGGAAGTTATCGGCCTGCCGGAGGGGGCTGATCCCGGTGATCCGGAAGGAACAGAGGACATGATCACGGATGACTTTATCTATGTGGTGAACAACAATCATGCCTTCGCCCAAAAACTGATCTACAAGGTTCCGGTTCAAGCGCTGCTCCAGCAGCAGAAGGAAATGAAGCGGGTGATTCAATACATAACGGTTGCCTACGCGCTCTTTGGATTGATTATCATCACTTATTTCTGGCGTTCTCTAATGACTCCTCTGCAAAAGCTGGCTTTTTTTGTGCGCAAATACGAGCCGGGCAACCGTGTACCGGAGACGCCGCAAAGAGGGACAAATGATGAAGTCAGTGTGCTCATCGCTTCCACCTATGATATGGCCCGCAGGCTGAACAGTCTTATTATGTACAAATACCAGATGGAGCTGAAGCAGAAGGAATCACAGCTGCAGCTGCTTTATCAGCAGATCAATCCGCATTTGCTGTATAACACTCTGGAGAGCATCTATTGGAAAAGCTCGCTGGAAGGCAATGTGGAATCCGCGGAAATGATCAAGGAGCTGTCCAAGCTGATGAAGATCAGCTTAAGCCGGGGCCGGGAACTGATTACGCTGGAGGAGGAGCTGGAGCATGCCAGCGCCTACATCAAGCTGCAGCAGCACCGGTATGATTATGTGTTCACCGTCATTTGGAACATTGCCCCGGAGACCAAGGTCAATCTCATTCCCAAAATCACCCTTCAGCCCCTCATCGAAAATGCGATCATCCACGGAGTGAAAAATATGGATGAGGACGGGGAGATCATCATCACCTCGATTCTACAAGAGGATACCATTCTAATTACTATAGAAGATAATGGTTACAAACAGGTGGATTACAAGGCCATTGAGCAGGTGCTGAATGATGTGAGCCCCCATCCGGTCAGCGGTTATGGCATCCGTAACATCAATCAGCGTGTGCATCTGCATTTTGGCCCGCATTATGGGATCAGCTATGCTCCCCGCAAGTGGGGAGGGACCGTCGTAATGGTTAAACTTCCGAAGTCGGAGAATCAAGAATGAAAGGTGGCCTCTTATATGTTCAATATTTTGGTTGTAGACGATGAACCGCTGATTTGCAAAGGGCTCAGCAGTCTGCTGGCCTCTTCGGGGCTGGAGATCGATCGTATTTATACCGCGAACAGCGGTTTTGAAGCGCTGGACTGTATCCGTATGGAGGATGTGGATCTGCTGGTGACCGATATCCAGATGGGGGCGATGAGCGGGATTGAGCTGATGCAGCATGCGAAGCTGGCCAAACCTTGGGTGCAGACGATCATCATATCTGCACACGAGACGTTTCAATATGCCCAGATGGCTGTCCGCCTGGGGGCGAAGGATTATTTAATCAAGCCGCTGAACAGCGAGCATTTTCTGGATTCGGTTCGGAGTGTGCTGCTCAAAATGGATAAGCCTTCTCCAGAGCTTGCGACCTTCATGGCCGGAATCGGGGAGAGCTTTCGTCTGGAGGAGCCGTTGCCCGAATACAGCAAGCTGCTGAATACGCTGATTCAAGAGCCTAGCTCAGTGCTGGGTGAAGAAGAGACGCTGCGGAAGCTGGATGAACTGAAGCTTCGGGGTCCTTTTTTCTCCGTGATCAAGATTAAGCTGCCGCTGCCTGAAGAGAATAAGGTGCAAAAATATACCTCCCGTGACCGGGAGCTTCTGCGTTATGCCGCGCTTAATATTGCCAAGGAGCTGCTTGATCAGGAGTGGAGCACCGTAGCCTTTTATTCTCCTGAGGAAGAGATCACCGTCATTATCCAGTGGGATGAGAAAAACTATGAGGAGTCAGCAACGGGCCAGATCAACCGGCTGGATGTACTTGGGCGCAGTCTGCATATAAATATCCACAAGTATCTGCACCTGAACGCCGTGATCGGCATCAGTCAGATCCTCAAAGGCCTATCATTCATGGATGTGCTGAACCGGCAGGCCGCAAAGGCTATTCAGTGGAACAAGGAACACTCGGATCATTTTGTATTTTATTATGGAGATTTCAACTGGAGCAGCTATGCCGCCGACCCGTCACCCGAGGACATCTATACGCACAGTAACCTGATTGTGCAGAAGGCCAAGGCGTATATCGACGAGAATTATGCCCAGAAAGGCTTAACGATCCATGAGGTGGCCAAAAAAAACCACGTAAGCCCCAACTATCTAAGCTATCTTTTCAAAAAAAACACAGGCCATAACCTATGGGAATACGTGATCAAGCTGCGGATGGAGGAGAGCCGGGAGATGATTCTGAGTACGGATTTGCGCCGTTACGAGATCGCGGAGCGGGTCGGGTATGAATCGCCGGAGCATTTCAGCAAGATTTTCAAAAAATATTATGGTATCAGTCCCAGCGAGCTGAAGAAGTAAGAACGCTTACGATTGCGGTAGATATAGACATGTTAAGTCCCCGGCTCCTTTCCTACAATTAATGCAGACAGTACTTGATGAAGTGCTGACAGACGAAAGGAATGAGGGAGCCAGATGAACCAAACCGCTGCAATCCGTGAGACGATACCGGTGAAACCTGAGCGTAAACCGTACAAACAGAACCGGTGGAAAAAAAACTTTTGGGGATATATGTTTCTTGTACCCGCCATCGCTATATTTATTTTGTTCATGTGGGTTCCCATATTTAAAGGCTTTATGTACAGCTTCTATACCGTGGACTTTGTGAAGGGCAATACCTTTGTTGGCCTCGACAATTATTCCAGAGCGCTTACGGACCCCGATGTGCGGATTGCCGTGAAGAACACCCTCTATTACATGATGCTCTGTCTCGTGATCGGTTTTTGGGTACCGATTGCCTTTGCGGTCGCTATTTCAGAGCTACGGAAGTTCGGAGGCTTGGTGCGTGTGGCGGCCTATCTGCCATTTGTGCTGCCGGCTGTAGTGTTGTACGGCTTGTGGAGATGGCTCTATGATCCGGTCGGACCGATTAACGCTTTGCTGCGCACGATAGGAGCGGATCAAATCCCGTTTCTGACGGACAGCAGGTGGTCCATGATCTCACTTGTCTTTATGGAAACCTGGCAGCAGTTCGGGTCGGGGATGCTGATCTATCTGGCCGCTGTGCTTAGTATTCCGCGTGACTGGTACGAAGCCGCTGAAATTGACGGTGCTGGCGTGTGGGCCCGTATACGCCATATTACATTGCCGTCTTTGCGTAACCTCATTGTCCTGATGCTGATCCTGCAGATTATTGCCACCTCGCAAGGATACCAGTCGCAGCTTGCTTTGCTTGATGGAGGGCCGAACAATACGACACTGACCTATGCGCTGCTGATTGTGAAGTATGCTTTTACCCGGCTCGATTATGGAACGGCGACGGCGCTCGGCATGCTGATGTTTGTGGTCCTGGGCGGTTTGGGCATTCTGCAGTTCAGGCTGAACAAGGAGGACAACTAGCATGAAGAGCGCGGACAGAGGCATCCTCTCCGAACATGATTTGAAAAAAACAAGCAATAAATTCGTCTACGGAATTATGGTCTTCTTCATCCTGGTCATGGTCTTTACCATGCTCTATCCGATCCTGATGACGATGTTCAATGGGCTCAAATCCAACGCTGAGGTCAATTCATTCCCGCCGCATTTTTTTCCGCAGGAGTGGCATTTCAGCAATTTGAAGGATGCGCTGAATTATATTGATCTACTGATGTTCCTCAGGAACACATTGTATATTTTTGTGGGGAATATGATCGTGACGCTGATTGTGCTGGGTTTGGCTTCCTTCAGCATTTCGCGGATGAACGTGCCGTACCGTAAGGTCTTTTACTTCTTCTTCCTGATGACTTTGTTTATCCCGGCGACCAGTTACATGATTCCAAACTTCGTGAATCTCAAGGAGCTTGGACTGCTGAACCAATATGCGGCGTTCTGGCTGCCAGCGGGGGCTAACACGTTCTACTTTCTGCTCCTGAAGAACTTTTTTGATGGAATTCATCCGGAGATTTTCGAAGCTGCACGGATAGACGGGGCCTCGGAGCCCCGCAGCTTTTTTTCGATTGCGGTCCCGCTGTCGGTTCCCATCTTTGCCACACTGGCGATCTTCATCTTCTCTACCGCCTGGAATGACTGGTTCTGGCCGTCCCTTGTCATGCACACTGAGGATAAATACACACTCGCCACAGCGATTTATAAATATGTTATCGCCGTCAAGGCGCTCAATACCAATATCAAGTTCGCGATTCTTTTTCTGGTCTCTCTGCCGCCGATTCTCGTGTTCCTGCTGTTTCAGAAATTCATTATGCGCGGTGTGTCTTTGTCGGCAGTCAAGGGATAGAAAAGGATGGGGCCAGAGCGGCTTAGATCGTATACCTGCACCTGAAAGGAATATAAATACACCTCGTTTGGAAACGATTTCTCTCTTAAGATGAATCTGTAAGCTTACTATGAATGGAAAAGGGGAGTTTCAATGCGTAAATTTTCCAGCGTCCTGGCCTGTCTGCTTGTGACAGGATCGTTGTTATCCGCCTGCGGCGGCAATAATAACAACAATAGCGCCAAGGGAACAAATGGTGGAGAAGCATCACCGGCGGCAACAGATAAAGCCGCAGACAACAGCAGCGCAGCTACCAATGCACCGGCAGATGATATTACCCAGCGCAAAGTCACCATTAAGATCCACTATCCTACACCGGACCTGACGGAAGTACGGGCCCAGGAGGATGACAAGATCAAGAGGTTCCAGGCGGAATATCCGAATGTAGAGATCGTCAAGGACGACTGGCAGTACAACGTAAGCGAAATCGGTGTGAAAATGGCTGCGAACGAAGCCCCGACTTTTTTCAATACGTATGCGACAGAAGCGAAATTTCTGGTTGAAAAGGGCTGGGTTGCTGACATAACCGAACTCTGGAATAAATACGAGTACAAGGACCAGATCAACCCCGTACTACAGAACCAGTTCATTATTGACGGCAAGGTCTATGGCATCACCCAAAAAGGCTATGTCACCACTACGATGATCAATAAGAAGATGCTCGACAATAAGGGTGTAGCTGTTCCGGCCATGGACTGGACCTGGGATGACATGCTGAACACCGCCAAAGGAGTGGCAGATCCCAAAAAAGGCATCTCTGGAATTGCTCCAATGGGTAAAGGTAATGAAGCAGGCTGGAACTGGACCAACTTCCTGTTTGAAGCCGGCGGCGAAATCCAGAAGATTGACGGTGGGAAGGTTGTGGCTACCTTTAACTCTGATGCGGGTGTGAAGGCGCTGGACTTCTATAAGAAGCTGAGATGGGAAGCAAACGCTATTCCCCAGGACTGGGCACTGGGCTGGGGCGACGCCGTAGGCGCGTTTCAACAGGGGCGCACAGCGATGGTTATGGCTGGTTCGGACGGTGTGATCGAGCAAGCCCTGAACCAGGGTGGTTTGAAACCGGAGGATGTGCTCACTTATCCAATGCCTGCTGCGGAAAAAGGCGGCAAGCACACGGGTGTGCTCGGCGGCGACTATCTGGTCATCAACCCGAATGCTACCAAAGATGAGCAGGAGATGGCTTTCCGCTACATTACTTTCGATTACTTCTCTGACAAAGGTCTTGAGGCACTGGATGCCATTCTGCAGCAACGCAAAGCCGACGGCAAATACTTTATCCCGCCGCTTCTGGACTACTATGCCGCTGATTCTGATTTTGGCAAAAAAACCAAAGCAGTCTATGACAAGTACGATATTGTCTATCAATATAACCCGGATATTATGGCATTGCTGGATGGAAAGCCTGAAGCGCAATATAATACGCAGGACTATTATGCAACAATGTCCAATGTGATTCAGGAGCTCTTCTCCAGAAAAGGCACAGATTCCAAAACCCAGCTTGACGCTGCAGCTAAGACCGTTCAGGAGAAATTCTTTGATACAATTAAGGTAGAGTAGCGCAGGGAGAATGAGTGAAAATATGTAAATAGTGCTATCACTTAAAGGCCGGGAGACTTCCCGGTCTTTTTGCTATTTGATAGAGGCGAAGTATCAGAACAGCTGTTTTTTGAGTGAAGCATGTCAAGTGAAAAAATTCACGTTCGCATAAATGACAAAAACAAAGCGATATTTAAACATAAAATGGGAAATTATCCGAGATATGATCGAATGAAAGCGCTTTGAAAACAAATCAAAAAAAACTTTATACTTTGTGAAAGATTTCACTATACAACCCGTTGTGGAATGTGATAAGATAAGTGTGTAGAGAAAAACAACCTAAAAATTGACAGGAGGACGAGGGAGATGGCAGTTAAGAACGAAGTCGCCGCCCAAGTGAAACAAACCACCGCTGAAGAGTATATTCAGACTTTGGTGGATAAAGCAAAGAAAGCTCAAGAAGCTTATATGGAGCTGGATCAAGAGCAGGTTAACACAATCGTTCATGCAATGGCGTTGGCAGGACTCGACAAGCATATGTACTTGGCAAAGCTGGCTGTAGAAGAAACAGGCCGCGGCGTCTATGAAGACAAAATCACGAAGAACATCTTCGCAACAGAATATATCTGGCACGGCATTAAGTATGACAAAACAGTAGGTGTAGTAGAAGACAATCAATACGAAAGTTTCCAGAAGATTGCTGAACCAGTCGGGATCGTTATGGGGATCACACCGGTAACCAACCCAACATCCACTACGATGTTCAAAGCATTGATCGCCGCTAAGACACGTAACCCTATTATATTTGGTTTCCATCCATCTGCGCAAGAGTGTAGCGCCGCAGCAGCCAAAATTCTCCATGACGCAGCTGTAAAAGCTGGTGCTCCTGAGAACTGCATTCAGTGGATTGAGCTTCCTACGATGGACAAAACAAACGCACTGATGAACAATCCGGACGTTGCACTGATCCTGGCAACAGGCGGTTCGGCAATGGTAAAAGCAGCTTACAGCTGCGGTAAACCAGCTCTTGGCGTAGGTCCTGGTAACGTGCCTGCCTTCATTGAAAAGAGTGCTGATATCGATCAGGCAGTAACCGACCTTATCCTTTCCAAAACATTCGACAATGGTATGATCTGCGCTTCCGAACAAGCAGTTATCATTGAAGAAGCAATCTTTGACCAAGTGAAGAAAAAAATGATCGCTAACGGTTGCTACTTTGTAAATAAAGAAGAAGCTGCCAAGCTGACAAGCGGCGCAATGAACGTAGAAAAATGCGCAGTAAACCCTGCAATTGTAGGTCAATCCGCAGTGAAAATTGCTGAAATGTGCGGAATTCAAGTTCCTGCCGGCACGAAGATTCTGGTAGCTGAGCTTGAAGGCGTAGGCACCAAATATCCGCTGTCCGCTGAAAAATTGAGCCCGGTTCTTGCTTGCTACAAAGTTAAAAACGCAGATCAGGGTATCGAACGCGCAGCACAGATTGTTGAATTTGGCGGTATGGGCCACAGCTCGGCCATCCACTCCAACAACGAAGAAGTGATCATGAAGTTCTCGCACCGTCTGCAAACAGGACGTATTCTCGTCAACTCGCCTTCCACACATGGCGCAATCGGCGATATCTACAATACGAATATCCCTTCACTGACTCTGGGCTGCGGATCTTATGGCCGCAACTCTGTATCGCAGAACGTAACTGCCATCAATCTGATCAACGTGAAAAGGGTGAACCGTCGTACCGTGAATATGCAATGGTTTAAAGTACCTGACAAAATTTACTTCGAAAAGGGATCCACTCAATACCTGGCTAAAATGCCTGACATCACACGGGTAGCTATCATCACTGACCCAATGATGGTTAAACTGGGCTATGTAGAAAGAGTTGAGCACTACCTGCGTCAACGCCAGACTCCAGTAGCGATCGAAGTGTTCTCAGAAGTTGAACCAGATCCATCGACTACTACTGTAGAAAAAGGTACTGCAATGATGAACAGATTCCAACCGGACTGCATCATCGCACTCGGTGGCGGTTCCCCTATGGATGCTGCCAAAGGCATGTGGTTGTTCTACGAACACCCAGACGCTGACTTTAACGGCCTGAAACAGAAATTCATGGATATCCGCAAACGCGTATACAAATTCCCTAAGCTTGGAAACAAAGCGAAATTCGTAGCGATTCCAACTACTTCGGGTACAGGTTCGGAAGTAACTTCTTTCGCGGTTATTACTGACAAAACCACTGCCAACAACACTAAATACCCATTGGCTGATTATGAGCTGACTCCAGACGTAGCTATCATCGATCCTGAGTTTGTATACAGCTTGCCAAAAACAGCTGTAGCCGATACAGGTATGGACGTATTGACTCATGCCATCGAAGCTTACGTTTCCGTAATGGCAAGTGACTACTCGGACGGTCTGGCTATCAAAGCTATCCAATTGGTATTCCAATACCTTGAAAAATCGGCATTGCAAGGCGACAAACTTGCCCGCGAAAAAATGCACAACGCATCTACGCTGGCTGGTATGGCATTTGCCAACGCATTCCTGGGCATTAACCACAGCTTGGCGCACAAATGGGGCGGACAGTATCACACCGCTCACGGCCGCACCAATGCAATTCTGATGCCGCATGTTATCCGCTACAACGCTAAAAAACCTACAAAGTTTGCTTCGTTCCCTAAATATTCGCACTTTGTAGCTGACGAACGTTATGCTGAAATCGCACGGATTCTGGGATTGCCAGCACGTACTACTGAAGAAGGCGTAACAAGCCTGATCAACGCGATTCGCGACATGAACAAAAAACTCGGCATCGAAGAGTCGTTCCAAGCGCTTGGCTTCGATCCTAAGGATTTTGAATCCCGCGTAGACTACTTGGCTGACCGTGCGTTTGAAGACCAATGTACAACTGCCAATCCTAAGCTGCCACTAGTTACTGAACTTGCTGATGTATACCGCAATGCTTTCTACGGCAGATTTGACAACTAATTAACGGTTGCTTAGCAAAGAATGAGTTTATAGGATAATATGGGACTGGATGGAAGTGACAAATATCACCGA
Source organism: Paenibacillus sp. 22594 (assembly GCF_052044425.1). Lineage (NCBI taxonomy): Bacteria > Bacillati > Bacillota > Bacilli > Caryophanales > Paenibacillaceae > Paenibacillus > Paenibacillus sp. 22594. The sequence goes on from NZ_JBQENA010000002.1 coordinate 501,488, forward strand.
AAGAGTGATATTTGTCACAGTCCATTTTCAGAAAATAAACTAAAATGTTTATATAAACAACGGTCCCGGTTATGAAGATGCAATTGTGAATTTTATAACAACCAGATCTTTTTGGGATCACGAGACACGGGATTAACCTTCAAGCCCGCGATCTCTACAAATATACTAAATATAAATGGAGGGATTTAGCATGTCGGTGATTGAAAAAGATGTACAAGAGGTTAAGTCTGGATGGCGCGGTTTTGCAAAAGGCAAATGGTCCAGAAAAGTAAACGTTAATGATTTTATTGAAAAGAACATCAAACCTTATCTTGGCAAGGAAGATTTCCTTGCAGGCCCTACTTACAATACTACTGAACTTTGGAAAATCGTATCTGAAATGACCAAGCAGGAAATTGCTAATGGCGGTGTTCTGGATGTGGATGTTAATACTGTATCCACTATCGTATCGCACAACCCTGGTTATATTGACAAAGACAAAGAACAAATTGTCGGCGTTCAAACAGATGCGCCTTTTAAACGTTCCATTCAACCTTTCGGCGGAATCAAGATGATGATCGATGCTACCAAGGCTTACGGCTTCGAACTTCCGCAAAACATTGTTGAAATGTTCACGAACATCCGCAAAACGCATAACCAAGGCGTATTTGATGCATATACCTCTGAAATGAGAGCTGTTCGTAAAGCAGGTATCATCACTGGTCTTCCTGATGCTTACGGCCGTGGCCGCATTATCGGTGACTACCGTCGTGTAGCTCTTTACGGCATTGACTTCCTGATCAAAGAAAAGAAACAAGACCTTAACAACCTTGAAGTTGATTCCATGACCGAAAGTGTTATTCGTCTTCGTGAAGAAATTTCCGAGCAGATCCGTGCACTTGGCGAATTGAAAAAGATGGCTGAAATGCATGGAATGGATATCTCCAAGCCTGCAAATAATGCTAAAGAAGCTTTTCAATGGGTGTACTTCGGTTACCTGGCTGCTATCAAAGAACAGAACGGCGCTGCAATGTCCCTGGGACGCGTATCCTCTTTCCTTGATATCTATGTAGAACGTGACCTTGCAGAAGGAACACTGACTGAAGAAACAGCACAGGAACTGACTGACCACTTCATCATGAAACTGCGTATCGTGAAGTTCTTGCGTACTCCTGACTACAATGAACTGTTCAGTGGAGACCCAACTTGGGTTACTGAGTCCATTGGTGGTATGTCCGTAGACGGAACTACACGCGTAACCAAGAACAGCTTCCGTTTCCTGCACACCCTGTACAACTTGGGACCAGCTCCAGAGCCGAACCTGACTGTACTGTGGTCTGAAAAATTGCCAGAAGGCTTCAAAAAATTCTGTGCTAAGGTTTCCATCGAAACCAGCTCGATTCAATATGAAAATGATGATTTGATGCGTCCAATCTACGGTGATGACTACGGTATTGCTTGCTGCGTATCCGCAATGCGTATCGGTAAGCAAATGCAGTTCTTCGGAGCTCGTGCCAACCTGGCAAAAGCTTTGCTGTATGCTATCAACGGTGGTGTGGATGAAAAGTCCGGCGTACAGGTAGGACCTGAACTGCCTCGCATCACTTCTGATGTATTGGATTATCAAGAAGTAATGAAACGCTTCAAACCAATGATGGAGTGGTTGGCTAAGACTTACATGAACACACTGAATGTCATCCACTACATGCATGATAAATATTCTTATGAACGTATTGAAATGGCTCTGCACGACCGCGATATCCTGCGGACTATGGCTTGTGGTATTGCTGGTCTGTCCGTTGCGACTGACTCCCTGAGCGCCATTAAATATGCTAAAGTTAAACCTATCCGCAATGAAGAAGGTATTGCCATCGACTTCGAAATCGAAGGTGAATTCCCTTGCTACGGTAACAACGACGATTCCGTTGACAACATTGCTGTAGAACTGGTTGAATCATTCATGACGATGATCCGCAAACACCACGCTTACCGTGATGCTCTGCCAACTCAATCGATCCTGACGATTACTTCTAACGTTGTGTATGGTAAGAAAACTGGTACTACTCCTGATGGACGTAAAAAAGGCGAACCATTCGCTCCAGGTGCCAACCCAATGCACGGACGTGATAAGAAAGGCGCTTTGGCTTCCCTGAGCTCCGTAGCTAAACTGCCGTACGAAGATAGCTTGGATGGTATCTCCAACACCTTCTCCATCGTGCCAAAAGCACTGGGTAAAGAAGAAGAAGGACGTAAATCCAACCTGGTATCGATGCTTGATGGATATTTCGCAAGCAAAGGTCATCACCTGAATGTTAACGTATTTGCCCGCGAACAATTGCTGGATGCTATGGAGCACCCAGAGAACTACCCACAATTGACTATCCGCGTATCCGGCTATGCTGTTAACTTCATCAAGCTGACTCGCGAACAACAAATGGATGTTATCAACCGCACATTCCATGGTGCAATGTAATATACAATCATTTGCTTGAGTTTTAGGTATACAGTGAAATAGCTGCAAGGTGTACCGCCCTTGTCTCAAGGGCGGTACTATCTTGTTTAAGATTGATTAAAATTTTAAGTTTTCGAAAGGATGACATCATATGGCTAATGGACATATACACTCCTTAGAAACCTTTGGAACCGTTGACGGGCCAGGGATTCGTTTTGTCTTGTTCATGCAGGGCTGCCTCTTGAAATGCCAATACTGCCATAATCCCGACACATGGGGTTTGAATGAAGGCAGAGAAATGAGTATTGATGAGGTATTGGCTGAAATTGAGCCTTACCTGAAGTATTACCGCTCCTCTGGCGGCGGTTTGACCGTCTCGGGTGGTGAGCCGACTTTGCAGGCGCATTTTGTGAAACAGCTGTTCACCGAAGTGAAGAAACGCTGGAATTTGCATACTACACTTGATACTAACGGTTACAATGAAGGTGACAAAATCAATGACTTGCTCGAACAAACGGATCTGGTCTTGCTTGATCTGAAGCACATCGATGATGAAGCACATATCAAACTTACCGGTAAGTCCAATGAACGTACACTGAAGCTGGCCCGTTGGCTGTCTGACCATGACCGTAAGATGTGGATCCGCCATGTTTATGTGCCGGGTATTCATGACCGTGAAGAAGACTTGATTAATTTGGGACGCTTCATTGGCACATTGAATGGTGTCGAAAAATTCGAAATTCTCCCCTATCATCAAATGGGTATCTATAAATGGGAAGTACTTGGAAGACCTTATGAGCTTGAGGGAGTGCCTTCACCAACGGAAGAAGAAGTTCAGCGTGCTTACCGGTTGATTGAAGAAGGCCGCAAGCAAACCGCATTAGTCTAATCATTCGCCATACCAAAGCCGATCCAATAGTGTATTTACTGTTGGGGCGGCTTTTTTGTGTAGAATGGACATTTGGGATGTACACCCAAGAAGTTAGGTTACATAACGCTGTTTGATAGATAATAGACATGTTTCCGCTTACATAAGAGGTTTTTATCCCTAGAGTGGATGAATCTTAACCTTACGGTTCCAAACCTTGTTTTCTATAATAAGAAATGTAAGGGAAATCAACATAGGGAGGGTCACCCATAATGAAGAAAAGTGTAACATTGCTATTGTCTCTGCTGTTTGTAAGCTCGGCGATCATGGCTGGCTGCGGTAACAACAACAATTCCGCAGGTAACCAAGGTGAGGCGGCTGCAACGAATGCTGCGAATGCTACGGACGCACCTGCTACCGAGGAACCGGCCAGCAGCGAGCCTTTTGAAATGACTATTCGTCATACGCAAGTAGGTGCCGACAAACAGAAACGCTTGGCTATCCTGGAGGATGTTGTAGGGAAAGTACAGGCAGAAGTGCCGGGACTCACTTTTAAGTTGGATGGTGTAGACTCTGATGTGAACCGCAAGGAGAAGCTGCGGGGTGAAATGGCGGCGGGCAATCCGCCTGAAATTTTTGACCTCTTCGGTAGCCCTGACTCTAAAATATATGCCAAGGAAGGTAAATTGCTCGATCTCACACCGATTCTTGAAGAACTGGGCATCAAAGATAAATTCTCAAATCTCGATCCATTTACGTATGAAGGTAAAATTTACGGGCTGCCGATCGGCGGCTCCGGTGAAGGCTTCTTCTATAATAAAGAATACTATGCGAGCAAGGGCTGGAAGGCTCCTACAACTTTCGCGGAATTAGAACAGCAGCTGGCAGATATCAAAGCCGACGGCAAAGTGCCGCTGGCAGGTGCTTCCAAAGCGGGTTGGGTTCCACTGATGCTGGCGAACCATCTCTGGTCGCGATATGCCGGACCGGATGTTACGGCTAAGTTCGCCACCGGTGAAGCTAAATGGAGTGATCCGAATGTTGTTAAGGGTTTTGCCAAGTATAAGGAATGGGAAGACAAAGGCTACTTCAAAAAAGGCGAGCTTGGTTTTGAATATGCTGAATACACTACCCAGTTCACCAGTGGAGAAGCGATTCTGATGTATGACGGTACATGGAAATCCTCCGTATTCAAGGCAGGTCAATCCGGTGAAGGCCTGATTGGCAAGGTCGGCTTCTTCAATATTCCAGCAGTGGATGGCGGAGTCGGCGATCAGACAGCATTGATGCGTGACGTGAATAACGGTTATGGCTTCTCTGCTACTGCGGGTGAGGACGAACGGCAGCTGGCGGCAGTGAAGTCTTTCATCAAAAATATGTACAATGAGGAAATGCAGCTGCGCGGATTGGTTGAAGACGGTGTACTCCCGGCCATGAAGATTGATCAGGCAGTGTTAACTAAAAATATCACGGATGATCTTATGAGTGAAATTGTAGCTGTTCTGAATAGCTCCGAGTCTTCATTCCCGGCCTTCGACTCTCTGGTACAGGCAGATGTCACTACGGAAATCAGCAATATTCAGATTCAAAAGCTGATCGGCGGTCAAACGACACCTGAGAAAATGGGCGAGGCTCTGCAAAAAGTTCAAGAGGAAGCCAATGCAGCAGTGGAATAAGGTTCGGTGAACAGAATGTGCCCTGGTGCTTGCTCCAGGGTACATTTTTATAAAAATATTAGATCCAGAGCTCCTTGATTCTCATGCAATCGGAGGAAAGTCATGAATAAATCACTCAAAAATCCGCTGGTGTTCACCTTGTTTATTTTGCCTGCATTAATCTTGTTTTTGATGTTCTTCATTTATCCGATATTCAGCTCACTATACTACAGCCTTACCAGCTGGAACGGCGTTTCAGACACCGTTAAGTACACAGGAATGAGTAATTTTGAAAAAGCCCTGGGCGATGAGCGCTTCTGGGTATCTGTCAAAAACAACGGCTGGTTTATTTTGTTTTCTGTATTCATTCAGGTTCCCCTCATTATTCTGTTCTCTCTGCTAATTGCCAATGTCAAAAAGCTGAAGGGACTCTACAAGACGGCAGTCTTTATGCCTTCCATTATGTCTACGGCGGTTATTGGTATCTTGTGGGGGTTCATCTATGAGCCCAATATCGGGCTGTTCAATAAATTGCTGGGGGTTATCGGAATTGAACCGGTATACTGGCTGTCGGATGAACGGTTCGCCATGCTATCCATACTGATCACCAATGCCTGGCAGTGGACCGGATTCTACATTGTAATGGTGCTGGCAGCGATTCTATCCATTCCGGGAGAACTGGATGAGGCCGCGGCCATTGACGGTGCAACGGGCTTCCAGCGGGCTACACGCATTACTTTGCCGCTAATCGTACCGATCATTTCTGTTGTTATTATGCTTTCCATCGCCGGAGCCATGAAGGCAGCGGATATCGTCATCGTTATGACGAAAGGTGGACCAGCAGGTTCAACCGAGGTAATGGCTACCTACATGATCAAATACGCCATCACTAACTTCAAATATGGGTACGGGAACGCCATAGCCGTTCTGATCTTTATGTTCACGCTTGTGGTTACAGCACTTTATCAGCTGCTGTTCGCCCGGCGTAATGAAAGGATTGAATACTAATGGCGCGAACATTGAAAAAGAGCATACCTCATATCGCATTGCTGGGTTATCTTGTAGTTGTTTTGTTTCCGTTTCTGTTTGTATTATTTTCTTCTGTGAAGAAGGACAATAATGCCATAGCGCTGAATCCTTTTGGAATTCCGAAGGAGTTTGTGTTTAACAATTATGTCGAGGCTTGGGTGAATGCCAAGATCAGCACGTACTTTTTTAACAGCTTATACATTTCTATATTGTCATCTGTAGTATCTATCCTGCTGGCTTCCATGTTCGCCTTTGCGGTTACACGGATGCGCCAGGGCAAGTGGAACCAAATCCTGTTCTCGCTGGTGCTGATAGGGATGCTGATTCCGAATAATGCGCTGATGCTTCCGATTTATACGATTGTACGCAAGCTCCATATTCTGAACACCCACTGGGCACTGATTATCCCCTATATCGCCAATGCGATTCCATTCACAATTATTATTTTGGCGGCGTTTATGCGCTCTTTACCCAGTGAAATTGAGGAAGCTGCTGTTATGGATGGCTTGAAGGCCCCGGGTATCTTTGCTAGAATTATTGTACCTTTGACGGTTCCCGCCATGGTTACAGTATTCATTGTTAATTTCCTGGGAAATTGGAATGAGTTTTTGCTGGCCAACTATTTTCTTTCGAATGACGAGCTGCGCACGCTTCCGGTGGGAATGGTCCAATTCCGTGATCAGTATCAGATGAACTATGCGCAGATGTCCGCAGGCATTGTCTACAGTGTGCTGCCGGTCGTAATTATTTACGCCATTTTGCAGGAGAAGATTATTGAAGGGGTTACAGCGGGCAGCGTAAAAGGATAATCCTATTCACAGTCAGGGGCACTAGCCGATGAATTTGCGCTATAAGTTGTTTACGGCGTTTTTGGGCCTGATTATCATTCCTCTGTTTATTCTTGGCATGATTATGTTCTTTGTAACTTATAATTCAATTGAGAAGAAGTACAGCCAGCAATCCGAGTATTCGCTTAAAGCCATCAGCTACAGCATATCCAGTGTCTTCAAGGACATGGACAACGTCACCGATAACGGAATTGCAACCTCAGTATTTCATATGGCACTTAGTGCAGATGACCCGTTCACACAGGATTTGACCGATGCCGAGCAGCTTAGTCTGAACGCCAGCCAGCGCAACTTCCGTAGTCTTTTATACAATCATCCATCGATCAGCTATGCTTTTCTCTACAATTTTAACGGGAAAGGCAGCTCGGAGATTGTCTCTATCTTCAACAAGGAGAATTTCCGTACACTCCCCTATGACAAGTTCAAGGGAAGTGAGCTGTATCAGGAGGTCATGAAGCTCAACGGAGTGCCCAAATGGATTGCACCTCACGAATATCCGGAACTGACCGGAACGGAGGCTGTATTTACGCAGATCCGGCTGGTGAAGGAACTAAGCTTTTTTCAGAATATCGGTATTCTGGTGGTGCAGATCAAGAACTGGGAGTTCGAATCGATCTTCCGCAATCTCAAAATCGGGGATAGTGACCAGAAGGTTTCCTTTATGCTTGTGAACGATGATGGCATGATTCTGTTTGATCCGGACCGCAAGCTGGATGGACAGGATTTCCATTCCTTTACAGCGAAGAACTTCACTTTTCAAAAAGGCTTCCAAAGCTTCAGAACAGAGTTCGATGGCGAGAAAAGCATACTCTCGGTCTATCATCTTAAGGATTATCCCTGGAGTCTTGTCTCCATTACCTCATGGGATTCTCTGTCCCGGGAAGTAACGGTGTTTGCCCGATGGTTTGTGGTTGTAATCTTCTTGTGCCTGCTGGGTGCAGTCATTTTTAACCTGTTTTTCATGAACCGGATTACGGGCGGTATTGCTGTTATAGTCCGGTTTATGCGGCGGGTCGAGGATGGGGATCTCACTACGCGTGTGGAGGAGAAGGGCAGCGACGAAATGACACTGCTTGCGCGGGGCTTCAATGATCTGATGGATAAAATTAATAGTTTATTCAATAGGGTGCATGTGGAGCAGCATCGGAAAAACCAGGCTGAAATGCGGGTGCTTCAGGCACAGATTAAGCCACATTTTCTGTTCAATACGCTGGAATCCATCAATGTGCTCGCTGTGCAGAATGAAGGCCGGAAGGTCAGCGAGATGGTCTACAGGCTGGCCAGCATCCTTCGTATCAGCATTCAGGACAGGGATGAAATTACACTGGATGAGGAAGTCACGCACCTGCGCAATTATTTGGATATTCAGAAATTCCGCTTTGAGGATATTTTCGATTATGAGATTGATATTCCCCAGGAGCTGTTAGGCTGTGGCGTCCTCAAGCTTACCTTGCAGCCGCTTGTCGAGAACAGCATCCAGCACGGGTTCGAAGGGATCGAATACAAGGGGATGGTTAGTGTAAAAGGCTGGGAAGAGCGGGGGAATCTGATTCTGCAGATTAAGGATAACGGGATTGGAATGAGTTCAGCCCAGCTGTCCATGTTCCAGTATATGGTGAGTGAATCAGGAGAGGCTGCCGAATCCATCACCGGGAACAAACCGGAGCATGGTATTCATCTGGAGCGGCGCGGGCTTGGTGTACGCAGTGTAGCTGATCGTATCCGTATTGAATATGGAGACAGATATGGGATATTTATCTGCGCAAGTCCGGGAGAAGGTACCATCATCCAATGCGTCATCCCAAAATACGGGCAGGGGGAAGATCATTATGCTAAAGGTATTATTGGTTGACGATGAAGCCCCTATACTGGGCAATCTGCGTCGTGTGCTGCCATGGCAGGAAATGGGGATGGAGATCACCGGCATGGCCCGCAGTGGAATGGAGGCGCTCCGCATTGCTGAGGAACAAGCCCCGGACCTTGTACTCTGCGACATTCGTATGCCCGTCATGGATGGATTAACGTTCATCGGCAAGCTGCGCGAGATGGGACTGGACAGCGAGGTTCTGCTGCTTAGCGGCTATCAGGAATTCGATTATGCACGGGAAGCCATCCGGCTTGGAGTGAAGGAATATATCTGCAAGCCGATTCATTATGAAGAGCTGGGCAACAAGGTGCGAGAAATGGGCACGCGTATCCGCAGCAAACAATACAAGGATAAGCTGTACAACAGCATTCCGCTGTTTCAGGAGCAACCTCTGGCAGAGGATTCTGCTCGGAAAACACCGGAACAGCTGATGAATCTGGCGGCTCAATATATTTCGGAGCGGCTGAATTATGATCTGGGTATTGAGGAAGTGGCGAATAGAATTGGCATCAGCAGCAGCTATTTTTGTCTTCTGTTCAAGAACCGCTTTGCCATGACCTTTGTGGAATATGTAACGCAACAGCGAATGGAAGCAGCGAAGTTCATGCTGGCAAGCAGTGACAAGAGCATTACTGCGATCAGCGCAGGGGTGGGTTATCAGGAGCGTCGATATTTTACAAAAGTGTTCCAGAAACAGACGGGAATGACCCCCAAAGAATACCGGGACCAGCATAGAATGCCGGAGACTCGGTAAGCATAGGTTGATTCATCTGAAGAGGCGACTACCTTGTCCACAAGGTTAGTGTCTCTTTTTTTGTAGTGTATAGTAAAGCCTGTTAGAATGATAATGGGATTCTGGTGATAATAAATGGAAAAAAATTTTAATCTTTTCTTTACATTTAATGAAACTTTTTAGGGAGTCATGCGTCTAATACTATGTTTTGTAAATGAACGTGGCAAAAATCACAGTGTCGTCCCTTACAGGGCGATTGCGTTTTTGCGGGGAATATAAGGATTGCAGAGAGAGACTTACTTTCCTTATATACTACTAATAGGAGCAGAAGGAGTCATACCATGAATTTGAAAAAAATCTCGTTAGTTGCAGTCCTGGTTATATCGCAGGTTGCAGCTGCAGTGCCGGCGTTTGCCGTCCCTGTAAGCACCACCACAACTGGAACAGTAGTTCAAGCAGCCGAGGCTACTCCTGCGCCTGTGACGGCGCCAGAGCCTGAAGCTACTGACCCGCTGCCTCCGCTGGTTTCACCGGGGACAGCGACACCAACACCAACACCAACACCAATATCGGCACCATCAGCGATGCCTTCTGCATCGGCCATTCCTGCTGCAACGGTAGTGCCTTCAGCCACACCGGTACCCGCACAATCAGCAATACCTACAGCTACACCTGGCACGATCACACCAAGTGGGACCACAGGGGGACAAATTATCCAGACTGCTGGAGCGAACCAACTCATTCTTATGATGAACAGTAATAAAATGTATAAGAATGGCACCCCGTATTTGGCCAATCAGCCAATGGCAGTTAAGTATGGCGTATCCTATGTATCGATTCGTGCCATGGTAGAAATGGTTGGCGTAAAATATACCTATGATACAAAAACAAAGGAAGTTATTGTAACCAAAGGCGACAGCATCATGCGCTTTAAGACAGACAGCAAGATCTATACGGTAAATGGCAACAAGGTGCCCATGAAAGGGCCTGCCTACCAGTTCAAGGGAACATTCATGATACCTTTGACCTCCATTACAGGAGCTCTTTCCATCCCTTATAGTGTTGATAACGTGGGGAAACGTGTCATTCTGTCACTGAACACGAAGCCAACGGCTTCTTTTACTGTACAGCCGACTGTAATTTATGCCGGACAAACGACTGTGAATTATGTAACCAAGAGTTCATCCCCCAACGGCGCTGCAATTGTAACTGAACAGTGGGGCGGCAACAAAATGGATATTTATGATCAGCCGGGATTTTATACGGTAACCTATTCGGTAACGGACGCTTCCGGACAGACGAGTGATCCTTATTCAGTAACCTTTCAAGTCCTCCAGCCAAACCAGCCGCCTGTTGCCAATTTCTCTTCCGATAAAGAGGAATACAAAATGGGTGAGCCGGTGACCCTTACCGACCAGAGTTATGATCCGGAAGGTGAAGAACTGACGGTTGAGTGGACGAACCGAGCGCTGGCCTTTTTTAATCCGGGACCTGTTTCGATCCAGCTCAAAGTAACTGACAAACACGGACTGAGCAGTACGTTCGAGAAAACCATTAATATTACAAGCGAGCAGTTGTATACCCAGGATGAGGTAGCCAAATTGTTCACAGTTCCTGGTGACATTATCTCGATGGACGGCGGTTCGATTCCAGGATTGCCAAACCTGCAGTACAATTTGTCTTCTGAGGGATATAAGCTGATTCGCAGCAACAGCCCGGAAACGGTCAATTCGGAAGGTGTGCTGTACCGCGAAACATCAGTTGGACTAACCCGTTTCCTGGTTCACCACATGAACAATATGTCCACTAGACAGAAGCTGTATGTAATCGCAACAAACAACAACCTATACCCAACTACAATCACTACCCAATATTTGGGGATCGCAGGTCCGGCCACATCACCGGAATACACAGGTAAAATTTCGATCCAAAAGTATTACCAATCCATGCTTAACAACTCAAGTTATGGAACGATTACTCTTCAACCGGGGCAAAGTATGCCTATCATGACGGATATCAGTAAAATCGCCATGAAACCTGGTGAAGTGCTCTCGCTAAGTGCTGACCTGTCCAGTGATTTGGCAGTACAGTATAACGTTGTAATGGTTGAGCAGACTAAAGATCCGGTAGCATTGTTGCCATCTCTGCCCCTTCTGGACCGTGATGGTGTACACAACCGGGGAACCTACGATGAGTCTACACGTATAATCAGTGTCTTTGATGAGGTTGGAGCCACACAGTCGAAGCTTGTGCTTGGTGACAACAGCAAGGACCTGAATCTGGTCGGTATTGATCCGATGAGCGGAACAGCCGCTTCGAACTCAGGCAACTTCGGGGTTCTATACAAAATCAGACTCGAAAGTGTCGCCAAGAATACACTAATTACATTCAATCCGCGCGGAGGCAATTATCTGGGGTCCATAATGGTCAACGGTTCGATTATTAATCTGCCGAACAAAGGGAATTTATCCAGCTCCGATATGAACGCTGTGCTCTATCGATCCGGCGAATATACAGGTCCGGTGGATATCGTATTCTCGGTGGCTTCCGGCAGCAATCTTCCGGTAAACCTGGTCTTTACACCCATTTTGGCCAAAAAATAAATCGGGCAGTTTCGTCAAAAGGCCTGTCAGCATTCCCATATGGGAACGGCTGACAGGCCTTTTGCTGCAGGAGCCACGAGGCTTTATTGACGGGGCTTTTGTTTTGGGGCATTATTAAGAGAGTGCAAAACAAAGACTTTGTTATGGGAGATGAGCAAATGCTGTCGACAGATCAAATACTGGAAGCCATGTCGGGGCAGGGACTGCGAATCACCGATCAGCGCAAAACGCTTGCCAAGCTATTCGGCGAGAATACGGGGTATTTATCCGCGAAGGATGTATATGAGCATATGGGTCGTAAATACAGCGGGCTCAGCTTCGATACGGTATACCGCAATCTGCGGATCATGGAGGAGCTTGGAGTACTGGAGCAGGTGGTGTTTGAGGAGGGTGTCAAGTTCAAGGGCAGCTGCAATCAGGATCATCACCACCACCATATGATTTGCCTTCAATGCATGAAGACTTACCCGATCAATTTCTGCCCGATGAATCTAACGGATACGCCCGACCAGTTCCGGGTGGTCAAGCATAAATTTGAGGTGTTCGGTTACTGTAAGGATTGTGAACAGAACCGTGAAGAAGAGACTGCCCTTGCGGCTCATGGTAAAGAAGGCCACTGACATGGATATAGGACGCAAAACGATCCAGGCACCAATCCGGGTGTACCGTAAGTTCATCTCACCGATCAAGCCGGCAACCTGCCGCTTCTATCCTACCTGCTCAGCTTATGCACTGGAAGCGATCGAAGTCCATGGTCCGGTGAAGGGCTCGTGGCTGGCAGCCAAGCGGATCGCCAGATGTCATCCCTTCCATCCCGGAGGACTTGATCCTGTACCTCCGCGGGATGAACGGCACACCGGGGGAGAATCAGCAAAGGCAACTTGACATGGTGGACAGACATGGGTATATTTTGGATAATACGATGAATTCCAAGGAACGGAAAAGTAAATCGGGACAACCATTACAGAGAGCCGGGAAGTGCTGAAAGCCGGTATGGTGAGAAGGTTGAAGATGGTCCGGGAGGAACTGTGGGCGAGCGTCAGGCCATGCAAGGCGGCTGCGTAAAGTCACGGCGTGTTCCAGCGTTAATGGACAGTTCCCACTTCGGGGACTGGCGAAGCCTGTGCTCTGCGAGGAGCCGGGGAATTTTGGGTGGTATCGCGTGAGTAATCCTCTCGCCCCATATTGGGGCGGGAGTTTTTTGTGTTTGAACTATAAGAATTTATATGTTTTACGATATAAATTATCCTTATATTTTTCACTGAAACGGATCCCGTCCTTAATAGGACGGCGAAGCCGTTTCCACTTGCCAAGACGAAAGGATGACAAGAAATGAGCGACAAGAAAACATTTTATCTGACAACCCCGATCTATTATCCGAGTGACAAACTGCATATCGGTCATGCATATTCGACAGTGGCTGGAGATGCAATGGCACGCTACAAGCGGCTGCGCGGCTATGCGGTACGTTACCTGACCGGTACGGATGAGCATGGACAGAAGATTGAAGAGAAGGCTGCAAAGGCCGGCAAGACACCTCAGGAGTTTGTTGACGGGATCGTTGCCGGCATCAAAGACTTGTGGCGCAAACTAGACATCTCGAATGATGATTTCATCCGCACAACTGAAGAGCGTCATAAAAAAGTGGTGGCGGATATTTTTGACCGGCTGCTGAAGCAAGGCGATATTTACAAAGGGGAATATGAGGGCTGGTACTGTATCTCGGATGAGACTTTTTACACCGAGACTCAGCTGGTGGATATTGAACGTGATGCGGATGGCAATATTACTGGAGGCAAAAGCCCGGACAGCGGACATCCCGTTGAACTGGTCAAAGAAGAAAGTTATTTCTTCCGGATGAGTAAATATGCTGATCGGCTGCTTCAGTTCTATGACGAGAATCCGGAGTTTATTTTACCTGAATCGCGCAAGAATGAAATGATTAACAACTTCATCAAACCGGGTCTGGAGGATCTTGCTGTTTCCCGGACAACGTTTGATTGGGGCGTGAAAGTCAAAGGTGATGACAAGCATGTGGTCTATGTGTGGATCGATGCGCTGACGAACTATATTACTGCACTTGGATATGGCTCTGAGGACCGGAGCTTGTATGATCAGTTCTGGCCTGCAGACGTACACATTGTGGGTAAGGAAATTGTGCGCTTCCATACGATATACTGGCCAATCATCCTCATGGCTCTCGGGGAGCCGCTGCCGAAGAAGGTATTCGCGCATGGCTGGCTGTTGATGAAGGACGGCAAAATGTCGAAGTCGAAGGGGAATGTGGTGGACCCTGTGACGCTGATTGACCGCTACGGTCTGGACGCGCTGCGCTACTATCTCCTGCGTGAGGTTCCCTTCGGCTCGGATGGGACCTTCACTCCAGAAAGCTTCGTCGACCGCATCAACTATGATCTGGCCAATGACCTCGGCAATCTGCTGAACCGCACGGGAGCCATGGTGGAAAAGTATTTCAATGGTGTGCTTCCGGCCTATGCAGGCAATGTGACCGCGTTTGACAGTGAGCTTGAGACTGCGGCTCAGAACACTTATGCCAAAGTGGAAGAAGCAATGGAGAAAATGGAATTCTCCGTTGCGCTCACCGCGATCGGCGCCTTCATCAGCCGGACGAATAAATACATCGACGAGACCCAGCCTTGGGTTCTTGCGAAGGATGAGAGCCGGAACGGTGAGCTGGCTTCCGTGATGAGACATCTCGTGGAAGGACTGCGCACAGCTTCGATCCTGCTGCAGCCGTTCCTGACGGAAGCACCGGCCAAGATCTGGCAGCAGCTAGGCATTGAGAAGGGCGAGCTGACGACCTGGGACAGCGGCAAATCCTTTGGACTTATTCCAGCCGGAACCAAGCTGGCCAAGGGTGATCCCATCTTCCCGCGTCTGGACGTGGCACAGGAAGTGGCCTACATCGCTGAAGCGATGGGTGCAGGCAAACCGGCAGAAGCAGAAGCTGTCCCTGTAGCTGATGCGGGAGCTGTTTCAGCTGTAGCGGCGGATCCAGAAGAGGAGCACAAGGAAGAAATCGGTATTGATGATTTCGCCAAAGCTGAACTGCGTGTGGCCCAGGTTATTGCCGCTGAGCCGGTTAAGAAGGCGGATAAGCTGCTGAAGTTACAGCTGGATCTCGGGTATGAGCAGCGCCAGGTCGTCTCCGGCATTGCCAAATTCTATACACCGGAGGAACTGGTGGGACGTAAGGTAATCTGTATCGTTAACCTGAAGCCGGTGAAGCTGCGGGGTGAGCTGTCTCAAGGCATGATCCTGGCAGCCTCCAAGGGCGACCAGCTGACCATTGCTACTGTGCCGGACAGCATGCCGAACGGTGCGATTGTGAAGTAGGCTGAGCTGATCCAGCCTGAATTCATGGTTTGAAGCAAGGAACACCTTCCGCGAGTACCGGCAGGTGTTCCTTTTTTTAAATATAAGAATTTATATGTTTCACGCTATAAATCATCCTTCTATTTCTCGCTGAACATGTTGACTTATCGTAACGATTACTATTATAATTCAAATAGTAAAATTTACGATTTGAGGAGTCGATCAATCAAATGTTATTCAAGAGCCTGCACAGGGGCGTGCTGCTTACGCTGACTTTGCTGGTATTTTTGCTGCTTGCAGCTTGTGGTCCGAAGAGCAGCGGAAGTATTGTCGAAGGTAAAGTGAATGTAATTACTACTTTTTATCCCATATATGAATTTGCCAGTGAGATTGGCGGGGATGATATTAATGCTATCAACCTGCTGCCAGTGGGCGTAGAGCCACATGATTGGACACCGCGCAGCCAGGATATTATCAACACCTCCAAAGCTCAGCTGTTCCTGTATAATGGTGCCGGGCTGGAAGGCTGGGTGCCGAATTTCCTCAAGAGTCTGGACAGTGACAGCGAGGTCAAAGCGACCCAGGTCAGCGAGGGCGTTGATTATATTATGACTGATGAGGAAGACGGGCATGATCATGGAGGAGAAGGTGAAGCAAAGGCAGAAGTAAGTACGGATACTCTGCATACTGACCCGCATACTTGGGTAAGTCCGAAGTCAGCGCTTATCATGGCTGAGAATATAAAAGAAAGTCTTCAGTCCGTTGACCCTTCGCATAAGGATGGTTATGAAGAGCGTTATAACAAGCTTGCCGAACGTTTAGAGGCGCTGGATCGTAAATTCACCTCGGAGCTGACCAAACTTCCCAATCATGAGATTGTGGTATCCCATCAGGCCTTTGCTTATCTGGCCCGTGACTACGGTTTGACGCAGCATGCCATTATGGGGCTGTCGGCTGATGCCGAGCCGCGAAGTCAGGACCTGCTTAAGCTTGCTGATTTGGTGAAGAAGGAGGGTATCCGCTACATTTTTTTCGAGGAGCTGGTGTCTGATAAACTGGCGAAAACCCTCGCAGGGGAAGCTGGGGTATCCACTATGGTGCTCAATCCAGTCGAGGGACTGACAGAGGCGCAGGAGAAGAATGGGGACAACTACTTTACACTGATGGAGAAAAATTTGCAAAATCTGATTCTGGCCTTACAATAAAAAGGAAAGTACAAGTGAAAGGCGGTACTCACATGCAATCGGTATCCCTGGACTGCCATCAGCATATGATCGAAATACAGGATTTATCCTTTTCCTATGGAGAACAGAAAGTGATTACAGACCTCAATTATACTGTGAAGGAACGGGATTTCCTGGGCATTATTGGTTCAAACGGCGCCGGTAAAACCACTCTTCTGAAGATGATTGTCGGCCTGCTGCCTGCAACTAGCGGTGAAATCAAGTTGTTCGGACAGCCGGTCAGAAAGTTCAAGGATTGGGAACGGATCGGCTATGTACCGCAGAAGAATGCATTCAATCCTCTGTTCCCTGCGACGGTGCGGGAGGTAGTGTTGTCCGGACTATACAATAATAAAAACCTGATTCGCAGAGTATCCAAGGCACAGCAGCAGAAATGCGATGATGCGCTGGAAGTGATGCGGATACAGGACATTGCGGAGAAAAGAGTCGGTCAGTTGTCCGGCGGCCAGCAGCAGCGCGTCTTTTTGGCCCGGGCGCTGATCAACCATCCCGATCTGCTGATTCTGGACGAACCTACGGTCGGTATTGACGCCGAAACTCAGGCCGGATTCTTCGAATTGATTATGCATATGCATGCACATCACCACATGACATTCCTGATGGTGTCGCATGACATCGACATGATCAAGAATTATCTGGGTAAGGACCCTGTGCAAAAAAACGGCAAAATCAATTTCTACTGCCGTCACTCTCATGACGCCCAGGATTGCGCAGTAGATAACCTGCAGCATACACTTTCCTAGACCGTGTTCTTTTTCACAGGATAATCTTCTATGCCCAGGTCGTCCATAGTACAACATAGGACGACCTGGTCTTTATTCTAGTCTTTTGCATTTACGTTCTTAATCTTTAATTCAAATCTTTATGCTCTAATCTTTAAGCGCTATCTTTAAGCTCTTAGTTTTTACTCGAACCTAAATCCCGAATGGGTATAGCGTGTCCCGTTCAGGGACGAAAAGCGATCCTTCCTCTCACGTTCTAAGCACCATCTAACTGTTCACTTACGCCAGTTGCACTTAACCGGGTGTCCAGAGGGCAGAGCCCTTGGGGCCCTCCCTTGGAAGGGAGGGTTTGGGAGGGATCGAAAAGGGGTTTGAAACGCCTCATACGATATTCAGAGGAGATACTTATCTTGGACATTCTATTCAGTGATTTTTTTCAGCGGGCGCTTGCAGGCGGGCTCATGATTGGCATTACCGCTCCGCTCATTGGTGTGTTTCTGGTGCTGCGCCGCCTGTCCATGATCGGTGATACACTGGCGCATGTGACGATCGCCGGGGTAGCACTCGGGTTCTTGACTGGATTCTACCCGCTTGGAGCGGGGCTGATCTTTGCGGTTATGGCGGCATTCGCCATCGAGAAGCTGCGCAAAGCTTACAAAAGCTATGCTGAGCTATCGATCGCCATCATTATGTCAGGCGGTGTTGCGTTGGCCTCGCTTTTTTTCACCTTGGGCAAAGGGTATAATGCGGATGTGATGAGCTACTTGTTCGGCAGCATTTATACACTCGATAATACCGATCTCGTAGTAGTGGGTATTGTGACCCTTGCGGTGGTGGTTGTGGTGACCCTGTTCTTCAAAGAATTTTTCCTGCTTAGCTTTGAAGAGGATGCGGCCAGCGTGAGCGGTCTGCCTGTAAAGCTGCTTAATATGCTGATTACAGTTTTAACAGCGCTTGTCATCAGTACAGCTATCAAAATTGTCGGCTCATTGCTGGTGTCGGCCCTGCTGACCATTCCTGTGGCAATCAGCCTATTGCTCTCTCGGAGCTTCAAGTCCTCGGTTATGCTGTCGGTTATCATTGCTGAAATCGCGGTTGTGGGGGGGCTGGTGGTTGCGGGAATTTGGAATCTTGCACCTGGTGCGACGATTGTCCTGCTGCTGATTGCGCTGCTGACCTTGACCCTGATCGGTAAAAAAGGGCTGCCGGCGTAAACCAGCTTGTGAGAGTATCCGTTCATACGAAGTGACCCCTAACCCGGAAGGAGAGAAGCCACTTTGTCCAACCTGAATGCCGGAATTGCTTTTGCCGCTGGGGTTGCGTCGTTTATATCTCCATGCTGTCTGCCGCTATACCCGTCTTATCTGTCCTATATTACCGGTTTGTCCGTTCAGGAATTAAAAGCAGGCAGCAATACCCGGAAGGCCCGGTTCCGCACCCTAAGCCATACGTTGGCATTTATTCTTGGATTGTCTGCGGTGTTCTATACGATCGGTTTTGGAGCAGGTTTGTTTGGAGAAGTATTCCAGGAACAGCGCGACCTGATCCGTCAATTATCGGCTATTCTTGTGATACTGATGGGGCTGTTCCTATTGGGCATCTTTCAGCCGAAGTTTCTCCTCCGCGAACATAAACTTAATATGAAGTGGAAACCCGCAGGATATTTAGGTTCATTCATTCTGGGAATTGGCTTCTCGGCAGGCTGGTCTCCGTGCATTGGGCCGATCCTGACGCCAATCATTGCGCTTTCAGCCAGCGATCAGGGGGCCTGGTTTACGCTGATTACAGCCTATTGCATCGGGTTTGCGCTTCCTTTCTTTGTACTGGCCTTTTTCCTCGGGGGAGCCCGGCGGATTCTCAAATATTCCAATCTGCTTATGAAGTCAGGCGGTGGACTCATGATTTTCATGGGACTCCTGCTGTTCACGGATCAGATGTTCCGCATCACCATATGGCTGCAAGGAATCACACCTGACTGGTTGAAATTTTAGGTGAAATAATCGATCCCCGCTTCCGGAAAATGTTCAAAAATCCGCTCTGTGATAAATTCCCGCAGGGCGGTTTGCTGTTCATCGGGATAAACGTATTTATGCTGGCCCCAGCGGCCCCATTTCTTTTTGCGTTTCTCGATGTCCATTTCCAGTTTCGATTTCGGATAACGCTTCTCGATGACGGTCTTGGCCGTCTTGGTGAACCGGTGCTGAATCATCTCAAAAGTGAGGCCTTTGCCCGTCTCTGGCGGCAGCGTCTTAGCCAGCTTCTCAAGCAGTTCGGCATAGCCTTCCTGCCAGCCCTCATGCCAGATGATCGGAGCGATGATGAAACCAAGCGGATACCCTGCACGGGCGATTTTTCCGGCAGCTTCAATCCGTTCCTCGAAGCGTGAGGTCGCCGGCTCGAAATTTTTAATTACATAATCGGCGTTTACGCTGAACCGGACCCGGGTATGTCCGTTATGCTTCAAATGGAGCAACGGCTCGACATGCTGGTATTTGGTAACAAAACGCAATCTGCCCAGCGGCTCTTCTGCCATGAAGTTGATCAGTTCTGCAAGAGAACCTGTGATATGCTCAAGCCCCAGTGGGTCTGAGGTACATGCTGCTTCAAAAGAAGTAATCTCTGGAGCGCGCTCCTCAATATACTTTTTGGCAGCGCCGATGATATCCTCTGTATTTACATAGACACGGATATACGGCTTGGCGCCCAGCGTTGTCTGCAGGTAGCAGTAATGACAATGCCCCATACAACCGGTGGCAATAGGAATTGCATAGTCGGCAGAGGGCTTGGACTGGTCGAAGGTTAAGGTTTTACGGATGCCCACTACGAGGGTCCGTTTGGCAATTTTATATTGCTCGACCTCCGTTTCTCCCGGAAGATTCGTGATCCGGTTGTGTGAGGTAGTCATGCGGTATGGGATATTCTGTGATTTGACCCATTCCATAATCCGCGCGCCTTTGGGGAACTTTAGTGCCTCCGGCTCAAAAAAAACAAGTTCTGGAATAAACAGTCCGGTGGGCTTTCTTGGTTTCTTGGCGGAAGGGCGTTCAGGCACTGCTAAAGTCATGAATTCACGCTCCTTATGAATGAGGATATGATTATTGTGCCGAACAAGGGCCAGCGGAAACCGTGGTAAACTTCGCTAATGGTTGCGGGAACTGTGCCGCAGGACTTGCCAAGGAGCGGCAGAAACATGTATCATTGTTAGAGCAAGGTTGGCCCCCGCGCCACGCTCATTATAGAAAAGAGGTAAAGTTTAATGCCAACACCCAGCATGGAGGATTATTTGGAGCGCATATACAAGCTCATCGACGAGAAGGGTTATGCGCGGGTCTCGGATATTGCCGAGGGACTGGAAGTACACCCCTCCTCTGTGACCAAGATGATCCAAAAACTGGATAAGGACGAATATCTCATCTATGAGAAATATCGTGGGCTTGTCCTAACAAGCAAAGGGAAAAAAGTGGGAAAACGTCTCGTTGACCGTCACCAGCTGCTGGAGGAATTTCTCGGCCTCATCGGAGTGCAGCAGGAGCATATTTATAAGGATGTCGAAGGAATCGAGCATCATTTGAGCTGGGACTCCATTACGCGTATTGAGACGCTAGTGGAGTATTTTCGCCGTGATGAAGCGCGCCTGCAGACCTTATACGATATTCATCTTGAACTCGTCAGCGACTCATAAATGATGCAGTTTTTGTATGTATACCGCAACCTTTCCATTTTTTTTACGTCATAACGGGTACCGTTCTTTTTTTGTTTTCAGGACTCCGTTTGACAAGTGAAACGGCCGTCTCCCTTTAACAAGGACGAGAGGGCCGTTTTCTTTTTTATACAATAAATTTATATTATACCGGGGAGGAATTATGAACTACCGTAAATGGATGCTAGGAGTGTTAGTGTTGTTGTTGTGCCTGCCTATAGGGATGACTGGCGTTAGAGCGGCGGCCCTGCAAATCACGATTGAGCTGGATGGCGAGACGCTAAGCCCTGATGTGCCGCCTTATATTACATCATCGAATGTAACTATGGTGCCTGCAGGTGTAGTCAGCAAGGGGCTGGGTGCAGCAGTAGAATGGGATCAGAACACCAGGACGGCGACAATCAGCAAAGGGGAGAACGTGCTTAAACTGACCAGCGGCTTAAAGACTGCACTTGTCAATGATAACGCAGTAGGCCTGGATACCTCGGTACAAATTGTGCAAGGACGGGTAATGGTTCCTCTGCGCTTCGTGAGTGAACAGCTTGGGCTGCAGGTGGTATGGAATCAGGCTGCTAAACATATCGCGCTATATTCTAACGCTGAGATTGGCGGACCCTCCACACCGTCAGTACCTACAGTACCAACACCAAGCGTACCCACACCGACCGTGCCGAAACCGACGGTACCACCAACACCGGCGGTTCCTTCAATTCCTGGGGCGAAGACGTCCAAAGAAATGAAGGGTGCCTGGATCTCTACAGTGTTCAATCTGGACTGGCCGTCTACATCTTCAGCAGGCAATGAGACCAAGCAGAAGAAGGAATTCGACACTTTGCTGGACAAGCTGCAAAGTGCCGGATTTAATGCCGTATTCGTACAGGTTAGACCCTCTGGTGACAGCCTGTATCCTTCTGTGCTCGTTCCCTGGTCCAAGGTGCTGACCGGGACGCAGGGTAAGAATCCGGGTTATGATCCACTGGAATATATGGTCAGCGCCACCCACAGCCGAGGCATGCAGTTCCACGCCTGGTTCAATCCGTTCCGTGCGACTACAGATGCCAGCACGTCAGGCCTGGCCAGTAATCATGTGGCGAAAGCCCATCCGGAGTGGGTCGTCCCAGCAGAGAACAAGCTCTACATCAATCCAGGTATTCCTGAGGCGCGTCAGCATATCATCGATACCATAATGGAAGTGGTAAAAGGATATGACATTGATGGCGTTCATCTGGATGATTATTTTTATCCATCCGGTGTATCTTTTGCCGACGATGAGGCATTCAAGAACTTTAATCCCAAATCGATCAGCTCCAAAGGTGATTGGCGCCGGGATAACATCAACGATTTCATCAGCCGCCTGGGTCAAGCGATTCATGGAGTGAAGCCCAATGTCTCCTTTGGCGTCAGCCCGTTTGGGGTCTGGCGGAACAAGAAAGCTGACAGTACCGGTTCCGACACCACGGCAGGTGTATCTGCTTATGATGATATGTATGCAGATACGCGGACCTGGATACGCAGCGGCTGGATCGACTATATTGCACCGCAAATTTATTGGAGCTTGTCCTTCAGTGCCGCCCGTTATGATAAGCTGGTGGACTGGTGGGTGAATGAGGTGAAGGGTACGGGAGTCAAGCTGTACATAGGACAGGCCACCTACAAAGTAGGAACCGACAAAAGTGCTGAATGGCAAAGCGGAGAACAGATTATCAACCAGCTGAAATATAATGAGAAATATGATGAGGTAGCCGGCAGCATTATGTTTAGAGCGAATGATATTGTGACCCGTGATCCATTTGGGTTAGCCAGTTTACTGACCTTTTATTTCAAGTCATGAAAATTCCCCCGTGCTCATAGATAAGCTATAGGATCTATGGAACGGGGGATTGCTGTCTATGGAGATCAATGCCGTGTTTGAAGGCGGGGGTGTCAAAGGGATCTCGCTCGCTGGCGCGGTTCAGGCTTCTGAGCGGGCGGGGGCGGTGTTTAAGCGGGTGGCAGGAACCTCTTCAGGCTCCATCATCGCCTCGCTGCTTGCGGCAGGTTATGACGGGGAGGCGATGAGCCGGATCATAAAGGGAACTAGCTTTTCCTCTTTTCTGAAACGGGGAGCGCTGTACAATACGGCTTATGTGGGCCCTGCAGTGCGCGTGTTAATCAAAAAAGGGCTGTATTCCGGAGAGGTGCTGGAGTCGTGGATACGGGGGATTTTGAAGGAAAAGGGGCTTGTCACCTTTGGGGATTTGCCCCGCGGCAAGCTATCCATTATCGCTTCCGATATTACAAACGGGCGTCTTATTGTACTGCCTGACGACTTGGAGCAGTATGGCATATCACCGGAAGGGTTCGAGGTATCCAAAGCAGTGCGGATGAGCTGCAGTATTCCGTATTTTTTTGATCCGGTGAGGCTGAGGATGAACGGTGAAGCAGCCAAAGGAAAGCCATTTGCCGAGCAATTTGTCTATATGGTGGACGGGGGCCTGCTCAGTAACTTTCCGCTGTGGCTGTTCGATGAGAAAGAGGAAGGCTTCAAAAGCCCGGGACACAGAGTTCCAACTGTAGGTTACCAGCTGATCGGCAAAACAGAGCCGCAGCCTCATCGGATTACCGGGCCTTTCAGCATGCTGCAGGCGATGGTGGGCACTATGCTGTCCGCCCATGATGAACGATACATTGAAACTGAGAAATTCGTGCGTACGGTCAAAATCCCCACCTTGGGCATCTCGATGACTGAGTTTAATATTTCAACAGAGAAAAGTGACCAGCTTTATACCGCAGGGTACAAGGCTGGGGAGGATTTTTTCAAAAATTGGCGGCCGATTCCGAAGCCAACGATTTTCTAATAGGCTTATTTGTATAAAAAAAGGCCTTCCCACATTAGCTGTAACGTGGGAAGGCCTTTTGAAATCTATCTTTTAGCGGACGGCGGAGCTTCTAATGATATTTGGGGAGCTGCTCGTCGTTCTTGCCCTTACTGCCTTCAATCACCTGGAACGGATAGGTCTTGCGTTTACCAGTAGAAACTGGCTGTGTCTTGCGAAGACCGGCGACCTTGGCCATGGTTTTTTGTGAAGGTTTTACTTTGGTTTTGGATCTGCCAGGACCCTGTCCATAGCCCGCCTTAGCTGACCGGTAAGCATAAAACACAATTCCTAAAAGCAGTAACGGTATAATCAAAGACGTCAGTGCCCGGAAGCCAAACATCATAAACTGTGTTACTAGACCCAGTACCGCAAGTGATACTGTTATCCAAAAAATCAAAGCATGCTTGATCATAGACCACTCATCCTTTCGCAGGATCCAAAATTCCGCCTGACACATTTGCTTCCGTATATGCCCCTGCTTCGATTGCGGCATCCAGCTCCCGCATCCGGTTGAACGAGGCGATGGAGACTTCGACCATTTCATCTTTGGGTTCTTTGGTGGTGAGCAGCTGCAGCCACAATCCGGGATAGCCCAAATATTTCAGTCCCGGAATATCTCTTACGGCATTGGTTCCTTTCAGAACTTCAAAAGAGATACCAATTACGACAGGCAGCAGAACAATACGCTGTACTACACGTTCCACCAGGTTATCCCAAGGGAACACCGAGTAGATGATGACCCCCAGGATGATCGTCAGCATCATGAAGCTGCTTCCGCAGCGGTAATGCAGACGACTGTATTTCTGGACATTCGCTACAGTGAGCTCTTCACCGGCTTCAAACGCACTGATGACCTTGTGCTCGGCACCATGGTACTGGAACAACCGCTTGACCACAGGAGTCAGGGAAATGGCCCAGAGATAGACGAGCAATAGTATCAGTTTAATTCCGCCTTCTACGAGGTTGTGCAGAATGTAGTTATCAAATGCATCCTTAAACAAAAAAGTTTCTACAAAGACAGGAACAAGAGTGAAAATCAGCTTGCCGAAGAGGAATGATAAAATACCCATAACCGCTACGCCAAAAATCATCCCCAGGCTCCAGCCCTCTTCCTTCTTCTTGGCTTTCTTCTCTTGCTCAGCCAAATCTTCAGGCTCTGTCTCATCCTCTGCATAGGATTCTGCGGAGTAATTCAAGTGTTTGGAGCCTTTGGCGCTGGAATCTATAATACTGACAAGGCCGCGGAGAAGCGGAATCTTGCGCAGCTTGACAACCCAGCTCTTATCGCTTCTCGGCACCTCCAAAAATGTGATTTCCTGATTCTTCCTTCTTACGGCTGTTACGTTAATATGCTTGCCGCCGAACATAACGCCTTCAATGACGGCCTGCCCGCCGTAACTTGGAGTTTCCTGGGACAACCAATTCACCTTCCCGTATATTAATGTGATTTATATAATACATTGTAACTAATTTATGCTGACATTGCTAGTTGGATTGCCTTTTGCTGTACATACTAGGAACTGGGAGCAGAGAGACAGCAAAAGTATTTCATCCATTGAAAGTGAGGCAGTAGAATGAGCAAATCCTATACGCAAAAATCGGAGCATACCAACCTCTGGACTTTCTCCTTGGAACTGGGTTATTTCGCCGGACTGATCTGGGGAGGAGCGCGCTGGCTGATGTATGCCATGCATTTTACAAAAGTGCTCCCGGGATTTTTAGCCGAGCCTTTTTTTAAACATGATTTTTTGAAGACTTCGGCGGGAAATCTTATAGGGTATCTATTTTTTATTGCCTGTTCGGTTATAGCGACCCTGCTCTATGTACTGCTCTTCCGCAAGCTGAAGGGGCCGTGGCCGGGAATGATATACGGGGTGCTGTGGTGGTCGGCGATCTTCCTTGCCGGATCATGGCTGTTCCTGCAGCAGCGGCCATTTCGGCTGCCGTGGAACTCCGTAATCAGTGAGTTCTGCATCTTTTTACTCTGGGGATTGTTCATCGGATATACAGCGGCAATCGAGTATACGGATGAACGAAAACGTGAACAGCAGACAAAGCTTGCCTGAACGCCCGAAAAAACTTCTCAAGGGCATGACCCTATGTTAAAATACAATGTGGCTATTTCGAGAGGAGAATGAAAATGGGCAACAAGCGTGTCTCCAAGCTGCGGAAGGTTTTGCAGGAACAGGGATTGGATGCAATCTTAATAACCAGCGGCATTAACCGCCGCTATTTGAGCGGATTCACCGGTTCTTCCGGTTATGTTCTGGTTACCGGCGATGACAGCTATCTGCTGACTGACTTCAGGTATATGACACAGGCGGCGGAACAGGTAACAGGCATGAAGGTTGTTCAGCACAGTTCGAAGTTTATTGACACTGTCCGTGAGCTGCTACAGGGTGCAAATGTCCGTATCGGCTTCGAGCAGGATGATGTGACTTTTAGTGCCTATACAGCCTATGCGGCTGCATTGCAGCCAGCGGTGCTGGTACCGGTTACCAAGGCTGTAGAGAATCTGCGGGCGTTCAAGGATGAAGACGAACTGGCGGTTATGCAGCGTGCTGCCGATCTGGCGGATGCTACGTTCAGCCACATCCTAAATGTGATCAAGCCCGGCATGACCGAACGTGACGTGGATCTTGAAATGGAATTCTACATGCGCACCCACGGCGCAACCTGTTCTTCGTTCGATACGATTGTCGCTTCCGGTGAACGGTCGGCGATGCCGCATGGTGTGGCAAGCAGCAAGGTCATTCAGAACAATGAATTCGTAACCTTCGATTTCGGTGCGCTGCTGGACGGCTACTGCTCAGACGTAACACGTACCATAGCTTTGGGCTCTCCGGACCCCAAGCTGAAAGAAATTTACGACATTGTGCTTGAAGCTCAGCTACATACGCTGGCAAATATCAAGCCGGGGATGACCGGACGGGAATGCGATGCATTGGCGCGTGATATTATCACCCGCTATGGCTATGGGGAATATTTCGGACACAGTACAGGGCACGGTTTGGGTATGGAGGTTCATGAATACCCTCGTTTGTCCAAGCTGGCTGATGAAATTATGCAACCGGGCATGGTCGTGACTGTGGAGCCGGGCATTTACTTGTCCGGACTTGGCGGTGTGCGGATCGAAGATGATATCGTAATCACCGAGAGCGGCATTTCGCTGCTGACTCACTCTTCAAAGGATTATTTGGTGCTGTAAGAATGCTTTAATCGGGTAAATTATTGATTCCAGGAGGGATTTTTAGTGATTTCAGTTAACGATTTCAAAACAGGCTTGACCGTAGAAGTAGAGGGTGATATTTTTACTGTCATCGATTTCCAGCATGTTAAGCCAGGTAAAGGTGCCGCATTCGTGCGCTCCAAGCTTAAGAACCTGCGCAACGGTAACACCGTTGAGCGTACCTTCCGTGCCGGTGAAACCATTGGCCGCGCCATCATCGAAAACCGTGGAGTACAATATCTGTATGCAAGCGGATCGGAACATGTATTCATGGATAATGAAACCTACGATCAGTTCGAGCTGTCCGCCAAACAATTGGAATGGGAGCTTAACTTCCTCAAAGAAAATATGACCGTAAATATCGTCAGCTTCAAAGGTGAAATCCTCGGCATTAACCTGCCTACCAGCGTTGAACTGAAGGTTACAGAAACAGAACCGGGCGTTAAAGGGAACACAGCTCAAGGCGCAACCAAAGCGGCTGTGCTGGAAACCGGCCATACGGTTCAGGTTCCTCTGTTTATCAATGAAAACGATGTTCTGCTGGTTGATACACGTGAAGGCAAATACATTTCCCGCGCGTAGAATTTGCCGGAGCAGTGATGCAATTTTTCTACACCAGCCTCCCCGCATATGCGGCGGGGCTTTTTTGGTACTTTTCGGTTCGCCAGAAACTATATTGAGATTATAATTTTTGTGAAACCATTAACGCATGAGGTGTTTTTCGTATTATACTGGTTTAAAGCACGAAATTAATTCTAGGCTGTTACATAGACCGAAATAGGGAGTGAAATGGACTTTGTCACTTTATGTCATGAAATTCGGAGGCAGCTCCGTCGGCGACATTGAACGAATGAAACGCGTTGCGGGGCGCATCGCAGCCAAACAGGATGAAGGTCACCGATGTGTTGTGGTTGTATCCGCTATGGGAGATACTACGGATGAACTGATCGATCAGGCCAAGCAGCTGAACGGGCAACCGCCTGCACGCGAAATGGATATGCTAATGACCACCGGAGAACAAATCTCTGTAGCACTGCTCTCCATTGCCCTGCATGGGATTGGCCGCAGCGCTGTATCCTATACGGGATGGCAGGCAGGCTTTCGGACGGACGAGACACATGGCCGGGCACGGATTAATGAAATCGTTCCACGCCGCGTTCTGGAGTCTCTGGAGCGTGAGCAGATCGTAATTGTGGCCGGTTTTCAGGGGATGACCCTGGACGGAGAGATTACCACACTGGGCCGTGGAGGCTCGGATACCACAGCGGTAGCGTTGGCCGCTGCCATCAAAGCGGATGTCTGTGAAATCTACACGGATGTGGACGGCATTTATTCCACAGATCCGCGTATTGTGAAGACAGCGCGCAAGCTGAAGGAAATCTCTTACGACGAGATGCTGGAGCTGGCCAATCTGGGAGCAGCTGTGCTGCATCCGCGGGCTGTAGAATATGCAAAGCGATATCAAGTGAAGCTGGTCGTCAGATCGAGCTTTAATCATAATGAAGGTACTGTTGTGAAGGAGGAAGCAAGCATGGAGCAGGGTGTGGTAGTTAGCGGAATAGCTTATGACAAGAATGTGGCGCGGATTAGTATTTTGGGCGTGCCCGATGAGCCTGGTGTGCTGGCCCAGGTCTTCGGCAAGCTTGCCGAAGAAGGGGTGGACGTCGATATTATTGTACAGAGCGGTGTTCAGAACGAGAAGGCTGACTTTTCCTTCACCGTCGCACTGAGCGAGCTGGCGCATGCTAAAGAGGTGATCGAGGGGCTCCACAGCGTGCTTCCTTACCGCGAAGTCACCTCTGAGGATAATCTGGTCAAGGTATCGATTGTTGGCGCGGGTATGGTCAGCCATCCTGGTGTAGCCGCGCAAATGTTCGAAGTGATCTCCAAGGAAGGTGTGAGCATCAAGATGGTCAGCACCTCCGAGATCAAAGTGTCGTGTGTCATTGAGTCCAGCAATCTGCAAAAGATCATCCAGGCGCTACACACCGCCTACAATCTGGATACAGAAGAGCAGGCATTTGTGGGTGGACCCAAAGACCGCCGCTAAAAGCCTTACTCATATGAAATGCCCCGAAGCCTAATTGGCCTCGGGGCATTTTTTTTATCCCAATCTTCTGAACCGGCCAACGATCTCTACGGTCTCCAGCACGTTGACGAACGATTTGGGGTCTGTCTCAAGGATCGTTTTGCGCAGCTCAGCTAGTTCATAGCGGGTGGTTACGGTCATGAGCATGGTGTTGCCCTCGTGGCTGTATCCGCCTTCCGCATTGACTACAGTGACGCCATGGGGCAGACAAGTGAGACGGCTCAGCATCTTTTCGCGCTCCTTGGTGACAATGAAGCAGGTTAGCTTGATATGGCGGATATGGATCATATCGACTACACGGCTTTTAACGAAGATACAGAGCATGGCGTACAGGGCGGAGTCCCAGCTTTTGAAGAAGCCCAGGCTCAGTATGACCAGTCCATCCATTACAAACAGTACTGTGCCCATCGGAATATCGCGTTTGCGGGTAATGATGGAGCCCAGGATATCAAATCCCCCGGAAGATCCTCCGGCACGAAGTGAGAAGCCTACCCCTCCTGCGATGATAACTCCGCCAAAGATACTCGCCAGAATAGGGTCTTTGGTCAGCTTGATTAACGGAATAATGTTGAGAAACCACGTGGTCGATACGACCGACAGCAGACTATAGCAGATGTATTTTTTTCCCACAGCAACAAAACCCCAAATCAGGATGGGAAGATTGATGGCGAAATAATACAGCGAAATGTACTTTGGATGGGTCAGATAACCGATGACGGATGCCGTTCCCGCAACCCCGCCGCTCAGTAGCTGATGCGGAATGAGGAACAGGCGCAGCCCGCTCGCTAACAGAAAGGCCGAGAATATAATGATGGCGACTTCTTTGACTTGCTTGGCTACGGGCCCTGAAACGAGCGGCACTACAACATTGCGAACTTGCATGACATAAATCCCCTTTTCTTCTGATGTCTTAATAGTCTGTCCAACAACCAACACATGTATTTTCCAAATGAACCTGTTCAAAACGTGCAAAATTTATTTTATCATACCGATGATATTTTTTTATAGAGGGGTACACTATGATTTCTTTCACACTTGGATTGGTATAGTGTCCATTTCTTCTTGTCTAAAGCGAGCCCGTCCCGCATATCCATGGATAACAGCACGAAATATCGCGAGAATCCTAGAAAAGTTTTTTTGAAAGGAGTGAAACGGGTTGGACAAGTATGTGAGCTGGATGGCAGCGCTGCGGCTGTTCTCGGGCAGTGTGGAAATCGCGGCGGCCCTGATCATGCTGAAGCTGAACCAGGTGGACAAGGCACTGGCGGTCAATTCCGGATTGGCTCTCGTAGGGCCAACCATTCTGATTCTGACTACGGCGGTCGGTTTGACGGGGATGGCGCAGGAGCTGTCGTGGGGCAAGCTGGGCTGGATTGGCTGCGGGGTAGCCTTTCTCTTAATCGGAATTCTAAAAAAATGATAGATGATAGTCATAAAGCTCGCGTACAAGCATAAGTATGGATTAAAGCTATTAAAGAAGAGGACAACTTGGGGGTACTCTGTATGGCTAATGAATGGCTGCTATTGTTTCCTGAAAAAGTAAGAGCGCTACTGAGAGGCTTGCCTGCTCAGCTGCTTCAAAAAGTAGAAGAGATCCGCGTCCGCGAAGGGCGTCCGCTGGAAATCAATTATTCCGGGGGTAAATACCATTTTCTCGGTGCAGGCGGAAGCCTGACGCTGAACCCCGAAGAAGCGTACAAGCCGGACCGGGAAGATGCGCACCGGCTGCTGGACCTGATCAGCAATCATTCGCTCTATACGATGGAAGAGGAGCTTCGCAAGGGGTTCATTACGATCCCCGGGGGACACCGGATAGGATTAGCCGGGCGGACCGTGCTAAGCGGCGGGGGGGTGGAGCATCTGCGGGACATTACCGGCTTCAATGTACGGATCGCACGGGAGGTGCCGGGGATTGCCGACGGCGTTCTGCCTTACCTGCTCGATAAGGGACGGCAGCGGATCATGCATACGCTGATTCTCTCACCCCCGCAGCATGGCAAAACCACCCTGTTGCGCGATCTTGCCAGACAGATCTCAGCAGGTGGAAAGAACATGAGAGAGGGCAACCGGCCCGGCCTGAAGGTCGGCATCGTTGATGAACGCTCCGAAATCGCCGGCAGCCGCCGGGGCATCCCTGCTTTTGATGTTGGGCCCCGAACAGATATCCTCGACGGGTGTCCCAAAGCCGAAGGCATGATGATGATGATCCGGTCGCTCTCGCCCGATGTGCTGATCGCCGATGAGATCGGCCGCCTCGAGGATGCCGAAGCGGTGACCGAAGCGCTGCACGCGGGCATCTCGGTTGTTGCTTCGGCCCACGGCAAGGAAGTGTCCGAGCTGGCCCGGCGGCCCGGCCTAGGCGCACTTTTGGAGCACCAGATGTTTGAGCGCTATGTCATCCTGCACCGGACAGAAACGGGGTTGACCTTCCGGATATTGGATGGGCAGAAGCGCAGCCTGCTGCTGGTCTCGCCTGGGGAAGCGCTGGGCGGTGAGCGCCATGCTTAAGCTCTTCGGAGCGGTGCTTATCGTCCTGGCAGGCACGCTGGCCGGCTTCAAGCGGGCTGCACAGTATGCAGACAGGCCGAGGCATATCAGAGGCCTGATCGCAGCTTTGCAGCGGCTGGAGACCGAGATTCAGTACGGCTATACTCCGCTGCCGGAAGCGCTGCGCCGGATCGGGATGCAGTCGAAGGAGCCGCTGAAAGCTTTTTTTGCCACTGCGGCCGTGGAGATGAGCCCCCCGCTGGACCGCAGTGCCGAAGAAGCGATCTCGAAGGCGATGGAGGAGCACTGGAAGGCGGCTTCGTTGAAAGGCACGGAGAAGGAAATACTCCGGCAGCTCAGCTGCACGCTGGGCACAAGCGACAGATCGAATCAGAGCACTCACATCGCGCTGGCTTTGCAGCAGTTGAAACAGGAGGAGACAGTGGCCAGAGAAGATCAGGGCAAATATGAAAAAATGAGCAAAAGCCTGGGTCTGCTGCTTGGAGCATTGATCGTCATATTGATCTTTTAGCGAGGTGCCAGGAATGAATATTGAAGTCAACGCAATCTTCCAAATAGCCGGCATCGGCATCATTATCGCCATGATCCACACGGTGCTAAAGCAGATGGGCAAGGAAGACATCGCCCACTGGGTAACCATTGTCGGCTTTATCATCGTGTTGTTTATGGTTATCCGCATGCTGGACGGCCTGCTCCAGGAAATCAAAACGATTTTTCTTTTTCAATAGGCCAAGGCTATGGAAATCATTCAAGTGGTGGGAATTGGGCTCTTGTCGACGGTCCTGATACTCGTACTGAAGGAACAAAAGCCGATGTTCGCCTTCCTGCTGACCACTGCCGCAGGCATTCTGATCTTCCTGTTCCTGATCGGCAAGATTGGAACGATTCTGGGGACGCTGGAGCGGGTGGCGGAGTCCTCGGGAATGGAAATGATCTACATCAAAACTGTATTCAAAATTATCGGGATTTCCTACATCGCAGAGTTTGGGGCGCAGATTGTGCGCGACGCCGGGCAGGAATCCATTGCTTCCAAGATTGAGCTGGCCGGCAAGGTGCTCATTATGGTGCTGGCTGTGCCGATCATCAGCATTATCATCGAGACGGTGATGAAGCTTCTGCCGGCATGAGCAAGCACATGGACGGCAGGAAAAGTTAGAAGCAGAGCGGGGGAAAGGGTATGCGTGCGCGCAATGTTTTTCGGCCACCAAAACTAAAAAAAATCCTGCTCCTCTTGCCCTGCCTACTACTGCTGTGGTGCTCAGGAATGGCCTTCGCAGCCCAAACAGCACCTTCATCTTCACCTTCGCCGCAGCCCTCAGCTCAGGGAGGTTCTTCCGCAGTAGACCACTGGGTGAAGGGGCAGGTGCAGAATCTGCCGACAGGCGAGGTAGAGTCGTACTGGAATCAGCTGATGAAGGACTATGGGGGATTTTTTCCGGAAGGCAAAACGCCTTCGCTGATGGATATGCTGCTGCCGGGAGACAACGGCCTAAGCTTCAAAAGCGTAATGTCCGGACTGACCTCCTACATGTGGCATGAGGTGCTTTTCAATGGCAAGCTGCTGGTAACGATCGTTATGATCAGTGTCCTGAGCATGATTCTCGAGACGCTGCAGACCGCTTTTGAACGCAAATCGGTTAGCAAAATCGCCTATATGCTCTGTTACATGGTTGTGCTGGTCATTGCCGTGAACAGTTTCAACGTAGCTATAGGATATGCAAAG
The DNA here is from genome assembly GCF_052044425.1 of Paenibacillus sp. 22594. Taxonomy (NCBI): domain Bacteria; kingdom Bacillati; phylum Bacillota; class Bacilli; order Caryophanales; family Paenibacillaceae; genus Paenibacillus; species Paenibacillus sp. 22594. The sequence continues at coordinate 534,931 of NZ_JBQENA010000002.1, forward strand.
GATGCCATCGACCACATGACTGACTTCATGATGGCCATGATTCCGCTGTTGTTCGCGCTGCTGGCGTCCATGGGTAATATCGTGACAGTCTCCGTCACCCATCCGCTGATTGTATTCATGATCCATACCGTGAGCACGCTCATTCATACCGTGATTTTCCCGCTGTTCTTCTTCTCGGCGGTGCTGCATCTGGTGAGCGCGATGTCGGAGAAATACAAGCTGACCCAGCTCGCCAATCTGTTGCGTAATGTCGGTGCCGGACTGCTGGGCGTGCTGCTCACTGTGTTCCTCGGAGTCATCTCGGTCAGGGGAATTACGAGTTCAGTGACGGACGGAGTGACTCTTCGCGCTGCTAAATACATTACAGGGAATTTTGTGCCGGTCATCGGCAAAATGTTCGCGGATGCCACCGACACGGTGATTTCTGCATCGCTTCTGGTGAAGAACGCCATTGGGCTATCAGGTGTCATAATCATTTTGTTCCTTTGCGCATTTCCGGCCATTAAAATACTCGTGCTCGCCCTCATCTACAACGTGGCTGCGGCCGTAATGCAGCCCTTGGGCGAGACCCCGATTGTAACTTGCCTGCAGACGATCGGCAAAAGCATGATCTATGTGTTCGCGGCACTGGCCGCCGTATCGCTCATGTTCTTCCTGGCCGTCACGATCATGCTGACCGCCGGAAATGTCACCGTCATGATGAGGTGAGGTACAAACTATTAGGAGGAAAGACAATGACCTGGTTGGGTGGTTGGCTTAGGGAACTTATTCTGGTGGTGCTGCTGGCCGCTTTTGTGGAAATGCTGCTGCCTAGCAAATCCATGGAGCGGTATGCCAGGCTGGTTCTCAGCCTTCTGGTGCTGCTGACCCTGCTTAGCCCGATTGTGGCCCTGCTGAAGGGGGATGTCACCGGAGAGCTTAGCCTGGCCATGAATCAGCAGGAGAAGGAAGGAGGAGTGTTCTCGGAAGCCGGAAAAGGAGCCGGTTCTCTGGAGAAGATTCTGGCAGACGGCCGGGTGCTGGCGGCAGGAGCGCAGGAGCAGAGCCTGAAGCTAGCTGCTGAAGAGGTAGCCGGGCAGATGCGTAACCAGATTGCCGGGATCACCGGTGTGCAGGGTGCCAAGGTTACGGTGACGCTGGGGATGGGAAAAGCCTCTGATACCACTCAGGGTGAAGCTGTGCCGGTGATAGCTTCGGTGAAGGTTTCCTTTCCACCTGCTGCCTCTGGCGCAGGAACTGGCAGCGGCGGCGGGCCAGCGGCGGGCACAACAGCAGGTTTACCCTCGGAGCCGATTGTTATCACGCCAGTGGAGCCGGTACAGGTTAGCTTGGGCTCTGATTCCGATGAGGATTCCTCCGCTGCATCCGCGACATCCTCACCTGACATACCGGAGGGTGGCAGTGCCGCTGCGGGAATCGGGACGGACAAAGAAGAAGCCGAGTCGATCATCAAGCTGTTGGAGCAGAACTGGAATCTGAGCCGGGATGTCATTCAGGTGCAGAAGAGCAGTGCCGGAGAAGCAAAGCTGTAAACCTAACCAATCACGCAACTGCAGGAGGGATAAGGGATGGGCAACTGGCTGAAAAAACTGGAGCAATGGGCAGGAGGCGGCGGTTCAGGCAGTCCGAAACGGAGTCATACTTTCCGCTGGCTGATCATTCTTGGGCTGCTCGGCGCGGCGATTATGCTGTTCAACTCCTTTGTGAATGTGAAGAAGCTGGACAGCGAGAATACGGGGCGTGAGCCGCCGCCAATCGAAAGTTCACAGGCGACCCTGCAGCAGGGGGATGGAGCAGGTTCCGATTCTTTTGACAGCATTGAACAGGCGATGGAGAACCGCACCAAAGAGATTCTGGAGAAAATCGTCGGTGTCGGCACAGTGGACATCATGGTTACCGTGGATTCTACAGAGGAAATCGTAGTACAGCGCAATATGAACGATTCGCAGCAGCAGAGCGAAGAAACGGATGCCAGCGGCGGCAAACGTCACACCACACAGTACACAAGGGATGGCGAAATCGTCACTTACAGCCAGTCAGGCGATGAAACCCCCATTATTACCAAGCGGATTAAACCCCAGGTGCGTGGTGTGCTGGTTGTCGCCAAAGGCGCAGAGAACAAAATTGTCAGGGGTCTGATTGAAGAGGCGATTGAGAAAGGCCTGAACGTGCCAAGCTACCGTATTTCCGTAGTTCCGCGCAAGCAGGAATAGCCGATTCATTCGTACTGAAGTTCATGCTAACAAAACTAAGCGTATGCTTCCGGAGTGAGGTTTTGTACAAAGGGAATCCAGGGAGTAAATACTAACAAAACTTTTAGGAGGAATTTAAAAATGAAGGGCAAACGACAGACAATTTGGTTGGTTTCCATGCTCAGTTTGATGGTGGTTCTCTCCGCTTACTATTTATTCACGGAAGACTCGGGAGTCTCCGTTCCTAAGGAAACCGCTGGCAGTATGCAGGTCGATAATATTAAAAGCGGAGCCGATGGAGCCCAGTCTCCTGCTCTGGACAGCGGACTGGTTATCAACGAAGTATCTACGCAAGGGGTTACCGGGGATGCAGGAAATGCCTCAGTGAAGGAAGACAGCAGCACAGCTGCCGTTACAGATGACAGTGACAAGGTTGCTACATCGAATGATAAAGAAAAGGCAGCCACTGCTGTAACCGATGAAGACAGCAAATCCGCAGAAAAAGAAGTTACAGCAGAAGCCGATAAGACACCAGGTCCGACTTCAGACCAAACTGCAAATAGCTCCAAAACAGACAAAAATGACACGAAAGCAGGCAAAGACACCGCAGCCGCCAATACGGAGAAGACGCCAGCCAAAGACGACGCCGCAATCCTTGACGAAGTAGCCTCACAAAGTGTGTCGGCCAGCAGCCTGTTCACCAATTACCTGTATGAACGGGAGCAGAAGAACCTGAAAGATCAGAACGATCTGCTCGCCACGATCAATGACATGGATAAGACCCCTGCAGAGAACGCGGCGGCCAATGAGCAACTGAACAAGCTAGAGGAAAAGGAATCCAAAATTACCAGCATTGAAGGTCAGCTGCAGCAAAAGTACGGTGAAGCTATCGTCAAAGAAGAATCGGCTGATACCTATACTGTGGTTGTCCTCAGCGACAAGCTTGATGTGAAGCAAGCGGTTGGAATTGTAGACCTTGTCATGAAGGAACTGAGCGTCACACAGGATAAGATCAGAGTCCAATATGTATCCGAGCAATAATATCCACTTGAGAATAATAACAGAAAATGCCGAAAGAGCTCGGGTTATCCCGGGCTCTTTCCATTTCTAGCGTTTGTGATATAATACATAAAGTTATCTTGGAATATAAGAAGAATAAGTGACACATTGTTTTTCTTTATTATATTTCTTGCAAGAAGCGGGTATCTGAAAGCGTTTCGGGTAAAACTGCATGTCATTTGAAGCATACGCTTCCTGAGAAGAACGGAGAAGCCTTTTTTGCTTGTGGCTTCGAGAGAAAGCTGAAGGAGTGAACTATTGAATGTTCAAGTTAAGCGAGATTAAGGAATTAATTAAATTGCTGGACCAAACTTCCTCCGTACACGAACTGGAGATTGAAAGCGAAGGAATGAAGCTTGCTATCCGCAAACCGGATCGCTCTGAAGCGGATGGAATGGCGATTCAGGCGACTCCTTACGTCTATCCTTTTACGCCAGCCCCTCAGCCGCAAAGCCAGCAGTATGCTGCACCTGCGGCAGTGACCGAAATTCCGGCAGCACCTCAGCAGCCGGTCTCTACGGAAGGCACACTGCATAAAATTGTCTCTCCGATGGTAGGGACCTTTTATAGTGCCGCTTCTCCAGAAACCCCATCCTTTGTCAATGTAGGCGACCGGGTCAGTGAAAAGTCAACGGTCTGCATCATTGAAGCCATGAAGCTGATGAATGAGCTGGAAGCGGAAGTCAGAGGCGAAATCGTGTCCGTACTCGCGGAGAATGGCCAGCTTGTTGAATACGGCCAGCCGCTGTTCCTGGTGAAACCGGAGTAACAGCTGCGAGAATCATGAGGAGCTAGCAAGCTTCGTTAAACTTTGGGAGGAAACGCATGAACATTCAAAAAGTGTTGATTGCCAACCGCGGTGAAATCGCGGTCCGCATTATCAGAGCTTGCCGTGAACTGGGCATATCCACCGTTGCGGTATACTCGGAGCCTGACCGGGATTCATTGCATGTCCGGCTGGCTGATGAAGCGTACTGCATTGGCCCGATGCCAGCCAAGGACAGCTATCTGAACTTTACCAATATTATGAGTGTGGCCACATTGACGGAATGCGACGCCGTTCATCCCGGTTACGGATTTTTGGCCGAGAATGCGGATTTCGCAGAGATTTGTGAATCCTGCAATATCACTTTTATCGGACCTTCGCCGGATGCTATCACCCGCATGGGTGACAAGGCTGTGGCTAAGGAAACGATGAAGCTGGCAGGTGTTCCGATTATTCCGGGCTCTGACGGTCTTGTGGGTGATGTGGAGGAGGCAGTCATGCTGGGCCGCGATATCGGCTACCCGATTATCGTCAAGGCTACTGCAGGCGGCGGAGGCAAGGGCATCCGCATTGCCGAGGATGAGGAATCCCTGGTGAAGCAGATTACAGCTGCCCAGCAGGAAGCGCAAAAGGCCTTCGGCAATGCCGGGGTTTATCTGGAGAAATTCCTGACGGGTATGAAGCATGTGGAGATTCAGATTATTGCCGACAACCATGGCAATGTAGTGCATCTGGGGGAACGGGACTGTTCTGTGCAGCGCCGGCGTCAGAAGCTGATTGAAGAAGCACCTTGCTCGGTTCTGACTCAGGATATCCGCGATGCTATGGGCCAGGCTGCCGTACGTGCTGCACAAGCCGTGAATTACTCGGGTGCGGGCACACTCGAATTCCTGCTTGGACCGGATGGCCAATTTTATTTCATGGAAATGAACACCCGGATTCAGGTTGAGCATCCGGTAACAGAAATGGTCACGGGTGTCGACCTGATCAAAGAGATGATTTCTGTTGCGGAAGGCAACCCGTTGTCCTTTACCCAGGAAGACATTCATATCAATGGCTGGTCTATTGAATGCCGGATCAATGCGGAAGATCCGGAGAAGAACTTCATGCCTTCACCGGGCAAAATCGGCTTTTATCTGCCGCCGGGAGGTTTGGGTGTACGGGTGGACAGCGCAGCATATCCGGGGTATACAATCTCCCCTTTTTATGACTCGATGATTGCCAAGCTTATTGTATGGGCTCCGACCCGCCAGGAAGCCATCGCCAAGATGAAGCGGGCGCTCTCCGAATTTGCTGTGGAAGGCATACATACAACGATTTCATTCCACCAGAAATTGCTGGAGCACCCGGTGTTTTTGGACGGTAATTTTGATATAAAATTCCTGGAGGAATATGAAATTTAGGACGACTTTGCTTTGTTTGTCATAAAGTTCGCCAAATGATATAGTATGTTTAATAAGAGACGTGCTTTGCGCTTGAAATATTGAACAACTTTTTTTTGAAAGGTGTGAGTCCACAATGAGTACATTGCCGACAGAATACGAACGTACGGAAATCGGTGAAATCCAGATCGCTCCAGAAGTGATTGAGGTAATCGCAGGTTTGGCAACCGTGGAAGTTAAAGGCGTGGCAGGCATGAGCGGCGGTTTTGCCGGAGGCATCGTTGAACTTCTTGGCCGCAAGAACCTCTCTAAAGGTGTAAAGGTAGAGGTTGGGCAACGCGAAGCTGCAGTGGATGTGTCCGTGATTATTGAGTACGGCAACCGTCTCCCGGAAGTGGCTGCAGAAATTCAGCGCAACGTGAAGCGTTCGATCGAGACCATGACCGGTCTGACCGTAGTTGAAGTGAATGTGCATATTCACGATGTTCAGTTCCGCAGCAACACTGCTGTAGACAAGAACGAAGAAACGGACGCGGTTCTCCGCGTGAAATAAAGCCAGCTTTCTTCCATAAACCCCCGACAGCACCGTCGAGGGTTTACTCTAATTTAAGGAGGTTATGAGACTCGTGGCAAAAATTTTGGACAGGCTCCTGCTGTTCCTCTACAGCCTATGCATCGGAATATTATCTGTAATTGCCATCCTCCTGTTAAGCGGTGCAATTCCGGACTCCTTTGAAATGCTGGACAGACCTGAGGCATATATTGCTGCCATAGCTGTTGCAGTCATTTTGTTCCTGCTCAGCATCCGTTTCTTCTACATTTCACTGCGCCGTGACCGGGCATCCTTGCCTTCGGTCGATCAGCGCACGGAGTACGGTGATATTCAAATCTCCATGGAAACCATTGAGAATCTGAGCCTGAAGGCTGCCGGCAAAGTCAAGGGCATCAGAGATCTGAAGTCGCGAATCCGGGTTTCACAGGCTGGCCTTGAGATCATGATCCGCGCAGTTGTGGACGGGGAGCATTCCCTGCCGCTGCTGACTACCGAGGTTCAGCGCCAAGTGCATGATTTTGTGCAGGAAACGACCGGAATTCCGGTAGCGGACGTCTCGGTATACATTGCTAACCTCACACAGTCTCCAAGCTTCAAAAGTCGAGTGGAATAGAGGTGAGTTTCCCTTATGTTGTGGAAAGCAGTATGGGAAAGTCACGGGGGTAGAATTGCCGGAGTCACCTTCGGTGTCGTTCTCGGGTTGATTTATTTGATTAGCGGTTTTTGGGATATGCTGTTCTTTGCACTGGTTGTGTTCATAGGTTATACGCTTGGCAAGAGAAAGGACACCGCTCAGCCCCCGCTGTTTCAGTGGCAGGAGCTGGTAGGACGGTTGTCCGGACGCTGGCGTCCCTTCAAATGAACCGCGATAGTTTTTCTTCCGGAGCCTGGAACCCGTACGTATGAGTTGCCTGATGCTTGGAGGAAGGGCTGCGCGGTTTTTTTTGCAGTTGCTGCTCTCTGAGAGGATAGAACCTGCTCCATTAAGCTTACAATAGTTGCAAGAAGAAACAATGAAACACCCAATATAAGCAAACAAGATATGTTTGTAGGAGGAACACATGAAAAGACGTTTAGCAAGAGAAATTATTGTCCAAAGCCTGTACCAGATGGAAATGAATGAAGTGGAAAGTGCGGAAGCGGTGGAAATGCTGATAGCCGAGGCTTCGGAAGAAAATGAGACCGAACGAGTAATTACAGATGAAATTGAGCTGAAAGCTTATGTAGTAGCGCATGTAAACGGTGTGTGGGAGCATAAGATGGCCATTGACGATATGCTGGAACATTACCTGAAAGGCTGGCAGATGAGCCGGCTCTCGCGGGTCGACCGCCAGATTCTGCGTCTCGCCACTTATGAGATGGTCTTTGCGAATGATGTGCCAGCTAAGGTTTCTGTCAATGAAGCCATTGACCTGGCCAAACATTTCGGCACCGAAGATTCCGGGAAGTTCGTTAACGGTGTGCTCGGTAAGATGATTCAGGAGATTGATACGCTTAAAACAGATCTGTAAGAGTTATTTTTTTGAAATATAGTTTATAGGTTTCACGTTTCAACCAAACTTTCAAAGCAGATAAAAGGGGAGAGAATTACATGACAGCAGCAATTATCAGCGGTAAACAAGTATCTGACGAAATTCGTATCGACATTGCCCGGGAAGTTGCCTCATTAGCCGAACGGGGCGTAAAGCCTGGTCTTGCTGTTGTGCTCGTTGGTGAAGATGCTGCATCTCAGGTCTATGTACGCAATAAAGAGAAATCCAGCACCGAACTGGGCTTCCATTCCGAAGTGCACAGACTGGATGCTGCGACAAGTCAGGAAGATTTGCTGGCGCTTGTAGCTGAACTGAACCGCAGAGATGAAATTGACGGTATCCTGGTTCAGCTTCCGCTTCCAAATCACATTGACGAGAAGGCTGTAATTAATGCCATTGCTGTGGAAAAAGATGTGGACGGCTTCCATCCGATTAACGTCGGCAATCTGGTTATCGGGGATGACAGCCTCTTGCCCTGCACGCCTGCGGGTGTGATCGAACTGATCAAACGCACAGGCACCGGAATGTCCGGCAAGCATGCGGTCGTGATTGGACGGAGCAACATTGTCGGCAAACCAGTATCCTTGCTGCTTCAACGCGAGAATGCTACGGTAACGATGTGTCACTCGCGGACCGCGAACATGGCTGAACTTAGCCGTCAGGCAGATATTCTGGTTGTTGCTATTGGCCGGGCCAACTTCATTGATGGCTCTTTTGTGAAGCCAGGCGCGGTGGTTATCGATGTCGGAATGAACCGTCTGGATAACGGCAAGCTAGCCGGAGATGTGGACTATGAAAGCGCGAAGGAAGTTGCCGGATACATTACTCCGGTACCTGGTGGCGTAGGACCGATGACCATTACCATGCTGATGGCCAATACGCTGACTGCAGCCAAACGCCGCCGCGGCCTGGATAAGGAATAGGTAGCGCCCATGGCGGCAGAACGGCAGGTTTATTCGATTAAAGAGCTTAACCGTTATATCCGCATGAAGCTCGATTCGGATGTAGTGCTTTCCGATGTATGGGTTCGCGGGGAAATCTCGAATTTCACCCACCACGGCAGCGGTCATATGTATTTTACCCTTAAGGATGAGAGCAGCCGGATTAAGTCCATCATGTTTGCTTCCCATAACCAGCGGCTGCCCTTTGTGCCGAAGGAAGGGACCAAGGTGATCGCAAGAGGCAATGTGACCGTCTACGAACGGGACGGGCAGTACCAGTTTTATGCCACGCATATGCAGCCCGATGGTATCGGCAGTTTGTATCTGGCATATGAACAGCTGAAGAATAAGCTGGAGCTGGAAGGCCTATTCGCGTCGGCACGCAAACGGCCGCTCCCGCGGTTTCCCCGCTGCATCGGGGTGGTGACTTCCCCGACGGGTGCGGCCGTGAGGGACATTATCATCACGCTACAGCGGCGGTTTCCGCAGGTTGCAGTTGTGCTGTATCCAGTCCTGGTACAGGGGAAGGGTGCAGGGCCTTCCATTGTGAAGGCCATCGAGAACCTGAATGCCATGGGCGAAGCCGATGTGCTCATCGTCGGCCGCGGGGGCGGCTCCCTGGAGGAGCTGTGGGCCTTCAATGAAGAGGCCGTAGCCCGCGCAATTGCGGCCTCCCGTATTCCGGTCATCTCGGCTGTCGGCCACGAGACCGACTTCACGATCGCCGACTTCGCCGCCGATCTTCGGGCGGCAACCCCGACGGCGGCGGCCGAGCTGGCCGTGCCGAATGCCGCGGAGCTGGCGGTGCAGCTCCGCACAGCGCAGCAGCGCCTGCGCCAGGGGCTGCTGCGCCGCTCGCAGCGCGGCGGCGAGCGCCTGGCCTCGCTGCAGCGCTCGCTGGCGCTGGTCGGCCCACGCCGCCAGCTGGCCCAGCACGCGCAGCGGCTGGACATGCTGCGCGGGGGCCTTCTCCGCGCAGCGAGAGACCGGCACGGCCGCGCGCGGGAGCGCCAGGCCGTGCTGCACCACAGCCTGCAGCGCTTCCACCCGCAGGCGAGTGTCAGCGCTGCGCGGCGGCGCACCGAGAGCATCACCCGCGAGCTTGCGGGTGCCATGCAGGTGCGCCTGCAGGAGAAGCGCTCGCGCTTCGCTGCCGAGCTGCGCCATCTTGATGCGCTCAGCCCGCTTAAGGTGATGTCGCGGGGGTACAGTCTCGTCTATGACGAGAAGGAAGAGCACTTAATCAAATCGCTGAGCGAAGTAGAGCTAGGCGATATGGTCAACATAAAGCTGAATGACGGACAGCTAAGCTGCCAGGTATGGGGAATGAAGGAGGATGGCATAACGAATGGCGAAGGAAGCTGAATTAGACTTTGAAGGAGCCATGGAGCGGCTGGAAGAAATCGTGCGTGAGCTGGAGCACGGCGACGTTCCCCTGGAAAAGGCAATCGATTTGTTTCAACAGGGCATGAAGCTCTCGCAGCTCTGCGGAAGTAAGCTGGAGCAGGTGGAGCGGAAAATCGAAATGATCACCGAGATGGATGGAGAACTGCGCAAGAAACCGTTCGGTGCCCGGCTGGAAGGTGACGGCGATGAATCGCTTTGAGCCCAAACAGGCAGCAGAATTTGCGGGGGATCTGCAGCGTCAGCCACTGAGTGAATATATTACGGAGATCAGCGGCCTGGTTGTGAAGGAGCTGGAGGCGGCCTTGCCTGAGCATTGGAAGGTCCCTGGCAATCTGAAGGATGCGATGAACTATTCACTGCAAGCCGGTGGCAAACGTCTTCGTCCGCTGCTGGTGGTCGCCGCCTGTGAGGCACTGGGAGGCAGCCGTGAAGCGGCTCTGCCGGTAGCAGCTGCTATCGAGATGGTACATACCTACTCGCTGATCCACGATGATCTGCCCGCTATGGATAATGACGATTACCGGCGCGGCAAACTGACGAACCACAAGGTGTTTGGCGAGGCTACGGCGATTCTGGCCGGGGATGCGCTGCTAACACATGCCTTTTTCAGCGTTGTCCAGTCTTCACGGAGACATGGAATTTCAGCGGACAGAGCCCTTTCCGTTGTTGAGGATCTGGCAGAAATGGCAGGCCCGCGGGGCATGGTTGGAGGACAAATCGCCGATATGGAGGGCGAACAGGGGCTTACCGATCTCCAGCAGCTTCAGTACATCCACCAACATAAGACAGGGGATCTGATCATATTCTCCCTTGTGGCAGGCGGACGTATCGCAGGGGCAGACAGCAGACAGCTTGAAGCATTGCGTGATTTCGGGACACATATCGGACTGGCCTTTCAGATTCAGGATGATATTCTTGATCTGGTCGGGGACGAAGGCAAGCTCGGCAAAAAAACAGGCAGCGATGTCAAGCAGCAGAAGGTGACTTACCCGTACTTTATCGGGCTGGATGCCTCCCGTGAAGAGGTCCGGCGGCTGACAGAAGCCGCTCGTAATGCTGTACTTGAAGGCGGTTTTCAGGACAGTACACGCCTCATGGACATTGCGGAATACCTCATGAAGCGTGATCACTAGCATGAACTCCGGAACGGCTGTGTTTCGGCAGCCGTTTCGTTTGTGTTATAATGGGGTTTATATATATTTTACAACATCTAGGAAAGCGGGGAATACTCGTGCTGCTTCCACAAATAAATGATCCTCAGCAACTTAAATCTTTGTCAGTCGAGGAGCTGGCTACCCTTGCGGAGGAAATCCGCCGGTTTCTGATCGAGAAGCTTACTCTAACCGGCGGGCACCTTGGCTCCAACCTGGGGGTAGTGGAGCTCACGCTGGCCCTGCACTACTGTTATGATAGTCCCCGGGACAAAATGATATATGACGTAGGGCACCAGGCATATGTCCATAAGATATTGACCGGCCGCCAGGACCGTTTTGACACGCTGCGCAAAAAAGATGGACTGTGCGGCTTTGTTAAGCGTTCAGAGAGTGAGCATGATGTCTGGGAAGCCGGGCACAGCAGTACTTCTCTGTCAGCGGCAATGGGGATGGCTATGGCCCGTGATCTGAAAGGCGAAGACAACAAGGTTATCGCTGTGATCGGGGACGGAGCACTGACCGGTGGGATGGCGTTTGAAGCGCTTAACCATATCGGCCATGAACGCCGCAAGCTGATGGTTATTCTGAATGACAACGAAATGTCTATTGCGCCGAATGTGGGGGCAATGCACAACTATTTGAGCAAAATCCGTTCGGACCGCCATTATCTGCGTGCTAAGGATGAAGTCGAAGGACTGCTGAAGAAGATTCCTGCCATCGGTGGAAGGCTTGCCAAGACGGCCCAGAATGTGAAGGACAGTCTTAAATATATGATGGTTCCCGGCGTGTTGTTCGAGGAGCTTGGCTTCACGTACCTTGGACCGGTCGACGGCCATGACATGGAGAAGCTGATTGACACCTTCCATCAGGCGGATAATGTATCCGGTCCTGTACTGGTGCATGTTCTGACTACTAAGGGCAAGGGGTACAAACCTGCTGAAACCGATTTCTACAAATCACATGCCATTTCTCCTTATAAAATAGAGTCCGGCCAGTCCCTGAAAGCAGTCGGGAATCCTATGTATACTGAAGTGTTTGGTCAGACGTTAATCGAGCTTGGCCGTCAGGATAAGCGGCTAATCGCAGTGACTCCGGCGATGCCTGGCGGCTCAGGGCTGTTCCCGTTCGCCAAGGAATTTCCCGACCGGATGATTGATGTCGGCATTGCCGAGCAGCATGCGGCTACTTTATGCGCAGCTTTGGCGATGGAGGGAATGAAGCCGGTGTATGCAGTGTATTCTACCTTTATGCAGCGGGCTTATGATCAGATTGTGCATGATATCTGCCGTCATAACGCCAATGTTATGTTTGCTATCGACCGTGCAGGCTTTGTCGGTGCAGACGGTGAGACACATCAAGGGGTATATGATATAGCCTTTATGCGCCATATTCCGAATATGGTGATGATGATGCCGAAGGATGAGAACGAGCTGCGCCATATGATGAAGACAGCACTTGAATATAATGACGGGCCGATCGCTTACCGGTATCCACGGATTGACGGCACCGGGGTGGAAATGGATGCCGAGCTACAGGTGCTTCCAATTGGTTCCTGGGAGCGGCTGCGTCCGGGCGATGACTACGCTGTACTCGCCTGCGGACCTATGGTTCAGGTGGCTGAAGAAGCGGCGGAGCAACTGAAGCGTGAAGGCATTCAGCTAAGTGTTGTTAACGCCCGCTTCCTGAAGCCGCTTGACAGCTCCATGCTGCTGGATCTGGCTCATGCGGGCACTGGCATGATTGTACTGGAAGAAGCCAGCCAGGCGGGAAGTCTGGGCAGCGCGGTGCTTGAATTTTATGCGGAGCATGAAATTTATGATGCCCGGGTTCATTTGATGGGCGTGCCGGATATCTTTGTAGAGCATGGCTCAATCAAAGAACAGCGCCAGCAAACCGGATTGACCGTTGAAGCAGTAGTCAGCCGGATCAAGACGATGAAGGCATCGAGCTCATTTGCCTATAAGACGACTTCAACCTCCTGAACAGGACAGTTGGAGCGGCAAGCCTAAGAACAATCGGGAGATGACCATGGAACACCCTAAGGAACGGATCGACGTATTGTTAGTGGAACAAGGATTTTACGAGAGCCGTGAGAAGGCCAAGGCTGCTATCATGGCCGGGCTGGTGCTTGCGAATGAGGAACGGATTGAGAAGGCCGGGATGAAGGTGCTGCGCACAGCCGTCCTGAGGGTGAAAGGTGCGGTGCACCCTTATGTCAGCCGTGGCGGGCTGAAGCTGGAGAAGGCGCTGCGGCAGTTTGGCATTGACCTGAATGGGCGCATCATGCTGGATATCGGTTCTTCTACAGGAGGCTTTACCGATTGTGCACTCCAGAACGGAGCGAGCCATGTCTACGCTATTGATGTAGGCTATAATCAGCTGGATTGGAGTCTGCGTAATGACGAACGGGTAAGTGTGATGGAGCAGACGAACTTCCGCTATATGACCCCACCCGATCTGCAAGGCCCCGTTCCCGATTTTGCCAGCATAGATGTATCATTTATTTCTTTGAAGATTATTTTGCCGCCGCTGATGGCGCTTCTTGAACGCCCTGCAGATATTGCCGCGCTGATCAAGCCGCAGTTCGAAGCCGGGCGGGAAAAGGTTGGCAAATCCGGCGTGGTCCGCGAACCGGCTGTCCACAAAGAGGTGCTCATGAACGTTCTCGGCATGGCTGCAGAGCTGGGCTACCGGCTGAACGGCTTAACCTTCTCCCCCATCACCGGCGGTGAAGGCAACATCGAGTTTTTGGCCCACTGGAAGCTCCTGCCTGAAGCAGTGGAGTCCGGCGATGAACAGTCTTCAGAAGAACTACAGCCGGACAATTTCGCAGCGCTCGCCGAGGCCGTGATCAAGGAAGCGGCAGCAACCTTCAAAGTCAGCAAATCCGGAAACTCATCTAAGTGATGAGTTTCTTTTTGAAAATATAAGAATATATACGTTTAGCACAATAAATTATCCTTATATTTCACTGAAACGGCTACTATCCTTAAAAGGACGGCGTAGCCGTTTCTACTTGCTGTACTAAAGCTTTTTTGCAATATACTGAGGAATAAGGTAGTCTAGCCTTATATTTCCCCTAATGTGGAATTGCTACAATCACTTTCAGCCGCGATTTGGGCGGTCAAAGCAGGATTTTAGCGGGCTTCACGCGAATTAATCACCGAGGTGATGAAGTTGGCGGGCTCTGATAAAGCCGTAATGGTGCTAATTGGACTGGCAGTCGCAATATTTATCATTTATCGGATTTACATATGGCTGCAAAGCTCTCCGCGTTCGTTCATTAAGGACAGGCTGCCGTTGAATAAAGTCATTTTGCCTCATCCTTCCATTGATTTGCTGGAAGCAGCGGGCTACGAAGTGATTGGAGGCAAACTGAAGATTCCGCTGTCTTTTAATGTAGACGGGGCATCCATGTACAGCAGACTGTTCATTGATTATGTTGCGAGTAAGGAAGAGGACTCCTACTATTTGGTCATTCTATCCCGCCCGCGCAAAACGCTCGACTTTACCGGAAGCAGCCTCCGGGATTCACTTTTGCCGTACCTGCTGATTTATCCGGACTGCAGCGGAGTGCTATATGTCAATACCGTCACTTCCGTGATTCATGAGATCAGGCTTGGCAAAGATGACGGCGAATCCACTTAGAAAGTTAACTTAACCATACGGGAGGCAATAATGAAGGGTCACAGGCACATTAAGATACGTGAAATCATTACACAACAGGAAATTGAGACGCAGGACGATTTAGTGGAAGCACTGCGCGAGGCCGGTTTTCAGGTTACCCAGGCTACGGTGTCGCGGGATATTAAGGAGCTTTTGCTGATAAAAGTTCCTATGGACGATGGGAGATATAAATATTCCCTGCCTACAGATCAACGCTACAACCCGACACAGAAGCTGAAGCGTGTGCTGGTGGACAATTTTGTGCATATTGATTCCTCCGCAAACCTTGTGGTGATGAAATGTCTCCCGGGAACGGCTAACTCTGTCGCAGCCCTGATCGATAATATTGATTGGCCGCAGATTATGGGCACCATTTCCGGTGACGATACGATTCTCATTATCTGCCGCCAGCCGGAGAACAGCAAAGACGTAATTTCGCAAATCATGGGATATATATCCTAGAATCATAGATGTCGCAATCATCTTTTCGGAGGTGCTGTATTTGTGTTAGACACATTGTCGATCCGTAATCTTGCCGTTGTTGAAGCGGTGGATGTGCATTTTTATCCCGGTTTTCATGTGCTTACAGGGGAGACCGGTGCAGGGAAATCAATCATTATTGATGCGCTTGGGCTTGTCGTTGGAGGCCGTGGCTCAGCCGATTCCATCCGTTATGGCACGGACAAGGCCGAGATGGAAGCGCTCTTCAGCCTGCCTACTTCGCATCCCGTATGGGAGACGCTGGAGCGTCTTGGCATCACGGCAGACCCGGAGGAGCATTTGATTATCCGCCGTGAGATTACCTCTCAGGGCAAAAGCACCTCGCGTGTCAACGGGCAGATGGTGAATCTCAGCATGCTACGGGAAATCGGTGAACAGCTGGTTAATATTCACGGACAGCATGAGCATCAGAATCTGCTGAAGGCGGAGCGCCATCTGGGCTTGCTGGATACTTACGGCGAAGCTGTTATCGGACCGCTCAAGGCCAACTATCAAGAGAAATATACCGCCTTTGCCAAGGTGGAAAAAGAACTCCGCGAGTTGCAGGAAACCAGCCAGAAGGCCTATCAGATGCTGGATTTATATCGTTTTCAGCTGGAGGAAATTTCTTCCGCAGGACTAAAACCGGGGGAAGATGAATTACTTGCGGAAGAAAGGGTCAAACTATCCCACAGCGAGAAAATGATGGATTCCGTATCAGGCGCATACGAGCTGCTGTATGACAGGCAGGGGCTGGAATCCATCGGTAATGTGATTTCCCGGCTGGAGGATGCGGTGCGATACGATGAAAAGGGTCTGAAGGGTGTGCTTGACCAGCTTCAATCCTCCTATTACCAGCTGGAGGATGCCGCCTTTCAGCTGCGGGATTACCGTGAGGATATTGAGTTCAACCCGGCACGGCTCGAGGATATTGAGAACCGGTTGGATCAGATCTCCGGACTTCGGCGCAAATATGGAGACAGCGTAGAGCAGATTCTGGCTTATTATGAACAAATTAGCCGGGAGACCGATTTGTTGGAGAATAAGGACGAATATATTGAGAAGCTGACCGTTAAGCGCAACGGACTCCTGAACACACTAATGGAAGCAGCCGAAGCACTCAGTGATGCCCGCCGGCAGTGTGCAGCAGATTTGGCTACCCAAGTTGAAAGTGAACTAAAGGACCTGCAGATGGAACGGACCTCGCTTCAGGTTAAAATGGATATTCTGGAAGACCCCCGCGGTGTGGAATATCAGGACCGCCGCTACCGGCTGACCCGGCAAGGGATCGACAGTGCAGAGTTCATGATCTCTCCGAATCCCGGCGAACCGCTTCGCCCGTTGGGCAAAATCGCTTCCGGCGGTGAGCTGTCGCGGATTATGCTGGCGATGAAGAGTATTTTTGCCCGGCATGATGCGATCCCAGTACTCATTTTTGACGAAGTGGACACCGGAGTCAGCGGAAGGGCTGCCCAGTCGATTGCAGACAAGCTGTATAAGCTTTCAGCCACCTGTCAGGTGTTCTCCATTACCCATCTGCCTCAGGTGGCCTGCATGGCCGATCATCAGTACTTAATCCGCAAAAAGGTCGAGGACGGGCGCACGATGACCGAAGTGGAATCGCTCCCTCTGGAAGGCCGGATCATGGAGCTGGCCCGAATGCTGGGCGGTGTGGAAATTACCGAAAAAACCTTGCACCACGCACAGGAAATGCTCGGTCTGGCTGAGGCCAGTAAGGCGGCTGTAGGGTAAGCGGGACAATGATTGACAGTAATAAAAGCCTGGGGGCAAGGTTATCTTATAGGTACGCAATTGGCGACCACCTTTTTCGTCAAGCGAAAGAAGCAAAAGGGAGCGTGACAGCCATTGAAGCCGAACCTCAGGAAGTTAATGCCCGGCCTTTTATTTGCCTTCTTTCTCAGCTTATCAGGCATAACGGGATCTCATCAGAGCTATGCTGCAGCGCAGGATACCCAGCCGGACAAGACCGTTTTGGGGGAAACCCGTGATCTCAAGGTGATCCCGGGGGGGCAAACGATTGGTGTGAAAGTAAAGTCAGCAGGCGTGCTTGTTGTAGGACATCATTTAATTGAAGTATCAAAGCAGTCCAAACTTTCCCCTGGAGAGAACAGCGGTTTACTACCCGGGGATTTGATGATCTCCATCAATGGGGTGAAGCTGGACGAGGTGTCCAAGGTTTCTAAGCTGGTGGAGCATGCAGGCAAATCTCATCAGCCCCTTACCATTGTGTACAAACGTGCCGGCAAAGAGCATACAGCTAAGCTGACACCGGCGTATGACCGCAATGACAAGGTTTGGCGCCTAGGCCTCTATATCCGCGATTCTGCGGCGGGTGTCGGGACCTTGACCTTTTATGCGCCGGAGCAGGGAGTGTATGGTGCACTGGGCCATGTTATTACCGACATGAACACCGGGACCCCCATTGTCGTTGGCAGCGGACACATTGTGCAATCCAGCGTGACCTCTATTTCCAAGAGCCAGGATGGCGATCCAGGTGAGAAACGGGCACATTTTCTTAAGGAGAGTCAGGTCCTTGGGAATGTGGAGAGTAATACGGATTTCGGAATCTTCGGTAAAATGACCCGTAATCCGGAGCATAGCCTATACGAGGAACCGATTCCAGTGGCTATGAGCGATGAGGTGAAGGAAGGTCCGGCGCAAATTCTGACGGTTGTGGATGGACAGCAGGTGGAACGATTTAATGTAGAGATCATTCATGTGGCACGTCAGGATACTCCAGCGACTAAAGGCATGGTGCTTCGTATTACCGATCCCCGTCTGATCGATAAGACTGGCGGCATTGTACAAGGCATGAGTGGCAGTCCTATTGTACAGAATGGGCGTTTAGTCGGTGCGGTAACCCATGTATTTGTCAACGATCCCAAATCAGGCTATGGCTGTTTTATCGAATGGATGCTTCAGGATTCCGGTGCGGCCCTGCAAGAACATACTTTTCCCTACAATCTTAAGGCGGTTTAGCCTTAAGATTTTTTTGTCGAAGACCAGCGAACAAGATCGAACCATGAAATAAAATAATTAATTATAATCCAACTCTAAAAAAAAATAAAGAAAAATAATTTTCGACAGAAGGATATTGAATCAGTATGTCGAAACTGTAAGGGAGCGAAGATAAATGATTATTTTCGAATAACAGATATAAATAAGGAGGAAGCAGCCAGTGCAGAACATTGAAGTGTTGTTGGCCGATGACAACAGGGAGTTTACGAATTTGCTTGCCGAGTACATTACGGAACAAGAAGATATGACCGTGACGGGCATCGCCTATAATGGGGAAGAAGTACTTCAAATGCTGAGCGAAGCACGCAAAATTCCCGATGTCCTTATTCTTGATATCATCATGCCTCATTTGGACGGATTGGGTGTCCTGGAGCGCCTGCGCGATATGGATTTGAAGCCGGAACCAAAGGTCATTATGCTGACCGCCTTCGGTCAGGAGAACATCACTCAGCGTGCTGTGCAGTTAGGCGCATCTTATTATATTCTGAAGCCATTCGATATGGAGGTTCTCGCCAACCGTGTGCGTCAACTCGCCGGTACACAAGGCAGCATGAGCACTTCATCCAGCATGTCCAATTATTCAGGCTCCAGAGGAAGCAACGTGGTGCCACTCTCCAAGGGCAAGAACCTGGATGCCAACATTACCTCGATTATTCATGAAATCGGCGTACCTGCGCATATCAAGGGTTATCAGTATCTGCGTGAAGCCATTACCATGGTATATAACAACATTGAGATCCTGGGCGCAATCACCAAGACCTTGTACCCGGCAATAGCCGAAAAATTCAAGACAACGCCGTCTCGTGTAGAGCGCGCCATCCGCCACGCCATCGAAGTGGCCTGGACCCGTGGCAACATCGACAGCATCTCCCACCTGTTCGGCTATACCATTAATATCTCCAAATCCAAGCCGACTAACTCGGAATTTATTGCCATGGTAGCCGACAAGCTGCGCATTGAGCATAAGGTTTCTTGAAAGGGTAAGGATTAGGATACGTGAGGGATTTAAGAAGGTTGGAAACAGCATCCAGACAGAACAATTTTGGCGGTAAACATCTGAGATCAGCCGCTTGAAGCCAACTAACTTCTATACGATAAGTGTATAATACCGTTGTTTATTGGGTTGTCAAAACCTAATGAACAACGGTATTTTTTATTATGACAGACATCAATTTCATTTGGACAACTTTATGCTTTATTGTTCATCCAAAAATTCGTCACGTAAAACACTCTCTTGAACAAACATTAAAGTTTTTATGCTGTATCTTTAAAGTGAATTTCAAATCGAAGAAGTCAAGAAAATTCAAACGGGACGAATGAGACACTACATCAAGTACTTAAGGGAGCGCGGTAAATACACAGTAGTTGCCGCATCAAATTTAAAACTAATGACGTTGATTAACGCCTCTAACAGAATGACATATGAATGCTTAAGGGGAATGGATATGATTAACTGATGCTATAACTGTGCCAAAAGAAACACCGCAAGGATATTTCCAAATGGTATATGTCAAAATAATTTTATATTTATTTTGATACGGTAAAAGAGGGGAGATGAAAGTGGAATTATCAATAAATGGCACAAATCTGTTAATGAAGAATGGTATTATCAATATAGAGAAAATAAACCTAATTTTATAATTCAGAAGCAGTAGTAATTTTAATATCATTTAGCTGAGGTGGAAGAAATGAAGGTTTCTACAAAAGTGGTCATAGGAGTATTTGTCGTAGTTTTAGGTATTCTTGTAGGGAGCGGGTTGAATGGAGTGGGCACTCTGAACGAGGATCAACAAACAACAGCAAAAAAAGATCCATTCAAAGAACTACGAAGTGATGGAAAGCATACTGATCAAGAAAAAATAATAAAAGATAAAGTTGACAAATATATGTACGAGAACTTTGGGGGGACATTCAAGACTACATGGTTTGATTCAGTATCAGCTAGCGGTGCTGTAATCAATGAGTATGGAAAGGTCTTTATAGTAGTATCAAAAAGGGATGATAAGAAAGCGATTAATTATGTTGGCGGTCTTTTGAGTTTCTTCAATGATAAAACGATTGATAAAGACTATAAGGTAGCTAAGATTGTGCTTGTGGATGAAGAATACAAAGTGATTAAACAAGTAAATACAATAGAATGGTAGCTGCTTATCGAACTGGACTAGTGAGGCAAGTGAAGTGCTAGAGAGAGTCTTTATAGGGATTGAACATGGAAGTATATAGAGGATGCGGTTTTTCCTAGACCCGGGGTACGTAAATGTCAGAAATTGCTCTTTAATACAAAAATATACCATTTTATGTTCTACCGCGATCTGACAAATTCATTGAGCGTGCTGCCTAGTGGAAAATTTCCACTACCTCCAAATCATAGATATGGATAGATAGACCTACTTCAGAGAATTTGAGTTCAAGATCAAGTATTTTCGTTGTTGTAAACATAAGAAAACAATATTTGTATATAAAAGTGGAGAAAGAAGTATAATTGGTTCTTCATTCTGTAAATACCCTGGTGGAAGATTTCCTCTAGGGCGTTACAATTGATTGAATACCGATTGTAAAGGAAATGGAAAAAATGCTGTCTAGGAGGAAAATGGAGAGGTTGATGAATCAGCATAAAGGAAGTCAATAGATTCCTCTTATCTTTTTGGTTGCTTTTGTTAATCAGCTTCATGTGTCATACTCCATATCGTTATTTAACTTATAGAGATTTCTCAGTTAACCACAACTGGCTAGATAGAAAACAAAGGTTTTAGACAAGTGGAATGAGTCAAACTGATCATAAGGAAGTAGATGAATAAATGACAAAAAAAGAGGAAAAGCTACCGAATGTCTATGCCTTTGTTACAAGTAACTACTATAAAAATTGGAAGTCCTATCTTCTAAAAATACTTAAAATCAGTAGATCAAGTCGTTTTCAACGTTCGACTGTTCATGGTGTTTCTTTGCAGATTGCAATTTTAAGAACCCTCACTGAGTTAGAAACAGCTATAGGTGAACAACTTAAGAGCGGAAGTACGAAATACGATTTGAAAGTTCTGTATATTCAGAGGTTGAGAGAAATAATAAAAGACATAGCGGATGGGTACGCATGGAGGGTCTTAGGCTTTAACAGACCGCTAATGAGATTTCTATCACAGAATAAATCTTCAGGTTATATAGGTTCTGCCATTTCAAATGAGGATTTAGTTGCTGCTAATATTAGTATGGAAGGAAAGAATGTACTTATCCATGATATTACTAATATATTGCGTATTGGTGACCTAACCGTTTTGGAATCCAATGGGTTTCCACACATCGTCGAATTAAAGAGATCAGGGAAGAAAATATGGACTTATGATGAATACTTACGAATATTAAAAAAAGGTGGGGAGCTTTCTAATCAAGGAGCTAAAATTGTGGAATTAAATAGTGTAATCCGCAACGGTCAAATAACTGTTGGCAGCTCAAACGTTAATCTTGGTAGAGCAGTGTTTCCGGTTGAGACTTATTTAGAAACTGTTCAAGAGGTTATTAAACGATGTCAGATAAATGAAAGTGGATTTTGTGAAAGGCATATTGATGATGTGATGTTTGTTAGAGCCATACATACTCCAAGATTAAATAAGCAGTTATCAGTGCCGTTTAAGAAGACAACGGATAAAACATATTTTTCGAATGTAGACACATACTTTATGAAAAATGCTGAAGTCTTCAGAAACAAAGTTCCATACTCTGTTTTCCCGTTTCATGAAAATGATGTGATTCAATTACTCTCTGGTGAAATTATACTTGAAAGTTTTATCGATTTTACAGCTCTAAAGAAGTCATTTGAAAGCTTTGGGTGGAAAGTTCGAAGAATACAGTTCAAAGAGAATAATGAGCTTAACAGTAGCAGAGGGACCTTCTATAAGGGGAGCAAGTTGTTTCCTTCTGACTACAATACAACCATGTTCGTGTTATCAAAGGATGGATTTAATATAGAAATTGGAATGGAAATGATAGGTGCTATATATCATGATTTTCTAAAACCAAGTTATATACATCATATAGCCAGTATTTTAAAGAATATCAGTAGAGAAAAGCGTCAGGAAGAGTATTGGGGCTTAAATATTGCTGGAGAGGAACTAGTATGGAAATAATGAGAATTTTAAATTATTGAAAATGACGAAAAACTCTCTCAGCTAAATACTGTTTTTCTTAAGTAAATTAATGGGCAACCGAAGATGGTTGTCTTTTTTTATGTCGAAAAATCCAATAAATTGATTTATTTCCAAGGAAGATATGGTATGATTTTACTGGATGTAGTTCTCAAGAGCTATGTTTTTAGAATTTTTTACTGAATATTGGATTCCCTAATAATATGGAGGATGATTCAATGAAATTGGCTGAGTTAGTAATTGAAAACTATCGTGGCATTGGTTCAACAGAGGTTAGAGTGAAAATTGACGATATTATTGTACTTACTGGTAAAAACAATGTAGGGAAAACAACTATCTTGTCAGCATATGAAGCTTTTGCATCAACAGGGGCAGCTTTGAGTCTCAGAGATTTCCATAATGAAGATGAAAGTAAAAAGCCAAAGATAACTGGGGTTTTTGTAAATGTGACTAAAGAAGAACTTGCGGAAAAGTGGATACATGATGATGAAACTCTAGGATACAAAAACTGTATTAAGGCACAGTACCAGTGGGCTTCTCCTAACACGAAAGGTGAGAAGTATGCATTCAATCCTGAAACCCAAAGAATTTGAAAAAGGAGGGCTTGGTGGGATTGATAGTATATTAACAAAGAGAATTCCTACTCCATTGAAAATTTCACCCTTAGATGATCCTCTCTCATTAGAGAAGAAAATACTTGAGATTTTAACTGAAGCTATCAAGAAAAGTACCAAAAAGGATAATTCTAAGGTTGTGCAACTTTTAGATAACATAAAACAATTAGCTGAAGATGTTCAAAAAGAGATAGAAGAAGATTTGAATGCTTCATGTGCCATGGTTTCAGCGGAGATGGTAAAAGTTTTTCCAGAAGCCTCCATAATTATGTCGTGTTCACTGATCGTGAAGGTGTAAGGAATGTTGTGCAAGCAAAGCGGTATCATGTTGGCAATCCAGTGGGCATCAGCGCTGTACAGGAGGTCTACTCATGCACGGTACTACAAAGCTAAGAGAGCCATTGTGATCGCTACAGCCAAGTTCACGGAGCCTTGTGAAACGCTGGCTGGCATCAACCATGTCAAGCTGCTAGATCGAACTGACTTGATGGAAGTCATTGAGGCGTTCAGAAGAGATGACCTCGTCACACTGCGTGACATCATAGAGGGAGAGCCAAGGATGATACTGGAGTCCTGGTTAGAAGCGAATCACGGCATGCTGAACGAGATTCGGAAGGATTACAAGGCTGAGAAGTACGTGAAGAAGATTATGTAGTAAAGATAAGGGATGGTAATATAAAAATGGAATTTGATTATACTCCACTTGAAAACGAAGGAAATCAAAAGTATCGTGAGCAGTTAAGTATAGTAGTAGAGGAAATTCAAGAAGAACTTAAAAAGAGTGCATACGAGTACTATTCGGTAGGTATAAGGTTATATAAGGATTATTTAGAGGATGAAACGTCTCTGTATTTATTTGGTAGAAAAAAGAACGAGCAAGTAATTATTGGAAACCTGTGCATATCTATAGAATTGATGCTTAAGGCTATAATTGCACAAGAAGCATTTATTTTTCTATACTCAGGATTACCAGATGAAATTGCGATGGCTCTTACTTATCCTGATAAAGTAAAAGCATATAATTTTGCGAGTGAACTAACTTCTTTTAAGAAACCTAAAAGTATAGAATTTAATGAAGCGATTACACGCTTCTATAAGCTGTATCCAGAAAGGAAAAAAGAGTTTTCGGGCTATTTAGATAATATTTCTGATATTAGGAATAATAGCGTTCATACATATTTGCCTAAATATTACAAACATCAATTAGATCGAATTGTATATACCACAATTAAAGTTCATGATTTCTGTTGTGAGATTAAAATGTATTTCGATCAAATTTTAGGTAAAGACAATTTCGAAATGAAGTTTATGGAGGAATACAAGAAAAGTAGAGTAGAAGAGTATGAAAAAAAAATCGGAGATGCAAAAAATAAAACAAAATCAACTGGCTTAGATGCTCAAAACAACTCAATATTTAGTGACGAATGGAATAAAATCCAAGAAACATGTCCGATTTGTAAATCTAAAGCTATTTTACATGGTGAAACTGTATTTCTTCAGGAAGAAGAACTAATTGAAGACTTGTGGGATAACTCTAAGATAATGATTCTTGAATATTTGAAGTTTAATCCTGCCTCGTTTGAGTGTTCAGTTTGCGGGTTATTACTAGAGGATATTATCGAACTAGAATTCGCATCTCTTGATGTGGCAATTGATAGATCAGAACTTATGGAAGATTGGAAAAAGGAGAAAAATATAAAAGATAACGATTTATTGGAAGAATAGAATTATAAAATTCGAATTTTACGGAGTCGTGGGAGACGCTGTTGAAGCTGTTTGGAGGCGTTGAAGGATGGTTTGGTGGGAGTTTGTTCTACTAAGGCATACGAACCCATTGTAGTGGACAGAAGAGCTAGAAAAGAAGCAGCTCAGTCATTGTGTGAAGTGATTCTTTTATTTACTTTGTCAAAGGTGCCTATCATGTCATATAAAATTCGGTATACCATGGGGAACTTAATCTGTATTTCTTGTTTGCAACAAGGCTTCGATTGCTTCAATTGTGGTTTGCTTATCAGCAGTTTCTTCGTAAACGCGGATGTCAGCAGAGTTAAAAAGCTGCAATGGTTCAGCAGAAACAGCTTATGAATACGACAACAAACCATTCTATGCAGGTTATAGTTTGGTCAACGCCCAATCACTGGAACGGCTCATGCTGTGCAACATGAAGTTTCTCATAATTATGGGTTGGGCTATGATCCAACAGCGCCAAAACCAATCTGTATAATGAATTATGATACATTGTACTCTACTACATGGCATTCTACCCACCATGATGAGTTGAGTACTCATAAGCTTTGGTCGGAACTACTGTGAACTAAAAATTATTGTGCTATAGGCTATATTTATCCTATGGCACAATAAACCTGAGGTGAAATCAATGAAAAGTAAATTGGCCATTTTCAATATTGTCCTTCTTTTCTTGATTGGTTGTTCAAACAACTCTACTCAAAACACTCCAAAGGGAGATGACCCCGCATCTTGGATAAATTTTGAGGGTAAAAAGTACGATTTTTACAAAACAAATGTCTCCATCGGTGATTCTCTTGTTTCAACAAATGAGCAAACGGATTCGGATGATGGAACTGAAAGTGGCTTAGAAATATTCAAAGTAGATAACGATAATGGTTTGAGTTTGTTTATTCAAGATCCGATTAATCGAGAATGGGTTGAATATAGAATTAAATGATTTTTCTAACATATTGGAAATCGTAATAATACAAGGGGGAAAATACCAATGAGAATTTTAGGCAAAAAAATAATTATCATATTGTTTGTTTCCATGTTACTTTCAATGCTTAATTCTTTCAATTCTGCTTCAGCTTGGTCTGGAAATGTTAAAATCACTTCCGTATTTCAAAAAGATGTAGATACTCGTATATCTAGTCTTTATAAAAAAAATCCAAAAACATTAAATCAAACAGATGCGAAAAATCTAAATTACCTTTTGAATTTAGACCGCAAACTGCTCTTACATGCATTAGCAGAATCTGCTCCCAGCTCTAAAGCTTCCGAAACTAGTGCAATAGACTTTTTTTCGAAATATTTAATGAAAAACTTTATTCTATTCATGAACGAAACTGAACCTCAAGCTAAGTCAAATTCACCTAAGAGTCAGGCAGCTTATCGGATAATTGTGTCTGTTGCAAATGTGGAACAGCTCCCTTTACTTGGTAAAGAAATGGAAGTGAATAAAAATTTTATAGTTAGAAGTACTATATTAGATTTGTTTAGAGATAAATACGGGAAAGCTGCTATCGACTTCATCACGAAAATTATACCTACTGAACCAAACATAGGAGTAAGAGCTAAAACGATCAGTCTAGCTTTTGACCTTGGAGACACATATCCGGATCTCCTCCCTGTAATTTGTAAACCATACATAAAAGTCGGTGGTACAACTGCAAAAAATGTATACATTAATTTATTGTCGATGATTTCTAACGAACAAAGAAAAACCAATTGGGTTGAATATTTAATTTTTAATCAGGATGATCCATCTGCAGCAAAACTTTGGAGTGACCTGCAGTCAAAATCCTATGATTTCCAGTATTTTCAGCTATTAGATAGATTTAAAAATAATCCGACTGTATTTAAACGCCTAGAGGAAATGGATCCAAAAACGGCGGAGATTTGGAAAAAGGCACAATTACAACTATAGTGAAGTTGAAAAAGGGTGAATAGGATGGAATGTGTGATTTTTATCGGAATTCAAGCCTCTGGGAAGACGACGTTTTATCAGCAGAACTTCTTGAAAACACATATGCGAATTAACCTGGACATGCTGAAGACTAGACATCGGGAAGACCTGTTCCTGACGGCTTCGCTCACAGCGGTACAGCCATTCGTAGTGGATAATACAAATCCAACCCCTGCGGACAGGCGCAAATATATTGAACTGGCTAAAAAGCATAAATTTAAAGTCGTAGGTTATTACTTCGAGCCTGAATATGAGCTATCTCTCGCGAGAAATGAGAAGAGACTGGGTAAAGAAAAGGTGCCGGAGATCGGAATTAAGAGTACTATGGGTAAATTACAGAAGCCTTCTCATTCTGAGGGGTTTGACGAATTGTTTGAGGTAAGAACAGCAGAAGAGAAGTTTGTAGTGGAAGTGATGCCGTTGCTCTGAGAATAAAACAACCGCTAAAGCACAGGAAATGATGTCCAAAGTGCCGCAGCGGTTATTTGATGTAGAAGCTATTTTATGTATATTCTCCTGTTCTTGAAATCCTAAACCCGAACATCAATCGAAGGTGAACCAGAGGATTTGTCGTTTGCCTGACCTGATACGCCAGTGGCCTCAGCGGTGCTGGTTTTCTTTTGGCTAGCCGAGGAATGGTCGTGATCGTCCTTCTCTGCACCTTCGGGATGTAAAAGCGATCTGGGGAGCTCTTTTCTTGTTTCTGCCGTTTTGTCGTTGTCTTTCAGTTCGGATACTACATCTCCAATCTTGCTGTCTATGCCGCGAACAGTGGATTTGATATCCTGCACCCTGTCTCTTTTGGCTTGAAGGACTGTGCGTTCCGCATTTTCCAGCATAGAAGCTCTTCCGGCATCATGGGTTGGGTTATTGGATAATCGGACTTCCTCCAGCTTTACCTCACCCTCCAAAGGCTTGATTTCACCTTCCACCTTCTTGCTAAGGCCCACCAGCATGCCTAGACGGTCATAAGTGGTATGATTCTGCAGTAGGACATGCATGGATTCAGCGGTAATATCCATTGCGGAGTCCGTTTCAGGCTTTTTAGTTTCGGTTTTATTGGGCTTGCTGTTCTCTATCTTTTCCTGCATTTCCTCGGCTTTAATCTGGGCGATCTGTGCATCAATTTCCTGTATGGATGTTTTCAGGGCCTGTACCCGTTCCTGCTTTAGTTTTTTATCCATGTTCTCATTGGATTTTACGGCTTCAATTTGCTCGTTGAGTCTGGATTTCTGGTCGATCAGGCCTTGAATTTCTTTGTCTCTGGAATTGGAAATGGCTTGATGGCTGGTATTTTGAATAGGACTGGTGTTATTAGATATAGATGAGATCGATGCCACGAGGATTTCCTCCTAAATGAAAGAATTATTTACCATTTAAAAGCTATATCGGTAATAGGACAAGGGAAAATAAGTAAAACCGGCTTCTACAGCCAAAGTTTTTCAGGTATTAATTGTTATAATGAAACACAAAGTGTTATGTTGTGTTATGATATAGGTAGAGGTGACTCCTATGAACGATTTCGATAACTATCCCGATGAGCTGGGGAACTTCATCCGGCACTTCAGAAAAACCCGTGGGTTGACCTTAAGAGGGCTGGAGGAGAAGAGCGGTATCAGCTACTCCCAGCTCAGCAAGATTGAACGAGGCGAAAGTATTCCGCTAAAAGATAATCTGGATAAGATTATTGAGGCGCTCGGAGCAGATCTCAAGAACCGGATGTACCATCTGGCGGATTATATGCCTGACCTTGAATATATCAAGACCCTCAAGCAGGGATATAAGCACCCGCAGCACAATCAGTCGCAGGATTACATCTATGAGACAGCTTTCAACAAGCTGAAGGAATTCCGGGCGAAGGAAGGCAAGGAAACCTCCTATGTATCGTTCGACTCAAACGAGGTGATCGTTTATGAAACGGAATATGGGGCAGGAATGGTAATAGAAAAAATTGAGAAGTATAATCTTAACGATGTACTGAATGATAAATTTGAAGGCAGTCTGGACTCCCTGCGCAAGCAGCCCCGTAAAGGCAGACAGGCGTACATGTTCGGAGAGTGGCTTCGGGAATGTATCTATGAGCTGAAGGAAGACGAGCAGGATCAGGTCATTCAAGCCCTTAAGGAATTTACTCAATTTAAAGTGCAGCAGGTTAACGGAGCCTTCAAATAACAGCTGACCTCATCCGTTTTCAATAATGAATAATGTTGCCCTTTCTTGCAGCCATCTATTCATCTTGAACCATATAGCAACCAACAAAAAATGGTATGACAGAAAAGGGGAAATCCTAATGAGAGTTAATATGAAATTTACCAGCAAGGGAAAAGCCGCGATTGAGAATTTCAACAATGAAGAGCTGCTTGAGATCTTTGCCAGATATATCAAAACATTGACCAAGAAGTATGACATTGAAGTAGATGTTCCTCTTGAAGTGAACCAGAATATTGTGAGTGACGGAACGGTTATAGCCATGGCACAGAACGTGAAGTGTGATGTGGATACTTTTTTCAAGGAGCTGGGCCGGGATATTAAGGTTCCCCTGAAAAAAAGACTGGGCGGCAAGCTGGAGAACGTCTTCAAAACGGAGTTCATCGAGTAGTCTTTTGCCATGTATCTCATAAAGAAGCCAGCTCCACTGAATAGTGAGGCTGGCTTCTTTGCTGTCTGTTGCAGATCATACATCATGTGTTCATAAGATATATGTAGGAGTGCTGAAAAATTAACGGTCAATCTTCGGAACGGTCAAAGTCACCCATGTTTCTCCCGGTCAGAACAGTTTCGATGATCTCAATGAAATCAGGCGAGGCTTTTGCCTCTACCGCCAATTCGTAGATATTCAACAGTTGTTCGTCAGATAATAGTTCCAGGGATGAGGGGCGCGGAGAAGGATGAAAATAATAATCCATTAGATTCCTCCATCGGTTATTTTGGTAGATTGAGAAAATACTGCGAATCTATTTAAATGGTACCATTTGGAAGGTAACCCGTCTCCTGTCATTCGCCCTGTGAATTGGCCTTTACAACTGATGCATCATATGGGATAATATTTAATTTTTTCGGTGGAAATAAAAAACCATCTCGAAACCAGAGGTTGTCGGGATGGTTAATGATGCTTTTTATAGGCTGATGTTATGATTCTTATGATTCAGAGGTATCTTTCCGTGAGGCCAAAAATCGTTTGAGCCTTGTTTCATTTGGTTCTGATACTGTAGCGAATTGTTCTCCCTCTTGAAACGTAACAATCTTACGTTCCGAATCATAACTTTCAATATTACTTAGACTAACTACATTGCTGCGGTCAAGACGCTCGAAGCCTTTGCCCTTATAAGCAGCCAAGAGATCGGAAAGTGTGGTAGGGAGAACAAACTCGCCTTCTTTCGTATGGACGAATATTGTATTCTTATAGCTGGAGAAATACAATATATCTTCTTCCCGGATATCCCGGGAGGACCCGTCGTTTAACAAGACCCGCATGTTCTCCCCATCCTTGTAAATTACTTCCGCAATTCTTTAGGTGCTTCTGGACTGTGAATCAGTGGTTTCAAAATAGCAACGAACAACACAGACATTCGTGCAAGTGATGCAGATGCATGTTTAGCTAAAGTCTTTTTCATCCAATCTCCTCCTCTTAAAAGTGATAATAGTAAGGGATTGCGTAAGAAAAGCCAACCCAATTACCTCAGATCCAATAAAAAAATTGCACCCTACAAGCAGAACAGAGATGACTTTAAGCAGTGGTGCAGAGGTTGCCGAAATATTGACGTTAACATCAGGATTAGGTGCAAAGATTAGCATGGTTAGAAAATTAAAACAGTTAATAGCTATAAGTGTTTGATCTGAGAATCCTGTCAGGTGAGGAAGTGTTGCACAGATGAAGATAGATACACTATTGCAAGCAAGCGCCGTTTTGAGATGAAAACCGCCTGAGCACATCCGGAGAATCGCAAAACTGAAAAAAAAGATTAAGGTTTCTACTAATTTGTCTGTAAACCAGCCAATCATGAGAGAGACAGTAAAGCTGAAAAGGGTGTTAAGCAGAATACTCAAAGAATATTGCATGATTTCTATTGAGTGTGTCTGTTCGGGATTTGCGCGTTTGATGGCAACTGCCATTTTATTGGCTAAAGTGTTCATAGCTGCTCCGGTCCTTTTGGTAGGATAGATGCAAATAAGTATATAAGATTAGAGCATATGTAACTGGAACTAAAATGAAAAATCTTGATAGATTCTGAATGAAATACATTGTGGACATCACGATCGCGACAGATGGGATATTCAGTGCAAAAAGAATTTTATCGCGTGTATGAATTTGGACTTTGCCCTCCTGCTTATCGGGGACGAAATCAAAACCCAAGCGCTTTTTACCAATATAAATTGCAGCTGAAATAGCAGTTAGAGCCGATATAATTTGTAGTACAAAAGTCATAATATTCATAGAGTAAGGTGATTTAAGTGAGAACACGCCTAATTGTTCCATAATAAAAAAGCACATGGTCTGGATAAAGGAATAAGCCTGGTAGGTAATTCCCGTTATAATCGTGGCATAAAATAGATGAATCCTTAATAAAAGCCACAAAAAGCAGGTTAACAAAACGAATTGCAACAGCACATCCAATTCAATGAGGTTATACTCATCTCTTAAGACGAAAGAAAAGAATGCCATTATCAAACTCGAGAAAATAATCTCTTTGTTGAAAATATCAATTTTAAAAGTCCTAAGTGCTAAATAGAACATGGCATAAGTTTCTAACGTCGAAAACACAATATACTGCACAAATTCCAGCATGCTTACACTCCCGAAGATCAGGTTCACTCAACTTCTATTCTTGCAAATATTATACATAATGGACTAAAATACAACAACAGCATTTGACACTTTTCGGTAAATATTTCTTTATGAGAGAGGGTTATTTATGAATCAGCGTCCTGAACAAAAGGAGTACAGCGAATTTCCGGCCCGATACATTGCATTGGTGCCTCCTGAAGGGGATCTTGTGGAAATTCTAAGAGAGCAATCCAGCCTGATGTGTGAACTGCTGGATGGGCTGAGTGAGGAGCAGGGGAGCTACCGCTATGCGGAAGGGAAATGGAGTGTCAAGCAGCTGCTGGGGCATCTGACTGACAATGACCGCATCATGTCCTACCGTCTGCTCGCCATTGCAAGAGGAGAAAAGGCTCCACTGCCGGGGTATGAGGAGAATGATTATGCGGCGGCAGGAGAGTTTGACCGGTTCACGCTGAGTGAAATGGTGCAGCACTATAAGTTGGTTCGCAAGTCTACCATTGCCCTGCTGGAGAGTCTGCCTGAGGAAGCCTGGACCCGGATAGGGACAGCCAGTAATCATCCGATTTCCGTCAGAGCAATAGCTTGTGTCATCATTGGACATGAGCTGCATCATCTGAATGTTCTGAACGAACGCTACTTGAAGTAAGGTATAAGATGCAAGGAAGACAGTGTGAAAGGGAGGAGGAAGCAGCGGGTGGGTTTATTCAAAGGTATACTGCATTTCTTCATTCCAAGAGAACGCACGCTGGTGTTCACGACGTTTGATCAAGCTCAATATTTCAGAGCCAAAGGCCGCCTTACTGCGGCAGGCATTCCCCATCGCTCCAAAATCAATGGAGGAATGCAGGCTACGGTCCAGCGCGCCCAATATGGCGGCAAAGCCTCCGTTCAGCATGATCTCTATGTCCGCAAGGAAGATGAGTACCGTGCAGCACATGCAATCCATTAACGTAAGGCTTCCGCTCTCCATACAAAAAGCACACACTCTATGCGAAGGTCGGCCATTGCAGCAGAGTGTGTGCTTTTACGTTTTTTTAGAGCGGCGGATTCTTGTGGCATTTGCGGCATACCGGGTAGTAGGCTTCATTGCCGCCGATCTGAATTTGTTTACCACTGTATACAGGCTTGCCGTTCTCGACGCGCAGCGCCATCGTGGCCTTGCGTTCACAGAACCAGCAGATCGTTTTCATTTCTTCGATTTTGTCTGCATAGATCAGCATATATTTACTGCCTTCGAACAGATTGTTTTGAAAATCATTTTTAAGCCCAAAAGCCATGACTGGTATGTTCAGCTCGTCGACAATCCGCACCAGCTGGAGGATACAATCCTTGGTCAAAAATTGGCATTCGTCGATCAGCACACAATGAGGTTTGGGCAAATTGCTGCTGACAATGCTGTATATATCCGTATTCTCGTCGATCGCGATGGCTTGCTTGCGCAGCCCGATTCGGGAGGAGATATATCCGACTTCGTCCCGGTCGTCAAGGGATGGAGTGAAAATGAGCACCGACTTCCCCTGCTCCTCGTAATTATGCGCAACCTTGAGTATCTCAATGGATTTGCCGCTGTTCATTGCTCCATACTTGAAAAACAACTGTGCCACGTCCATCTATCCTTTCGTTAATCAGCCTGATGAATCCTCATCTTTAAAAATGCGACTTTATTAGAGTAGCATATTCTCAGTAAATGTAGCCAGTGAAATCATTTCGGGTAATGGTTAAAGAATGTTATAATGATCGCGGTTATGTGTATTTATTCAGAAGAACGTTTACAGAAAGAAGGCTTACAGTTGACGGACAAAATGGAAGGTTACAAAGAGAAGATAGCTGCTCTGCAAGAAAACGGGGAGCTGTCACCCGGAACGTTAAGCTTGCTGACAGAGATGCTGGATGAGCTGGCGGAAATGAACCGAAGCAACAAGGCGCTGCGCCGGGTGATTTTGAAGGGACAATCTTCATCGATGTCCACCCGCCTGCGTGAAGCGCTCTACGAATAGACAAATGGGGTAACGCTGATGAACATCATTTTTTCCTATCTCAACAAATACAGGGTAGCTGCAATCGCCGCGCTTGTGATGATGGTGATCGAACTGGCGGTTGAGCTGTCCCAGCCCCTGCTGATCTCCAAAATTATTGATGACGGAATCAGGGAACAGGATAACCGGGTCGTCTGGCTATGGGGCGGTGTGCTGGTAGTAAGCGCAGTTTTGGCGTTTATTGCGGGCGTGCTCAGCTCTTTTTTTGCGTCTCATGCCAGCCAGGGGTTTGCCTTTGATCTGCGGGATAAGTTATATGAGAAGGTTCAGTCTTTTGCCTATGCCGTCTTCAGCCGTTTCCCCACATCATCTCTAATCACCCGTCTTACGGCGGATGTGTCGCAGTTGCAGGATACGATTTTTATGGGACTCCGCTTCATGACTCGTGTGCCGCTCGTTGTTGTGGGCAGTGTGGTGATGGCGTTAGTCGTACATGTGAAGCTGGGGCTGCTGCTGGCAGTTACGCTTCCGGTACTCATTGTGTTTCTGTTCTGGGTGATGAGAAAGGCGGCGGTATTGTTCCGTAGCGTGCAGATCCGGCTGGATGGAGTCAACAGTGTAATTCAGGAGAACCTTACCGGTATCCGGTTGATTCGGGTGTTTGTGCGTATGAGTCATGAGACTTACCGTTTCGCATCATTCAGCAGGGAACTGATGAACTCCACTATAGCTGCGCTGCGGCTGACGGAGACCTCGGCTCCACTTATTATGCTGATTGTGAATGCGGGTATTATGCTGGTGCTGTGGTTCGGACGTATCGAGATTTCCGCCGGAGACGCAACCCTTGGACAGACTGTAGCAGTAATAAACTATTCCCTGCGTACGATCGGAGCCTTGTCAGCACTATCCTGGATTATGGCGACCTTTTCCCGGGCCAAGGCTTCTTCGCAACGGATTCAGGAAGTCATGTCGGCAGATCATTTGGAAGCTAAGGATGCAGTGGCGGCAACTATAAGAAAGACCGCACCTATTCAGGGTAAAGTAGAGTTTCAGCACGTTAGCTTCCGTTATCCGGAGAGTGATATTGCTGTGCTGGAGGATATTTCGTTTACGGTGCAGCCGGGAGAACGGGTGGCAATTATGGGAGCAACCGGTTCAGGCAAATCATCTCTGGTAGGTTTGATTCCCCGTTTGTATGAGCAGAACAGCGGTGTCATCCGGATCGACGGGACAGCAAGTTCAGAGATGGAAATGTCCAGACTGCGCGGAGCCATCGGATATGTACCCCAGGAGGTCCTGCTGTTTACCGGATCGGTGCGGGAGAACATGGTCTGGGGCAAACCGGATGCCACCCAGGAAGAGATTGAACAGGCAGCTGCAGCCGCGCAAATACATGATACGGTAAAAGAATTGCCGCACGGCTATGACACCATGCTGGGACAGCGGGGAGTCAATCTCTCCGGGGGGCAGAAGCAGCGGCTGACGATTGCCAGAGCACTGGTTAGAAAACCCGCGGTTCTGATTCTGGATGACAGTACCAGTGCACTGGATGCGGTTACCGAAGGCCGGCTGCTGGCTGAACTGAAAAACATGTCCTGTACCACATTTCTTATCACGCAAAAAATCAGCTCGACCGTCTCTGCTGACCTTATATTACTGCTGGATGAAGGCCGGCTGATTGCGAAGGGGACACATGATGAGCTGATGAAGGATTCGGAGCTGTACCGGAAGATCAATGAATCCCAAGACAGGGAGGTGGCGCAGCATGTTCAAAGCTTTACTTGACCCTTTTCGCCACCCGAAGCTGAATGTCGGACTTGGTGAAGCGGCAAGCTTCGGTTCGCCGGGAGGACGTAAACCTAAGGAGAAAGCTAGGAACTGGTCGGCCACACTACGGAGAATCTGGAGCTATCTGGCGAAACGCAAGGCCAAGCTGGCGCTTGTACTGGTGATGGTGTTTCTAAGCTCTGGTCTTGCACTACTCGGACCTTATTTGATCAGCAGAGCGGTGGACCACTATCTGGAGGGGAGTGGAGGCAGAACCTGGGGATTCTTCCTGATCACGCTTGCCGCCGTATATCTGCTTAATTCCCTGACCTCATGGCTGCAGAACATCTGGATGATCGAGATTGCCCAGGAGACCGTATTCCGGATGCGGACCGATCTGTTCGCGCACCTGCACCGGCTGCCGATTCCGTTCTTCAACCGCAGGCAGCAGGGTGAAATTATGAGCCGTCTGACCAATGATATTGAGAATATCAGTTCCACGTTAAACAGCTCGGCGATTCAGATTTTCTCAAGTGTACTGACACTGCTGGGCACGGTGGGTGTGATGCTGTGGCTAAGCCCGCTGCTCACGTTGCTGACCTTCATCGTAGTACCGCTGATGATCCTCGGCATGCGCTGGATAACACGGCGGACCGGTCCGCTGTTCAAGGAACGCCAACGCAATATGGGCGAGCTTAACGGATTTATTGAGGAGACGTTGTCCGGCCAGAGAATCATCAAGGCTTTTTCGCAGGAGGAGCGGGTTATTGCGGGCTTTCGTGAGCGTAATACGCGGATTATGCTGTCGGGCTACTGGGCTCAGGCGATTTCGGGATTTATTCCCAAGCTGATGAACGGCCTGAACAATCTGAGCTTTGCCATTGTAGCCGGAGTCGGCGGTCTGCTGGCTATCCGGGATTTAGTTACCGTAGGCGTTATTATCGCATTCGTGGAATACACGCGCCAATTCACGCGGCCGCTGAATGATCTGGCGAACCAGTGGAACACACTGCTGTCGGCGATTGCCGGTGCAGAACGGGTATTTGAGGTGCTGGATGAAGGAGCCGAAGCCAAGGATGAAGGAACAGCGGGAGCGCTGGATCATGTGGAGGGTGCGGTGAAATTCTCCGGAGTGTCCTTCTCGTATGATGACGGAACCGATACGCTTCAGGATATCAGCTTCGAGGCCAAGCCCGGCGAGATGATTGCACTAGTTGGGCCAACCGGGGCAGGTAAAACCACGTTAATCGGCTTGCTGTCCCGCTTCTATGATCCTGACAAGGGCAGCATTACGCTGGATGGCAGGGACCTGTCTTCGATCCGCCGTGAGAGCTTGCGGAGCCACATGGCCTTTGTGCTGCAGGATTCATTCCTGTTCAAGGGGACGATCCGTGACAATATCCGCTACGGCCGGCTGGATGCCAGCGACGAGGAAGTGGAGGAAGCGGCGAAGCTGGCGAATGCCCATTCATTTATTATGCGGATAAAAGGTGGCTACGAACGGATGCTGTCCGTGGACGGCACAGGGATCAGCCAGGGACAAAAGCAGCTGCTGGCTATAGCCCGCGCGATTCTTGCCAATCCGTCCATGCTGGTGCTGGATGAAGCGACAAGCAGCATCGACACTGTAACGGAGATCAAGATTCAGGAGGGGCTGCAGGCGTTGATGAAAGGCCGGACCAGCTTCGTGATCGCCCACCGTCTGGGGACGATCCGTGCGGCAGACCGTATTCTGGTGCTTCATGGCGGACGGCTTCTGCAGCAGGGATCGCATAAAGAACTGCTGCAGGAGGGCGGATTGTACAGTGAGTTGGTACGGGGGACTTCGGATTCAGCGACGGGGTAGATTATAAAAAAAGGCAGTCCCGAAATTCTTCGGAACTGCCTTTGCTCTTTATAAGGGGAACGACTGTGCTATTCTCACCAGTGATTATTACCTCTTAGCTGGAGGCATCCGGTGAAGGGGGCTGCTGGGTCTTTTGCTTCTCCTTGAAACGGGGACCGACGTAATTGCGCTTCCGGTCACGGGTCAGAATCCAGCCGCCGAGGAAGCTCATTCCAGCCAGGAACAGCAGCAGCCCTCCGCCAAAATGCAGCCAGGCAAAAACAGGAGTTGCCTTATCGTCTCCATGCATGGAAATATAGTTGAAAATATCGTCTTTCATCATCAGGAAGCCTTTCATCGCGAGGAGGCCGGGAATAACCAGAATCAGGATGGCAATGAAGCGTGTGGTGAGCAGTTTCATGATTTCCTCCTTTTCCACTTGTATCCCATTGAATTCACCCATATGATAACGCTTCAACGGGTAAAAGTCCATGTATATATGACGTTTGTAAGCTTTGTTATGGGGATAAAAGAGAGTACAATGTAATAGGTTAATTTAGAACTTACAAGTGATGACTGGAGGATACATATATGACGATTTCATGTGACGTGGCCATTCTTGGCGGAGGTACCGGAGGTTATGTGGCGGCGATCCGCGCAGCCCAGCTCGGGAAATCTGTTGTTGTCATTGAAATGGACAAACTGGGCGGAACCTGTCTGCATCGTGGCTGCATTCCAAGCAAATCGCTGCTGCGCAGTGCCGAGGTATACGCTGAAATACAAGAGAGTGAGAGTTATGGCATCGAGACTACGGGGGTGCAGCTGGTATTCCCGAAGGTGCAGGCCCGGAAGGAAGCTGTGGTCGAGCAGTTGCATCAGGGTGTGCAGTTTCTGATGCGTAAAAATAAAATCCAGGTGCTGAAGGGAAAAGGACGCATTATTGGCCCTTCGATTTTCTCTCCGCGCAGCGGGGCCGTGGCAGTGGAGCTGGAGAATGGCGAGATGGAGACTGTGGTTTCCGGCAATCTCATTGTGGCAACCGGCTCGCGTCCACGCGTGCTGCCCGGTCTGAAGCCGGACGGCAAGGTTATACTGAGCAGCGAGGAAGCATTGACACTGGAAGAACTGCCAGCCTCGATAATTATTGTGGGCGGCGGAGTCATCGGTGTGGAATGGGCTTCGATGCTGGCTGATTTTGGCGTGCAGGTCACTGTGGTCGAAGCGGCAGGCCAATTGCTGCCTCTCGAAGACGAGGAGATCGCCCACGAACTGCTGCGGCTGCTCAAGAAACGCGGCGTGAAGGTGCTGATCGGGACTACTGTAGATGCTGAGACCTGTGTAGTTTCGGAATCGGGAGTCACCATTGAAGCACGTAAGGGTGAACAGAGCCAGACCCTGACTGCGGAGAAGCTTCTGGTATCTGTAGGCAGAGTAGCTAATATTGAGAATATTGGTATGGAGAATACCGACATCCATTTTGATAAAGGTGTAATTGAAGTTAATGCCAACATGCAGACCAATGAACCGCATATCTATGCGATCGGCGATTGCATCGGCGGACTCCAACTGGCCCATGCCGCGAGTCATGAGGGAATACGTGCAGTGAACCATCTGGCGGGGGAGACGCTTCATCCCTATCATCCGCACCTGGTTCCGCGCTGTGTCTACACGCGTCCTGAAGTGGCGAGCGTAGGATATACGGAAAAAGAGGCCAAGGCGCTTGGAGCGGATGTGGTCACCGGCAAATTCCCGTTTTCGGCCATCGGAAAAGCGATAGTCTACGGGATGAAGGATGGCTTCGTCAAAGTTGTTGCTGACCGTAGCAGCGGAGATATTCTCGGTGTGCAGATGATCGGTCCCCATGTTACGGATCTAATCGGGGAAGCGGCATTGGCACAGCTGCTGGATGCCACACCTTGGGAAGTCGGGGAAGCGATTCATGCCCACCCGACGCTTTCCGAGATCATTGGCGAAGCTATGCTCGCTGTGGATGGAAGAGCAATCGGATTCTAGGAAACGATGAATGCCCCCACGGGAATGCCGGGCGGAGCTGAAGGCGCCATTTGCGTCAATACAGCTCCAAACCGGCTTTTCGTGGCTTTTCTTTTTAGAGGAAAAGGGATTATAATGGACTGGAGTACGATTTAGTACCTGGTTTTAAGATCAGGCACAGATTAGCTTGAGTGTATGCCACCTGGTGCAAGTTTGTACGAAGAATATCAAGGAAGCATCGCTTAACAAAATTTTAGGAGGTACCTCATATGGAATCCCAAGGTACTGTAGAAACCGTTAACAGACATAAGCCGCTTGGACTCAGTGACGGCCAGGTCATCGATATGTACAGATATATGCAGCTCGGGCGGAAGTACGATGAACGCAGCCTGCTGCTTCAGCGCGCCGGGAAGATCAACTTTCATGTCTCCGGGATCGGCCAGGAGGCGGCCCAGGTAGCAGCAGCTTTTGCGCTGGACCGGGAGAATGACTATTTTTTACCTTATTACCGTGACTATGCCTTTGTGCTGACTGTGGGTATGACTACGCGTGAGCTGATGCTCTCTGTGTTCGCCAAAGCCGAAGACCCAAATAGCGGAGGCCGGCAGATGCCGGGCCATTTCGGAAGTAAACGCCTGCGGATTGTGACCGGTTCAAGTCCGGTGACCACACAGGTGCCGCATGCCGTGGGCTTTGCCCTGGCAGCCAAAATGCAGAAGAAGAAATTCGTTTCGTTTGTTACCTTCGGGGAAGGCTCCAGCAACCAGGGGGATTTCCATGAAGCGTGCAATTTCGCCGGTGTGAATAAGCTGCCGGTCATCATTTTTTGCCAGAACAACCAGTATGCAATTTCGGTTCCGGCCCACAAGCAGCTTGGGGGTAAAGTCAGCGACCGTGCGCTGGGCTACGGCTTCCCGGGAATCCAGGTAGACGGCAATGATCCGCTGGAGGTGTACCGCGTGGTGAAGGAAGCACGTGAGCGTGCGCTTGCCGGTGAAGGCCCGACCCTGATTGAGGCGATGATGTACCGCTTATCTCCGCACTCTACCTCCGACAACGATCTGGCTTACCGGACGAAGGAAGAAGTGGATGCGAACTGGAAAAAAGACGGCATTGCCGCCTTCCGCACCTACTTGATTGAACTTGGACTCTGGAGTGACGAGCAGGAACGTGATCTGGCTGCAGAATACAATCTGGAGCTCAAGGCAGCCATTGAATACGCTGAAAATGCGCCGTTTCCGAAACCGGAAGATACGCTGCTGCATGTGTACAGTGAATCTGACCTCAAGGGAGGAGCCTAACCCATGGCGATTATGGAATATATCGATGCCATCCGGCTGGCAATGAAGGAAGAAATGGAGCGCGATGAATCGGTGTTCGTGCTCGGAGAGGATGTCGGCGTTAAGGGTGGCGTTTTTACCACCACCAAAGGGCTGCAGGAGCAGTTCGGGGAAGAACGCGTCCTGGATACGCCGCTGGCAGAATCTGCTATAGCTGGTGTGGCTATCGGTGCAGCGATGTACGGGATGAAGCCGATTGCTGAAATGCAGTATTCTGACTTCATGCTTCCGGCGACTAACCAGATCATCAGCGAAGCTGCCAAAATCCGCTACCGCTCCAATAACGACTGGAGCTGTCCGGTGGTTATCCGTGCTCCCATTGGCGGGGGGATCTTCGGCGGACTGTACCATTCGCAATGCCCGGAATCGATTTTCTTCGGGACGCCAGGGCTTAAGATAGTAGCACCGTACTCGGCTTATGACGCCAAAGGGCTGTTGAAGGCAGCTGTGCGTGATCCTGATCCGGTCCTCTTCTTCGAGAACAAAAAGTGCTATAAGCTGATTAAGGAAGATGTGCCTGAAGGGGATTACACCGTTCCGATCGGTGAAGCAAATCTGCTGCGTGAAGGCAGCGATATTACAGTAATCGGGTACAGTCTGCCGCTGCATTTTGCCATGCAGGCTGCGGAAGAGCTGGAGCGCGAGGAGGGTATTACCGCGCATATCCTGGATCTGCGCACCCTGCAGCCGCTGGACCGCGAGGCCATTATTGCCGCCGCCCGCCAGACCGGCAAAGTCCTGATTGTTCACGAGGACAACAAGACCGGTGGCATCGGCGGAGAAGTGGCGGCGATTATCGCAGAACACTGTCTGTTCGAGCTGGATGCGCCGATCTTCCGCCTCTGCGGACCAGACGTGCCGGCGATGCCCATCAGCCCGCCGATGGAGAAGTTCTTCATGCTGAGCAAGGATAAAGTGAAAGCGGAAATGCTGCGCCTTGCGCAGTACTAAGTTTCATACCAGTTAGCCCGAACTTGAAAAAACAAAAGGCAGTCATCGTTAGTGGAAAAAGTATCATTAATTGGACTCATTCAGCTTGTGGAGTAACCAAGTGGGAAAAAGTACCACTAATCCGGCTGATAAACCCAGTATGTAATGAATAGGCATGAATTAGATGTACAAAATCCCACTAAAACCTTATCTAGCCAGGATTACAGCAAATTAGTTTTACTTTTTCCACTTAATATAGAGTGAACTTAAGAATCTAACCTGATTTGTTGTTGAATCTCATAGCTCGCAGGAAATTCGCCGAGTTTTGTACGAAGTAATATCTGTAAGCATATGCTTACAAAACTTAAGCGAATGCTTCCGAAGTGAGTTTTGTACGAAGTACTATCTGTAAGCATATGCTTACAAAACTTTAAGGAGTGACATTATGTCTGACAACACAAAGCTGACCGATGTGATTATGCCACAGCTGGCGGAGTCGCTGGTCTCGGCGACGATCGGTAAATGGCTGAAGCAGCCAGGGGATTCCATCGAGCAATACGAACCGCTCTGTGATCTGATTACGGATAAAGTCAATGCGGAGCTGCCTGCCACCGTGGATGGCACTCTGGTGGAACTGCTGGCGGAAGAAGGCCAGACCGTGAGCGTAGGCGAGGTGATCGCGCGCATAGCCGTAGCTGCACCTGCCGCATCAAGCGTACCGGTGGCTGCTCCAGCGGCCGCTCCTTCCGCGAGTGCTTCGCCGCAAGCGCAAGCCGCGTCCCGTCCGGCCGCGCCCAAACAAGCCCCAGGAACGGGCAGACCACCGGTGCCTGCCGCTGCGTTTGACGCATCCGCACCGATGCGCTCCCGGTATTCACCGGCGGTGCAGACCCTTGCCGCGGAGCATGGCATTGATCTCGCGGCTGTGCCGGGGACTGGCCTTGGGGGCCGCATTACGCGCAAGGACGTGCTGACGTTCCTTGATAACGGCGGCGCATCAGCCGCTGGCATGTCTGCTGCACCACCAGCCTTTGCGGGACAGCAGGCACCGGAATCCCAGCAGCCTGCGCTGCAGGCCATTCAAGAAGAAGCACCGGAGCCGGTTCGCCATTCTGGCCTGCATCTCAGTGAAACACCGCGTATTCCTACAATTGAGGTTGAGGGAGGACGGGGCAGCAGCTCGGAGTATCTGATCGACGTAACCCCAATCCGTAACACGATTGCGACAAAAATGCGTCAGAGTGTCTCCGAGATTCCGCATGCCTGGACGACGATTGAAGTCGACGTGACCAATCTGGTCGTGCTGCGCAACAAGCTGAAGGATGAGTTCAAACGCAAGGAAGGCTTTAACCTGACTTATCTGGCCTTCCTGATGAAAGCTGTCGTAAGTGCCATTAAGGATTATCCGATCATGAACTCGGTCTGGGCTGTTGACAAAATTATCGTCAAACGCGACATCAACATCTCGCTGGCTGTCGGTACTGAGGATTCGGTAATGATGCCGGTCATCAAAAGGGCTGACCAAAAGAATGTTGCCGGGCTTGCCCGCGAAATCGACGAGCTGGCCTTGAAGACCCGTGAAGGCAAGCTGCGTCTGGAGGATATACAGGGCGGTACATTTACCGTGAACAATACCGGCTCATTCGGCTCGATTCTGTCCTATCCGATCATCAATTACCCGCAGGCAGCTATACTTACCTTCGAATCCATTGTGAAAAAGCCTGTTGTGATCAACGATATGATCGCCGTACGTTCCATGGCTAATATCTGTCTGTCACTGGATCACCGGATTCTGGACGGCGTTATTTCTGGACGGTTCCTGCAGCGTGTCAAGGAGAATGTGGAGGGCTATACACCGGATACGAAGCTGTATTAATTAATGAACGGTATAACCCTGTAACAGGAGACTGTAATACAAAGGGGACCTGAGAGCATGAGCAGCACGGATCTAAGCTTATTGGAAGTTTCATATCTTCCGCTGATGG
Source organism: Paenibacillus sp. 22594 (assembly GCF_052044425.1). Lineage (NCBI taxonomy): Bacteria > Bacillati > Bacillota > Bacilli > Caryophanales > Paenibacillaceae > Paenibacillus > Paenibacillus sp. 22594. The sequence continues at coordinate 578,150 of NZ_JBQENA010000002.1, forward strand.
AATACGGGGCGGCCTGGGAGCTCCAAAAGGAGGCAGTTCAGGCGATTGATGCCGGAACAGGGCCGGAGCGTCTGATTCTTTTGCAGCATCCGCCAACCTATACCATCGGCTCCCAGCATCATCCTGAACATCTTCTCCTCAGTGCCGAACAGCTTAAGCAAAAAGGCATTTCGCTGTTTGAAATCGACCGGGGAGGAGATATTACATATCATGGTCCCGGCCAACTGGTTGGATACCCGCTGCTGAAGCTTGGGGTGGATGGCAAGGTGGATTTGCACGGCTATCTGCGCCGTCTGGAGTCTGTAATTATTGATTTTTTGGCAGCTTACGGCATTGAAGGCAGCCGCAAACCGGAATATACAGGTGTGTGGGTTGGCGATGAGAAAATCTGTGCCATTGGAGTCAAATTCAATAAAAGCAAATTCCGCAAAGGCTTTATCACAAGCCATGGGTTCGCGTTCAATATCGCTGCGGGAATCGGGGAACAGGGGTTTCAGGGGATTATTCCGTGCGGGATTGCCGAGTATGGAGTCACCTCACTGGAGGAATGCGCCGGGCGTCCGTTTGAACTCCGGGAGGTAGCCGGAGACTTGATTCCTTATTTCCTGAAGCATTTTCCTTATGAGACGTCTGATACCGTACTTCAGGCGGATTCGCTGCTGACCGATTAAGCCGAGCATTCACAGGTATGCTCAAGTCAAATAGCGCCCGGAGCATCCGGACGCTATTATTAACGGGCCAATGGGATCATCAGCCGGCCAGGAAAGGCTCAAGGACGAAGAGCACGGTAGAGGCGATCATGGCGATCAGCATAACATAGATAACGATGCGGAACCATTTTTGACGTTGCATGAGTGACTCCTTTGAAATTAGTTTAAGTTAATAGCGTGTGGAATGTTTAGCACAATACTGTTATTGTAACGTATCCGTGAAAGAGAGGGAAGTCCAATGATCTCACAAGACCGCTTGATTCAGGAATTCATGGAGCTTGTCCGTGTAGATAGTGAAACAGGAAACGAACGGCAGATTGCCGATGTGCTCAAAGAAAAATTCAGCGCCCTGGGCCTTACCGCCATTGAAGATGATTCCAAAGAACGCACGGGTCATGGAGCAGGCAATTTGTTCGTGACTTGGCCAGCCGAGGAGGGGGCTTCAGCACCTAAGATGCTGTTCACCTGCCATATGGATACCGTGGTTCCCGGTAAAAATATTAAGCCTTCCCTGGGCGCAGACGGCTGGATTACCAGCGACGGCAGTACAATTCTTGGCTCGGATGACAAGGCTGGACTCGCTGCTGTGTTCGAAGCCATCCGTGTGATTCAGGAGCAAAAACTGCCACATGGACAGATTCAGTTTGTCATTACCGCAGGTGAAGAGTCAGGGCTGCTAGGTGCCCGGAACATGGACCCAAGCCACTTGGATGCCGAGTTCGGTTTTGCCCTGGATTCCAATGGTGAAGTGGGAGCCATAGCAGTCGCTGCGCCGACCCAGGCGAAGGTGACAATGCAGATTTTTGGCAAATCTGCTCATGCCGGCGTGAATCCGGAGGATGGAATCAGCGCGATTCAAGTCGCCAGCAAAGCCATCTCTGCGATGAAGCTTGGACGCATCGACAAGGAGACGACAGCCAATATCGGCAAATTTGCCGGAGGCGGCCCAACGAATGTGGTCTGTGACCATGTGCAGCTGGATGCCGAAGCGCGTAGTATTGTGCAGGAAAAGGTAGAGCGGCAGATTGCTTCCATGCGTGAAGCGCTAGAGACTACGGCCCGCGAATACGGTGCGGAAAGTGAGTTCCGCAGTGAAATTATCTATCCGGCGTTCAGCTTCAATGAGCATGATCCGGTAGTGAAACTGGCGGAACGTGCGATTACCTCACTTGGGCTGTCCCCAAGATTGTTCGCGTCCGGTGGTGGCAGCGATGCCAATGTGTTCAACGGGTTGAAGGTTCCAACGGTAAACCTGGCGGTCGGCTATCAAAATATCCATACGACCAAAGAGCGGATCAAAGCCGAGGATATCGTTAAGGTGGCCGAACTCGTTGTTGCTATTGTGAAGGAAAGTGTAAAAGGCTGATCCAGCCACGGGCAGCTTAGGTTGCTGCGTGAAATACATGAAGGAGCTGTCTCCGGTCCATCCCCGGGAACAGCTCCTTATGTTTACTCACCCTGATGAACATCAGGAAGGGGACCAAGAGATTATCCGGCCTTGTTCGCATTATTGTTCCGTGCTTCGGAATGCAGCAGCAGGATATAGGCCAGCGGCATATCACGTCCATATTGCTTCATCCACCCGGCTATCACAGCCATAATTTGCTCCGGTCTGCCTACCATTGTGACGGCGGATGAGCTTGTATGGACAAGGATGTCATTCATGCCTGCATTCCTTCTTTCCTCTTAAGTTTGCTATAATACACCCTATGCAGATTGAAGCCAAAGGAGACCATTAATCTATGAAAAAAGATGAAATCAAACGCAATCCCGCACTGGACGAAGAAACTTTATCCACACAGCCGATTTTTGAAGGCAAAATCATTTCGCTGCAGGTGGATACTGTCAAGCTGCCTGATGGCAATACCGCAACGCGCGAGGTCGTGAAGCATCCGGGGGCTGTAGCCGTGCTGGCACTGAACAAGGGTAAAATGCTGGTGGTTGAGCAGTACCGTCAGCCGATGCACCGTACCGAGGTGGAAATTCCTGCAGGCAAGTTGGATAAAGGCGAAGATCCGCTGGTGGCAGCCGGGCGTGAGCTTCAGGAAGAAACAGGTTTTCATAGCGGTGAGCTGAAGCTGCTGAAGTCGTTCTATACCTCTCCGGGTTTTGCAGATGAAATCATACACCTCTATGTCACGGATAATGCCCAGCCAGGAGATATGTCGCTGGATGAAGATGAGTTCCTGGAGGTTTCGGAGCTGACACTGGAGGAAGCGTATCAATACATCGCGGATGGGCGAATTGCCGACGCCAAAACAATGATGGCCGTCTACGCCTGGCATTTATATACGCTTACTGGCCAATGGCACTAGGAGCTAAGCTTCAGGGATTCTATTGTGACCTTCATGTGCATATCGGGCGGACATCGGAAGGGCAAGCTGTCAAAATCAGCGGAAGCAGCAGCCTTACTTTTGCTAACATTGCCAAAGAGGCGGCGCAGCGTAAAGGAATGGAGCTAATCGGCATTATCGACAGCCATGCGCCGGGAGTTCAGGCGGATATCCGTACACTGCTGGCCTCTGGTGAGATGAGCGAAGCGGATGGAGGCGGAATCGCTTACCAGGGAACGACGATTGTACTGGGAACGGAAATCGAAATCCGTGAGCCCGGGCGAAAAGAGTGCCATGTCCTGGCTTTCCTGCCCGATCTTGCGGCGATGGAGGCATTCAGCAGCTGGATGAGCAAGCATATGCGCAACATCAATTTGAGCTCCCAGCGGCTGTATGTTCCGGCCCGGCAGCTGCAGGATGAGATCTGCGGGCGGGGCGGGATTCTCATTCCGGCACATATTTTTACACCCCATAAAGGACTGTACGGGTGTGCCGCTGAACGGATGGCCGAACTATTTGACCTGGAGAAGATCGCTGCGGTGGAGCTTGGGCTGAGCGCCGATTCGGGAATGGCCGGATATATTTCCGAGCTTGACCCCTACACCTTCCTGACCAATTCGGATGCCCATTCACTTGGTAAGATCGGCCGCGAGTATAATGTGATTGAGATGGAAAAGCCCTCGTTCGCTGAGCTGCGGCTCGCGCTGGCGCGTCAGGAAGGGCGCAGAGTGAGCGCCAACTATGGGTTGAATCCGCGGCTCGGCAAGTATCACCGTACCTATTGTGCGGGATGCGGCAGTATCGTAGACGAGGCCTATGCCACCTCGGAGCGTTGTCCATATTGCGGTAGCCAAAAGCTGGTGCAAGGTGTGTTAGACCGGATTCTGGCGATTGCAGACCGCGGGGAGCCATTAATTCCTCAGCATCGGCCGGCTTATCATTATCAGGTGCCGCTGGAGTTTATTCCGGGGCTGGGTAAACGCAAGCTGGAGCTATTGCTGCAGGCTTTTGGCACCGAGATGAGAATTCTGCACACTGCCGGTGAGGCGGAGCTGGCTGCTGTTGCGGGAGCTGAACTGGCGATGCAGATTGTGAAAGCCCGCTCCGGTACGCTTGCGCTGTCGTCCGGCGGCGGCGGGACCTATGGCAAGGTAGTGAAGAGCTAACGGCAAAGGACAAGTCATAGAGCGGGACGTTTCTTCATATGGTGTAACATATGACCGGAAAGGAGAACGTCCCGATGCGCAGTTTACGGCTGATGATGAAGGAACAGACGCCTCTTTATATTTTTGTCGCGGTATTGTTTTTGGTTGGGGTCGTTTTCGGGGCTTTGATTGTGAGTGCACTGACGCTGGATCAGCAGCAGGAGCTTGGTGATTACCTGGGGAATTTCTTCGTCACCGTCGATCAGCAGGGGCTCCCGGCAGCACCGGATTCTTACTGGGACATTGCTGCGCTGAATCTGAAATGGATCGGCCTGATCTGGATTCTCGGATTGTCTGTAATCGGACTGCCCGGCATACTGATCCTGGATTTTCTCAAAGGTGTGCTGATCGGCTTTACTGTCGGCACTCTGGTTAGCGAGTATTCCTGGCATGGCATGCTGTTCGCGCTGGTCTCGGTTGCGCCGCATAATCTCGTGCTGATTCCGGTACTGCTGGTAGGCAGCGCGGCAGCGATTGCTTTTTCCCTGCTGATGATCCGCAGCCGGGTGCTGGGTCAGCGGCGCTCTCCGGTAACCCGGCCATTCGCCATGTACACCCTGCTTTCCCTTGGACTGGCGGTGCTGGTGCTGGGCGTCTCCGGTTTTGAAGCCTGGGTGACGCCATCGATGATGCGCTGGGTGACGCCTATGCTTGTTAGTAATGCCTGAAAACACTGGCGTATTGCGAGTTGAGGTGTTTATCTGATTAACAAAAATCACGCAAAAATCACATTTCCGGCGATTTCTTAGAGAGTGCTGTTGATTCTTACTCGAGTTTGTAGGAGGCGGATCGGACACGGCAGAGGCTGTTGCCAAGAAATATCCGATATTGTTGAAAATCAACAATTATTACGTGCTCCAAACCGCGCCGCAAGCACCTTACACGGACGCCCAGTCACGGATCATGATTCCGCTTCGATCCGTTAGCGAGTTGCTGGGTGCCAAGGTGGGTTATGATGCAAACGCCAAAACGGCCACCATTTCCATGGACAGCACGTCGGTTATTTTTACGATCGGTTCCCGGGATCTTACGGTGAACGGAAACGCACAGGCTATGGACACAACACCGGTACTAAAGCAAAACTCGATGATTATTCCTGTTAGTGTACTGGCCAAGCATCTAGGGATCGAAAGCAGTTACTATCAGGTCAACAAGCTGTACAGCCTCATTGGTGAAGATGTCGCTACCTATATCCTGACGGACGACTCAGCGCAGTTGCCGAACCCGAGCCGGGCGCGTCCGGTAGTTAAGAAGGATGGCATTATTGAGGAAACCATCCAGAACGGCACATTAAAGGAGCCAGCCTATGTGCTGGTGAAAGGCCGGTTGCTGGACCGGTAAGGTTCCATGACTAGAGTAGCCTGAAGTTCTTAGTGGCGGCCAGACCAAGAAACACCAGTTCGCAAGCAACAATAAGCCATTCCCGTTGATGGGGTGACTTGTTGGTGCATGCTCTGGCCCTTGTCCGCTTGCCGACTGCTTTGAGGCCTACGCACATGACGGCACAGCCTGGCATCCGTTGCCCTGACCAACAGCAATGTAACGTACTACCTGTGACACTTCGGAGCAGTCTGAGGCAGCGCAGGACTTATAAAAAAGTTTCACCTCACATGTTCATTTGTTATTCATTGTATTTTTCTTGAAGCTCCAAGAATAACGATTCAGCGGAGCTTCTCTCATCATTTTCGATATAGTCTGCCAGTTCATTAAATGCTTCTTGATTTTCAGTTTTGACAAGCACTGTATTTTTTCGAATCAAAGCTGCAATTTCATCGAGGGAGTCCTGCTCTACATCAAACGTAGCGTCAATATAAAGTTCGGCAGCTTCAAGGGATAAAGCCGCAAAATCCTTGTCTTTATCTTGTGCTAAAACTTCTAATTTAGAAGGCTTGGCTGAGGGTCTGACAATCTCCCCGCCTAGTTCCTTATATATCTTTTCTACTTCTTCATAGTCTTCTTGATCCAGTAAGTCGGCTATTTTTAGAAATGATTCCTTATCTTTTTGGTTTTCTATAAACTCTGACATCTCACGAATGAACTTAATTGAAGATTCGTCCTTCGGCTTCTCACTTCCCCGGATTAATACAAATTCGACTTCAGCCATTATAGAAGATCTTTCATCTACTATTTTAGTCTGTTCATTTCCGCAAGCTGTTAAAACGAACACCAGCAGCAACCCAATCGCTATCATTTTCAACCCAATACGCTCTGTAATCATTTAGAATCCTCCAATACAATAGATATAGATAGTTTATCAATATTGGATGATTTTTCTATTCATTAAATCACGGAAAAATCACATATGTACATGGTTCGGCGGAGCTCTCCGCTCCAAAAGCGTTTGACTTCTCAAACCTACTCCCCCTATAATGGAAGAAGTGATTTGTTGCCCGGAGCGGTAATTTTCCAAGGGGGAGGCAGACAATGGAAGCCCGGATAGATAAGATTAAGCAACAGCTACAATCCCAAGGATATAAGCTGACACCCCAACGGGAAGCGACTTTAAGAGTGCTACTTGAGAATGAGGAAGACCACTTAAGCGCAGAAGATGTTTTTATGCTGGTGAAGGAGAAAGCTCCTGAGATCGGTCTCGCTACTGTCTATCGTACCCTAGAGCTGCTTAGTGAACTTCATGTCGTGGAGAAGATCAATTTCGGCGATGGCGTGGCCCGTTACGACTTACGGACAGATACAGCGAAGCATCACCACCATCATCTGATCTGCGTGCAGTGCGGCACAATGGATGAGATTCGCGAAGATTGGCTCGGACCGCTGGAAGAGCGGCTGGAGAACGAATTTAATTTTACGGTGCTTGATCATAGACTTGATTTTCACGGAATCTGCTACCGCTGCAAGGACAAGAACAACACGGACAGCAAGCCTTCCGAATAAGCTTATAGATGAGGATTTACCGCATAAGCTCTCCCCGGTACGATATACCGGAGGGGGCTTTTTAAATGATTTATAGAGCTTCATACATATTAGGAGTCACCGGTGCATAGAGTGTAGGACGAGTCCGTGGGGCTGACGACTGCAGTTTTTTCGAAGCTGGATCGCGGGCGTATCGCGCAAAAACTTTTAGGAGGAATCCCGATGATCGTCTCTGTGCCGAAGACCATGCGCCGGTTGTATTTTATGACACTGCTGGTGGCCATGAGCTGCCTTGCCTATTATGCCATGAGCTGGTTCAGCAGTTGGATCAATCCTTATGAGCATCATGAAATTCCTGAAGGAACGGCCGTCCGGGCATTCCAAGAGGTTCCGCATCGTCCAGAAGCGCTGGGCGCAGGGGAGAGATTGCGGTTTTATTACTGGTACGGTGAGTGAGCACTACTCCATAAGCAGGAAAAGCTTGAGAGTCTGTCGAAAAAGACAAGGGTGGGACCGGACATGGCCTGCCCTTAAAAGCTTGCCGCGAGCCCTATGCCTAAAATGCTGCAGAATCGTGAAGAGCAGCCTGAGTAAGACAGGAGCGTGGATTGATGAAGTCACATTTGCAGCCGTTTATGCAGTATTTGTCCGAAGACAAAGGCTTGTCGCCAAGCACACTTGAGTCCTACGGACGGGACATTTCACAGTTTATGGATTTTGCTGAAGAGCGGGGCTTAGCCTCGCCGGAAGAGATCAAAAGATCACATATTATGCTCTATCTCGCGGCACAGCGGGGAGCAGGGCGTGCAGCCGCAACAGTGAACCGGAATACGGTGTCACTCCGGGCTTTTTTTCATTATTTACTGAAGGAACGATTGATCGGGCAGGACCCGACGCTGGATATGGATAAAATCAAGCCAAGCAGTAAGCCGCCGATGATACTGAGTGTGGAAGAGATGGAACGGCTGCTGGATGCACCTGGTGAAGACACCCCCCCGGGCAAACGCGATAAGGCGATGCTGGAACTGCTCTATGCTACTGGCATCCGTGTGTCCGAGCTGATCTCGCTGAATGTGGAGGATGTGAATACAGACTTGAAGTATGTGCGCTGCACCGGATCTTCCGGCAAAGAGCGGATCGTTCCCATGGGGGCGATGGCCGCTGAATGTGTAGCCCGGTACACGGCTGGCATGCGGGACAAGCTGCTTCGAGGCAATACGGAGGAGTCCGCCCTGTTCCTGAACAGTCTGGGAGGCAGGCTGACCCGTCAGGGATTCTGGAAAATCATTAAGAAATACGCCCGCGAAGCCCAAATCGAGCAGGACATTACTCCGCATACCTTAAGACATTCTTTTGCAGCACATCTGCTGGAGGGTGGGGCTGATCTGCGTTCGGTGCAGCAAATGCTTGGACATTCTGATATTTCTACTACCCAGATTTATAGCGGAATTGCCCGTAAGAATATGAAGGAAGTCTATGAGACCCATCATCCGCGGGCTAGATAACCGGAAACACGCTTAATCTAGATATCACAGACAAAAATCAAGTCCGCAGCTTCCAAAAGATGCTTTTTGTGAGTAAGATCGCTATGATGGAATCATACTGAAACCTAAGGTTCCACCGGGTGGAACTCTCTTGAAAGATCAGCGTCTCAAGACTTGCATACTACTAAAGGAGTGAAGACCGCAATGTCCTCATTTAAACGAATCGGATTTATTGTACTGGATAGTGTAGGTATCGGCGAAGCGCCGGATGCCGAAGGTTTTGGAGATAAGGGTGCCCATACGCTGGGTCATATTCTGGAACGGGTGCCGGGTCTTAAGCTTCCTAACCTGCAGCAGCTCGGCCTTGCGAATATTGCACCGCTGCCGCCGCTTGAACCTGTGGCTGCCCCAACCGGATATTACGGTAAAATGCAGGAGGTTTCGGTAGGCAAGGATACGATGACCGGCCACTGGGAGCTGATGGGACTCAAAATTGAGATTCCCTTCAATACTTACCCTGACGGCTTCCCGGCTGAACTGATTGAGAAGTTTGAAGCCGCTACAGGCCGCAAGGTGATTGGCAACAAACCAGCCTCCGGCACGGAAATACTGGTGGAGTATGGTGAGGAGCAGATGAAGACTGGCGCCTGGATTGTATACACATCTGCAGACAGTGTGTTTCAGCTTGCTGCGCATGAGGAAATTATCCCGCTGGAAGAGCTGTACCGCGCCTGCGCTATCGCCCGTGAACTGACGATGGCTCCCGAATTCTCGGTAGGCCGCGTGATCGCCCGCCCTTATGTGGGCGAACCTGGGAACTTCGTACGTACGCCGAATCGCCATGACTATGCGGTGAAGCCACCGGAGCCAACCATTATGAATGCGCTGCAGGATATCGGCAAAGACGTGATAGCCGTTGGCAAGATCAATGATATTTTTACGGGTGAAGGGGTTACGGCCTCCTATCCGACCAAAAGCAATGAGCATGGTATCGAAATTACAATTGCAGAGCTGCGCAAGCCTTTTAACGGCTTCCTGTTCACCAATCTGGTAGACTTCGACTCCCTGTACGGCCATCGCCGTGATCCTGAGGGCTATGGTCATGCCTTGGAGGTGTTTGATCAGGCGCTGCCAGAGCTGCTCTCGACGTTAACGGAAGACGATCTTCTGATCCTCTCGGCAGACCACGGGAATGACCCGATCCACAGCGGAACGGATCATACGCGCGAATATGTACCGCTGCTGGTCTACAGTCCGCGGTTCAAGAACCCGGACAGCCTGGGCATCCGGCAGACGTTCTCTGATGTGGCAGCGACGATTGCCGACAACTTCGGAGCGAAAGCGCCGCAGTACGGGACAAGCTTTTTGGCGGAATTGAAGTAATCCCACAAACTCTTTAGGAGGCAATATAATCATGAACGTAGTAACCCAGAGCAATATTCAGGAAGCAGCAATCTATATCAAAGATAAATGTCCGGTTGCCCCGGAGATCGGCCTGATCCTCGGTTCCGGTCTTGGCGTGCTGGCGGATCTAATCACCGATGAGGTGGTTATTCCCTATCATGAAATTCCGCATTTCCCAGTATCTACGGTGGAAGGACATGAGGGTGAGCTGCTGATCGGCATGATCGAAGGACGACGTGTGGTGATGATGAAGGGCCGCTTCCACATGTATGAGGGCTATGGTCCGGAAACGACAGCCTTTCCTGTTCGCGTAATGAAGGAGCTGGGTGTAGCCAGCCTGCTGGTGACCAATGCCGCCGGAGGCGTGAATACGGACTTCAAACCTGGGGATCTGATGCTGATCACCGATCATCTGAATCTGACCGGACGCAATCCGCTGACCGGCCCCAATGACAATGCGCTGGGAGTGCGCTTCCCGGATATGTCTACAGCCTACAGCCCCCGTCTGATAGCAGTGGCCAAAGAAGCTGCGGCAGCGCAGGGTTTTGAATTCAAGGAAGGCGTGTATGCCGGACTGCTTGGACCCAACTACGAAACACCGGCTGAAATCGTGATGCTGCGCCGCCAGGGTGCGGATGCGGTCGGGATGTCTACTGTTTCGGAGACCATTGTTGCCCGTCATGCCGGCATTGAGGTGCTTGGAATTTCCTGTATCACTAATATGGCTGCTGGTATTCTGGACCAGCCGCTGAACCATGCAGAGGTTATGGAGACGGCGGACCGTGTGCGCGAACACTTTTTGAAGCTGGTCCTGGCGTTTATTCCGAAGATGTAGGCTAAGGCCTCAGCTTAACTGACTTTTACACCATACACAATTGATAAAGGGAGGACGTTACTTATGACACAACACGCAAATACCCCTTATGGCATGCAGGTCAAAGAAGCCGCTGAATATATTCAATCCAAACTGGGTGCATATGCTCCAAAGATCGGACTGATTCTGGGTTCGGGTCTTGGCGATCTGGGCGATCAAATTGAAGATGCCATTTACTTGCCTTATGAGGAAATCCCCCACTTTCCGCGTTCGACGGTGGAAGGTCATGCCGGACGGTTCGTGATCGGGAAGCTGGAAGGCAAAGACGTTATGATTATGCAGGGCCGTTTCCACTACTATGAAGGTTATGCCATGCGCAAGGTGGTACTGCCGGTATATGTAATGGCCAAGCTGGGCGTAGGTACACTGGTAATTACCAATGCGGGCGGCGGCATGAACCGTTCATTCAAAGCCGGTGATCTGATGCTGATTACCGACCACCTGAACATGACTGGCGACAACCCGCTGATCGGACCTAATGATCCGGAGCTGGGCGTGCGTTTCCCGGATATGTCCCGTGCGTATGATCCTGAATACATCGTTCTGGCCAAAAAGCTGGCAGCTGAAGTCAAAGGTGTGGATGGCGAAGCACTGGCGCTGCAGGAAGGTGTCTATGCCGGAATCAGCGGTCCAACCTACGAAACGCCTGCTGAGCTCAAAATGCTCGCCCTTCTCGGCGGAGATGCCGTCGGCATGTCCACGGTGCCGGAAGTGATTGTTGCCAGCCACAGCAAGCTGCGGGTGCTGGGTATTACCTGTATTACGGATATGGCTATTGGGGATGAGCTGGAGCCGCTGACGCATGAGCAGGTGGTGAAGGTGGCAAACCTGACAAAACCGAAATTTATCGGCCTGGTGCGTGCTTTTGTGCGTGAGGTACAGGCATAATGCGGGCAGTTGATCTGATTCAGAAGAAAAGAGACGGCGGCGAGCTTAGCCGTGAAGAAATCGCCTATCTGATCCAGGGCTACAGCAAGGGAGAAATCCCGGATTATCAAATTTCCGCTTGGGCGATGGCAGTCTACTTCCAGGGGATGAACGCACGTGAAACCGGTGATCTGACCCTTGAAATGGCTATGTCGGGAGACCAGGTTGACCTTAGCCCGATTGCGGGCATCAAGGTAGACAAGCATTCCACAGGCGGTGTGGGCGATAAAACAACAGTAGTGCTTGCTCCACTCGTAGCCTCCGCTGGAGTACCAGTCGCCAAAATGTCCGGCCGCGGTCTGGGACATACCGGCGGCACTCTCGACAAGCTGGAGTCGATCAACGGCTTCTCCGTGGAGATGGACCGGGAACGGTTCTTCACTCAGGTTGGCGAGATCGGTGCAGCCGTCATTGGCCAGTCCGGCAATATCACCCCTGCCGACAAGAAACTGTACGCGCTGCGTGATGTGACCGCGACGGTGGAATCCATTCCACTGATTGCAAGCTCCGTCATGAGTAAAAAGATCGCCGCCGGCGCCGATGCCATTGTACTCGATGTCAAAACCGGCAGCGGGGCGTTCATGAAAACGCTGGACAATTCCATCGCCCTGGCCCAGGCCATGGTCGATATCGGAACCCATCTGGGGCGGAACACGGTTGCGGTCATCAGCGACATGGACCAGCCCCTGGGTTACGGCATCGGCAATGCCTTGGAAATCAAGGAAGGCATTGAAACCCTTAAGGGTCACGGGCCTAAAGATCTGGAAGAGGTCTGCCTGATTCTTGGAAGTCAGATGCTGGTCCTTGGGGGGAAAGCGAAGGATGAGGCCGAAGCGCGCTCGATCCTGAAGTCTCACATTGAGGATGGCAGTGCACTGGCCAAGTTCAAGCAGATCGTCCTGGCCCAGGGCGGAGATGTTACCCAGGTGGAGTCTCCCGATACACTGCCGTCCGCACGGACCTTCATCGAAGTGAAGGCAGTAACTGCCGGGTACGTAGAGAGCATCCAGGCTGAACAAATTGGCATCGCCGCCATGCTGCTCGGTGCCGGCCGGGAAACGAAGGAATCGGTCATCGATCTGGCGGTCGGTATTCAGCTCTCCAAGAAAGTCGGCGATGCTGTAGCTGCAGGCGAAACACTCGCTGTCCTGCATGTGAACGACGCCGGAGTGAACAAGGTGCAGGAAGCGGAAGCCAAAGTGCTGGAAGCTTACCTGATTTCCGCCGAGCCGGTACCCCCGCAGCCGCTGGTGTTCGCATTGGTGACCAAAGATGGGGTAACACGGTATTAAGCAGACAGGGATTATAGTGCTTGGTGTCGAAGGACTCTTAGCAAAAAACAGCGGCAGCCATGGACATAAAGTCCTGGACTGCCGCTATTTTTTCCTGAAAACATAAGGATTTATAGGTTGTACGCCATAAATCATCCTTCTATTTCTCACTGAAACGGATACCATGTTCCGCTTTTTCTTAATGAACTGGAACGCAGATCTCACAATAATGATTATTAACAAGTTCTATGCTATACCGCTCCAGGATGGGTCTTGTTTCATCCAGACTCAGCCTTCGGTTCTTCAACTCCGTGAAGATTTCACCCCAGGCTTTTTGAACAGCTTCTGCTGTATGAGCGATCATAAACACAGCGTAGCTTCCTCCGCTTATACTGCCTATGCTGACTTCATCAGTCTGGACACAGTAATCCTCAGGAACAACCAGACACGTATCGTAGCGGCAATGTTCCGGTTTTACAAATGCAGGATTATCTTGGGCAATCCCAAGGATCACAGACATCGTATTAATAATTGGCTTAGAGGCTACCCACCTTTTGAATGTATCCATTAATTGTGAATTTGCTATTCCATAAGGACCAATCTGTCTCATGTATACAATTGTACAGGGCGGTATGATTTCAATTGTCACGTTCATATGATCTTCTCTTTCATATAGAGTACATCGATGTCTGAAACCATCTTAAGATGCATTAAAATGAAAAACAACTCATTTTTATAAAAAAATGTTAAATACCCTCCTCAACAACCTGCATCATCCGGTATGCGCCGCGGCTGTGGTTGCAGAGGACAGCAGCTGTAATCCCGCTGGCAGGATAGTATGCAGAATGGAAGGATACGCCGGGATCGTAGCCCATCACATGATATTTATAAATCTCTCCACTGCGCTTCGTAATCCATACCCCGTAGCCATAATACTCTTCTTTGTCCTCATGAATATGGGGGGTAAGCAGCAGGGCGGTCAGTTCAGGACCCAGTAGCTTAAGCTGGAGCAGCCTTTCCCAGAGCAGGAGCATATCGGGAGCAGTGACGAACGCGCTGCCGTCTGCGCCTCCTTTTACGGGGATGGAGTAGATGTTGGTGGTCCAGGTTCCGTCCTCTTTCACGATGTAGCCCTGTGCGGTATTGCCGGGGAGCGCATCCAGCGAAAAATAGCCCGAATCCGCCATCCCGCATGCCTTGAAAATATGCTGCTCCACATATTCCGTGAATGATAACCTGCTAAGCTTCTCCACAAGCAATCCGAGCAGGATGTACCCCGCGTTATTGTAATGGAATCTGGTACCTGGCGAGAATTTCATTGGCAGCTCCTGGAACATGGGCAGGAAGTCTTTAAGCTGTCTTAGCTGATACATCGGGCGGGTGGTCCAAAGTGCAGCGAAATCATCCATCGTCTCTTCATCAAAATAATCCGGAATGCCTGAGCTATGGGTCAGCAGCTGATGAACGGTGATGTCACGGCTGAAATAGGGAAACTCCGCCTCCTCGAAAATATCCATGATTCTACTGTCTAGCGCAAGCCTGCCCTGCTCTACCAGTTGGCAGACGGCAATGGCTGTGAACAGCTTGGAGCCGGACGCATTGCCGAAACGTGTGTCCAGACGGTTTGGTCTTTGTTCTGCTTTGTCGGCGTAGCCGTAAGCGCCAGAGGCCGTAGCACGGTTGCCATTTTTGACGAGTACGGTTCCCGAAAAGCCTGTGGCTTCAGCCTCAGATTGAATGGTGGTGCGAAGTTGTTCCTGCAGCATGATGTTGTCCTCCTGATATATCATTTCTTGTCAGCCGAAATGCTGACTTGAAGTCTATCTATAGCACTAAAACCGCCTCCGGTATCTGATACGTAGTTCACAATATCATGCTCCCTGCAGAAAAGGTATGCAAACTTCTTTTATGAACCATTTATTCCGGCTATGTTGTGGAGTCTGCACTTCAGGGGGGCTTCACCGGAGACGAACCTGTCTTTTTACATACAAATGGAATAATTTTCACCCTTTCTGACCAGACTGGAACACAGTACCTGTGAAATGAAGGTTAATGTTCAGGAGGGGAACCATTGTGAGAAAAATGCGTTATGTACTGCTCGTGCTGTGTGTTGCTGCTTCGGTTCTGGGTTCAGCTTCAGGCGTGTATGCAGAGGAAAAAACCAAAGCTAAAGACACCGGTAAGAATACCGCTGCTGTGGATCTGGCACCCGGAGCGCGCTCTGCCATTCTGATGGATGCGAACACCGGCACCGTGATCTATGAAAAGAACAGCCACGACAAGCTGCCGCCAGCAAGTATTACCAAAATCATGACCATGCTGCTGACCGTCGAGGCGCTGGATGAAGGCAGACTGCAATTAACCGACAAGGTGCGGACGAGCGAATATGCCGCGTCGATGGGCGGGTCGCAGATTTTTCTGGAGCCCGGCGAAGAAATGACTGTGGATGAAATGCTTAAGGGCATAGCCATGGCCTCAGGCAATGACGCTTCTGTAGCGATGGCCGAGAAATTGGCCGGTTCGGAGAGCGCTTTTGTCGATCAGATGAATCAAAAGGCCGAGGAGCTTGGCCTGAAGGACACGCATTTTGCTAACTGTAACGGTCTGCCGGCTGAGAACCACTATTCCTCCGCCCATGACATTGCCGTCATCAGCCAGGAGCTCTTGAAGCATGAACGGATTATCAAATACACCGGTTCCTATCAGGATTATCTGCGTAAGGACTCAGCCAAGCCGTTCTGGCTGGTGAATACAAACAAACTGGTGCGCTTTTATACGGGGGCCGACGGCCTGAAGACAGGTTATACTTCCGAAGCCAAGTTCTGCCTCTCCGCAACTGCGGCCAGGGATGGACTGCGTGCCGTTGCGGTGGTGCTGGGCGAACCCAATACCAAAACCCGTAACAGTGAAGTGTCCGCGATGTTCGATTACCTCTTTTCACAATATAAAGTCCATACGATTCACAAAGCGGGAGACACCATCGGCAATGTGAAAATTGAGAAAGGCGTGAAGACCCAGCTTCCGCTGACGGCCAAAGAAACCTACAGTGTGCTTTTGAAGAAAGGAATCACCCAGGAGGGCATCCGTCATGAGCTCGTGGCCCCGGACAGCATTAAGGCCCCTGTAAAAGCAGGTCAAACGGTAGGCAAGCTGGTTGTCTATCAGGGAACAACTATCATTAAGGAATATGAGCTGAAGGCAGATTCAGATGTGCCGAAGGCAGGCTGGTGGAGGCTGTTCAAACGGACTGCAGGTTCCATGTTCAGGGCTGATTAATTTCTTGCTTTTTGTAGATTAGTCTCAGGCTTTCTGTTGATTCGTAGGGGTTTTCTTCTAGTTTTGTCGTGAGGCAGGATTATAGAATTCCCGCGTAGAAAACCTTGTCCTTGTAGGGGGAAGAACTGATGTAGAGGACGTTTTCTCAAAGCAACGAAGAGGAGAGTGGCAGGTATGAATTCTCATGTGGAGATGGAGCATCACAGGGGTGTGCTGATTGTGCGGCTGTCAGGAGAGCTGGACCACCACGCAGCCGAGTATGTACGAATGGATATGGATGAGGCGATTATGCGGGGCCAGGTAGAGCATCTGATTCTCAGTCTGAAGGAACTGCAGTTCATGGACAGCTCGGGCTTAGGTGTCATTCTCGGGCGCTACAAGCTCATTCGCAGCAAAGGCGGGAAAATGGTCGTCTGTGACGCCACCGCACCTGTAAAAAGGCTGCTGGAAATGTCGGGCTTGTTCAAAATCATGCCCCTATATGACGACGAGAGCGCTGCACTCTCGGATTTGGAGGTTGCGTTATGACAAAGAGTGAAGCGGGTAACTTCATGAGCGTCCAGTTTGCCGCACTATCGGAGAACGAATCGTTCGCACGCGTGGTGGTAGCGGCTTTTGTGTCCCGGCTTGATCCTACGATGGAGGAGCTGAATGACCTGAAGACGGTGGTGTCGGAGGCCGTTACCAACTGCATTATCCACGGGTATGATAGTGATCCTCAAGGAATTGTCAGCATCTCCGCCGCCATTGAGCATGAAACTGTGCACCTTACCATTGAGGACAAAGGCCGGGGAATTGAGGATCTGGAGCTGGCCCAGCAGCCGCTCTATACCTCCAAGCCGGAGCTGGAGCGCTCGGGTATGGGCTTTACGATTATGGAAAATTTCATGGATGAATTCGAAGTTGCAAGTGAACCGGGGCGCGGTACCTCCATTTCAATGAAGAAAACCATCGTCTCGAAAAAAGCTTTATACAATTAGGGGTTGGAGCCATGGATGCAGAGTCAAAAAAAGCTCCGCCGACCTATTTGGACGATGCGGAGGTCAAACGTCTGATCGCACTCAGTCAAGCCGGAGATAATCTGGCCCGCGATACGCTGGTCAACTGTAATATTCGCCTCGTCTGGTCGGTGGTGCAGCGGTTTATGAACCGCGGGTATGAGCCTGACGATTTGTTCCAGATCGGTTGTATCGGACTGCTAAAGTCCGTTGATAAATTCGACCTCAGCTACGAGGTCAAATTCTCCACCTATGCCGTGCCGATGATTATCGGCGAGATCCAGCGTTTCCTCCGGGACGACGGCACCCTCAAGGTCAGCCGTTCCCTCAAGGAGATGGCCAACAGGGTGCGCAAAATGAAGGACGAAATGTCCAAAACGCTGGACCGACTTCCGACCATCGGGGAAGTCGCAGAAGCGCTGGGGGTCACGCCCGAAGAAATCGTGTTCGCCCAGGAGGCCAACAAGCCGCCGACCTCGATCCACGAGACTGTCTTCGAGAATGACGGCGATCCGATCACGCTGATCGATCAGATCGCTGATGAGACGCAGGAGCGCTGGTTCGACAAGCTAGCGCTGAACGAGGCCATCGGGGCCTTGACCGAGCGCGAGCGCCTGATCGTCTACCTGCGCTACTATCGCGACCAGACCCAATCCGAAGTCGCCAGCCGCCTCGGCATCTCGCAGGTTCAGGTGTCGAGGCTGGAGAAGAAGATTCTCGCGAATATCCGCGAGCAGATTGCGCAGTAGGGTTGCGGTAAGACAGCAAGAGATTGGCGAAGAATATAGAAGTGGCACGAGCCGGGAGTTAAGTGTGTAGTGAAAGTGACGGGTGAATAAACGTTTGAAAGCCGCCTCGGGAGGGGCGGCTTTTTGTGTTGATATATTGTTACAATCTAAAGTTCTATATGTTGCAAACTTGTTAATACCGCCGTTTTTTCTGCATGAATATCCTTAATCATATTTGACATTTGCTGTAATAATTGAATATCTGCTGTTTCAGATAATTTCCACATGAAATCCGCTACCCTATCCCATTTTTCGGAAATTGCAATGTAGGTTATACCTAATTCCTTCATTTCTTCGGATTGTACAATACTACTTGCCTGAATTAAAAAATCTCCATACATCCTTCTAAAAATACCCCCGCCAGTACCACCGTCGGCATGAATCATAAAATAATTTGTTATTCCTGCCATTTTTATTTTTTCTTCATCAAACTTACTCCACTTTAATATTTCCTTGGAAAATTTATGGATCCCGTTTACCCCTAACAATTGTGCGGGAGCATTTAGCATCGTATCACAAGTTTCTTGTATTGCTGATAAAATAATATGTGGCGACACCTGTGTGTATTCATTAAACTGTATATCAAGATATTTATTATTTGCGGGAAAAGGTCTATGGTTACTATTCCGGGCCAGTTCAACTTGTTTATAATCCACCAAGTGATAATCTTGGGAGATAGGACCATTTGGTGTCCTGATAGCATAGTCAGAATTGTCTCTATCACTAATATAAAATTTTTCAGTTTCATGATCATAACCCCAAATCACGACGGCATGTCCACCAAAATGACTGTCTTCATCCAGGTTTAGATAATCAAGATAAGGCATATCTGCATATACCAAAACTGGTTTATCATCGTCCAGTAGTTTTAGCGTTTTATCAAACGCAGTTTGATACGTACTGCTTGAATTGCATTTTATTTTAATATGAAGTCTTTCAGCAAGCTTTTTTTCAAAATCAAAGGGTTTTGTTCTTCCAGATACCATTGGCGATGTAGAAAGATTAATGTATACAAAGGACAACCCTGAACCGATTCCAAAAATCATTTCTTCTGTAAGCGGGTAGTTATAGTACTCAAACACTTGTTTTAGGGCGTTAGTTATACAATGTTTACCACCACTTGTCTTGAACTCATTGATTATTTTCTTCATTATCCCAATCAGCTCCTATTGCCATATTTTAATACCATTAACAAGACCACAGTGTGTCATATTTAAATATGCACCTTCCTAAATCACTAAATATAATTGATTCTGGAAATTCTTCAGTCTGTCCATTATCATCTTCTCCGGCACAATGTAACCTTTGCCCGTGATTATGGCACCTATGGTATATGAACATGAAAGTGAAGGGGATGGCGGACATGCGGCAGTGGGTGGAGAAGGCGAGACAAGGAGATGCTGAGGCGTTCGCACAGCTGATGGTGCATTGCCGGGGGATGGCATACGCGGTTGCTTACGACTTGCTGAAAGACGTCCATCTCGCGGAGGATGCAGTTCAGGAGGCTTGCCTTGAAACGTTCCTAAATTTGCATAAGCTGCGCGACCCGGCTGCTTTTCCGGGCTGGTTCAAGACGATTGTCGTAAGGCAATGTCAGCGTATTCTCCGGCGCAAGCTTCAACCCACGATTCCTCTGGATGAAGCGCTGCAGGGTTTGCAGAATACGCCGGATGCGGCGGAGGTTGCGGAACGATATGCAGAGGAGCAGGTGCTCCAAAGCTCGGTGGCTGCGTTATCCGCCAAGCTTAGGGTTCCAGTGCAGCTGTTTTATTTCTACGGCTATTCCCTCCAGGAAATTTCCGCTTATCTCGGGACTCCGGTGCAGACACTCAAGAAACGGCTGCACGATGCACGCCAAAAGCTGAAAGGCACACTCCCGGTTGCCGATCTGGCTTCCGTATTCAATCATTTGTACGAAAGGGGCGCTAATATGCTGCATATTGTGAATGGAGATACGGTAGGTAACATGCTAAAGCAAGGAATTGTTCAAGGGGATGTATTGGTTTGGAGGGAGATTTATTCCTCTGGTCCAATATTTGAAGACCTCTCCGTTCCGGAGGAACGTGCGAAACGCTCTCTAGTGCTGGAGGCAACGCTCGGTATTCCGGCCAATGAGTATATAGCAAGCTGTGAGGAACAGGAGCGTAAGCTCCGCGATTATACCCGGTACGACGAAGTTGTATTGTGGTTTGAGCATGACCTGTTCGACCAGAGTATGCTTGCTTATCTGCTGCATGCGTTCAAAAGGAATATGCCGGGCCGCACCAAGCTTAGTCTGCTCTGCATCGGGGAGTTTCCGGGAATCGAACCGTTTCATGGTCTGGGGCAGCTTACTCCGGCACAGCTTGGAACGTTATCCGGGACCTGGCGGACGATCGGAAAGCGAGAAATTGATCTTGGCTGTGAGCTTTGGCAAGCGTATGCTTCATCTGATCCTACCCAAATGGCTGATCTGCTTGAACTGAAGAAGTCGGAGCTGGCGGCGTCCGGCCTGCCTTTTGCCTATGAAGCCTTCATGGCCCATTTACCACGGCTTCCTTCCGTAGAGAATGGCCTGGGGATTGTGGAACAGACCACACTTGAAGCTGTTGAAGCTGGGGCGCATACGCCGCTGGAGTTATTCCGTCAAGTTTCGGATGCCCTGCATGTACTTGGTATGGGGGATATCGAATACTTCAAGTTTGTGCGTGCTTTGACTGCGGGCAATCATCCTCTGATGCATATCGACGGGGCTGTGGAAAACGCGGATTTCCGGCAAATTCCTGAGTTTCTGAGCCGACAGGTTACATTGACAGAACTGGGTAAGCAGATACGGAATGGAACGGCAGACCGCGTCCTGGTGCAAGGAATAGATGAATGGTATGGAGGCCTGCATATGCAGGGGGA
The DNA here is from genome assembly GCF_052044425.1 of Paenibacillus sp. 22594. Classification (NCBI taxonomy): domain Bacteria; kingdom Bacillati; phylum Bacillota; class Bacilli; order Caryophanales; family Paenibacillaceae; genus Paenibacillus; species Paenibacillus sp. 22594. Next base: position 599,177 of record NZ_JBQENA010000002.1, read on the forward strand.
TAATGTGCCTTGGCGCTGGGACCCCTCTACCGGAAGACTGGTGCGGAACAAAACTGGATTTTAGAAGTATAATTAATGTTCAGATCTTCAGATAACTGCCTGACCATGACGAATAAGCCCCCAAGTGGGTCTTTTTTACTTATTTATTTGATTTGCTGGATAAGGAAAATTATGGGTGATATGATGGAGATATGCGTTTCTATTCTGCCAATGAAATACGGCCTAGACCGCAAAGTAAATTATAGTGTCCCTCTGCGTCTTTAGCATCATTGTGGGCAATATGATTATTTTTCGCCTATATTCAGCCGATGTATTAAGTAACAGACCAAACCCTAGACGAAACAGAGAAACCTTTTGGAGGAGAGCACCATGGCTAAAAAACATTTTATTTGCAATAAATGCGGATGTAAAGAATATGCCGTGGACCAGTTTCAGGCCACCGGCGGCAACTTTGCGAAGCTTTTTGATGTCCAGAATAAAAAGTTCATCACCATCAGCTGCCGGGAATGCGGATATACGGAACTGTACAAGGCCAATACGGGCAGTGGAATGAATATTTTGGACTTCTTAACGAGTTAGAAGAGGTTATTATTCTGAAAAAATTATGCCGAAGGCAGTGCCTTGCGGCTGAAATGATGGGCCTGAATAATGGCTATGCAATTGTTGTGTGTAAGACAAGTGAGATGACGGACAAACGAACGATGTTTGCCCGTCTTTTTTGTGCTTTTATTCACAGCTTGCTATACCAGCTACAGATCCCGAATTTCCTGTTACCACTTGCATACATAATGGAAGGAAGAGTAATATTTTACATAGTATGATAATCCGCAAGGTCAATCTATTATCCAGGGGGCAGAAGGAAGCTATGTCCTATTCACAAGTCACGAAAAACGCATTGGCCCGCTCACTCAAAAAACTGATGCTCACGAAGCCGCTCCACAAAATCACCATTCAGCAGCTTACCTGCGATTGCGGGGTGACCCGGCATACCTTTTATAATCATTTTCAGGATATATATGAGCTGCTAGGCTGGGTCTACCAGACCGAAATCATCGAAGGCCTTGAGCCGTACCGCAATTGCTCCGGTTGGAAGCAGGGGTTCCTTAGTGTCCTGAACTACACACAGAGCAACAAAACCATTTGTCTGAACACCTTCCATTCCCTCGGGCGCGAGCATTTGGAGGACTTTTTGTACGGGGTGATCTATGGGGTGATGATCCAGGTCGTAGAGGAGCTGAACATACAGGAGCCCGAACGGGTGAGTATGCTGGCTATGCAAGATATTGCTGATTTCTATACCCTGGCGATCCTGGAGCAGGTCATCCATTGGCTTAAAGCAGGAGCGAACACCGACCCGGCACAGATCGTGGACAAAGTGGCCCGGATTATGGACGGCAGCATCTCCCGGAGTCTGGCTAACTATCATACCGCCCCGATAAAATGACACAATCTCCCGCAGATGTGTAAACCCTGTACAGATGCTGTGAGCTGTCCATAGAATTCTTAGGTTCCGCTGGGTATAGTGAAGTCAGTTCTAGAGTCACTTATCCAGTTCGATGAAAGGAAGAGGACAAATGGGAACCTATCAAAGAATTAACCCACTCGTACAGGAAGGTATTGCTTCGAAAAAAGCATATCTCGTCGGAGGGGGGATCGGCTCGCTGTCAGCGGCGGCTTTTCTGATCCGTGATGGGCATATGCCCGGCCGGAACATTCATATTCTGGAGCAATCTGCAGTATATGGCGGCTCGATGGACGGCGCGGGGAATGCCAAAGACGGCTATAGTGCCCGGGGCGGACGCGAGATTGAGGAGCATTTTGAGTGCTTCATGGAGCTGTTTGGCTTCATTCCGTCACTGACCAACCCTGACCGGACGGTGCTGGATGAGTTCCGCGAGCTGAACCTGGCCGAACCAATCGAATCTCACTGCCGTCTGGTAGAGAATGCAGGGCAAAAGGCCGATTTTTCATCGCTGGGATTGTCTACGGCCCACTCGCTTCAGCTCGGTAAGCTGGTGATGGTGACAGAGGAGAAGCTGGGTGCGGTGACGATTGAGCAGTTTTTTGACCCGAGCTTCCTGGACACGAACTTCTGGTATTTCTGGCGGTCCATGTTCGCCTTCGAGAATTGGCATAGTGTGGTTGAGGTCAAACGGTATATGGAGCGTTTCATGCACCTGATCTCCGGGATGAATCAATTGAAGGGCATTCTGCATACGGAATACAACCAGTTCGATTCGCTGATTCTTCCGCTGATAAAGTGGCTGGAGAGCGAGGGAGTTCATTTTGACAAGGGACATCAGGTCACTGACTTGGATGTGGATTTCACTGGCGGGGAGAAGACGGTTACGGCCATTCATGTTCTAGTAAACGGAACGCCAAAGACCCTTTCGATCTCCCGCAGCGATTTGGTGATGGTAACGAACGGCTCAATGACGGAAAATTCGACTCTTGGCGATATGGACCATCCTGCGGTTCTCAACCGTTCGGTTACGGAGCGAGGCTGCTGGAGCCTATGGGAAAAGCTTGCCGCCAAATCCCCCGATTTCGGCCATCCGGAAGTATTCTGCGGGGACATTGACAAGACGAAATGGCTGTCTTTTACGATGACGTTTACCGATGATGAGATCGTCTTCCCTTATTTGCTGGAGCTGACCGGTGATCTGCCGGGAATGGGCGGTGTAGTGACGATCAAGGATTCCAACTGGATGATGTCCTGGACTGCACCGAAGCAGCCGCATTTCATCAATCAGCCGGAGAATGTGAAGGTACTGTGGGCGTATGGCCTGTTCCCGGATGCCGAGGGCAACTATATCAAGAAGAAGATGAGCGATTGTACCGGACGCGAGCTGCTGGAAGAGCTCTGCTACCATATCGGCCTGAAGGACCGGATTCCGGAAATTCTGGAGCATACAACGAATGTCATTCCCTGCATGATGCCATATATCACTTCCCAGTTTATGCCCCGTGTGGCAGGCGACCGTCCGCAGGTTGTTCCGCAGGGCAGTACGAATCTGGCTTTCCTCGGACAATTTGCCGAAGTGCCTGACGACTGTGTCTTTACCGTGGAGTATTCCGTGAGATCAGCGATGATGGCCGCATACAGTCTGCTGGCGCTGGAAAAAGAAGTGATTCCTGTGCACCCAAGCAAGTTTGATGTACGCGTGCTGCTGACCGCCGTGCGGACATGTCTCGGCAATAAGCCGCTGCCGCTCGACCGGACGCTGGGCCAGCTTTTGTCGGGAACGGTGATTTCGAAGCTGTTGTAGGTTTCGGCGCTGGGCAATTTGCATAGGAATTTATAATATGAAGGGTATCCCACAGCCAGAGATGGCGACTGGGATGCCCTTTTTTGAAATACTACTGAATCGTTCGTTCATAACCATAGTTAACGGTTGTCACTGCATTAGGAGACCCATCGTAATTCTTCAACACACTGAGCGGCTCACAATGCATGGCTCTGGAGTCACATTGGAAGGCCTGAAGAAAATAAGCGGAAAAAGACCCGCTACTTCTTAGTAAATCCCCGTTATTACTGAATTAAGGGGAATTCATCCCTGTATAATCGCCTAATAAGGTACAGCAGGGTGTAACGGCCAAATATAGAGTGGAGATTTCCCTTTATTTCCCTGAAATGTCCATCTCCCTCCCGATTAGAGGGCGTGATTCCCTTTATCTTGGTATTCGCTTCTTTTTCTCTTGAATCCTGTAATCGATACCTGCCAGACATGTGTGGACGCAAAGGGTATTCCTTTATTATGGAGCAATGACAGCTTTCGACAATATATTCGATGAAATAGTGATAATGTGGATTTGAAATTCTTCTGGAGGATCTGCTATGAAAAAAATATGGGCTAGAATTGCGGTTGCCCTGCTGGTGCTGACCTTTGTGGCGATCATCCTGTGCTTCTACCTTGATAAATTCATGTATGCGTACTCTCTGATTCTGGTGCTGTTCTTCATTTTTTCCGGAATGGGTGCTCTCTACAAGTTGAAGAATGATGAATACATGTACCATAAATCGAGCAGACGCGACGAATATGAGGACTATACCCGCTAAAAGCACCTCCTGCCCCGTTTGCAGGTGTCAAACCAACCAGCGGATGGTAAGCAGTCTTCAGATTTAGAAGTATTCCATTCAAAACCCCCGGCAAATTGTCGCTTCCTCAGGATGATTTCCGGGGGTTTTGGTTTTGTATAAAGCTGTGAATCATATTTGTCCATTGCCAAAATACGGCTTCTTCCTTTACAATGTTATAATGATAATGATTATCAATTTCATGAGAAAAAGGTGGAACCTATGAGTCTACAGACAGCAGCCGGCACAGGTCCACTTAGGGGGCAGGATGAGGTGAAGCTTCGTTCGCGTCCTTGGGCAGCTACGCTGATCCTGGTTGGCGGTCTGATTGCCCTGGCGCTGGGAATTGCGGTTTCGGTCTCTTTCGGGGCTGCGGACATTAAGCTGCCGGTGGTATGGAACGCTGTTTTTCATTTCAATCCAGATATTACGGATCACCAGATTATCCGCGAGCTGCGGCTTCCCCGCGTGCTTGGTGGTGTGATGATCGGGGCTAGCTTTGCGGTAGCTGGAGCCATAATGCAAGGGATGACCCGTAATCCGCTCGCGGACTCGGGGCTGATGGGCATTAATTCAGGCGCAGGTTTTGCGCTGGCGCTTGTGTTTGCTTTTATGCCGAATCTGCCGTTCATGGGTTTGATTCTGTATGCTTTTGCGGGTGCAGGGGCTGGTGCGGCGATCGTATACGGTATCGGTTCCCTGGCTAAGGGCGGACTTACGCCAGCACGCCTTGTACTGGCTGGTGCGGCATTGAGTGCACTGCTCTCGGCTTTAAGTGAGGGTGTGGCTTTATATTTTAGAATCGGACAAGATCTGGCCTTTTGGTATGCAGGAGGTATAGCCGGAACGAAATGGTTCCAGCTCAAGATCATGTTTCCGTGGGTATTTGTGGCGATTCTCGGGGCGATTGCACTATCCCGATCCATTACCATGCTCAGTCTGGGTGAGGATATTGCCAAAGGTCTCGGGCAACGTACAGGTCTGGTGAAGCTGGCAGGTGCTCTGATCGTTCTGGTTCTTGCCGGTTCTTCGGTTTCGGTCGTAGGAGCTGTAGGGTTCATAGGCCTGATTATTCCCCACTTGACAAGGTATCTTGTCGGTGTGGACTACCGGTGGATTATTCCTTGCTCCGCTGTTCTTGGCAGTCTGCTGGTTGTGCTAGCCGACCTCACTGCGAGAACCATTATTCCGCAGCATGAAACGCCGCTGGGCGCGATTCTGGCATTGATTGGTGTGCCTTTCTTTCTGTATCTGGCCCGCAAAGAAAGAAGGGAGCTATGAAGGTGCGTAAAAAGGTGGCAATAAGTTTTGATGAGGTTAGACGCAGACGGGGATTTCAAGTGCTGGCAGTACTATCAGCCTTGATCGCAGCTGTTTTTGTGATCAGTGTGAACACAGGATACATACATTTGACCCCGCCCCAGCTGCTGCATACCCTGCTCGGCCGTGGCACAGACAAACAGGAGCTCATCCTGTTCGATTTCCGTCTGCCGCGGATTGTGATATCGATTCTGATCGGAGCCGGACTTGCGGTTTCGGGTGCGGTGATGCAAGGTGTGTTCCGCAATGATCTGGCCGATCCCGGAATTCTTGGCATCAATGCCGGAGCCGGACTCATGGTGATGCTGCTGGTTTCTTTTTATCCGGCAACCACAGCCGCACCGGTATTTATGCTTCCGCTGGTAGCTTTTGTCGGGGCTGCATGTACGGCAGCCATGATCTATGCACTTGCCTATAAGCGGCATGAGGGAATCTCTCCAATCCGGCTGTTGCTGACCGGGGTGGCGGTTGCGGCAGGCATGAGCGCGGCTATGATTGTGCTTACCCTGCGCCTGGACCCCGACAAATATCAATTTGTCGCCACGTGGCTTGCGGGCAGTATCTGGGGAACCAGCTGGAAGTTCGTACTTTCCTTGCTGCCGTGGATTCTCATTCTGCTGCCTTATGTGATCTACAAGGCCAGAGTCATGAATGTATTGAACCTGGGGGATCAGACTGCAACCGGACTCGGCGCGGCGGTAACGAAGGAGCAATTCCGCCTGCTAGGGGCTGCGGTGGGTCTCGCAGCAGCCAGTGTCGCCGTGAGCGGTGGAATTGGATTCGTTGGCTTGGTCGGGCCGCATCTGGCCCGGCGCCTGGTGGGGCCGAAGCATCAGTTCATGCTGCCCGCTTCGGCGCTGCTGGGATCACTGCTTGTTCTTACGGCGGATACCATCGGCCGCTGGATTCTGCAGCCTTCCGAAATTCCGGCTGGTATTGTGGTTGCCGTGATTGGAGCGCCTTATTTTCTCTACCTGCTGGCACGTACCCGATCTTAATTCGTTGAAATACCATTACACCTGGAGGGGATTACATGAGCAAAGAGCTGGAATTATTCGATGTGACCATTATTGGCGGGGGTCCTGCCGGTATGTATACAGCATTCTATAGCGGGATGCGCGACCTGAAGACGAAGCTGATTGAAGCCAAGGATGAGCTGGGCGGAAGAATGCTCATTTATCCCGAAAAAATGATCTGGGATGTGGGGGGAGTTACTCCAATACTCTGCCGCAAATTGATAGATCAGCTGGCCGAGCAGGCCCGGACCTTTGATCCTACCATCGTACTGGGCCAACAGATCATTGCTCAGGAGCGGCAAGAGGATGGCACGTATATATTGACATCAGCGGGCGGCGAACAGCATTGGACGCGCACGATCATCCTCACCATAGGATACGGTATCCTGCAGATGGCGAAGCTGGAGATTGAGGGGGCAGACCGCTATGAGGTGACGAACCTCCATTATACTGTGCAGGAGCTGGAACCATTCCGCGGCAAGCGGGTGCTGATCTCGGGCGGCGGCGATTCGGCGGTGGATTGGGCGAATGAGCTGGAGCCCGTTGCCGCCAGCGTAACCATTGTTCACCGGCGCGAGCAGTTTGGCGGTCATGAGAAGAATATTGCCCGCATGAAAGCCTCATCCGTTCAAGTCCGCGTTCCCTACACGGTTAGCCAGCTGCATAGCAGCAATGGGGAGAAGATAGATCAAGTCACGATCAGCCATATGGAATCCGGCGAATGTGAGCAGCTTGAAGTGGATGCAGTGATTGTGAACCATGGGCTGAAAAGCGACTTTGGTCCGCTGAAGGATTGGGGAATTGATATGGGCGAATGGTGTGCCAATGTCAGCGGACGGCTGGAAACGAACCTGCCTGGCGTGTTTGCCGCCGGAGATTTTGTGGATTACAGCAGCAAGGTCCGGTTGATTGCCGGAACGTTCACCGATGCGGTTCTTGCTCTGAACAGCGCGAAGCTGTATTTGGACCCTGAGGCTCCGAAGGTGGCGTATGTCTCCTCACATAATGAACGCTTTAAGGAAAAGAACAAGGCCCTTGGAGTAGTGGATGAACACTAACAGGCTAGAGATTAACTTAATGTAGAATAACTAGAGGCTGCCAGTACGAAATTCTTCGTGCCGGCAGCCTTTTTGTGTGCACAGACCCTGCATTCGCTGCGCTTGCACCAGCGCGTGTCTATTCCATATGCTGCATAAAAAAAGGGGAGCGGGCGAATAGTATGGACAGGAGGTGCTGATGATGGCTACTCGAACAACCAAACCGAAACAGACGCAAAGGGCGGATAGCAGTAGTCAAAGCTCCCCGCTTACAACGAATCTTGACGACAATCTGCAGCACATTAGGGAAGGCCTCGGTAACAGTCTGGATCTGATTATCCGCTATTTCCAAACGATAGAGGATGCTCCCCGGATTGCTGCCGTTTATATGGATGGTCTTACGGATAAGGAAATTGTGAATGAGTTCATCTCACACGCCATGTCCTTTCAGACCGTAAACGAAGAAGGCCAGAAGTTGACAACAAGCCTGGACATTTATAAATATATGAAAGAAAAAGCGCTGAATCCTGGTAAAGGGCAGACAATCACCACGCTGAGCGAGCTCTTTGAAGCCCTTTTGTCCGGAAATACCCTTGTCCTGATTGAAGGCATGGCAGAAGCAATAAGCGGTAACACAAGCGGAGGCGAGGTTCGTCCTGTGTCTGAAGCAGGCACGCAGGTTTCGATCCGCGGGTCCAAGGAGAGTTTTACGGAAACGATTGGGGTTAATATTTCTCTGGTCCGCCGCAAAATTAAAAATCCCAATCTATGGGTAGAGCCGATGACACTGGGTGCTGTGACACAGACTAGCGTCGCCATCATGTATATAAATGGAATAGTAAACGAAGATAATTTGCAAAATCTAAGAGAAAAGCTGCAAGAGATCAGAGTGGATTCCATACTGGAATCGGGATACATTGAGCAGCTCATTGAAGAAAGCAGATATTCTCCTTTTCCCACAATATACAATACAGAACGGCCCGACAGTGTGGCCGGGAATCTGCTGGATGGGAGAATCGCCATTTTTGTAGATGGAACCCCTTTTGTGCTTATTGCACCAACAACGTTTTTTATGTTTTTTCATACGGTAGAGGATTACTATCAGCGTTTTGATATTTCCACATTGATCCGTCTATTGCGTTTTCTCTGTTTGCTGATTTCAATGTTTGGCCCCGCCATCTTTGTTGCCGCGCTTAACTTTCATCAGGAGATGATTCCGACCCCGCTGCTCATTAATCTGGCCTCACAGCGGGAGGGGGTACCTTTTCCGGCGTTTGTGGAGGCTTTGATGATGGAGATTACCTTTGAAATTATCCGTGAGGCGGGTATTCGACTGCCTTCTCCGATCGGTCAGACCGTATCCATTATTGGAGGTTTGGTACTGGGACAAGCGGCCGTCCAGGCGGGAATTGTTTCACCAGCCATGGTTATCGTCGTTTCATTGACAGGGATCTCCAGCTTCACCACTCCAGCCTTTAACATGGCACTCTCAGTGCGGCTGCTGCGTTTTTCCATTGTATTTGTTGCCGCATTTATGGGTCTTTATGGCATAGCTATTCTGGCCCTGATCCTGATCGCACATTTATGCAGTATTCGCTCCCTGGGGGTTCCTTATATGTCTCCTATAGCTCCGTTTTCCGCTGAAGATCAGAAGGATACCTTTATTCGTTCACCCTTGCATTTTATGAAAATCCGGCCGCGTCTAAATAAAAAAATAAGCAATGTGCGCAAAAAAGAAGGCAAAAGCAAAAGGGTAAACACCAATGAAAGTTAAAATGAAAGGTTGCCTGATTGCATATTTGGGACTGGCCCTGAGTCTGACAGGCTGCTGGAACAGCAGAGAATTGAACGAGCTGGCTATTGTCAGTGGAATCGGAATAGACCAGGGAACGAAACCGGATGAATACAAGGTAACGTTCCAGGTTGTCATTCCATCTGCTTCAGCTACCAGCCAGGGAGCAAGCAGCAGTGAGTCTGCGTTTACCACTTATTCGTCAAACGATCCTACCGTGTTCGGGGCACTGCGCAAAACCTCGAAGCGGGCGAGCCGACAGCTGTTTTTTGCCCATACCCAATTGTTAGTCCTGGGGGAGTCTATCGCAAAAAGCGGGATCAGCGGTGTATTGGACATCTTTGAACGATCTCATGAGCTTAGGCTTAATACGGCCGTACTGATCTCAAGGGACACAGATGCTGCTTCCATTCTAAAAATATTCACACCACAGGAAAGTATTCCCTCCATCGGACTGGCTAAGAAGGTACAAAATACTTCCAGTGTATGGGGGGAAAACCCAAAAATCGACGTTTTTGAGCTGATTAATAAAATGACTGGGGAGGGAGGCTTCACGGTCAGCGGACTGCGCATGATTGGAAATGTAGAAGCAGGTAAGAAGAAATCAAACCTGGAGCAATCTGATGCAGAGACCGTTATTACAATGGGGGGACAGGCCGTATTCAAGAAGGGGAAGCTGGAGAAATGGATCGACGGCCCCGAAGCCAGAGGAACAGACTGGATTCTGAATAAAATTATCGAAACGAATGTGGATATCGATGCAGGGGAACAAAAAAAGGCAGTTGCAGTCAATGTGTTATTATCCAGAACCAAGGTCAAGGTAGAATTGCGGGAGGGAATTCCGGTTTTTCATGTGAATGTCAGTGAGGAAGGGAATATTAATGAGACCAAGAGCAGTTTGGACTTGAGCAAAAATGAGGAAATCATCAAGCTGGAAGAGGCTATGGAAAAGCTGACGAAGGCAGAAATAGAGCAGGCGTTCCATGCGGCGCAGCAGACAGGTGTTGATTATTTGAATTTTGGGAATGAATTAAAACGTACCCACCCCGGCGAATGGAGAACTGTGGAGAAGAAATGGGACCAGATCTTTGCCAAAGGAACACTTGATCTCAAGGTTGAAGCGTATATTCGGGGTACAGGGATGCGGCTCGCTCCATTCACGGCACCTGAAGAGTAACGATTTTCTAATGAAAAGATAGGTGAGCTTTCTTATGAGAAAAGAAGTCATCGGACCCAGTCAATTGTTTGCCATGATGGTGCTGTTTGAACTTGGAACAGCCCTGGTTGTTCCGATAGGTCTGAAAAGCGGCCATGCGGTGTGGCTGTCCATATTAATGGCCCTGCCAGGAGGAGTATTACTCTATCTGATCTATTACGATCTGTATCGTCAGTTTCCCGGACTGATCATCAGCGGATATACACAGAAAATACTGGGTAAGGTCATTGGTTGGCCGCTGAGTCTACTGTATATTCCGGTGCTGATGTTCAACGGCTCCCGCAATTTGCGGGAGGCTGGAGATCTGTTAATCTCGTCAACCTACGACCGGACTCCGATCCTCGTTCTCAATGCAATTATGGTGACTGCTGTCATGTACATCCTGACCAAGGGGATTGAGGTATTCGCCAGGACAGCGGAAATTTATTTTTGGATCATCATGATCATGGGGCTGACCTGCAATTTTGTTGTCATCGCTGCCGGACTGGTAGACTTTAAGCATCTGTTTCCCCTTCATGCCAACGATTGGTGGGATGCGCTGAGCGCTGCCTATCCCAGCATCTGGATTTTTCCGTTTGGGGAACTGGTTTGCATAACAACGGTTTTGCCTCATTTCAATAAACCCCGAAAAGCCAAAAAAGCAGGGGTCATGGCAGTGATCCTAAGCGGGCTGCTTCTCACTTTCACCCATGCCATTGAAATATCCGTACTTGGAGAAAATATATACAGTAGAGCGGCCTTTCCCATTTTTACAACGATCACGCTGGTGAACGTGGCCAATTTTATCCAGCGTCTGGATGCCTTAGTCATTTTGACCCTGATCATCGGTGTTTTTTTTAAAATGTCGATCTATTGTTACGCGGCGACAGTAATCACTGCAGATCTGTTTAAAGTTCAAGATTACCGGAAACTGGTTGTGCCTGTTGGAGTCATTGTATTGTTCAGCTCATTTATGAGCGCAGAGAATTACGCCAGTCACTTGAACGAAGGGAGAGCGTTTCTGAAATACATTCTTCCGGTTCTCTGTGCGGTAGTTCCTATTCTGCTCTTCTTTGTCCACCATGTGCGAAAACGGTTCGGCTGGTACCGGTAGCCTCATTGGCTGGGTTTCTTTTTCCTGTTGTAAGCATCCATTCCTTGTTGGATAAACGGAAGAAAGAAGAATATAATGATGACGACCAATTCCTCGAAGGTAGTAGTCGAAAAGATCGAGGTAAGAAAGCTGAATGACTTGGAAAATGGGGTTCCGGTTAACCAATCCACGGATATCGATATAGTCAAGCCCAGTAAGCCAAGTGCGGCGTAAATATACAGAATTTTCATAAGTGTTGTTCTCCTTCTTTACTTTTTTGTGACCGGCAAGCTAAAGATATTATCCCCATCTGATGAGGCTGGTAACCAAGACTTTGCCCTCCGCGCTCCAGGGAAACCGGATTGCACGCTATTGACTAGCATCCGGAGAATGGCTAGAGTTTAGAATGATCCTTATGCGGGGTATTAGTGTTCAGAAGGGGGATACATTTTATGACGACCTGGAATCTGCAAGGAACGGTTCATCATCTGCTGATCTGCGGCGGCAGCAGCTGCAGAAAGAATAAAGGCGAAGAAGTGGCTGATGCCATTGAGGACGAAATTGAGAAACAGGGAGCGGCAAGCAAGATACATACCACAGTAACCGAGTGCAACGGAAGATGCTCAGACGCCTGTGTAGTGATCTCGTACCCGGAGGGAGTCTGGTACAGGGAGATGACGCCCAAGGCGGGCAAAAAGCTGGTGCGGAAGGTGCTCCAAGGGGAACAACTGGAGGATCATATCCTCTATACCTACGATGGCGGACTGAAGGCCCAGACAGAGAAGGGGACCAAGGGTAAAAAGAAGAAGTAAAAATTACACTGAATAAGATCAAAATACCGTCAAAGCGCTGACGGTATTTTTTTTATAATGAGAACAGAGAAAAGGGCGTGACCTATAACAAAACCATTGAGGTGTGAGACATGGGGCAAAATATGGAGACATTAACGCAAAAGCCGCCGGTTGTACGAAAGCGTAAGGGCTGGTCGCTGCAAAAGGGAGAGACGCTGTCTGGACTGCTTTTTGTAAGCCCGATGCTGATCGGGGTAACGATTCTGGTGCTGATACCGATCATTGCCACACTGGTGCTGGGCTTTGCCGACTGGAATTTTGTGCAAGGCTTTGACGGTATCCGCTGGGTAGGGCTGCAGAACTTCAGCAATCTGCTGCAGGATGACATGTTTATCCGCTCGGTGCGTAACAACTTTATCTTTCTGCTGACAGTGCCAGTATATTTGCTGGTATCCATGGTGCTGGCGATATTGATCGACCGCTATGTGTATATGAAGGGTTATTTTAAAATCGCTTACTTCGTCCCTTATGTATCGATGACCGTCGCCGTAGCGATTGTATGGCAGGTGCTGTTCCAGCCTTCATACGGCCCGATTAACGAAATGCTGAAGGCCATCGGGATTGCTGACCCGCCGAAGTGGATTGCCGATCCGCATTTTGCCCTGATATCCATTATGATGATTTCGGTCTGGATCTCCATCGGCTTCAACATGATTATCTACATCGCCGGACTGCAGTCCATTCCGAAGGATCTGTACGAGGCTGCCGAAATTGACGGAGCCAACGCCTGGACCAAATTCAGACGGATTACCTTTCCGCTATTGTCGCCCACGACCTTCTTCCTGCTTGTAACCGGCATCATTGCCACGTTTAAAGTGTTTGATGTGATCGCGGTGCTGACCCAGGGCGGCCCGATTGGCTCCACGACGATGATGGTCTGGTACTTGTACGATACGGCTTTTGTCAATCTTAAGGTTGGTTACGCTTCAGCGATTGCCGTCGTGCTGTTCCTGTTCGTCATGCTGATTACGTTCGGGCAGTGGCTGGCAGAGAAGAAATGGGTCAATTACTAGACAGAGAAGTGAGGGTAAAGCATATGGAAAAACGTCCAGGCGTCGATTGGCTGAAAATCATAGTTACGGTTGTCATGTTTGCCGGCAGTGTGCTGTTCCTGTTGCCATTTGTATGGATGCTGGTCACCTCGTTCAAGGTGGAGTCGGAAGTATTCGCATATCCCATCCAGTGGCTTCCGAAGGAATGGAATGCGGTTGAGAACTACAAAGCGGTCTGGTTTGGCGATTATCCGTTCACTTTATACTACTGGAATTCGATCAAGGTTGCGGTGATTACTACAGCGGCATCCTGTCTGATCTCGGCCATGGCGGCCTATGGATTCTCCAAAATCAAATTCCGGGCCAGCAATTTCCTGTTCATGATTGTGCTGGTAACGTATATGATTCCAGGGCAGGCAATCCTGATTCCACAGTTTATTATTTACCGCAACATCGGGCTGTTCGACAGCCATTTGGGTCTGGTGCTGCTCGGGACCTTCAGTGTGCTCGGGACGTTTATGCTGCGTCAGTTTTTTATGGGTCTGCACCAGGAGTTTATTGAATCGGCCAAAATCGACGGTGCCGGACATCCGCGTATTTTCTGGTCCATCGCCTTACCTCTGGTGAAGCCAGCGGTGGCCACGTATGCGATCCTCCGGTTCATCTGGACCTGGAACGATTATCAGAATCCGCTGATCTTTATCCGGAGCGACAAATTGCTGACTCTGCCGATAGCGATCCAGAAGTTCACTTCAATGAGCGGTGAGTTCTACTCCCTGATTATGGCGGCGGCGGTGTCTGCCATCCTGCCGCTGATTATCATCTTTATCCTGGGACAAAAGAATGTCATTGAGGGCATCGCCCTTGGTGGTGTAAAAGGTTGAAATGAAATGCGTACCTGCCTTACCGGCCCGTACCGCAATAACTTCTTATTCTAATTGAACTTGATGACTTCATATAGGGCGGAAGGGGCGGAGGGGAAGTTTGGAATTGGAGGAGCGAATGCGTCCGCCTTTATGCTTGAATTTCTACCGCGACCAGCAGTTTAATCAAGGAAATTCAAGCATAACAGCGGCCGGAAGTCCAAACATTCCCCGCAGTCACGACCAGACCCCAATAGGAGAATTTGAAGTTCAACTTGTATAGAAGTAAAAATAATTCAATAAAAGTAAATATTGTTTCATGTGCCAAATGTAAGCGTATTCTATAATTCATTTGTGAGTCACTGATATAATCTAGGGAGGGTTCAATGATGATGAAAAGAAAAGGTTGGTCCGGGGCGATTGCAGGGGTTCTGATGTTAAGCCTGCTGGCGGGCTGCGGCGGGAATAACAGTAATAATAGTGCAAATGGCGGGGCCAATACAGATGCGGGCAAAGCAACGAACGGAGCTGCAGCCGGCAATACAGAGAAAACCAACCTGCGGCTCTATACTTATGGGACAGAGGAGGCGTACAACTGGAAGCACACGCTGGAAGCTTATGAAGCGGCCAATCCGGGTGTGACCATTGAGCTGGTGCAGCTGAGTGAAAAGGGCGATACCCAGGAAGCCTTCAAAAAACTGGATCTGGAGGCAGCCTCCTCCGCGCCTATGGATATCCTGATGTTCAGTGACGCAGCCGGATATGCCCAGCGCATCGCGCTGGGGATGGCTGAACCGCTGGATGAGTATATCGCCAAGGATGGCTTCAAGGTAGAAGAAGATTATAAAGTGGATACCCATTTGGACGGCAAGGTCTATGCGCTGCCGGGCAAATTCAATCCATGGTATGTGTTGTTAAACAAGGATAATCTGGATGAAGCAGGACTTGCCGTGCCTACCGACTGGACGTGGGATGATTTTGCCGACTATGCCCAGAAGCTGACAAAGGGAGAAGGAGCAGAGAAGCGTTACGGCGCATACTTCCACGGTCCGCAGGCAGGTGGCTGGATGGAATTCCTGAAGCTGAAGATGGAGAACCAGCCGCAGAACTCCGAGTTTCTGAAGGCGGATGGAACCTCCAATCTGGATGATCCGAACTTCAAGGCAACGCTTGAGCTGAGACTGAGAATGGAAAAAGAAGATAAGTCATCCGTTCCTTATTCGGACATGATCTCCCAGAAGCTGGCTTACCGCACCCAGTTCTTCAACCAGTCTGCGAGCATGATTCTAATCGGAAGCTGGATGAACACGGAGATCGGCGGTACAGAAAAGGTGCCTTTGAACTTTAATGTAGCCGTAGCCCCATTCCCTAAGAACAACGCTGCAGATGAAAAGGGCCTGACACCGGTGACTACGGACTATGTGTCCGTTGCCGCCAAATCCAAAAACAAAGAAGCTGCCTATAAATTTGTCCGCTGGTATACAACCGAAGGCCAGCTTGTCCAAGGCAAGAACATTCCGGCCTGGAGCAAGGTAACGAGCGATCAGGTGCAGGGGATTATCGATACCATCCTGGCCGGTACCAAGAATCCGGAGAAGGTTGACAAGAAATCACTGGTTGACACGCTGGTGGCTTCCAAGGCATCGGCGATCATTCCACCGGCTACCTACCAGGCAGAGGTCTACAAAGCCATTAACGAGGAGTATGAGAAGATGATCCTTGGTGATCAGGATGTGGATACGACCATCAAGAATTCCCAGGACCGTGTGAATAAAATAATTGCAGCCAATAAAAAATAATTTGCTATAATCATTTCATAGAATGTATACAAGATGAGTATATATTTTCCCGCAGAAACGGAAGTCCTTTTTCACTTGGGGGCCAAGCCGTTTCTGCTTGTTTCAGGGGTACATATTGAAGGGGGACACCGCTATGTTCAGCAGACTCAGGGAGCTCGCCCCCAAATCGATCCGTCACAAGCTGATTGTCGCATCCATTGCCTGTATTCTGGTTCCTGCCGCGCTCACGCTGCTGATCTACAATTCATTAACCCAGGAGGCCGTCAAACGGCAGGCTATTGCAAATGCAGAAGATTCCTTACAGCTGGTGAACGGCTCGGTGACGAACAGCCTGAAAGGGATGCTGACCATCGCCAATTATGTCCAGACCAATCCCGGATTGAAAGCGTATTTTAAGCTTGCCGCAGCCAATAATGTAAGCGGTAACGAATACCAGAGGTTCATGGACCAGAACCGGGTGCTCGAACAGCTCGATACCCTTACTGTCGTTGGCCAGAACAGTTATGTAACGATTCTGCTGACCAACGATAAATATTATATGAATTATTCTGTTAGCGATTACAATCCGCTCGAGTTGAAGAAGAAGCCCTGGTTCCGAAAGATGACAGAACTGAAGGGGCTGGAGTCTTACTGGGCTGGAGTAGAGCCCACTGAATTAGCCTACGACAAGTTTGATCATCCGTATCAGGTGACGGTGGCGCGAACGCTGCGCCTTGACAGCACCGAGATCTATGGGTATGCCGTTGTGACCATTATGGAGGATCAGCTTCATGATATTTTTGGCAATCTGTCGGCAGGACAGAAGGTGGTTCTGCTGGATGGAGAGAACCATGTTGTCTCCGGTGGAGATGCAGGGAGCATTGGCAAACCGTTTCCGTATGTGAACGCCGTGGATTCTTTACAGGCTTCAGAGGTCGTTACCATTGCCGGGGAGCGATATCTAGTTGTTCAGCAGCAGCTGTCCTTCAACGGCTGGCGGCTGGTACTGATGCAGCCTTACAAGGAGAGCATCGTAGATATCAGCTCTATTTTTAATCGTGTGTTTGTCATCCAGCTTATTTCCTTCTTCGTCTTCCTGCTGCTGCTCATTACTCTTGTCCGCGCCTTTACGAAACCGCTGGTACGGCTCGGCAAAGTA
This sequence comes from Paenibacillus sp. 22594, assembly GCF_052044425.1. Taxonomy (NCBI): domain Bacteria; kingdom Bacillati; phylum Bacillota; class Bacilli; order Caryophanales; family Paenibacillaceae; genus Paenibacillus; species Paenibacillus sp. 22594. The sequence goes on from NZ_JBQENA010000002.1 coordinate 616,351, forward strand.
ACAACTGCTGTGCAGCGCGGCAACCTGCTGGTGCGCTCCGGAGTCAGGGGCAATGATGAAATCGGCCGGCTGGGGCTGATGTTCGACCAGATGCTGGACCGGGTCAAGGAAATGATCGCAGAAGTCTCAGACACCCAGGCCCGTAAACGAAAAGCGGAGCTGAAAATGCTCCAGGCTCAGATCAACCCTCATTTTCTGTTCAATGTACTGAACTCGATCCGTATGAAGGTCATGAAGCGAGGTGATCCGGAGAGCGCCAAAATGATCAGCTCCCTGTCCATGCTGCTGCGGATGACAATCAGCCGTGAAGAGGATGAGATTTTTCTGCATGAGGAGATTGATCTGGTCTCCCACTATGTCAGCCTGATGAATCTGCGCCAGAAGGAGGAGGCCCGGGTACAGCTTGATATTGATCCTAGGGCGTTTCTGATTAAGGTCCCGCGCTTTTTCCTTCAGCCGCTGGTTGAGAACGCGCTCATTCATGGGCTTAGCCAGCAGCCGGGCGTAATTAGTATTCGTGCGGATGTGGAGGAGAGCTATACGGTCCTGTCTGTAACCGATAACGGCCTAGGGATGAATGAAGCCCGGCTAGATAGTATAGCTGGACGGATGCAGTCCGCAGGAACGGAGATGAGCTCCGGCAATGAAGAGCCTAAAGGCTCTTTCTCCGGGATGGGTATGTCCAATGTAGTGGAACGTATGCGGATGCTGTTCGGTGAGGATTTTATCATCAATGTTCGCAGTGAAATCGGCAACGGGACCACGATAGAGATGCATATTCCGCATAGGGAGGAGATACGGGATGTATAAGGTGATGCTTGTGGATGACGATTATCCGGTGATCGAGCTGTTGTCCGAGAGTATCTGCTGGGAGGAGCTTGGCTTACGCCTGATGGGTACGCATGAGAACGGGGAGAGTGCCTGGGAGCATGCACAGCAGGAGATACCGGATATTCTGATTACGGATATCGGCATGCCGCGGATGAATGGACTTGAGCTGTCCGCCCGTATCAAAGAGCTGAGGCCGGGTGTGCGGATCGCGGTTTTATCCTGCCACAATGAATTTCAATACGCCCAGCAGGCGATGCGCCTTAATGTGCAGGATTATCTGCTCAAGGATGCGCTGGACCCGGAGGATCTTGTGCAGCTGCTGTGCAGATTCAAGGAATCCATGGATGAAGAGAACCGCGCAGGCTGGGAGACCTCCCGCATCCGGCAGCTGTTCGGAGAGACTAAGGAGCTGCGCAAGGAGCGGAGCATCAAGAATTTCATCCATCAGCCGTTGCTGTCGCCGGAGAAATGGCTGGCTGAGGCTGCTGATTACGGACTGTTCCAGCAAGGTGAATTCTGTCTGCCCGTAATTGCCTACCTGGAGGATTACCGGCATGTGAAATACCGTTTCTCCTCGGATCAGACGCTGCATTTTGCTGTGAGTAATGTGATGAATGAAGTACTGGACGGGATGAAGCCGCGCGGACTTTATATTGGCTACAATATAAAATCTTCGTTCCTGCTGTTCTCCTACAGGCCTGGTCTGCAGGGCAATATTTATGCGGAAGCTGCTGCCGGGCTGAAGATTATCCAATCGACCTTGTCGAAGGTGCTGAAGGTCCGCATGTCCTTCATTACCGGAGAGGGCACCGGAACACCGGAAGGACTTAAGCAGCAGCTGAATGAGCTGTTGAACGGCGAAGAGCAGCGCTTCTATCTGATGCCAGGGGATACCGTTAAATGTAAGTCTGCCTGTAGCTCCACCGCAGTAAGCAATCTGTTTGCACATTATGATCAGGCAGCGGCGGAGCTGCGGGAGGTGCTGCTGGGCAGGAATGCTGAGCAGGCGCGTACCGTGTCCGAGAAGTGGATCTCACTGATCCGGGAGGAACAGTATCCTCCGGAGACGGTCAAGGACTGGATGCTGAAGCTGCTGCTCGACCTGAAGCTGAAGCTGCACTCCCTCCAGTTCATTCGTCCGATGTATTCGGCGGATTCGCTGCACAAAGAGATCGTGGATATCGATTCGCTGCCATCGCTGCGTGAATGGCTGGATAATCATCTGGAATCCATCGTTGCAGCGAAGGGGGCTGGTGCCGGTGGCAGCAAAAGGACCGAAGTAACCGAGGCCTGCCAATATGTTTCTCGCCGACTGGAAACACGGATCGGTCTGGATGAGGTAGCGGATCATCTCCATTTGAACGCCAGCTATTTTAGCAGGCTGTTCAAGAAGGAGACAGGTACTACTTTTATCGAATATGTTACAAAACTAAAAATGGAGCGAGCCAAAGAACTGCTGGATGGAACAAATTCTACAGTTGGCGAGATCTGTGAACAGCTGGGGTATGACAACCAGAGCTATTTTATCAAGACTTTTAAGGTGCATGCAGGAGTAACACCCGTTGAATACCGGGGGTAGCCGTGTACCGTAGAGAGAGGCGACATAAGATGCAAAGATCCGAAATCCTAGCGGTGGTACAGAATATGGAGCCAGCTGATACCCGTCTGTATTATCCGGATGGGGATTCAGCCGGTTTCTGGTCTACGGTAAGGAATTCACCGCTATATGCGGAGGAGGTCGCAGAAATTCGTGCGGAAGGGAACAGGCTCAGAGGGGAAAAAGCACCTGAGCTTACCTATAATTTGTTTACTGTTTTTGCCCGCACCGGGTCCAGACTGGAGTATGAACGGCCCTATTTTGAACGCAGGAGAATGCTGAACACGTCAGTACTGCTGTCTCTGCTGGAGCCGGAGCAGGAAATCCATATCCATGCGGTCTGCGAGATGATATGGAGCATCTGCAACGAATACACATGGTGTCTGCCAGCCCATACCGGCAATAGCGGTATCCCGGAAACGATAGATCTGTTCTCGGCTGAAACCGGTTTTGCACTGAGTGAGATCCGCTGTCTGCTTGGGGACAGGCTTCCTGTTCTACTACATACGAGAATCAAAGAAGAGGTACAGAGACGGTTGTTCGGACCTTATCTGAACTCCGGGCCTTATCACTGGGAGACGGCAACGCATAACTGGGCGGCGGTCTGCTCGGGATCGGTCGGTGCGGCAGCGATGCTGATGCTGAATGACCTGGAGACGCTTACGGATATTCTGTTCAAGGTACAGGGGACGATGGAATATTATCTGCAGGGCTTCGGGGATGACGGTGCCTGCCTGGAAGGGATGGGCTACTGGAATTATGGTTTTGGCTATTTCGTATATTACGCTGACCTGCTCCGCCGCAGAAGCCGGGGAGAACTGGATTGGTTCCGGCTGGACAAGGTGAAGAGCATCGCTGCATTCCAGCAGAAATGTTTTCTTGGCGGCAGCGTAGTAGCCAACTTCTCCGATTCGCAGCAGAGAGTCAGCGTGTCTTTGGGACTCAGCCACTATCTGGGCACCATTTATTCAGAAGTAGAATCGCCGCCTGTTTCGATTAGGGCTTCATATACGGAGGACCACTGCAGCCGCTGGGCACCGGCGGTGCGGAACCTGATCTGGCGCAGTCCGGTGGCCAGCCGGAGCGAGTGGGCCAGCAGCAGCAGTTATTTACCGGATGCGGAATGGCTGGTTGCCCGGAAGATTACCCCAGCCGGGGTATTCGGTTTCGCCGCCAAAGGCGGAAATAACGACGAGCCGCACAATCATAATGATCTTGGTCAATTCATTCTACTGGGAGATGAAACGGTATATCTCTCTGATCTTGGCAGCGGAGAGTACACGGCAGGATATTTCGGTGCAGAGCGGTATACCTATGATTGCAATGGTTCACAGGGTCACAGTGTGCCTATTATTGACGGACAGCTTCAGTTGCCGGGAGCCGGGGCTTGTGCCAAGGTGCTGGAAGCTGAGGCAGGGGAGGATGAGAGTGTGCTGACGCTGGATTTGACCTCTGCTTACGGGTACGGACCGCTGGAGCGGCTGACGCGATCGTTCAGCTGGCAGACGTCAGACATCCAACCGACACTTCTGATGACCGACGATTTCCGGTTTGCCGAAGCCCCGGCGGCGCTGATTGAACGGCTAGTGACCTTCTGCCAGCCTGTGCTGGAGGAGGACAGTGTTCTGCTGCGGGGCACAGGCGGAAAAGGTTTGCGTATCCTCTATAATGCCGGTGCACTCAGACCAGAGATTTCGGTGCATGTCTACAGTGATCATTTTGGCAAGACCAGGACCTGGTACGGAATGGATTTCCACACCTCCGGGAAACCAGGCAAGCAGGGTAGCTATGAATTCGAGTTTCAGTTCGTTGAGACATGATCAATTCCAAATGAATGAAATGGCGGTGGCTAAAGATGACAGCGGAAACAAAGCTTGCGTGGGCAGAAGAAGCCTGGCATAAGGCGCTGAAGAAAACACAGCAGAACAGTTTGCGGATCGGCGCAGGCTTCCCCCATGCTAGTCGGGGCGGACAATATGTACTGGAGCAGCCGTTCTGGTGGACGGCAGGCTTTTGGCCTGGCCAGCTGTGGCTTTTGTATAACGACAGCAGGGATGAATCCTTGCGGGCTTTGGCCGAGCAATGCGAGGATCAGCTGGACCAAGTGCTGAATGAGTATGTCCGTCTGGACCATGATTTGGGCTTCATGTGGACCTTAACCAGTGTGGCTTCCTACAAGCTTCTGGGCAATGAGGTCTCCAGGATCAGAGCATTGAAGGCGGCGAATTACCTGGCGGCCCGCTTCAACCTGAAGGGCAGCTATATCCGCGCCTGGAACCCCTGGTATGAAGGCGAAGACAACAGAGGTTATGCGATTATTGACTGTGCCATGAATATGCCGTTGCTCTTCTGGGCGGCGGAGGTGACCGGAGACCCGCGATACCGTCACATTGCTGAAGCGCATATGGATACGGTAGTGAAGCATTTCATCCGCCCGGACGGCTCAGTCTATCACATTGTCCGTTTTGATCCGGAGAGCGGGGAGTTCATCGAAGGCATCGGCGGTCAGGGTTATGCGCCGGAGTCTGCCTGGTCCAGGGGAACGGCTTGGGCCATTTACGGCCTGGCGCTTGCTTACCATCATACCGGTAAAACGGAATACCTGCATACGGCCCAAAAGGTGGCCCATTTCTTCCTGGCTCGTTTACCGGAGGATCATGTGCCGCATTGGGATTTCCGCGCACCCGGTGAAGCACGGAACTTCCGGGATTCCTCGGCAGGAGCCTGTGCCGCAAGCGGGCTGCTCCTTCTCGCAGACAAGCTTGGCGAACTCGAGGCGCCGGTATACCGGGAACCTGCTGTACGGATATTGGAATCGTTATACCGCAATTATGGCACCTGGGACAATGAGGCTGAAGAGGGCCTGATTCTCCATGGTACAAGCAATTACCCGGCTGGCACGAATATTGACGTACCTTTAATTTACGGAGACTTCTTCTATGCCGAAGGGCTGGCACGGTTGACGGGCAAGGGACCTTTCTATTGGGAGTAAAAGAAACAGTTAGGGAGTGGTAATGATGAGCAGCCATTTGGAGCAGATAAAAGCTAATCCGCTGATCACCAAAGCGGACCTGCAGGAAGCCTTCCTGCAGCTTGCCCATCCGCTGAAGCCTCACTACAGCGAAGGGCATGCCCGCGTGAAGCTGGGCGTAACGGGAGTCCACTATGGTCCGGATATTGCGGAAATGGAGGGCTTTTCCCGTGTGATGTGGGGATTTGTACCTTTTCTCGCGGGAGGCGGAGAGGATGACATGTGGGAACTGATCCTAGATGGCATCAGGAACGGCACCGATCCCGGGCACAAAGAATATTGGGGCGAGGTCGCCGACTATGACCAGCGGCTTGTGGAAATGGCGGCGTTCGGCTATGCGCTGTCACTGATTCCGGAGCGGATCTGGACTCCGCTGAACGGCCAGGAGCGTGCCAATCTGTACGCCTGGCTCAATCAGATGAATTCACATCCCTGCTACGATTGCAATTGGCTCTTCTTCAACGTGCTGGTGAATCTGGGCTTCCGCACAGCAGGACTGCCTTATGACGAGCAGCAACTCGAGAACAACCTGCGCCGGATTGATGATTTCTATCTCTCGGATGGCTGGTACAGCGATGGAATCGGCGGGCATATTGATTATTATGTTCCGTTTGCCCTCCACTTCTACGGCCTGCTGTACGCTAAGCTGATGGGTGATGAAGACCCTGAGCGTTCCCGTGTGTTCAAAGAGCGCGCCGGGAAGTTTGCCGAAGAATTTATCCATTGGTTTGCCGGGGACGGCTCGGCTCTTCCGTATGGAAGAAGTCTGGCGTACCGGTTTGCGCAGTCTGCTTTCTGGGGTGCGCTGGCTTTTGCTGAAGTGGAGACAATGCCCTACGGGGTGATCAAGGGGCTGATCCTGCGCAACATGCGCTGGTGGCTGAAGCAGGATATCCTGAATGAAGAGGGCGTGCTGACCATCGGCTATGCCTATCCGAACCTGGTGATGGCTGAGAACTATAATTCACCGGGCTCTCCTTACTGGTCTCTGAAGTTCTTCATGCCGCTTGCGCTGGAGGACAACCATCCCTTCTGGCTGTCTGAAGAGCTGCCGCTTCCTGAGCTGAAAACGCTGGCTGTGCAGCAGCCTGCACATTTGGTCATTTGCCGCCAGCCTGAGACGGATCATGTGGCTGCCTTCAACAGCGGTCATCTCTCGACCAATGAGCATACACACACTTCCGCCAAATACGAGAAATTCGTTTATTCCACGGCCTTTGGCTTCAGTGTGCCCCGCTCGGAATGGGGAATTGCCCAAGGCGCGTTCGATTCCATGCTGGCACTTAGCGAGGCAGGGGATCATCTGTACCGGGTACGCCGGCAAAATATAGAGACACGGATCGAAGACAATATCCTGTACTCCCGCTGGAAGCCTTGGGCGAATGTGGAGGTGCAGACCTGGGTGGTTGCCGGTCTTCCATGGCATATCCGCATTCACCGGGTGCAGACGGGGCGGGCCTTGGATGCAGCAGAAGGCGGTTTTGCCGTGGCCCTGGAGCCGGCATTTCAGGAGCTCCGCTCCGCTGACGGATACGCGGAGACAGCTGTCAGCAGTCATGGTGTAAGCGGAGTATTGGGGCTAGCGGGCTACCGCGAAGCTGTGATGATCCGTCCGCAAACGAACACCAATGTCCTTCGTCCGCGGACGGCTATCCCGACTCTGCTGGCGGGCATCGCTCCAGGCACGCACTGGCTGGTCTCAGCTTTCTATGGGGAGCCGTGTCTGACGAGCAGTCTTGGCATGGTAGAACCCCGGAATGAAGATGGAACAGAAGCCGATGTACCTGCAGGAAACGGTCTATCTGTTAGAGATGCTGACCCGCTGCTGCTTCTCGGCATCCAACTGACCGGATCTGAGATCAGAATAACATCTCATTGCGGCCGGAATCTTGTGATCCCGCTGGTTTAAGAGACTGAAAGGGAAAGCTTCGGATGAAGCTGGATAGCCTGACAAGAACTATAACGGATACGAAAAGCCTGCTGCCAGAATAAATTGGCGGCGGGCTGTTTATTTTTGCTGGAGGGAGGTCTATGATGAAATGATAAGGAAAATTAAGGGGGAACCGTAATGTTTGAGAGCTTTGAGACGGGAGACGAAGTGCTTCAAAGTGAGGCGTTCATGAAGGAGGAGGTCCGGTATAATCTAATCCACCGGATTACCGAATATCCTGAAGCGATCCGGCTGACCACGTCAGACCGCAAGCTGATATTCACACAATCACCGGGGCATAATCCCTGGCTGTGGGTGTCCGGTGAGCTTAGGAGAGAGCAGCAGGAGCGCCTTGTGCAGCAGCTTGCAGAACGGGTACAGTTGAATGAGTTTCCCGGGATTTCCGCGCAGCCGGAGATCGCGAAGACATTTGCGGAGGCTTTTTGTGACAGAAAGGGTAAGCTCTATCATACGAATATGATGCTGGAGGCTTATCATTGTCCGGAGGTGCGGAAGCCTGCAGAGGTCCATGGATACCTGGAAAAAGCTAAGGCTGAACAGGTTCCTGTGATTGCTGAATTTTTGACCGGATTCATGAAGGATGCTTTTGGCGAGATGCTGCGGCCGGAGGATTTTTTGACGATAGCTGCTGAAGATGCCGCCTCCGGCGACTTGTACCTGTGGATGGCGGATCATACCCCCGTATCCATGGCAAAGATCACTCACCGTTCGGCCAGACATGCACGCATTAACGATGTGTACACCCCTGCAAGTCACCGCAAGCAAGGCTATGCGAGCGCACTGGTTGCAGCCCTTTGTGAGCATCTTCTGAGTGCAGAATTGACACCGGTGCTCTACGCGGACGGCAAAAATCCGGACTCCAACAAAGTCTACCAGTCGATCGGGTTTATGAACGCAGGCCAAATTGCAGACCTCAAGTTTGATTAAAAGGAAATTTGACTTGCTGCCCCTGTGTTGACTATGCTAATAAAAAGTGCAAATAATCACACATAGGATGAAGCAATTGTGTTAAGGGGGCGCGGGAGTGATGGAGAGGCTGCAGGTATGGCCGGAAAAGTTCAAGAAGTTTTTTCTGAATAACCGATTTGTGGTAACACTGTTAATCGTACTGCTGATCGGAATAAATATACTGGTGTTTTCCAAAGTTCCGTTTATATTCAAACCGATTTCAGTCTTGCTGCATACCGTGGCGGCACCCCTGCTGTTATCGGGGATTGCCTACTATCTGCTGAATCCTCTGGTGGATCGGTTAGAGCGGCGGAGCAAGATCAGAAGGCCATATGGCATCGCCATTCTATATCTGCTAATCGCCGGAATTATAACACTGATCCTGCTTACGGTAATCCCGATGATCCGCACCCAGCTGGTAGGCCTGATTGATAATTTTCCTAAATACAGTGATCAGATCCAACAGGAATTCATCAACCTGACCGGCAGCAAGCTGTTTGGACAGATTCAGGAGAATGTGGGGACGGATGTTAATGACCTTACAAGCAAAGTCACATCGTGGGGCACTTCTTTCCTGAACAATGCGGTGAACGGTGTCGGCAACTTTGTAGGAGCGCTGACGGAGATTGTGCTTGCCCTGGTAACTACCCCATTTATTCTGTTCTATCTGCTGCGCGACGGCAAAAGGCTGCCGGATTATTTGATGAGATTTATTCCTACGGCATTGCAGCCGCAGACCCGCATGGTCATGTCAGAGATGAACAGCCAGGTGGCGTCCTATATTCGGGGACAGATTATTGTCAGTTGCTGCATCGGCGCCTTGCTCTACATCGGATATTTAATTATCGGGCTTGAATATTCGCTGGTTCTGGCGATTGTTGCTGCCTGTACCGCGGTTGTACCTTATCTGGGTCCGGCAATTGCCATTACTCCGGCCCTGATCGTAGCGCTGGTGACGTCTCCGTTCATGCTGCTGAAAATGGTGTTCGTATGGACGGCTGTTCAACTGATCGAAGGCAAGTTCATCTCTCCGCAGATCATGGGCAAGTCGCTGAAGATACATCCGATTACCATCATTTTTGTCATTATTTTTGCCGGTAAAATGTTCGGTGTGCTCGGAATCATTCTGGCCGTACCGGGATATGCCGTACTGAAGGTGGTCGTTACCCATGTCTTCCAGTGGTTCCGTTTCCGCTCCGGACTCTATATACAGATTGAAGATAACAAGGAATAACGGGAAGAGGTAGATTGATATGACAGCACCACTTGTTACAACATTGTACGGAAAACTGCTGGGAGCCGAGGAGGAGGGGGTGAAGGTATGGCGCGGGATTCCTTTTGCTGCACCTCCAGTCGGGAAGCTGCGGTTTCGCGCGCCTCAGCCGCCTCTGCCGTGGGTTAACGTCAGAGAGGCCCTTTCATTCAGTCCGGTAAGCCATCAGCCAGTGAGCACCAGCAGCACACGGTTTGGCGGAACGTCCCCAGTCTATTCGGAAGACTGTCTATATCTGAATGTATGGTCTTCTGCGGAAGAAGGGGAGAGCTTGCCGGTGATGGTCTGGATTCATGGGGGAACCTTTGTGACCGGAGCCGGCAGTCAGCCGATGTTCGACGGTACCCGGATGGCCCGCAACGGCAAGGTTGTTCTGGTTACAGTAAATTACCGGCTGGGGCCGTTCGGATTTGTACATATGTCCCCATTCGGCAGTGATTTAGCTTCAAATGCGGGCCTGCTGGACCAGATTGCGGCCCTTGAGTGGGTACAGGGCAATATTAGCGCTTTCGGTGGCGATCCACAGCGCGTTACCGTCTTCGGAGAATCGGCGGGCAGCATGAGCATTGCCGCGTTGTTGGCAATGCCCGCCGCGGAGGGCTTATTCGCAAGGGCTATTATGGAGAGCGGAGCCGCGCAGATGCTGCAGCCGCAGCAGGGCCATGAAGTAGCAGCGGCTCTGCTGGCTGAGCTGGGGCTTGCTCCAGGCAGTGATTTGGAGGTATTGGATAACCTTCCGGCGGAGCAGATCCTGGAAGCGGCGGCGCGAATGACTTACAAGCTGTCCGGTGAAGCGCTCAGCATGTTTTTCCAGCCGGTCATCGAGCCTTTGACGTTGCCTGCCGATCCTGCTGAAGCTATAGCGGGTGGGTCGGCACAAGGAATTCCGCTGCTGATCGGTACCAATCTGCACGAGGGAAATCTGTTTTTCCGGGAAGAACGTCCGGGGGAGAGCTTCGAGCAATCGCTCAAAGCACTGGAAATGCTGATGGGTATTGACGATCTGGCGGAGCTTGCCGGCGATTATCCGAAGTCCTGGGAGGGACAGGCGGAGCTCCTGACGGACCTCTTTTTCTGGGGCAGCTCGATTGCCTTTGCGGAGACCCAGTCTGCTGCAGCGCCCGTATGGATGTACCGGTTTGACTGGACGGTTCAGGGCCATCCACTGCTGGAGAAGGCTGTTCATGGTGCCGAAATTCTGTATGTGTTCGGCAACCTGCATCTGCTCAAGCAATATGGCTTGACTGTGACTCCAGACATGCAGAAGTTGTCCGAAACGATGCAGAAGACCTGGACGGCATTCGCACACCAGGGGGATCCATCGATTCCCGGCCTGGAATGGCCGCCGTATAGAGCGGACTCGCGGGCAACTGTTATTTTTGACGGGGAAACGCAGGTGGTGCTGGACCCGGATGCGGAGAAACGGCGGCGGTTATTTTCTGCACAGGCTAATTGGCCGAAGGTGTTCTCTGGGAAGACCGGCGAATAGATGAATACTACCACTAATCATTTAACATACAATGAATCCGAAATATATTGGAAGCAATACCAGAAGTTTTTTCCTGAGGAATTGCGAATAGCAGAAAATAACCTACCGTCTGAAGAGTGGTGGGATTGGAACGATTGTCATATCCATCTGGATCGTATGTACGCTCCAGATTCAAAAATTAAGGTTATTTTAATTCATGGTGCAGGCGGGAATGGCAGATTATTGGCACCCTATGCACGGATGCTACAAAAGCATGGATATGATGTTGTATCCCCTGACCTCCCTCCTTTTGGGCTAAGCAACACTGAGTCATTACAATCCATGGATTACCTACATTGGATTGAAATACTTACGGAGTTGATCGAACAGGAAATCAAACGGGATGGTAAAACGATAGTGTTATTAGGAGCCAGCATTGGAGGCATGCTGGCTTATCATGTGGCTTCAAAGAGCAATCAAGTTGGAGGGTTAATTGTAACAACCTTTGTGGATACAAGTAACCCGAACGTTCGTGACCAAATTGCCCCGAATAAGGCGATTAGTCGTTTGGGTAAATTCACGATGGATGCTTTTCCTTTTGTTTTGGATTCGCTACGAATTTCTGTTACAAAAGTATCGAGAATGGAATTAATTACAAATGATTTCGAATTGACCAAACTGATTATGAAAGATCCTCGAGCGGCCGGGACAAAAATTACTTTGCGGTTTCTAAGAAGCTTCTTAAATATGAAATCCATGATTGAACCCGAAAATTTTGATGTTTGTCCAATATTACTTATTCATCCTGAAATAGATCCAATGACGCCATTTAACTTAAGTGAACCTTTTTATAAACGGTTAAAGGGTAAAAAAGAATGTGTGATTTTAGAAGGAGCCGGGCATTTTCCGATAGAACAACCAGGTTTGGAACAAATGAAAACGGCAGTGCTTTCTTTTTTATTTGACATAGAAAATGCACTTTGAGCAAATAAATTGCTGGGTTAAATACTGTCATACGATGGAATTATTACGTTAATATCTGTTATTTTAATGAGGTATAACCTGTCTTTTCCACCAGTTCCTGTCCCTCGGCCGATTGTATCCAGTCCAGAAACGGCTTCACATTGGGATTCATACTGCCCGCGGTTACGGCATAGAATTCTGTGGTCATAGGATACTTTCCACTCCGGATTCCCTCTTTGTCAGGCTTTACACCATCAATGGCAAGCAGCTTGATGTGATCATTCTTGTTCATCTCGGACGCATAGAACAAAAAGCTGAAGCCAAGCGCATTTTTGAAGTTGCGGTAATCTGAGGTTTGACTGATGATACCGCTCATCAAATCCATCACATCTTCCTGAGGTGGAGTCATCAGTGTGCGGTCCTTCATGATTTTCTCAAGCATTGTCTGGCTGCCGCTGCCCTGATCCCGCTGAAAGGCACGGATCCGGTCATTTTTGCCGCCCACCTCTTTCCAGTTCTTCAGTTTGCCGGCATAGATGTCCTTGATTTGCTCGGTACTCAGGGAGGACACCGGATTGCGCTTATTGACAAAGAAGACAAACGCTTCGCGTCCGATCGGTGTAAGCTTCAGCTCTTTGCCTGCCCGTTTGGCCTCTTTCTGCTGGGCGAGAGAAGGGGCAGCGGCAAAAATTATGTCAGTGTCTCCGGCAATCAGCCGTTTGTAGGCGAAGGCGGTGGAGGAGCACAGGATAATGTCATCATCATTAATTTCATATGGATCATAATTGTCTTCCGGGTACACCGCCTGCACAAAAGCGGAATAGAGCGGATAAAGAGCCGTTGCTCCGTCCAGATGCGGAAGCTGGTCACTGATGTGGTAGGTTGCGGACTTATCCAGAACTGCAGCCTTGCTGTTGACATCGAACGGCTTGTACTGACTGAGGTTCACCTCTTGGTCATTCACCACAGCGAAGCTGTTCACGTAGGCTTTGTTCAGCTCATAACCGGCTGTGGCCAGCAGGCAAAGTCCGGCGAAGACGGCAAGAGACAGGTTCCGGACCCGGCTGGAAAGCAAATCAAAAATAGCCATCACGGAATAAAGAGCCAGGCCGCAGGCAACCACCACCACAAGCGGTGCGTAAAAGGCCAGCCCAAGGGCTAATGCAGCAATGAAATAGCCGATAAATCCGGCAAATGCCAGGGCAATCAGGACAAGAACAGAATAGAGCAGATTCAGAGCAACAGGTCTTTTCATAACGGCCTCTCTTTCCCGAAGCAAAATATGGATAAAATGCACACATTTATATTATATATGATTCACATCCTCATTTCTTCCAAATAATGAGATGATGCCAGAGATTCAGAAATGATGTGTCTAATGAAAAAAATGTGAATATTTTCATAAAGGGCTAGACGAAATGAGCAAACAGGGTTATCCTGTAATTGTGAAAAATATAACGGAATACAAGATTCTCGGGGTAAGGTGAAATTCCTGACCGGCGGTGTTGTTCAAAGCGAACTAAGCCCGCGACTTCTTTTCTCTGTTATTGAGGAAAGAACTGATCTGGTGACAATCCAGAGCCGACGGTAAAGTCCGGATGAGAGAGGATCATAAGACAAAGATAGCAGGTGCTGCAATGGTTACTGTCCTATAAGGACGGTGTAGCCGTTTCTACTTGTGTTTTTGCCCTAAACAACCCCCGAATTACGTCCTTTTCAGACGTTTTTGGGGGTTTTGGTCTCTTATCGAGGGTTTGTATCGACAAGGAGAATGTATGATGAGTCAAGTTACCGCTTCATCTTCAGGAGTCCGCACAGCGCCACTGCGCAGCGGATTCTGGCTGGTTGTTCTGGGCGCTGCACTATGGGGCGTCGATCCGCTGTTCCGCATTATTCTGCTCAAATCACTGACTTCTTCACAGATTGTGCTTCTGGAGCATGTCGTGCTTTTTTTGGCAGCAGCCCCTGTGCTGTGGCGCCACCGCGCTGAGCTTAGGTCGGTCCGTCTGCGCCAGGCTGTTGCGCTGCTTATTGTATCTTGGGGCGGCTCGGCCGTGGCTACGATACTCTTCACCAAGGCCTTGTCCACAGGCGATCTGAATGCGGTCCTCCTGCTGCAAAAGCTGCAGCCGCTGTTCGCCATCGGCCTGGCCGCCGTCATTCTGAAGGAGCGCCTGCCCAAAAATTTCGGGCCGCTGATCTTCGTTGCTCTGGCAGGAACGTATCTGCTGACCTTCGGCTGGACCATTCCTTTCGGCCATGTGAACAGCTTCATCGGCGTCAGCAGTCTGATGGCGCTGGGAGCAGCTGCCTTATGGGGCGGATCTACGGTGATGGGACGATATCTGCTGGGCTCGATGAAATACGAAACGGTCACTTCATTGCGTTTCATTCTGGCGCTGCCTTTGCTGTTCGTCATTACGAGCATGGAGGGGGCCCCTTGGCAGATCCATGGAGGCTTGGGTGCATCGTCAGCGATTGCGATTAATCTGCTGCTGCAGGCGCTGCTGCCGGGACTACTCAGTATGCTGCTCTATTACAAAGGCCTTAACACTACCAAAGCATCCTTTGCTACACTTGCCGAACTCAGCTTTCCTATGACAGGTATCCTGATTAATTGGATTGTCTACCACCAGCTGGTCACACTGCCGCAAATTGCCGGCTTTGCGCTCATCTGGACAGCCTTGTTCTTCATCTCGCATCAGCAGAGCCGGCAGGTGGTACCGGCAAATCTTGAATTATCCACAACAAAGCGCACCGCCTGAGGGGAGTGACCCCAGGGCCCTGATGTACAACAAGATGCCTCCTAGCCACACGGCCGGGAGGCATCTTTTTTATGGAATAACCAGAGAAGAAGCTCTGTTAAGAATAGTAGACAGCTTGCTGGCGGCTAGCAATTAGTAGTCCAAATTAGGAGTAAGTACAATGGAGCTATAGCCCATCTGCTTCAGTTGTTCACGGGTCAAATACATTCTGCCTCCGGTAATGAAGCTGTTCGAGGGTGTAAGCACTAGACTTGCACTGCTGCCAGCCAGCTCATACCGGTAATCCGCTGCCTTATAGGATGACTCTTGCGGCTGCAGCCGGAGATTCCAGCCAAGAGCAGCGGCCAGAGGCTTAACGGGTAGCCAGGTTGCCCCCTCTTTGGCAAATGCCGCAGGAATTCCGATACTTGTACCATCCACATTAACGAAGTACTCATCCTCCTGTAATACCGGTACCTGGATAACAGGCAATTCATTCACTGCTATTTCCTGCGGAAGCTTCGACACCAGCGGGGGAGTGGTATACGGGAACAAAGCCTTCATTTCGCTATTGCCGTCCAGCAGTCTTGAGGTGCCGGTCTTCAGGTCATAGATCCATGGCAGGCGCTGGGGCTCGTTCTTGACGTATAGCAGTATGCCTTTTGCCCGGTTCCAGTTATATAGTGAGCCTTTCAGCAATTCTTTCCGCTCACCAGTGGCTGGATCATAGGTCCTGATCACATTCTGCTTCGCCGTCTCGAGATAGCCATTCTCCAGCAGGGTATGTCCATTCAGCCAGAAGGCGTCAAACCTTCTTTCGGTGGAATTGTAGATCGAGACAGCACGGGTTTGCATGTTTTTCAGGTAATAGTCACGAATCTTGGCAACGTGACCGCTATACGGCTTAACCCCCGGGACGAAGAGATAACGGGAACGTTCAAGGTATCCCCACTTGCCGTCAGGAGAAACCGTGTAGGGGGTTTTGCGGATAATGGTTTCTTTTTTCACATCATATACATAGCTTTGCTCCGGATCATCATAACCCGACAACCTTAGCAGCCCGCTGCCATCCTGAACAAAGGAATGGAAAGGCTCCTGCCATTTGGCATAGCTCCCATCCGCCTGTCTGGCAATAACTGCAGCATCGAAATGATCTCCATTTAACTGGCTGACAGAGTACAGCTCGATTCCCTTCACTTCATCCTGATAAGTGTCATATACTTGGACCTTGTCGGCAGCGTGAGCTGTAAGCGGAAGTATTAGAGCTATCAGTACAGAAGCCGTCATTCCCAGGCGAATTGTTGTTTTTAGAGCTCGATTCATTGCGGTCACCCTCCCCTTTTGTTAATAACTGTTAATATAGACTGCATTCATTGCTGGAAAGTTTCGCTAAGGTTCCGAACATGCGTGTATTCCAGTGATTACCTTTGCGTCCCTGAAGAAACTTTGTACAATAAGAGCTATCGACTCAGGTGCGGGATGTGAAACAGATGTACAGATATAACTTGTTCAGCAAAATCGTAGGGATTATGGTCATTATGCTCATCCCGATCACCTTTCTATATTTCTTCTCCAACAAAACGACCACCGATGTGCTGCGCAGTGAGCTGAACACATCGAATAATACCCAGCTCCGCTTTTTTCAGAATCAGGTGGAGACCCAGATGGAGCTGCTGTCCTCCTGGCCGATCCTGCTCATTCACGATCCGGATATTTTGACGCTGAAGGATATGGCACCGGAACAAGAAAATTTGAATCTGAAGGCGATTCAGCTTGTTAAGCGCATACAGACCAAAATCAGCATTCAGGAAAGCTCCTCCAATTGGAACAGCAAGCTGTCGCTCTATTCCCCTGCGGTCCGCCGGATGGTGACGGAGAATGATGCGCTGCCGTATAGTGACGACGAGCTCAGGGATGAGGTCAAATCCGGCTGGCAGGTGAATACCATAAAGGATCAGGGCGAAGAGCGCTTCCTGTTCTCCTGGTTTTCCTATACACCCTCCATGCCGCAGTTCACTCCCAGCCGGGCAGCGACGATTATGAAGGTGGAGTTCGACAGCCGGAATATTGAGGATATGCTGGATCAATTCAAGAGCGATGGCCGAAGAGATCCGTTTTATTATAAACAAGGTACAGGACTGATTTTGAACCGCACTGCCGACCGGGTTCTGGCGGAGCAGCTGGTGAAGCAGCTGGAGCCGAAAGAGCTGAGCGGAAGCGGGAACCGGACACTGGAGATTGGGAATAAGTCCTACAGTGTCAATATTGTCTATTCCTCCAAGATGGGATGGGCCCTTATTGACTATATGCCACTGTCTGATATTCTGCAGCCCATCCATACCTCCAATCGGCTGTTTTATTTCTCAGTCAGCGCTTTGCTGCTAATGAGCTGTCTTACCGCCTATTTATTGTACGTACAAGTGCAGGTGCCAGTCAGACAGCTGGTAGGCGGATTTCAAAAGCTCAAGCAGGGTGATTATTCGGTCCGTGTGGGGATCAAGGGCAGAAACGAGTTCAGTTTCCTCTCGATCCGGTTCAACGGCATGGTGGAACAAATGCAGGAACTGATTGAAAAGGTGCTGATGGAAAAGATCCATGTGCGCGAGGCCCGGCTGAAGCAGCTGCAGTCACAGATCAATCCCCATTTTTTCTACAATTGCTTCTCTTTCATTACAAGCATGGCGAAGCTGGACAATACGAAAGCGGTGGTGGGGATGTCCCATCATTTGTCCCGTTATTACAGGTACACCACCCGGCAAGAGCGGGAGATGGTCCCGCTGCCCGAAGAGGTGGAGTTCGTGACTCATTACCTGGAGATTCAGAACATGAGAATGAGCCGCCTGAAATACACCATCCATATTCCACCGCAAATGCGCAGAGTGGACATCCCTCCGCTTATGCTTCAGCCCTTGGTGGAGAATGCGGTGCTGCATGGCATAGAGCCTGCGGCACAGGCAGGGCAGGTGCGGATTACAGGCGTCTGCCAGGGCGGAAAAATGATGTTGACGGTTGAGGATGATGGACAAGGCATGACCCCGGAGGAGATCGCTTTACTGGAGCAGAAGCTGGTCCGGGCAATGGATGAAGAGATGGGCTGCGGGCTCTGGAATGTCCATCAGCGGATGCGTCTGCGCTTTGGTGAAGAGGCGGGGATTGCCTTCGCACCATCACCGCTGGGAGGTCTGCAGGCCACGCTGTACTGGCTGCTGCCCACGGATCATTCCGAGAAGGCTCTTAGGGAGGGACAAGAATGATTGAACTGCTGCTGGTGGATGATGAAACCTATGTAACCGAAAGCCTGGCCCGAACCATCCCCTGGGAGGTGCTTGGGGTGCGGGAGGTATACCAGGCCGCTTCTGCAACGGAAGCGCTGGAGATTCTGGAGCGGCAATCGATTGATATTATCGTTACGGACATTTCCATGCCCGGGATGGACGGGCTGCAGCTGATTGAGGCGGCAACCGCCCGCTGGCCGAATCTCCGCTGTATTCTCCTTACGGGGTATTCTGACTTTGGCTATGCCAAGAAAGCGATCCAGCTTCAAGCCATCGATTATATCCTAAAGCCGGTAAACGATGAGGAATTCATGCAGAGTGTCTCTACTGCCATAGAGTCTTTGAAGGATGAATGGGAAGCCCATGATAAGTATCATCAGCTGCTGTATACCCGGCAAGGGGATTTCAGTGTGCTCCGTGGCAAGCTGATGCACGATCTGTTGCTTGGGAAACAAATGTCTGAACGGTCGCTTGCCCAGAAGCTGGGGGCCTATGAAATCGGTTTTGAGCCCGGAGCTGAGGCCGTACTGCTGCTCATCCAGCTTGGAAGGCATTACTTGACGATGGACCCTAGTTCCATCTCTCTCATGGAATATGCCATCGGCAACATTGCCGAGGAGCTTTTTCACAGCCATTTCCGTGTGTGGTTCTGCAAAGCCCCTCATGATTGCCTGGTGCTGCTCGTGGAACCGAATGATGAAACCAAGCACGAGCTTGTATTGACAGGCAATCACGAAGCCAAACGTCATGAATGGTTACAAGAGGCAATTACGCGTTTTCAGGGAGCGGTCAGCAACTATCTGAAGGGAGAGATCTCACTGACCGTTACGGAATGGTTTATCTTTCCAGACGGAATGACCGCTGCATACCGCAGCGGACTAGGGTCCATGGTGTTGGCTTCGTCTGTGGATTCCGGTTCAGTGGTGTTTCTCAAGGATCGGTATTCACCGGAGCCGCTGGCTTTCAAACCGCTGGATAGCCTATACCGGCCGCCCACCCTGATTCATTTGCTGGAATCGAAGCAATGGGAAGCTGTCCGCAGCAAGCTTGAGGATGTGTTTCGCGACATGGAGCACACCTCTTTTTCCAGAGAACATTTGTATGAGGTATTCCTGTCTATTACCAGCGCATTTATGTACATTGCCCACAAAAGCGGCCAGTTCATGCATCAGATTGACGAGCTTGTCCTGGACCCGCTGCTGGCACAGGATCTTAGCTCATCCAGCGGGAGGCTTAGGGGATGGGCGTTTGAGCTGCTGGACAGACTTCGGGCAGAACTCTCGGAGAGCGATCAATACACGAAAAGCTATATCATCAAACAGGTGCATGCGCTGGTCGGAAGTCCGTCAGGCTATGAATTGTCCGTGAAGACAATAGCCGACCAAGTCTATCTCCATCCGGTATATCTGTCCAAAATCTATAAAGCCGAGACGGGTGAAGCACTCGGGGATTATATTATCCGCATGCGGATGGAACGGGCCTTGTATCTGCTGAAACATACGAATAAGAAGGTCTATGAGATTACTACGGAGCTAGGCTACCAGAACCCACAGTATTTCAGCAAAACGTTCAAAAAGCACTACGGGATGACACCAAATGAATTTCGAGAAGGATAAAGAAAAACAGCTTAATCAGGTTAGGGGGATATGGATGGGTGCGGACGGAAAAATCAGGTTGCTGGTACTGTTCCTGAGTGTCATGCTGGCGGTCGGTCTCGCAGGCTGTAAGGACAAGGATACCGGGGTTATCCCGCCGAATCCCAATTCAGACGTTATCTCCCCTGCGGCGGCTGCGAAGGACAATGCCTACAAGGCCAAGTATGACCCTGAAGTTACGGTCACTACTGTATGGGGGGTTGACCCGCAGCTGAAATTCAAGAACGGGGAATCCATTGAGCAAAATGTTGCCACACACTGGGCCAAAGAGATGTTCGGCATTAAGATCCAAACGCTCTGGTCCATCACCGACACCAATGGTGCATTCGGGACCAAACTGCGCCTTGCGTTGTCGTCAGGCCAGGAAATGCCTGATATTGTGACCATCGGTACAGCAGATACAGCGATTGCCCAGGATCTGATTGATTCCGGGCTGTATGCCGAGGTAGGAGAACTCTTCGATACCTATGCTTCATCTACCTGGAAGGAAGCGATGGCCCAGGACCCCAACGTGTGGAATCCCTACAGCCGCGGAGGCCGGAAAATGGGTCTGCCTGTTCTCGATTATGCATATAATCATGACTATATTTTGTGGTACCGCCAGGATTGGCTGGATAAACTGCATCTTCAGGTACCCGGCACCATGGAAGAGCTTGAGAAGGTCATGGAGGCCTTCAAAGTGCATAATCCGGACGGCTTGGCCCCCGATCAGGTTACTCCGCTAAGCATCGGCTTCAAATCGACGATGAATACATGGATGGGCGACCCTTCCTGGATCTTCGGCGCGTATGGCGCTCTTCCCGACCAATGGAACATCGGCCTGGGCGGCAAGCTGGAGTACGGCTCCGTGAACCCTGTGATCGCGCAGGGGCTTGCGAAGCTGAGAGAATGGCACAGCAAGGGCTACATTCCTCAGGAGGCAGCGCTCTGGGATGAGAACAAGACTGCGGAGCCTGCTGTTGCAGGCACAGCGGGCATTATCCCCGGCCCATACTGGATGAGTGGCTGGCCTTTGCAGGATACACTACAGAATGTTCCGGGTGCAGTTTGGACACCGGGTGTCATTCCCGCCGGACTGGATGGAACCGTCATGCGCCATGGCACACCGTTCTCCAACGGGGTTACGCTGATCAGCAAAGCCATGAAGCACCCGGAAGCCTTTTTTACTTATGAGAATTATCTGTTCGACAACTTCGCTGCTCCGGAGCCGGGGAGCGGGCTGGAGAATGGGCTGTTCGCAGGTTATGACTATGAGCTGAGCGCCAGCGGCAAGATGTTGCCCAGTGACAAAATTTCCGGCGGCTACGTGAACAGCATCCGATATCTGCTGGTCCGCGACGGAGCGCGTGTCCCTTACGCCCAGCTCCAGGCGATGCTCAATCTTGCGGATGGCAAGGAGCCGTCTACCCGGCTGGAGAAGGATATTGCGGTCAATTATGGCAAAAGTACTCCGGCAGCGGCCAAATTGCTTTTACAGCAGAAGGACAAATCCCACAAAGACATGTTCACCGGACCCGCAACGGAAACCATGAAATCGAGGCTAGACTATCTGAACAACCTGGAGAATGAGGTGTTTAGTGCGATCATATACGGAGAACAGCCGCTGACAGCTTTTGATGATTTTGTGGCGTCATGGAGAGCGGGTGGCGGCGAGCAAATCACCCGTGAAGTGAATGAATGGTACGATACTGTAAAGTCTGAAGAAAATGAAGCTGATACTGTACACTGAAGCTAAGCAAGGGGCTGTTACGTATTCCGCTTCTTTCCCAATAAACCTATAACGGCTGTACTTGTCCTTTGAGGACGGGGCAGCCTTTTTCATTTAAAGACAAGAGTTTATATGTTTCACGCTAAAAATTATTCTTCTCTTTCTAGCTGATACGGATGCCATCCTTATAGGGACGGCGTAGCCGTTTCCACTTGTACATTAAGTTTGAAGCAGGGAGTGAGTGGTGGTGTTCCCCCGCATACGATGAGGTCAAACCATAGTTTTGTGCAGTCCAAGAGTAAAAATAAGCCTTTTCTCCCATACTACCGTTATTCTTGCTCGTTGCCGCTTTACATCAGATCCTTTCAGGAGGTGTCCGCGCATGACTGCCCATCCGGCTCCCGCAATTTACATACAGCTCAAAAACCGGGTGACGGTACCCAAAGGCCAAAGTGTTCTGCTGCGGGATGTGGCATATTTGATAACCGATACGGAGTGGAGAGAGCCGCTGTATTCGCTCCTGCTGGTGGACCCTGTGCAAAGCGACGGTAATCTGATCCTGATAGACCTGCTGACAGTAATTCCGAAGATTCATGACCTCCTGCCGGGAGCAGATATTCAGCCGATTGGTGAGGGGCGGACCCTGGTGCAGATTGAAGGACCTGTAGAGTCGCGGAAACCGTCCATTGCTTTGTTTATCCTCGTCTGGCTGCTGCTGTTCTTCGGCTCGGCGCTGACGATTATGAATTTCCATGCCGATGTCAGCATGCTGGAGGTGCAAGTCAGGATTGTTGAGATGCTGACCGGCCGCAGGGATGAACATCCCTATGTGTTTCAGATTGCCTATTCGATGGGCATCGGGTTTGGCATGGTGATTTTTTTCAATCATCTCTTTAAGAAAAAGTGGAACGAAGAGCCGACCCCGCTTGAAGTGGAGATGTTCCTCTATCAGAAAAATATCGACCACTATGTAGTGAACGAAGAGTACAGCAAACTAAAACGCCGTGGAGATGAAGCCTCCGGGCATTCGGAGGAATGAACATGACCGCACAGCTGACGCTTGCGCTGAATCTGCTGCTTGGCATTGCCGGAGGCATTGCGGTAGGCGGCGGGGTGATCGCTCTTTTCATCGTGCTGGATATGGTACCCCGGCTGGCTCAGCTGACCTCCTCCTACGATAAAGTGCATTGGTATGAGGGGGCTATGGTGGGAGGATCGCTGCTTGGCACCATGTCTGATTTCTGGAATTGGCGGATTGCCGCCGGGCCTTTGGCGGAGCTTGCGGTAGGTCTGTTTGACGGGGTATTTGTCGGTATGCTGGCTGCAGCCCTGACCGAGGTGCTGAATGTGCTGCCTATACTGGCCAAACGTCTGCATATGACTCATTTGCTCTTCGGGCTGCTCATGGCAATGGTCTGCGGCAAGGTTGCGGGCTCTTTGTTCGATTGGTTTGTGTACCAACAGTAAAAGGGGGTTATGGAGTGGTAAGGTATGTTCACAGCGGATATTACATGGATGAGCCGCATGACAAGGAACAGGAGTCCGGAAAGGACGGTATGGAAGCAAGGAGTGAAGAAGAAGCAGGAACAACAAATATGGAAGCCTCAGCAGATCTGGGCACCGCTGAAGGAGACTCCCCAGGAGCGGGTGAAAGTGATACAGCCCGGACCGATGATACAAAGGGGTCAACAGCAAAAGACAAGGCAGACGCAGATGCTTCATCGCCTGGGGTCAACCAGACTCAGGATGCTGAAGCAGCGGAGGAACCCGGTACAGAAGAGCCCGAGAACGGTGGAAAGGGATTCCTGGCCTCTTTATTTGGAGACGACGAGACGTCAGAGGAAGCGGATGTAGCCCAGGCGGAATCCGGATCTTCTGGAACTGCAGAAGCTACTGCAGATACAGTAGGAAAAAGTGATTCGGGAGGGGAAGAGGACGCCGAAACACGTGCCGGTGTTGATGCGGTGGCAGGTGAAGGGACGGGGAGACAGGACACTGAAGCCTCTGACGAGCTTGGTACAGAGGGTCCGTCCACTGACAGTCCATCAGCTTCAGCTCTGACAGATGATGAAGCCGGCAATGCCAAGGGCAGTGTTGTGGACAGCGATGTGGATATTGGTGTGGACGCCGGGGCAACCGGATATAGCGACCATGATCTCGAACCATCGGATGGGGCAGGCACGCCGGGTCAAGAAGGAACGGCAAAAAGCGATGAACCTTCCATAACCGATGATTCCGCACAAGGCAGCACCACTGCCGATAAAAGCTCAGCCGGAGATGGTACGCAGGATGCTGAGGCATCGGAGGAACTGGGATCACAGGAGCCGGAGGGTGGTAAAAAGGGCTTTTTTGCCCGATTGTTCGGAGACGACGAGGAGTCTGAAGACGATGGATCAGAGACGGAATCGGATGATCAAGCTGCTCCCAAGCAGTCCGGGGAAGGGTCAGCAGGAGAAGTCCAGGCAAGCCAATCCGATCCAAAAGGAAAAAGTGCAAAGAAGAATAATGAGAATAAGGCCGAGGACAAGAAGAACGATGATCCCCGGCAGGAGAAACGCGATGATCCCCGGCAGGAGAAACGTGATGCGGAGCTGTCCGATTCTCTCGAGCAGTCTATCGTTTACTGGCAGGGTGATGATACGATCCCGCTTAGGCTGGAGGATACCAAAAAAACACTGACCGAAGTGATGGGTCTGGGTTCATCCTTTGATGTGGTATTCCGGGAGATGACCTTTGGCGGGCGCAAAGCGGCCTTGCTGTGCATCAGCGGGTTCGCCAAAGATACAATCATTGATGAAATCCTTAAGCGCTTGACGTATCTTACCCCTGAGAATATTTCCACGGATGTCCTGGCCAGCTTTATGACGGAATACATTCCTCACGTGCAGGTGGAGAAAGGGGAATTATTAAGCGAGAGCATCAACAAGGTCCTTTCGGGAATGAGTGTTTTTTTTCTTGAAGGTGAGACTGAAGTTATCATTATGGATACCCGTTCCTATCCCTCGCGCAGTCCTGATGAACCCTCTATTGAACGGGTCGTGCGCGGAGCGAGGGACGGATTCACAGAGACATTGCTGAGCAACGTTGCTCTGGTCAGAAGAAGGGTCCGCGATCCAGGTCTGAAGTATGAGATGCACCAGGTGGGCCGCCGGACAAGAACGGATGTCTGTATCGCCTATATTGACGATATCGTTGATAAAACTCAGGTGAAGGCTGTTACCGAAAAAATTAAGAGCGTGAATATTGACGGTATTCCGCTTGCCGACAAACAGCTGGAGGAAGCGATCGTCGATGGGGGGTGGAATCCCTACCCAATGGTCCGCTATTCAGAGCGTCCGGACGTTGTCGCATCCCATCTGCTGGAAGGCAGGGTGGTGGTTTTTGTCGACACTTCACCGAGCGTGATGGTTCTGCCGACAACCTTTTTTGATCTATGCCAGCACGCTGAGGAGAACCGGCAGACACCATTTATGGGGTCTTATCTGCGCTGGGTACGCTTCATTGGGATTTTCGCCTCATTGTTCCTGCTTCCGCTCTGGATGCTGCTCGTAATTCACCCTGAGCTGAAACCGGCAATGCTTGATTTCATCGGACCGCAGAAAACTGCCAAAATCCCGCTCCTTGCCCAATTTCTTCTTGTCGAGCTTGGGGTCGATCTGCTACGTATGGCAGCTGTACACACCCCGACTCCACTCGGCTCGGCGATGGGTCTCATTGCCGCCATCCTGGTGGGTGACATTGCCGTTCAGACAGGCCTCTTCGTCAATGAGGTGGTGCTGTATATGGCTGTCGCATCCATTGGTATGTTCGCCACTCCGAGTTATGAGCTGGGGCTGGCCAACCGGATTGTCAGGCTTGCGCTGCTGCTCGCCGTGGCCGCGTTCCAGGTGCAGGGCTTTATGATCGGCTCTACACTGCTGGTGATTCTGTTGACTACGCACCGTTCCTACAATTCTTCGTATATGTGGCCGTTTATACCGTTTAATGCAAAGGCTATGGGCGCGATTCTTCTGCGTCAGCCTGTACTCAGCTCCAAAACAAGGCCTTCCTTCAACAAAACCAGAGACAACACACGGATGGCGCCCGTTCAGAAGAAAGAGGACGAGTCGTAGTAAAATACAAATCAACTGCAAATTAGTCCATTCAATGGTGTTCCCTTTGTCTGCTATACTGAATACACTAAATAGACAGGGTGGAACAAGACTTTCCACAGAAATTGGAGGACTGTACAAATGTTTTTACACGGGACGAGCCGAATTAATGATGCCAATCATCTGGAGATCGGCGGATGTGATGTGACAGAATTGAAGGCGGAGTATGGTACCCCGCTATATATAGTGGACGAGCAATTGGTCCGGCGCCGGTGCCGCGAGTACATGGAGGCTTTTACCGCATCCGGGCTCGGATTTCAGGTTGCTTATGCCAGCAAAGCCTTCTCGGTCATGGCGATGTGCCGCTTGGCCGACGAAGAAGGACTGTCTCTGGATGTTGTGTCGGATGGGGAGCTGTATACCGCACTTCAGGCCGGATTTCCGGCAGAGCGTATCCATTTTCACGGCAACAACAAAACGCCGGATGAAATGGAGATGGCGATTGATGCCGGAATCGGCTGCTTCGTGGTCGACAATCTGGTGGAACTCAGCATGCTGCAGGCCATTGCACAGCGCAAGGAAGTTACAGTTAATATCCTGCTGCGGGTGACCCCGGGTGTGGAGGCACATGCCCATCACGCGTATGCTTCCACCGGCCAGACCGATTCAAAGTTTGGTTTCGATATTGGCAATGGCTCTGCGCAGGAAGCGGTAAGACTGGCTTCGGAGAAAAACAATCTCCACCTGCTGGGCGTTCATTCCCATATCGGTTCACAGATTTTTGAAACGGAAGGTTTCGAGCTTGCGGTAGAGCGGATTGCTGAATTTACACGGAAGGTAAAGGAAGAACTTGGTGTATCGTTCCCCGTAGTCAATCTCGGCGGCGGATTCGGGATTCGTTATGTGGAAGGTGATACACCGCTGAAGGTGTCTGAATATGTCGCAGCTATCACGGGTGCGGTGAAGACGCATTTTGCCGGAATTGGCGAGTCGCTGCCGCAAATCTGGGTTGAGCCTGGCCGCAGCATTGTGGGCGATGCCGGAACTACGCTCTACACTGTTGGCACGAACAAAGAGATTCCAGGCGTACGCAAATATGTTGCCGTTGACGGCGGAATGACTGACAATCCGCGTCCGGCGCTCTATGAATCCAAATATGAGGCGCTGCTGGCCAACCGTGCGGCTGAACCGAATGAAGAAACAGTATCCATTGCCGGCAAATGCTGCGAAAGCGGTGATATGCTGATCTGGGATGTGGAATTGCCGAAGGTGGAGAGCGGGGATCTGCTCGCCGTAGCCTGCACAGGCGCCTATAACTACTCGATGGCCAGCAACTATAACCGGATTCGCCGTCCGGCAGTGGTATTCGTGCAGAACGGGCAAAGTGATCTTGTGGTGCGGCGCGAGTCTCATCAGGACATTATTGCTAATGATGTGATCCCTGCTCGCATTGCGAAGCAGACGGTGATGAAGTAAGTTATTACTGCGGAGATTGTGTAGCAGAAATACAGCAGGCGGATTTCTCTTCCGTCTGCTTTGCTTTGTGCGTGATTTCATAGTAAACTTATAAAAGTGTTCACATCTGTAATTTCGAAAGGGGTATTTACATATGGCAAAGCAAGCGAAAATTACTCTTGAAAATGGCGGCGTCGTGCTGATCGATCTGTTTGAAAATGATGCACCTAACACGGTTGCCAACTTTGAAAAGCTGGCGAAAGACGGCTTCTACAACGGTCTGGTCTTCCACCGTGTGATTCCTGGCTTCGTAGCTCAAGGCGGTTGCCCAAATGGTACAGGCTCCGGCGGTCCAGGTTACACCATCAACTGTGAGATCAACCCGAACAAGCATGAACGCGGTTCGCTGGCTATGGCGCATGCCGGCAAAAATACTGGCGGAAGTCAGTTCTACATTGCCTATGCTCCACAACCACACCTTGATGGCGTACACACCGTATTCGGTAAAGTCGTAGAAGGTATGGACAAGGTAGATGCGTTCCAAGGGCGGGACAAAATGACTTCGGTGGAAATTATCGAAGCTTAATTTTCTTAAACGTTGTACGAGTTCAAAAAAGCAGATCTCTCAAAAGGGGGTCTGCTTTTTTTGCATCCCCTTGTCAGAAATACTATGCATACGTCGACAATCTTAATATATCATGATATATTATTATGTATAATCACGAAAAATCAGAGTCAGGAGATAGTGAAAGTCATGAACGAACCGACTTCTTCCAAGCCGATGTATGAGAAAATATTTGACGAAGTGAAGGAAAGCATATTGACTCAAGTCTATAGGCTTGGAGAACGCGTTCCTTCCGAAAAAGAGCTTGCTGAAACCTATAATGTAAGCCGAATTACCAGTAAAAAAGCACTGGAGCTGCTAGCAGCAGAGCATTTGATCGTCCGCAAGCCGGGCAGGGGGTCTTTTGTGGCTGATCCTGCCACTGAACCTCAGGAATTACCGGTGGGAGCAGGCAGCCGGGGCACTGCAATTAACACGGAGGAGAAAACCATAGGGCTGATCATAACGGACTTCGGCAACAGTTACGGGACCGGGCTGATCTACGGTATGGAACAGGCCTCGCGTGATAACGACTGTTTTCTGGTCTTGCGGAGAACCTTCGGAATTCCTGAGAATGAGGAGCAATCCATCCAGAAGCTGCTCAACCTGGGCGTGGATGGACTGATTATTTTCCCGGCACAGGGCGAATATTTCAACGCTGAGATTCTCAAGCTGGTCATTGGGCAATTCCCGCTGGTACTGGTAGACCGTCATTTGAAGGGTGTTGCCGCGGCATCGATCAGCTCGGATAATCTTCAGGCTGCGCTGGAAGCCACCGAATATTTGTTCGATCTGGGGCATACGCATATCTCGTTCCTATCCCCTCCGCCGGTAGATACAACGGCCGTCGAAGACCGGATAGAAGGCTTCATTCAGGCTCATGCCCAGCGGGGGATTATGGTGGACAAAGAGCTGTGGGTCAGCGACCTCACTTCGACACTTCCTAAGTTTTTTAACCCGGATAATATTGAAAGGGATATAGCGCGCCTGATATCTCATCTGGAGAGCCATCCTTCGATTACCGCCCTGTTTGCCATAGAGTACAATATTGCCCTGCTCGCCAAAACAGCAGTGGAACGCCTGGGGCTGAGAATACCTGAAGACATTTCGATTATTTGCTTCGACAGTCCGCCAACACATCTCGGAGGTGGCTATTCCTTCACCCATATGCGCCAGAATGAAGAGGAGATGGGGCGGATCGCTGTAGAAAATGTGCTAAGTCTTATGAACGGGCATTCCGTACCCAATAAAGTAATGCTGGAAGCGAAGCTGATCCCCGGCAGCTCAACCGGACCTGCGGCCCCGAACAAACGGCATTAGCCAGAAGACCCATTCAACCGGATGGGTTTTTTTGTGGTTTAGAAATGCTTGATGATTCAGGTTCTGTTACTGTTATTGGTATATCATTTCATTAAAAATATTGGTTGACATATTAATTGCATACCAATATACTATTTAATGTAAGCGCTTAATAAAAACATAAACTAGGGAGGTTATCCTGCTGAATACCTCAAAAGAAATACCTCATTCCATTCAGCGTCTGTCCGCTCGGGTCAGAGAGACGCTGCCGGACCGCCCTAAACTGGCAAGCATGTTCGAGCAATGTTTATCGAACACCTGGAATACCACAATTCAACGCCAGCGGGATGGAACGACTTTTGTCATTACCGGGGATATACCGGCCATGTGGTTAAGGGATTCTGCCGCTCAGGTCAGGCCTTTTCTAATCCTGGCCGCAGAAGATGAAGCCATAGCAGATATGATCGAGGGCTTGGTGAAACGCCAGTTTGCGTTTATCGAATTGGATCCTTATGCCAACGCGTTTAACCGAGAAGCGAACGGCCAAGGGCATCAAAAGGACCTGACGGTCATGAACCCGTGGATTTGGGAGCGGAAATACGAAATTGATTCCTTGTGTTATCCTGTCCAGCTCAGTTATCTGCTGTGGAAGAACACCGGCCGGATCACTCCGTTCGATGATGCTTTTGTAAAAGGGGTCTGGCGGATAATCAGCCTCTGGACCACAGAACAGCATCATGAACGTGATTCCGCATATACGTTTCAGCGAACGGATTGTCCACCCACCGATACCCTGGTCCGAGAAGGAAAGGGCAGCATGACCTCCTACACGGGAATGACGTGGTCCGGGTTTCGTCCAAGCGATGATGCCTGCGAATATGGCTATCTGATTCCGGCCAATATGTTCGCCGTCGTTATCCTGCGATATGTATGCGAAATTGCCGGAGAAGTGCTGAATAACCCGGAGCTTGCGGCAGCTGCACAACATCTGCTGGAGGAGATCGATGGAGGCATACAGCAATACGGGCTTGTGAACCATCCTGAATATGGAACTATGTATGCGTATGAGACGGATGGATTGGGCAGCGTGAACCTGATGGATGATGCGAATGTTCCGAGTCTGCTGTCGAGTCCTTATCTAGGCTATACTTCTGCTGATGATCCGGTCTATATGAATACACGCAGATTTATTCTGAGCAAAAGTAACCCCTACTACTTTTCAGGAACTGCTGCAGCAGGTATTGGCAGTCCCCATACCCCCAGCCGATATATTTGGCCTATTGCCTTGGCGGTACAGGGAATGACATCAGGCAGTGCCGAAGAGCGGCAATCCATGCTGGATCTGCTGGAACATTCCGATGCCGGCACCGGATATATGCATGAAGCCTTCCACGCAGACCATCCTGACGAGTATACCCGCCCCTGGTTCTCATGGGCCAATATGATGTTCTGTGAGCTGGTGCTGATGTGCTGCGGGATTGAAATTAAGCGGAGTTAAGGGAACGGCAACAAGGACATACCAAATAGTGTAAGGGGGATACAACAATGAAAAAATGGATGATTACGGCGCTTTCCCTGGTTATGCTCTCGGCCCTGACAGCCGGTTGCGGCGGGAATTCGGACAATTCCGGAACACCCGCAGCCAAAAACAGCGGAACAGACGCTGGCAGCAAAACCGAGAAGACAGAGCTTACCTTCTGGGGGGACTGGGGGGGAGAAGGCCAGAAGCAGTTCGAGACTATGGTCGACGCTTTTAACAAATCCCAGGATAAGATTCATGTGAAATACGTGCTGCAGCAAGATATGATCACTAAGTTTTTGACGGCTGCCACGAATGGCGGCTCCCCCGACGTACTGTTCTGGGACCGTTGGCGGACCTCACTCTATGCCCCCAAAAATGTGCTGCATCCTGTTGATGAGTATTTGACACGGGACGGCATCTCTAAGGATGATTTTTATAGCGAATCGCTGACGGAGCTCTCTTATAACGATAAATTGTACGGCCTTCCGCTTACGGTAGATGCACGGGCCCTCTTTTATAATAAGAAGCTGCTGGCAGAGGCCGGGCTTCAGCCCCCCACAACCTGGGATGAGCTGGAAACCGCAGCCGCGAAGATGACCAAATGGAAGGGCAACAAGCTTGAAGTCGCCGGCTTCTCGATGGCGGACCTGGGTCTGTTTAATATGTACCTCCAGCAGGCTGGCGGTACCATGCTGACCGAGGATGGGAAGACCAACTTTAATAATGATAAAGGCAAGCAGGTCTTGGAATTCTGGGACCGTTTGATGAACAAAGACAAGGTGTACAAAGTTGGCTTCGAATTGGGACTGGGAGAAGGGCAGGATGCCTTTGTTACCGGGAAGGTTGCTATGCTCTATTCCGGTCCATGGATGCTGAGCACCTACAATAAATATGGCAAAGACCTCGATTACGGTGTCGTTCCGCCTCCCGCAGGTCCGAACGGCGACAAGGGCAGTGTAATGGGCGGCTTCGGCCTCGTCATTCCAGAAGGCTCCAAGCATCATGATGAGGCATGGGAATTCATCAAATGGTGGACGGCCAACAAGGACAACGCTTTGCTCTGGGCCAAGACCAGTCTCAATCTGCCGGGCTTCAAGCCCTCCATGGAGGACCCGTTCTTCCAGAATGATCCGCTGTGGAAACCGTTTTTGGAAACGCTGGAATTTGCCAAAGTCCGTCCTTCGCATCCCGGCTACTCTGTAATGGAGACGGACGCTCTGGCACCTAATCTCCAGCTGAACCAGCAGAACAAGCTGAGTATTGAGGATACCCTGAAGAAATCCCAGGAGCAGGGGGACAAAATGCTCAAGGATAATGAAGTTGTAAAATAGACAGTTGCCAGCAGCAGGGGGATAACCCCCTGCTGCCATGGAGTCTTGCTGCATGATGAAGGGGGGAAGTTAGATGGCTTCCATGAGAAAGGTAGAAAGACACCAGGCGCGGACAGCTTATTTGTTCATCACGCCAACGGTGCTGCTGTTCGCGGTGTTTACAGTCATACCTGTAGTGATGGCCTTATACCTAAGCTTTACTAATTATGACGTGCTCAGTAGAAATGACTGGATTGGACTCGACAACTACCGGCGGCTGATCAATGATGATCTGCTATGGAAGACATTCCGCAATGTCTTTTTGTATTCGGTGATTTTTGTCTCGCTTAATATTCTGATTTCATTGCTCCTAGGGCTGCTGCTAAGCCGGGCGTGGCGCGGGGTCAAGCTGTTCCGCACCTTCTATTATCTGCCTACGCTGACTTCGGCTGTTGCAGCAGCAACCGTATGGATCTGGCTGCTGCATCCGGAATTCGGGCTGGTCAACGGTCTGCTCTCCTATGTCGGGATTACCGGACCTGCCTGGCTGTCTGAGACGAGAACGGCCATGCTGTCCATTGTCATGCTGACCCTGTGGCAGTCGGTCGGCTCCAATATGATTATT
This sequence comes from Paenibacillus sp. 22594, assembly GCF_052044425.1. Taxonomy (NCBI): domain Bacteria; kingdom Bacillati; phylum Bacillota; class Bacilli; order Caryophanales; family Paenibacillaceae; genus Paenibacillus; species Paenibacillus sp. 22594. The sequence continues at coordinate 648,701 of NZ_JBQENA010000002.1, forward strand.
TATCTGGCCGGTCTGCAGGGAGTGCCGGATTATCTATACGAATCGGCGCGGCTCGACGGAGCAGGTAAACTGGACTGCTTCCGGTTTATCACCTGGCCGCAGCTCCGGCCAACCACTTTCCTTGTCAGCACTATGGCCATTATCGGTGCGCTGCAGCTGTTTGACCAGGCATTCGTTCTGACACAGGGTGGTCCGGCGAATGTTACCAAAACACCGGTCTATCTGATTTACCAGCAGGGCTTCAACCAGTTGCAGATGGGATATGCTTCAGCTCAGGCCTTTGTGCTGGCCATGGCTATTCTGGTGTTCTCACTAATCAACATGCGGATATCCAAAGCCGAAGAGCCGGTCGTATGAGCAGGATAGCCCGGAAAAAGGAGGTATACAGCCATGGGTGTTACCGGCGGCTCTGCAATGAAGCGGGGCTTTAACAAAACTGTGTATTATATCGTGTGTATTCTTATCGCTATAGCTATGTTACTGCCATTCTACTGGAGCGTACTGACGTCCCTGAAGCCGGATGATGAGATTTTCGCTATGCCCATTAAGTGGTTTCCGGATCATTTAACCTTTGAACATTACCGTAAAGCGTTTACGACTGTACCTTTTGCCCTTTATTTCTGGAACTCGCTGGTCCTGGCTTTAGCCGGTGTACTAGCTAATCTGTTCTTTGGCTCACTTAGCGGCTATGCCTTTGCGAAGCTGAAGTTCAGACTGAATAAGCCGATCTTCCGCGTGCTGCTCGCCGCCATGATGATTCCTGGTATCGTAACCATGATTCCGACGGTATATGTCATGCGCCATATTCCGTTTGCCGGTGGCAATGACTTCTTTGGCAGTGGCGGGAATGGCTTGATGAACTCGTTTTGGGGCATTATTCTGCCGGGTGCATCCGGTACTTTTGCGGTATTCTTCATGCGTCAATTTTTCCTCACCTTACCCAGTGACATGATGGAAATGGCCCGGATCGAGGGCTGCAGGGAATTTATGATCTTTTGGCGCATTTATCTGCCCCTGACCAAGCCGGCGCTGGCTACCTTGAGCATTTTTACCTTTCAGGCAGGCTGGAACGGCTTCCTATGGCCGATGATCGTGCTGAATGACCCGGACAAGGCGACCATCCAAATGGGACTGCAGGCCTTTTCCTATAATTTTCAGACGGATTACGGGCCCATGATGGCGGGTGCGCTGGTGGCTATTTTGCCAATACTGGTGTTGTTTCTGGCCTTGCAGCGTTATTTTGTACAGGGCATTGCGTTCAGCGGTATCAAAGGTTAGCGGCGGCTGGCAATAGATCAACAGATATGGGGAGAGAGCCTAATGAAGCAAACGAAGCTTGAAGCTGCACAATGGGAGGAACGGGCAGACGAGGCGCAGGAAGCGCTGGATCATTTCTTCTGGAATGAGTCCATAGGAATGTACAACATCGCAACGCCTTGCCCGGACGGGGAGTGCAACACTGTATTTCACTACTGGTGGATGGCGCATGCCGTGGATGTGCTGGTGGATGGTCTGTTGCGGACGAAAAACGGACGTTATGAAAACCGCCTCGCTTCGCTGCATGAAGGTTTATTGCGCCGCAATGGCGGAGTATGGCCGAATGAGCTCTATGATGATATGGAGTGGATGGCCTTGGCCTGGCTTCGCGCCTATCAGGCAACCGGGAAGACTCGCTACAAGGAGACAGCGCTGTTGTTGTGGCAGGACATCCAGACCGGCTGGAATACCCACATGGGAGGGGGGATTGCCTGGCAGAAATCACAGCTTGATTACAAAAATACCCCGGCCAACGCACCGGCTGCTATTTTGGCCGCCCGGTTGTATCAGTCCTTCGCCGATCCGCAGGATCTGGAATGGGCAGAGAATATTTACCATTGGCAAAAGCGCCATCTCGTAAACCCGGAGACTGGTTTTGTCTGGGATGGTATGAACCGTATGGGTGACGGCTCAACCGATAAGGATTGGAAATACACCTACAATCAAGGGGTATATATCGGTGCGGCCATCGAGTTGTACCGGATTAAGGCGCAGCCCGCTTACCTTGAAGACGCCCGGCAGACCTTCACCGCTGCTGTTAAGGAGCTGGCCGATCCGCAGTCCGGTATTTTGCCGGATGAGGGGGATGGGGACGGCGGGCTGTTCAAGGGTATTCTGGTCCGCTATGCTGCGGAATGGGTGAAGGCTGATCCGGAAGCAAGTGAAGCCGTGGCTTTTCTGCACAGAAATGCAGAACGTCTTTGGGGGAGCGGAAAGGGGGCGGATGGCGCCTTGTTTGGTACAGACTGGAGCCGCCCGCCTGCCGGCATTGTCCAGCTCAGCTCCCAGCTTAGCGGCATCAAGCTGTTGGAACGGCTGGCTGAGCTAAGCAGGATAACTGGTAACTAAGTTATACCAGTATTGTTAGTCCTATTGGCATACCCATCATCCTGATATATGAGGTGATCTGATGGACATTTCCGCTGAAGCGGTAATGAAGGCGGATTGGCCGGCGCGTGCGGACGAGGCCCAGCGGAGCCTGAAGAAGCATTTTTACAATGAAAAAACCGGAATTATGAATCAGTGGTTTCCGCGAGAGTACTTCCGGTCGGATGACAACTTCTATTATTGGTGGCATGCTCATGTGCTCGATGTTCTTATAGATGCTTATGAGCGTAATCATGACCCTGAATTAGCCATACAGATCCGGGAGTATAGCCGCAGTCTGCGTGCTTATAATGGCGGGACCTTTCTCCACAATTATTATGATGATATGGAATGGACTGCGCTTGCGTTGCTGCGGGCGTTCCAGGCTACCGGTGAAGAGGAGTACAAAACCGCTGTATTGGAACTATGGACGGATATTCAAACCGCGTGGAACGATCACTTCGGCGGAGGAATGGCCTGGAAGAAGGATCAGCTGGATTACAAAAATACCCCGGCTAATGCGCCTGCCGCTATTTTGGCTGCGCGTCTGTACAGCCTGCTGAGGAATCCGGATGATTTGGAGTGGGCGGTCCGCATATTCGAATGGAATCAGGCTCATCTGGTGGATCCGGGTTCAGGCTTGGTGTGGGACGGGATCAACCGGCTGGGAGATGGCAGGATTGACTATGATTGGGCATTCACTTACTGCCAGGGCGTATTCTTGGGGGCAGGAGTGGAATTGTACCGTGTTACCGGGGAACAGAAATATGCAGATGCTGCTCTCCGCACGGCCCATGCCTGTATCAACCGTCTGTGCGACCAGGATACTCTGCTGCTGCCTGATGAAGGCATTGATGACACCGGTTTGTTCAAAGGAATTCTGATCCGTTATTTCGCTCAGCTGGAGAAGCAGTTCCCCGGAGCAATACCTGTCCGTGAGGTTATTCTGGCTAACGCGGATGCTTTATGGAATACAGGACTGGACCACCGTTCAGGGTTGTGCGGGCCCTCTTGGGAATTGAAGCCTGTACTGCCGGTTCAGCTTAGTGTCCAGCTCAGCGGACTGATGCTGCTTGAAGGAGCGGCCATTATGCAGAAGACATCTATATAAGTGAACTTGAATAATAACAGAATCATATTCTTTAGCTTTGGAAATGATCCAAGGAGATGATGTGATGAGGAAAAGAGTTAACGGCAGGGTCGGATTGGGTTTAAGATGTATCCTGGCTTTCCTGCTGGTCTGGCCCCTAATGATGGGTACCTTCACTGTGCCACAGGCATCCGCATTAAACAATGGTCTTGCACAGACTCCGCCGATGGGCTGGAACAGCTGGAACTACTACGCCTGCAATGTGGATGAGAACAAGATTAAGGAAGCGGCCGATCTGCTGGTCAGCACCGGGATGAAGGATGCCGGCTATAAATATGTCGTGATTGACGACTGCTGGCAGACCGGCCGCGATGCGAACGGAAATATTCTGGCTGATCCGGTCAAATTCCCCAGCGGTATGAAGGCGCTTGCAGATTATGTTCACAGTAAGGGACTGCTGTTCGGGCTCTATACGGATGCAGGTTATACCACCTGCGCAGGAAGGCCGGGGATGTACAACCATGAGGTTCAGGATGCCCTGACCTTCGCGTCCTGGGATGTAGACTATGTGAAAGTGGACTGGTGTGATAACAGGGGGATGGACCCGCAGACGAGGTATACACTGATCCGGGATGCGCTTTTGAACTCCGGGCGCGATATCCTGTTCAGCATCTGCAACTGGGGCATCAACAAGCCTTGGGTATGGGGTCCTGAAACAGGGAACATGTGGCGGACAACAGATGATATCTTTGATTTCTGGCAGCGGGTGACCTGGATTATCGATCAGAACTATCCCCTGGCTAACTTTGCCGGACCGGGCAGGTGGAATGACCCCGATATGCTAATGGTAGGCAATTATGGAACGGGGGCTGTTTTTGGAGAGGGCATGACAGATACGGAATACCGTTCCCATTTTTCAATGTGGGCGATTATGGCTGCACCGCTGATCGCCGGGAATAACCTTTCCAGCATGACCGCATATACCCAGGCAACCCTAATGAATTCCGAAGTGATTGCTGTAGATCAGGACCCGCTCGGCAGACAGGGCGTACTGGTTAGCGATGTAGACGGCAAACAGGTATATTCCAAACTGCTGCAGACCCCGGGCACCAGGGCCGTTGTCCTGTTCAACCGGTCGGAAACAGCTGCCTCCATGACCGTGAATTTCACCAGTCTGGGACTAGGCTCATCAGCTGCTGTCCGGGACTTGTGGCAGAAGTCGAATCTGGGCAACTATAACGGAAGTTATTCAGCAACCGTTCCCCCACACGGCACAGTGATGCTAAAACTGACCGGCACGGAAGCAACGACGAGCCCTATCGTCTCCGGTAAAACCTACCGGATCATCCCCAAATCAACCGGACTATCGGCGGCAGTCGAAGCTTCCTCCACACAAAATGGAGCCAAGGTGCTGCAATGGGATTACGGCATTTCCCAAAATGACAAATGGACCGTTACTTCGACTCCTGGAGGATTCTATAAGCTCATTAATGTGAACAGTGGCAAAGCGCTGGCCGTAGAGAACGGGGATCCCAACAACAACGCAAAAGTCATTCAATGGGACTATGGCATAACCGGCAACGACCAGTGGCAGATTGAAGGCATTGGCCAGGGATATTACAAGATCATTAACAAGCTCTCCGGCAAATCCCTCAATGTGGCGGATAATTCGTTGATCAGCGGTGGCGGATTCATTCAATGGACCTATGGAGCGGCGGATAATATGACCTTCCAGATGGTTGAAACCGATGTGACCTATGAAGCGGAAGCGGCTGTGCTGCATTCTCTTTCCACGGAATCCACTCATCAGGGCTATACGGGCAAAGGCTACATCTCGGGATGGAACGCAAACGGTAAGTGGGTGGACTTCAATGTCATTGCCGATACGGCCGGAGTCTACAATTTGACCTTCCGTTATTCCGGCGGAGCGGGTAACGCAGGGCGTTATCTGTATATAAACGGGGCAGGGGTTGTCAATAATGTGGTGTTCAACGGGACGGGGAGCTGGGATTCCTATAACACCGTTACTATACCAAATGTAACCCTGAACAGCGGCAGCAACACAATTTCATTAATTTTTGATACCGGTAAGGGAAGCACGAATTATCTGAATCTCGATCATCTGAAAGTATCCCACTGATATTGAAAGGGGCAATGAACGTGATCCACTGGAAAAAACTTTGTTCCGCCGCTTTACCTGCCGTGCTGGCCCTGTCTCTGCTCACTCCTGGTGCGGGTTCAAAAGCGGAGGCCTTCACTGCTTCAAATGCCGATGATGCCATGACCGCGCTGGTGAATGTGTTCTACGACTCATCCGCGAAATACTTCTTTGTCAATAGCGACCATCAGATTCACCCGGAGCATGCATACGGGCCGGATAGCGGCCTCTATACGGATTTCTGGTGGGAAGCACAGCTGTGGGAAACGGTAATGGATGCATATGAACGAACCAACAGCCCGGTATACCGGACGATGATTGACGATATCTATACCGGCTTCAACACCAAGTATCCTGACATGATGGCCAATGCGTTCAATGACGATCTGGGCTGGTGGGCACTGGCCTGTATGAGGGCTTACGAACTAACCGGAACTGCTGAGTACCTCAACCGCGGGAGCTATCTGTTCGACCATATTTATTTGGAATGGGACACGGCGTATAACGGGGGCATCTGGTGGAGAAGGGACGCACATACTCCGGGTCAGGCGAATGCCCAAAAAAACATGGCGACCAATGCTCCAATGGTCATGACTGCCGTCAAGCTCCGCAATGCCTATAATAATTCTGCTTATCTGACCAAAGCCACCCAAATCTACAACTGGACCAAGTCAACCCTGGTGAACGGCAGCAAAGTTAACGATCATATCGAAGGTACGGCTAACGGCATCGTTAAGGATTGGGACTTTACCTATAATTATGGAACCTTTCTCGGGGCCGCCGTTTCTATGTACCAGGCTACCGGAACTTCCGCTTATCTCACAGATGCCAATACCGCAGCGCAGTATGTTGTGAACAAAATGGTGTCCGCTCAAAGTCTAATGTATGAAGGGGAAAATGATGCCGCCGGCTTCAAAATGGTCTTTGCCCGCAACTTGAACCGTTTGCGTGTACTAGGCGGTCAAACGCAATATTTAAGTTTTCTTCAGCAAAACGCGACACAAGCCTGGAATCACCGGCGGGTTTCCGATCAGATTATCGGCAGCGACTGGCTCCGTCCGGCAGGCACCTCCTATGTGCAAAGTCTGGCTGCGGCAGCGGGGGCTTCGATTCTCCAGCTTGTACCGGCTGACGGCTACACCGGCTATATTGCCGGGAATGGCGCATATGAAGCGGAAAATGCGCGGCGGACCCTGGCCTCTGGCGGTGGGATGATTAATGAAAGCACCAATGCCGGTTTTAGCGGAAGAGGCTATGTGGGAGGCTGGAACACGACCGGAACATCCATCGACTTTTATGTTAACCAGAATACATCTGGTTCCAAAACAGTGACCTTCCGTTACGCTGCAGCCGCCGGCAATGCTTCACGTTATGTAAAAGTGAATGGAGTTGTGGTTGCAGCCAGTCTGATGTTCAATTCTACCTCGAGCTGGAGTACCTACGGAACCGTATCCGTGACGATACCGCTGAATGCAGGCTCCAATACGATTCAACTGGGGTATGACAGCACATTGGGGAATTCGAATTATCTGAATGTGGATTTGCTGAGCGGTTTGTAAATCGTTAACAGAGGGTGACCCAGAGCCTGGAAACAGGCTGTGGGTTACCCTCTTGACTATCATAGCATGGTATAGAATGCGACAATTATCCATACTTATCTGGTCTTTCTCCATATGCTTTGTAGACGCTATCATCTATATTAATAAATGAATAGTGCAGCTAATGAGGAGGAAAATGAATGATGTCCAAAATTACATTTATCGGTGCCGGAAGTACAGTTTTTGCCAAGAATGTGTTAGGTGACTGTATGGGGACAGAGGCCCTGCAGGGCTTTGAGCTTGCTTTGTTCGACATCGATCTGGAACGGCTGGAGGATTCCAAAAGCATGCTGAACAATATCAAGGCCAGCACCGGCAGCACATGTATGGTGAAGACCTATACCGACCGGAAGGAAGCGCTGCGCGGTGCCAAGTACGTGATCAATGCGATCCAGGTAGGCGGTTACGATCCTTGTACGATTACAGATTTTGAGATTCCCAAGAAATACGGACTCCGGCAGACAATCGCGGATACTGTCGGTATTGGCGGCATTTTCCGCAATCTGCGCACGATTCCGGTGATGCTTGACTTTGCTGCAGATATCCGTGAGGTGTGCCCGGATGCTCTGTTCTTGAATTATACGAACCCGATGGCTGTACTGACCAATGTAATGAATACGTATGGCGGAGTACAGACGGTTGGATTGTGCCACAGTGTGCAGCACTGTATTCCAGGCTTATTCGAAGCGCTTGGGATGGACCAGACAGGTGTACAGGCGAAGATCGCCGGTATTAATCACATGGCTTGGCTGCTGGAGGTTACGAAGGATGGGGAGGATCTGTATCCGGAAATCAAGCGCCGGGCCGCCGAGAAGCAGCAGAAAGAGCGTCATCACGATATGGTACGGTACGAAATGATGCTGAAATTCGGATATTACATTACAGAATCTTCAGAGCATAATGCGGAATATCATCCTTATTTCATCAAAAGAGGCTATCCTGAGCTGATTGAACGATTTCAAATTCCGCTGGACGAATATCCGCGCCGCTGTGTGGAGCAGATTGGCGAGTGGAAGCAGATGCGTGCGGAACTGGTCAATAATACATCGCTTCATCATGAACGCTCCCAGGAGTATGCTTCGTATATTCTGGAAGCCATTGAAACCAATGTGCCTTTCAAAATCGGGGGTAATGTATTGAACACCGGACTAATCCCTAATCTGCCGCGTGAAGCTTGCGTAGAAGTGCCTTGTCTTGTCGATGCCAGCGGAGTGACTCCTACCTATGTGGGCGATCTGCCGCCGCAATGTGCTGCGCTGAACCGAACGAATATAAATACGCAGCTGCTGACCATTGAAGCGGCAATAACCGGCAAAAAAGAACATATTTATCACGCAGCGATGCTGGACCCGCATACGTCTGCCGAGCTGTCATTGGATGATATTGTATCCATGTGCGATGATTTGATAGCAGCGCATGGGGACTGGCTTCCAGAGTTTAAATAAACCGGATAACGAATTTGGATGAACAAATCATCTATTTTTCTGAAACAGGCATAACCCGCCAGATAAGCGGAGTATGCCTGTTCCGCATGCAGATAAATCCCCCTCTTCCACACCTCCTGAGTGATGTACCCTAGCTGGAATACGCTCCCCGATAATATCAACACAGCTATAAGCACTGTCGGATGGACTCCCAATAATCCCGGGTTCGAAACGGATTTTCCGGCAAGTCCGTAGATGCCGCGCAGAAACATGCGACTAAAGTCAGGGGAATCTATATGCGAAGCTGAGAATATTATGAAATCGTTAGCACACTGGCGGTCAAAAAAAGCTTGACGGTTCAGGGGATTCCCCCTTGGGTGACATGGATTTTTAACAAAAAATAAAAATACGGAATTTTAACAATTTCTGATTCTAATGATCTATACTACGGTGATATAAGTATATATCGCAGACTCTGGCCAGAGAAGAATAACATAGAGAGAATTCACATAAGATGGCGCAGGATATTCCGGAATACATAGCTGGCTTCCAAGCGGAGTAGGTCTATACCTGGGCAGTTCTGCGGTAATCTTGGGCAGCGGAACGGCAAGAGGATTTGCGAAGTTAAAAATCAATGGGGAACGGGGGCTTTTGAGTATGGTGAAAAAAAGAATTAGTGTAGCCTTGGTCATCCTCATGCTGTTAGTGCAATATGCATACGGCATAGGGTTTACTACGCAGGCTACGGCTGCGGGAATTGAGAATGACCGGGACATTATTACCAGTGTGTCGATGTCTGTGTACGGGCCAGATGGACAGACGGTGACAGATAATGTGTATGAGGTGGGTTCGAAAGTCAAACTGGACTATACGTGGTCTCTTCCTAATGGACACGGATACGTTGCTGGAGATACGTTTGCGTTTCAGATTCCCGCACAATTCCAGCTTTTCAACGACATTAACGGATCGCTGATTTCGGATGACGGGGAGGTAGGCACCTTCACGGTCAGCCAGTCTACCCATCAGGTGCTCATGAGCTTCAACAGCTACATCGAGACTCATGACAATGTTCAGGGGACTTTAAGAATCCAGACTCAATTTGACAAACAGGTCATTTCGGGCAGTACAACCCAGGAAATCGTGTTCCCTGTCAACGGCGGCTCCCAGACGGTTACGGTGAATTTCAAGCCATCCGTGGGTTCAACGATTGAGAAGAAAGGCGTATCGGGCGGCTTCAACGCGGATCATATTGATTGGACCGTAGATGTCAACAAGAAGCTGGAGCCGGTAACGGGTGCTGTGATTACGGACCCGATTCCTGAAGGTTTATCTATGGACAGCACCGTTTCGCTGGCCGTATATCAACTGGGCATTCAACTGGATGGCACAGTCACTGTAGGTGCATTGGTTGACACCAGCAAATATTCGGCTGAAGTCACGGGCGGACTACTGACAGTTCGCTTCACGGATCCTGTAATTAGCGGCGCTTACCGTATTGCCTATTCGACGGCGGTAGTCAGTGATTCGCTGAGCAGCTTCACGAATACGGCCACTTTTACAGGGGCAGGACGTGATCCGGTAAGTTCATCTGCTACCGTAACCATTGAGCGTGGCGGAAGCCTGAATAAGGTGGCAACGAACTATGAATGGGGTAAGCAGATCATTACCTGGGCGATCGAGTACAACTATAACAATAAGGCGATCCCGCAAGGCAGCGCGGTACTGAAGGACTACTTTAACTATACGCAAAGACTGGTTTCGGATTCGCTAGTGGTCTATCCGGTGACACTGAATTCTGCAGGTACGGCGATCAAGGGAACTCCTCTTCTGCCGAACGTGGATTATAAAGTAACTGGCTTAATCGATATTGAGAAAAACGGTTTCAAGCTGGAGTTCCTGAACGATATCTCTTCAGCTTACCGTATTGAATACAAAACCAAGTCCTTAAGTCGTATATTGAAGGACACCACCATTACCAATAATGTCTCGGACAGCACCTACAGTGTGGACGCGACACAGAAGATCCGTCCGGCCATCATCTATAAAACTCTGTCAGGTGTAGATTACACGAATCATACTACCGAGTGGAAAATCACCGTGAACGGTGACAACTTTCCCATGAGCAACGTAGTGGTGACGGATACTTTTCCGCAGGGAGGACAGAAGTTCATTCCGGGAACTCTGGTCGTAAGGAATGCAAGCGGCACAGTCCTGAGTGAGTCCGATTACCAGTGGGAACTGAATAAACCGGGTGAGCCCAAATCCGGGTTCAAGCTCAAGTTTACGAAGCCTCTCTCAGTAACCCATACCATCACCTACCGCACAGAATTCAACAATGATTGGCTTTATGGCAACACCGATAATTTTGTGAACAACGCCCGGGTGGATTGGCAGGACATTGAAGGCCCGCCGCTATGGACGGAAGCCCAGGGATTATTCATTCCCCGTGCCGAGGTGAAGAATAACGGTTTCAAAACCGGAGCCTATAATGCAAGTAATAAAATGTTTACCTGGAAAATTGGAATCAATTACAACAGCAAGGCGATTGCCAACCCGAATATAACCGATATCCTGACCTCCGGACAGACCATGGGGGATGGCTCGCTCAGGGTCTATAACATGAATATCAATGCCAATGGTGAACCATCCCAGGGATCAGAGATTCCTAAGAATGCATATATTTATTCTGTCGATGCCAGCAACGAACTAAAGATCAAATTTTTAAATGCCATAAATACACCTTATTATGTTGTGTTCAATACATTTCTGGAAGGTCAGCTGATTGATTCCAAGGTGACTAATACAGCGAAGCTCTTGGATGGCACCCAAAAAGTATCCAAGGATTTAACCGCTTCTGTAAACATTCCTTATGGAGGGGAATATGTCTTCAAGGATGGCCTGCAGAATGGTGATAAGCTGAATTGGACAATTGTTGTCAACCGCTCACAATCCACTGTGAAGAATGCGGTTTTGACAGATATCCCAAGCTCCAACCAGATCCTGCTTCCCGATTCCTTCCACCTCTATCCTACTACAGTAGGAGTGAAAGGGGAGGTTAGCAAGAGCTCTCCGGAGCTTGTAAAGGACACGGATTATACCTTGAACATCAGCGCAGATGCTGACGGCAAGCAGAAATTCATCCTCAGCTTCCTCCATGATATTCATTCCGCATATATTGTGGATTATCAATCGCTGATCGTTGCGAATACCGGTGATAAACTGATCAATACTGTTAACCTCAGTGGTAATAATGTGAAGCTGGTCACCCAGGACACTACCAAAGAGATTATTGTGGGTGTCTCCAGCGGTTCGGGAACCGGCAGCGGTGTACGTGGAACACTGACTGTTCAAAAACTGGACGCAGCAGACAGCGGACTTAAACTTGCCGGGGCAACTTTCGATTTATATCGTCTGAACGGCTCAGAACGACTGCTTGTTAATACCCGGACCACAGACGTAGAGGGTCGTGCGGTATTCAACAATATCTGGCTGGGAAGCTATGTATTGATTGAAACGGCAGCTCCTTCAGGATATACGCTGGATACTCGTGAGTATCCGGTCACCATTGGCTCTTCAGCCAATATCAATCTGACTGTGCTTAATACGAAGCTGGCAACGGCTACGCCGACGCCAACCCCATCAACGGTGCCAACGCCAACACCATCTACAGTACCTGGCGAGTCGCCGTCACCGGCTCCATCCGCGTCCACAACGCCGACAGATTCACCGGCCGTGTCGCCGACACCGCCACCGACGGCAGTTCCAACAATAGTACCAACGCCAAGCTTTATTCCGGGAGAGCCTGTACCAACACCTGTAGTGACTCAGGTGCCGGGTGTCATCATTGAAGATCCGCAGATCCCGGCAGGTGCTGTAGTTACTCCAGGAGCTACACAGTCATTATCGCCTTCTTCTTCACCTTCGGCATCACCGACGGCTGTAACATCGATTGATGATGACATTCCGCTTGGCGGAGTGGAGGTCGACGACGACGATGTTCCGAAAGGAACTGTTGCCGAAGCGTCAGGCGGCAAACTGCCGCAGACCGGCGAGAGAAGTCCTTTGCCTATTTATATGGCAGGTCTGGGTCTGATCCTTGTAGGCTTTATCCTCAGCATGGTATTCAGAAGACGCAAACAGTAAGCTTCACCCTCATATCGTTATTAATGCACGCGGCAGAGTGATTGCCGCGTGCATTTTTAATATAACCAATCGCAAATTTTATTCCGTAAAGATTCCATCCGGTTCTTGCTGATATGAAGCTTTCTACTAAGCTATCCGGCGGTCTTAGCAGGTGAAGCTCCCTCATGCATGAATCCGTGCTTCGGCTTCTCGGTTCTGCACAGCCTCCTGCTCATGGCTGTTGATAAGTCCTTTGCGTCCCAGTAATGTGACAACTATAATCGAAATTCCGGAGGCCATCAGTAGGAAAGCAGCCGGAATGAGGTCCAGGAGTACCCCGAAGAGAAGCATCCCTACGGGTGCAATTGCCCCTGAGGCAGTCTCGACAACAGCAAACACTCTGCCGCGATATTCCTCTTCCACTGTCTGCTGCAAATAGACCTGAACCGGAATATTGATATTCATTACAGTGATGCCGACCAGAAACATCAGGACAAGAAGGAAAATATAAGCGAAGGTGCTGCTGAAGGGCAATATCAGCGGAAGCGCCATCGCGAGAAGCAGGAGGCCGAGCACGGACAGGCCCCGGATCAAGGAGCCTGAGGGATTGCTGTTTTGCCGGCGGATGGTCAAGAGCAGGGACATAGCCAGCATGCCTGCCGCCAGCATAGCATTAATTGTGCCGTATTGGCCGGAAGAGAGGGAAAGGGTCCGCACGGTAACAAAGGGTAGAACAACATTGAGCGATACTACGAAAAAATTGACCCAGAAAACAATAATAATGACCGCACGGATAACAGGCTTACTAAGAACATGCGAGATGCCTCCGGCAAGACTTTCCCGTAACTCCGCCAGGACTTTGAATGGCTTCCCCTTAGATTGACCTGATGGAACCGGATGAGGCGGTATACTGGGGCTTGCCATGTCTATCGAGGGCTTAAACCGCAGGCCGCAACTCATGAGAGTGGAAATGGTGAAACCTACAGCATTCAGCAGCATGAACAGCTTGAGGGGGACAATGGTATAGAGCATGCCGCCTAGTACTGGAGCGAGCAGGTTACCGAGTGAACCCGCGATTTGATTAAGCGAGCCGGCGCGCTGGATATGGTTGTGATCCACAAGCTGAAGCAGGGATGAGGAGACGGAGATTCCATAGAAGGTAGAGCATATGGACAGCAGAATCAAAGATGCATAAATAGATAATAAGGAGACACCTGAAAGAGATACCGTCAGATAGGTGAGCAACAGGGTCAGGACGGCGGCAAGGTCAGAGCAAATCAGCAGCTTACGGCGGTTTACCCGGTCGGCCAACACTCCGGCGAAAGGAGCAAGCAGAATCCGGGGCAGCAGCCCGCATACCATCGTTACAGCAAAGGTGCCCCCGGAGCCTGTGAGATTTAGAATGTATAATCCCACTACAAAAGTGTACATCCCGGAGCCTAGGACAGAGGCCAATTTGCCGGAGAAGAACAGGAACATGTTTCGGATGCTGGGAACCTTGGAAATGGCGCTATTTACAATCATGAGAAACACCCCTTACATAAAGTTAAATTAAATTAAACTTATTGTATGAGTCTCATGGCGAAAATGCAATAAAAAGTTTAGTGTAATTTAACATAACTTTTTCTCAGCGATCTGTTACGCTATACTGAAGAAAATAGATGGATAGAAGGATGGCACGGCACATGACAAGCAAACAGACGATTGGAGATAAAATTAAACATTTACGCACAACCAAACGCCTCACTCAGAGCGAACTGGCCGGAGATGATCTGACCAAAAGCATGCTCAGCCAAATTGAAAACGGCCGTGCACTGCCCTCCATGCGCAGTCTGCAAATTTTGGCTGCACGGCTTGGGGTGGATGCGGGCTACTTTCTGGAAGAGGAGCAGAGCGCAGACCTGGCCCGTCTGGTTCGAGATATTGAAACGCAGTTCAAACAAAAAAAGTACCAGTCGATTATTTCCGCCGTTAAGCCTCTGATGGACGGGAATCTTCCTATGACCGTCGATGCCGCACGGCTTATGGGGTTTTATGTGAACGCTTGCTATTATACAGGAACAGAAGGCGGCGAAGAGGCGATCCGGCGGGCTGCGGCCATCTACGAACGGTTTAATTTATATGTGGAAAGTGCCAAAGTTCAGTATTTAGCCTATGCCCTGTTGTTCACGCAGAGCCGGTATGCTGAAAGCCTCGAATTGATTCTCCGCGTCAGAGAAGACTATGTGAGCAAAAAGGTGGGCAACGACTTTTTATTCGAAATAGACCTCTATTATGCACATAGCGTTACCTTATCAGCGTTGGGGGATTATGACGGGAGCAGGACAGCCGCACTCGCAGCAATAGCGCTCTCACGGGAAGAGGGCGTGTATTATTTAGCGGACCATCTGTACCGTGTGCTATCGAATCTTGCTCTGATGTCCGGGAATCTGGAAGAGGCTAAGCAATATCTGGACAAGGCAAGGCTGTTTGTGGAGTTTACGGAAGATGAGCAGTCTGTGCAGCTTGTCCATCTGGCTGAAATTAGACTGGCTAATGTGGAGCAGCGGTATGAAGAGGCCTTAATGCTTGGACAGCAGCATCAAGCCGAAGGGAGCAGGTATGAATCCAGCCGCTGCCTTCAGATGGGAATTGCCCTGTATTATTTGGGCCGGGATGAAGAAGCGCTGGCGTCTCTGTCAAAAGTTACCCTGCCTGACGATGCCCACCATCCGCTGGACCGTGCCGGTGTTTTCACTTCCTATGCCTACAAAGCCAAGATCTACGCCAGACAGGGGAAGATGGAGGAAGCGCGTCAGCAGGCACAGATCGCTTATGAACGGGTACAGCAGTATCCGCCTTCGGTTTACAGCCGATTCATTGAAGCCACTTACCGGGAGCTGCATCCTTAGGTTTCTGCACAAGATAAGCTAAATACTTACTTAAAAAGGTTTTAGTGATGATATAATAACTTCAAATTCAAAACATTGGAGGAATTCAAATGTGGTCGGAATTTAAAAAGTTTGCCCTGAAGGGCAACGTGCTTGATCTGGCAGTAGCGGTGGTGATTGGTGCAGCCTTTGGGAAAATTGTATCCTCGCTGGTTGCCGATATTATTATGCCGCTGATAGGTATGATAACCGGTGGCATTAATTTAAGCGGTCTTCATTTCGCTCATGGAAAGGCGGTTGTGACTTATGGTGTGTTCCTGCAGTCAGTGGTTGATTTCTTTATCATTGCCTTCTCCATCTTCATGGTGGTCAAGCTGGCTAGCCGCTTTAAGCGCAAGGAAACGGTAAAAGTTGAGGTCGTCGAGCCGCCAGCGCCCTCTCCTGAAGCAGCATTGCTGATCGAGATCCGTGATTTATTGCGTGCAGATACTCGGTTTCAAAAAGATAATTAAGTTACATAAATAAAGTTAATTTCATAAACGCACTTGCATTTCCTGTGTCAAAGTGATAATTTTGTTGTAGGCAAAACTTGAAACTAATTAAATATGATCAATCCTTCAGGGCAGGGTGTAATTCCCTACCGGCGGTGATGCTTCTGCGGTTGGCTGAAAATGCCGATGGCGCTGCTAAGTCCGCTACCCGCTTCGTATGTCTCATACGGACGGTGGACCCGGTGCAATTCCGGGACCGACAGTATAGTCTGGATGGAAGAAGGAGAGATTGACTGACGTGCTGTGCTTATCTATAGACAGGCGTGCTGCAGTGTTACCTAATATTATGTGCGAACTTTCACATTTGGATTTTTTGACTGTGAAACGCACAGTTTTATTTAGTACTGCCAGTAAACTCTCGTATAACCCGTCTTGAACTCCACCTGGAGATTGAGGCGGGTTTTCTGTTTTGATCGGAATCAGGAAAGATACAGCTAGGATCGGAGGCATGACATGGATACAATGAACGATGAATTTTATATGTCACTGGCCCTGGATATGGCGGAAAGAGCGCAAGGGCAGACGGGGATTAATCCGGTCGTCGGCTGCGTTGTTGTGAAAGACGGTGCCATGATCGGTCTGGGCACCCATCTGCAGCGCGGAACAGGCCACGCTGAAGTACATGCGCTGAATATGGCAGCAGGGAAGGCGCAAGGCAGTACAGCCTATGTAACCCTTGAGCCCTGCAGCCACTACGGCAAGACCCCGCCTTGCAGCCAAAGGCTGATCGATGAAGGCGTAGCCCGTGTGGTTGTGGCTTGTGAGGACCCTAATCCTCAAGTTGCTGGACGAGGCATTGCGATGCTTCGCGGACAGGGGATTGAGGTTGAAGTGGGCCTGCTTAGCAGCCGTGCACAACGTCTGAATGAGAAATTTATCAAGTATATTTTGACAAAGCAGCCTTTTGTCACCCTAAAGAGCGCCAGCACTCTTGATGGAAAGTTGGCGACCCGGACAGGGGACAGCAAATGGATATCCAATGGCCAGGCACGGGAGATCGTACATACGCTGCGGCACCGTCACCAAGGAATCATGGTCGGTGTCAATACAGTGCTTGCTGATAATCCGTCCTTAACGACCAGAATGGATGTACCTGGACTGAATCCGGTTCGCATCGTGATTGACTCTTTGCTGAGGATTCCGCTTGATTCCGCTGTCGTTAGTGATGGCGAGGCACCTACTATTGTCGTTACTACAGAATCCGCTGATCCGGTAAAGCGGGCGGCACTGCTGGACGCTGGTGTACAGATCGTTGTCAGCGGCACCGGACCGCGCGTGGATCTAAAGGCGGCGATGCGTGCGTTAGGTGAACTAGAGATAGGATCGATCCTGCTGGAGGGTGGTGGAACACTCAATGGCGCCATGCTGGAGAGCGGGCTGGTGGACCGCGTGATTCTATTCTTCGCTCCGAAGATTGTCGGTGGTGGCGCGGCTGCACCTGGAACCTTCGATTTTCCCGGTGTAGAGCTAATGAAGAGCGCGATCACACTCGAAGGATTGGAAGTCGAAGTGCTCGGGGATAATGTGTGTATCAGCGGGACGCCTATCCGTTAAAGCAAATTTCAGGAGGGGATCACATGTTCACAGGCTTGATTGAGGAGGTCGGTGTCCTGCGCGGGGTTACCAGCGGCGGCGAAATGATGGTGCTGAATATCGGCGCTTCCCTCATTATGAATGATTTGAAGATCGGCGACAGTGTGTCCGTCAATGGTGTTTGCCTGACGGCGACATCGCTCGGAGATCATTCTTTTACCGTAGATGTTATGCCCCAGACTTACCGCAACAGCACACTCAAGGAGCTGCGCAGCGGAAGCAAGATGAACCTGGAGCGTGCCATGGCTGCTGGTGGCCGATTCGGAGGACATATTGTTCAAGGACATGTGGATGGAACCGGTGAGATTCGTTCGGTCAAACGGGATCAGAATGCGGTGGTTTTCGAAATAGCGCCGGAGCGTAAAACGCTTTTCAAATTCATCATTCCCAAAGGTTCCATTACGATCGATGGCATCAGCTTGACCGTGGTAGACACTTCGGCCTCTACGTTTACAGTTTCAATCATTCCCCATACGCTCGGTGAAACGGTCCTGGCTCATAAGCGAAACGGGGACCGGGTCAATATCGAATGCGATGTGCTCGGCAAATATGTGGACCACCTGTTGAATTATGGTTCACGTTCAGGGAATGCAGAAGAAGAGAACAGCTCCCGGATCAGCCACGATTTTCTCGCGGCGAACGGGTTTGTATAAATTATGATCAGGCTTACGACGAACCCGCATGGGTAACCGTATAGCTGTCAGGAGGACAGAAAGATGAGCCAGCAAGCAAAGAACGACAGTGTTCTGGACCCGATTGAGGACGCGATTTATGATCTGATGCGAGGCAAGGTCATCATCGTGGTGGATGATGAAGACCGTGAGAATGAAGGAGACTTTATCGCACTAGCCGAACGCTCTACACCGGAAGTGATCAACTTCATGATTACCGAGGGCCGCGGACTGGTCTGCGTGCCGATTACGGCAGAGCGGGCGGAGGAGCTGGATCTCCAGCCTATGGTGGCGAATAACACCGACAACCATGGCACTGCCTTTACCGTCTCCGTCGATCACAAGGATACGACCACAGGCATCTCTGCCGCAGAAAGATCAAAAACCATTCAGGCCCTGATGGACCCGAATGCGAAGCCTTCCGATTTTCGCAGACCGGGCCATATGTTCCCGCTGATTGCGAAGAAGGGCGGCGTCCTGCGCCGGTCCGGCCATACGGAAGCTGCTGTGGATCTGGCCCGCATGTGCGGCGCCTATCCAGCCAGCGTGATCTGTGAAGTCGTTAAGGAAGACGGGACGATGGCCCGTCTGCCGGATCTGGTGGAGATTGCACGCAAGCATGATCTCAAGCTGATCAGCATTAAGGACCTTATTCATTACCGCAATGAGAAGGAGCACCTGGTCAACCGTGAGGTGTCGGTTAATCTGCCGACCGACTTCGGCGTTTTCCAGACGATCGCCTACACGAATGAAGTCGATGACAAAGAGCATGTCGCGTTAGTCAAAGGTGATATTTCCGGTGAGGAGCCGGTGCTGGTGCGTGTGCACTCTGAATGCTTAACCGGCGACGTGTTCCATTCCCACCGCTGCGACTGTGGTCCGCAGTTCGAAGCAGCGCTGCGTCAGATTGAAGAGGCAGGCCGCGGTGTTCTGCTCTACATGCGCCAGGAGGGCCGGGGTATTGGTCTGATCAACAAGCTCCGCGCCTACAAGCTTCAAGAGGAAGGTCTGGACACTGTAGACGCCAACCTCAAGCTGGGCTTTCCTGCCGATCTGCGTGATTACGGAATTGGAGCACAGATCCTGAAGGATCTGGGAGTGAGCCAGATCAGGCTGCTTACCAACAATCCGCGTAAGATCAAGGGACTGGAAGGTTACGGTCTTGAGGTTGTGGAACGTGTGCCGATTCAAATGCCGGAGAACAAGGACAACACGAATTATCTCCATACCAAGCAGGCCAAGCTGGGCCACCTGCTGACTTTTGACAACATTGAGCAAAATGAGGATTCCAAGCTGTAACATCCATAACACTTACTAATGAAGGGTAGATGAATACAATGCCGAATTATTTAGAAGGACATTTAGTATCCGAGGGACTGAAATACGGGGTAGTTGTAGGGCGTTTTAACGAGTTCATTACAAGCAAGCTGCTGTCCGGTGCACTCGATGCTTTCAAGCGTCATGGTGTAGATGATGATGAAGTGGATGTAGCCTGGGTTCCGGGAGTGTTCGAAATTCCTTTGATTGCCCAAAAAATGGCCGAAAGCGGCAAATATGATGCGGTAATTACGCTTGGCACCGTCATCCGCGGATCTACGACACATTATGATTATGTGTGCAACGAGGTTGCT
Organism: Paenibacillus sp. 22594; assembly: GCF_052044425.1. Classification (NCBI taxonomy): domain Bacteria; kingdom Bacillati; phylum Bacillota; class Bacilli; order Caryophanales; family Paenibacillaceae; genus Paenibacillus; species Paenibacillus sp. 22594. The sequence continues at coordinate 668,812 of NZ_JBQENA010000002.1, forward strand.
AAGGGTGTAGCGGCAATCAATCTCAAGACCGGCATTCCGACTATTTTCGGTGTAGTTACAACCGAGAATATCGAGCAGGCCATTGAGCGCTCCGGAACCAAAGCCGGTAATAAAGGCTGGGACGCTGCGACCGCTGCTATTGAAATGGCGAACCTGAACAAACTCTTTAAAATATAAATTTATTTGCTTTGTGCAATAAATTATCCCTCTAATTCCCGCTGAAATGGCACCTGAAAGCGATACTTTTTCGCTGCTTCGGAAGCATAGGCTTCCTTATAAGGACGGTGAAGCCGTTTCTACTTGAGTAAGGGAGCCTCTTGACGAATCGGCTGAAATCGTGCTTATTTATATGTATAAGAAGAAAGCATGAACTATAAGAACTTTCTACTTGTGTAGCGCCCGGGCGGCGCTGCACTTTACTTTTTTTGGCGGGAGGAAACCGCGTGACTGTACTGTATAAGCTGGAGACGTTCGAAGGTCCGCTCGATCTGCTCTTGCATTTAATTGACAAGGCGGAAATCGACATCCAGGACATTCCGGTCAGCGAGATCACCGAGCAGTACATGGAATACCTGCGGAGCATGCAGGAGCTTGAACTGGATATTACCAGCGAATTCTTAGTAATGGCAGCAACACTCTTGTCGATCAAGAGCAAATTGCTGCTGCCGAAGCCGCCGGTGATCGAAATCGAGGATTTCGAATATTACGAGGATGACGGCTACGACCCGCGGGCTGAGCTTGTTCAGCGGCTGATCGAATACCGCAAGTTCAAGAGCATTGCCGTGCAGCTGCTGGATATGGAGAGTGAACGAAGCCTGATTTTTACCAAGGAGCCGGAGGATCTGGGTCCTTTTGTGCCGGCCCAAATCGACAATACGCTCAAAGGACTGCATACCGCCGATCTGATCGCCGCATTTCGTAAAGCGCTTAGCAAGGCCGCCAGAAGATCCTCTTATCAGCGTATCACACGGGACGAAATTTCGGTGAAGGACAGAATACGGGATGTGTCGGAAGCTCTCCAGCGCAAAGGAACAGGCGGCAGAATGCGTTTCTCTGCCCTGCTGGATGATGAGATGGCAAGGCATGAAATCGTGGTTACCTTTCTCGCAATCCTGGAGCTGATGAAGATGAAGGCGATTTTATGCTATCAGGAGAAATTATTTGATGACATCATCATGGAGTGGAGAGGAGGAGAAGCACTTAGTGGAATACAAAACGCTGAAATCGATTATTGAAGGCCTGCTGTTCTTATCCGGCGATGAGGGGCTGTCCGTCCGTCAGATCGCTGAGATCACCGAGCAGCGGCCGGATATTGCCGGCAAAGCGCTGGAGGAACTGAAAGAAGATTATGTCTCACAGGAACGTGGTCTGCAGGTGGTTCAGATTGCCGGAAACTACCGGCTTGCAACCCTGCCGGACCATGCGCCATATTTTGAGCGGCTCGCCTATTCGCCCTCACGTTCATCGCTGTCGCAGGCAGCGCTTGAGACGCTGGCTATCGTCGCCTACCGCCAGCCGATTACCCGGATAGAGATTGAAGAGATCCGTGGTGTGAAGTCGGAGCGGGCCATTCATACGCTGAACAACAAGGATTTGATCCATGAGGTGGGACGTGCAGAAGCAGTAGGACGTCCCATCCTCTATGGAACAACCAAATCGTTCCTCGAAAGCTTTGGGCTGGCGGACCTGAAGGAGCTGCCGGAGCCTTCAAGTTTCGATGGTTCCTCCGATGATCTGGAAGAGGAGACACAGCTCCTGTTCAGCAAGCTGGACAGCCAGATGAATTTTGAGGATACAGAGCAGGCATAAAGCAACGTAATTGTATATGAATTACCATAGCCCAATATCCCCCGTTATGATGCAGGATGACAGCATGATGGAGGTTATAGGGCTTTTTTGCATGAATACAGAATGTTTTCCAGGTGAATAGCCATACTAAACCAAAGGCTCCTAATTATAGGGTTGCATGGAGGTTACTCTCGTGACGTTATGGCTGGCAATACCCCTGGCGCTGCTGCTGCTGGTGATTGTACTGCTGCTGGTGATACTGACTTCATACATACATTTTCATTTCCGGCTGTGCAGGCTGGGGACAGATGACCGGATAGAGCTGGATATCAAAGCCGTCTTTGGTTTGGTCAAATTTCATTATGAATTGCCTGCGCTAGTGTTTCAGGGAATGGAAAAGGGTATCAAAGTGAAGCTGGAGGAAAGTGGTATCGCACCGGTCCGCACAGACAAAGATGAAGATGAGCAAATCGACAAGGAACTGGTTACCGTATGGCTGCGGAATATCCGCAAAGCACTGAAGGCGACATATGGTCTGAAAAAATGGCTGGCAAGTACGCTGTCCCATCTCCAGATCACGAAGTTTGACTGGTCCACTGATTTCTCGCTAGGTGATGCGGCAGGTACTGCAACGGCAGTGGGAGCACTCTGGGGGATGAAGTGGACGCTTGCAGGTTGGATATCCAGTCTGGTCCGGTTGAAAAAAGCCCCGAAGCTGTTTGTTGCGCCGGTTTTCCGGGATGACTTGTGCTTTTCCACAGAAGCAGTAATCGTAGGGAAGCTGTCTATGGGCTTCACTTTATTTGCAGGGCTTGTGCTCCTGCGGCGAATTTCTAAAGTGGAAGGCGGACTGCGGCGCTGGAAGGAGCTGTTAATCCGCAAGTCCCCAAGTCCCCGTGAGGAAGAATAGTGAAAGCTAAAAAGGCAGAGACGCAGTATATACCGCGTCCTGCCTTTTTTTATTGTCTTTTAGCGACTTATACATGCACCGGGGTTTTGAACCTGGGGGAGAAGCTCTGCGGATTTTTAGCAGTATCTTCCGTTCTGTACATCATTAAGTCAAAAGCTTCTCCGTTAAGCTCCATGGGGATTTGCGCTCGGCCATCCAGATAGGCCACTGTCCCCAGGGCCATCAGGCCTTCTGCACTGGTGCCTACAAATAATCCCCCAAGATCCCTGACCTGTTTCTTTTTGCTGCCGTTACTCATCATTTCTTCAAAAGTATAGGTTAACGTAATGACTTCTGCCAGATTACTTTTTTCGGTCCGGCCAACATCAATATGCTTAATAAGGAGAGTAGAGTTCTCATTCCGTACAGACTCATCAGGACCATTGACACAATAATGGTACCAAAAATGATGTTCGCCCAATGTCCGGCGGTTACCACCCGGTTCTCCGATAAATACTTGCTCAAAATAGGAGGGGCTGTCCCCTTTACTTGTGCTGAACCAGATCGAGCGGATCGTATCTATCCATTCTTCCTTGGAACAGCCTGCCCGGATATGATGGTAATCCTCAGCATACTTGCGGGCAAGGCGCATAGGGGCCGTAACGGCAGCGTATTCCAGAAACTCATTGATTTCCCCGATTTTTTTAGGTGAGGCCGGATCACTCCGGTTGAAGCGCTGATCATAATAATTATGAAGCTGCATGAACAGATCGTAGGACAGCCGTTTGCCGTCTGGAATGACGACCTCCTTGAAGACAGTGATTTCATTCCTGTCGTCTCCCTCTCCAGCATTCTGCCCGGGCAGGGGATTCATATCTACGACCACATATCCTTTGTGTAAATCCTTTTGCCCGTCGCTTAAGCCCTTGACCAAAGGAATCACGCCGCTGCCTTCCATATCCGCCTGCCAGATCTTTGCGAAAATCATATCTCAGCCTCCACATACAGATTTTTCTGCTTAGGCATCATTTTGGCCTCCCCGGCGGTTTTTATGTGAGGCGAATTGGCGAAGGCTAGATCTGGGAAGATCACCAAAAGCTTTATTATAGCCGCTGTATTTTTATTATTACCCGTTGTACATATCATGCGCGATATATGAGCAAACTGTAACAAGAGTAGGCATTTCCCTTATCTTTTCAGACCGCAGAGGAGGAGTACTTAGATGTCAGATCACCCGATTCAAGGTCTCATGCAGACCGCAATGGAAAATATTAAAGGCATGGTGGATGTCAATACGATTGTTGGCGATCCGGTAGAAACCCCTGATGGCAGCGTGATCCTGCCTATCAGTAAAGTAGCCTTCGGCTTTGCCGCAGGCGGCAGTGATTTCCGCGTGGAAGATGATGCACCAAGTGTTAATGGCACGGGGTCCGGCGTTAAAATGCTTCCGTTCGGCGGCGGTAGCGGCGGCGGGGTATCCATTCGTCCGATCGCTTTTCTCGTAGTGGGTAAGGAAGGTGTGCACATTGTGCCACTGGATAATCAAACCCATTTGTTTGAGAAAATTATCGACGCTACCCCCGGGCTTATTGACAAAATTCAAACTATGTTCCAGAATGGCTCGCAAAATGGTACTCCTGTAGGTGCAGAAGTGGTACCAACCCCTGTGGTCAAAAAAGAAGTGATCAAGCACGAGACGGTCACTTCGGATTCGTCCACGCACTAGCTGTTTAGGTTTGCTTCAAAATGGAATAGCAGTCGTGGGGGATATCGCTTAAACGGCGGTGTCCCTTTTTGTGAAAATATACGAATCTCTATGTTTCACGCTATAAATTATCCTTCTATTTCTCACTGAAACGGATACCGTCCTTAATAAGGAAGGTATCCGTTTCAGCTTGTGATAAAGAAGGACATACCTGTCCATGGACCCGCATACACTTGTACAACACAAGCGAACTGATAAGAAGCCGGAGGATGAACATGAATACACCAAATTTTAAATTGCCGCTGATCCTTATATTATGTGCTCTGCTGCTGGGCACAGCTTCACAGCCTGTCGTCAAGGCCGAGAATAGCTCCATCTCCACCCATGCCAGGGCTGCAGCGCTGATTGATGTGGAATCCGGCAGGATTCTGTACAGCAGCCGTGGGGACGAGCCTATGCTGATTGCCAGCCTGACCAAGATCATGACTGCGCTTGTGGCTATAGAGAACGGAGATTTGCATTCCAAGGTCAAGGTCGGCAAAAATGCCTTTGCCAAAGAAGGCTCGTCCCTGTATTTGAAACAAGGAGAAGAAATGACCCTGGAGGATATGCTGTACGGGCTGATGCTGCGCTCAGGAAATGATGCGGCAACGGCTATTGCGGAGCATGTTGGAGGAACAGAAGAGGGCTTTGTCTATCTGATGAATGCTAAGGCGGAGGAGCTGGGGCTTCAAAATACCCATTTTGCCAATCCGCATGGGCTGGACGCAGAAGGGCACTATTCGAGCGCCAATGATCTGGCTGTGCTCACAGCCTACGCCATGCATAATCCAGTATTCAAGAAGATTGTCAAAACCCGGGAGAAAACGGCTGACAATCCATATGAGAAATGGGACTACAAATGGCTTAACAAAAATAAAATGCTGCGCTTGTATGAGGGGGCAGACGGAGTGAAAACAGGATATACCAAAAAAGCGCTGCGCTGTCTCGTCAGCTCCGCTACCCGCGGGGGCCAGCAGCTTGTCGCCGTCACGCTGAATGACGGGGATGACTGGAATGATCATGCGGCGCTGCTGGATTTCGGGTTCAATCACTATCCGCTCAAGAGACTTGTCGAACGTGGTGAAGGAATTAGCGGCTATGGTTTTGTGACAGGCCGGACATTTTCGTATCCGCTCGGTCAGGGTGAGGAAGCGCGGCTTGTAACCAAGCTTGTACTTCATCCAGAGACAAAGGCAGCTGATCAGCAAGGGACACGCGTCAGCGCAAACTTTGGCCTCAAAGGAATCCTGGTGCTGCAACTCGGCGGGAAGGAGATAGGCCGTGTTCCAGTCTATCCGGCGGATCAGCTGCCGCCAGAGCAATCAGCTTATGAGAAAAAATACAAATCGGCAGGAGCAGCTGCCTATCCGGTGAACAACTGGTTGCAGGCATTCGGAAGCGCACTGCGGGCGCTTCTTCAAATGGGTGACGCAAGAAAATGACCTGAAGGCAGTACAGAATGGGGAGGGAATCACATGATTAATGGGATCTGGCTGGGTATGATCCTCATCGGCTTTGTATTCGCGGCTGTGAACGGCCGTATGGACGCATTCACAGCCGCTGTATTTGACGGAGCAAAAAATGGGGTCACCGTCAGCTTTGGCCTAATCAGTGTCCTGGTGTTCTGGATGGGGATCATGCGGGTTGCAGAAGATGCAGGCCTGCTAAAAAAAATTGCCAGAGTGCTTGGGCCGCTTGTTTCTTTTCTGTTTCCCGATGTACCTAAGGGCCATCCTGCCATCGGCTACATTCTTTCCAACATGAGCGCCAATCTGCTCGGTCTAGGGAATGCGGCCACGCCTATGGGTATCAAAGCGATGCAGGAACTGCAGACCCTGAATCCGGACAAGGAGACCGCGACTCCGGCGATGTGTACCCTGCTCGCATTGAACACGGCCAGCATTACCCTGATCCCGGCGACGCTGATTGCCATCCGGCTGAACTATGGATCGGCAGATCCGGCGGCTATTGTCGGCACGACGCTGGCCGCAACAGCGGTGGCGACGCTGGCTGCTGTTGCGGCAGATAGGCTGTGCCGCCGCCTGGCTCTGCTCCGCAAGCCGCCGGGGCCGCCGCCTGCCGTGCGTCCTGTACATTCTGCGCTGCCGCATTCTTCCGTGAAAGGGTGAGCCTGCCTTGTTTCAGCTAATCAGCCTTATCTCGGCCTGGGCAATTCCGGTCATGATTACCTTTATTCCACTATACGCATTTACGCGCAAGGTCCCGGTCTATGAGTCCTTTGTCGAAGGGGCCAAGGACGGCTTCGGCACCGCTATTGCAATTATTCCTCATCTTGTGGGCATGCTTGTCGCTATTAGTGTTTTTCGTGCATCGGGTGCACTGGACTTTCTCATGAGTTTCATCGCACCCGCCCTTAAAGGGATAGGGGTGCCGCCGGAAGTATTGCCGCTCGGCTTGCTGCGTCCACTTACAGGTACCGGCTCGCTGGCTTATACCACAGATCTGATCAGTGTCCATGGGCCCGACTCCCTGATTGGTATGATCGCCTCCACGATCCAGGGGAGCACCGATACCACCCTGTATGTGTTGACCGTCTACTTCGGTGCCGTAGGCATCCGCAACGGGCGTTATGCTCTTAAGGTCGGCCTCTTTTCCGACATTGTCGGCTTCATTGCCGCCATTGCAGTGTGTCTGCTGGTGTTTGGATGATGCTTCCTGCTGGTCCGTTAAGGTAGTGGCCTGCTTTATAAGCAGTGCGAATTTTTAGCCAGCCCAGCAAACCTAGCAAGCCTGGCAGCAATGCGGGTCTTGCTGACCCCACAAGCGCCTGTAAGGCCGCTTGTAAGCCCTCTACCCTCCCCCTTTGAGCGGGTGAGGGCTGTTTGGTTTTTATCTTTGAAAGTGTCTACCCGCGTTGACGGAGTAACGAAGAGGAAGTTTGGAACTGTAGGAGCGTCAGCGACCGCCTTTATGTTTGGGTTTCTACCGCAATCAGCGGAATAGAATCAGGAAATCCAAACATAACAGCGGCCGGAAGTCCAAACATTCCTCGTAGTTACAATTAGTCAACGTTTTTTGCCCAACCCGCACGGCATCCCTCAAAGATTTTCAAACAGCCCCTCACCCTACTCCCCCCTGCATCATATGCTATTGCAGCATTACGGAGGGAGTCTGATAGACGATGGAGTATAAAGGTTTTATTCTGCATCATTCCCGCTGTCCGTCCATTAATGGCAAGGGCTTTGACTTCTGGGTAGGAGCAGATGGTTCGATTTATGCCGCACCACTGTTGACGGACCCGGAATATGTTCATGTTTGCCTGGAAGGCAACTACGGGGAAGAGGATACATTGCCGCCTGTGTCTGAGCGTGGGGTTCAGTTGTTTGCGGCCAGCAAACTCATATTGGAATTGGCTTCGCGTTATCAAATGGACCCGTTAGTGGTGGAAACCCACACAAAAACCTGTCCAGGAGCATTTTTTCCATGGAATGAACTTGTGATTTATCCCGCTGATGGTTATCATTAACCTGAGGTGAATAGTCGAAAATGGAAAGATTACAGAAAATATTGGCGCAGGCAGGTGTAGCGTCGAGACGCAAGTGTGAAGAAATGATTTTGGCCGGTAAAGTGGAAGTCAACGGGGAACTCGTAACTACGCTTGGCACGAAGGTGGACCCCGCAACAGATATAATCAAGGTCGCTGGTAGACTAATCCGGGGCGAGAACAAAATATACATTATGTTCAACAAGCCTAAAGGTGTAATTACAAGCGCATCCGACGATAAGGGACGCAAGGTGGTAACGGATTACCTGAAAGGGATCAAAGAACGCGTATACCCTGTAGGCCGTCTGGACTATGATACGGAAGGGCTTCTGCTGCTTACGAATGACGGGGAGTTTGCCAACCTGCTCACGCATCCGAAGCACCATGTGCCCAAAACGTATCTTGCCACGGTCAAGGGGGTTCCGCATGGAACCGCGCTGGACAAGCTGAAAGCCGGTATCAAGCTGGAAGATGGTATGACCGCTCCGGCGGAAGTCGAATACAAGGATATTGATGAAGTAAACAAAGAAACAGTCATCAGCATTACGATTCATGAAGGCCGCAACCGTCAGGTACGGCGTATGTTCGAAGCGATTTCCCATCCCGTCATCCGTTTGAAACGGATTTCCTTTGGGGATATCCTGCTGCAGAATCTCAAACGCGGCTCATACCGCCATTTGACCAAGGATGAAATCAATCATCTCCAGCAAATCGCCAAAGCAGGGATGCTAAAAGCTAACCCGACCCGCAAAGACACATAAAGTTCACAATTGCCCCTCCTAAAACTGTGACAATATTCGTTATAATGTTCATAGGATGTTCACACCTAAGAACTAAAGTAATGAGTTGCGTCACAGAAGGGGGCCTGGCGTGTGGGCAAAGCGAGAAAGCCGGTTCAAATCATCATTCTGTTCGTAATACTTCTGCTTGGAGGTTATGCAATCGGTTCCTCGGTATTTGGAGGGGATGGCAAGCCTAAGGAAGGCGGAAAAGCTCCGTCTTTTGAACTGCTCGGGCTTGATGGCCAGACCCATACGTTGAACGAATACAAGGGCAAGTCCGTGGTGCTTAATTTCTGGGGGTCCTGGTGCGCCCCTTGCGTCAAGGAGATGCCTGCACTGCAGGCACAGTGGGAGAAGTGGAAAGATCAGGGTGTAGTGGTTGTAGGCGTAAATGTCGGTGAGGATCAGATGACAGTCGAGAATTTTGTCAAGCTCGTTGATATCAATTTTCCCGTGGTGATGGATAGCGGCCGCGACGCCGTCCGCAGCTATGGTGTGTCACCGCTTCCAACCACCTTCTTCATTAATGCGAAGGGCAGGGTGGACAGCATTCATATCGGACAGCTGGATCTCGGCACGCTTGATGACCAGATCAGGAAGCTGGTGGAGCCGTGACGGATAAGAGACCCCTGATTACTAATACCAAATGTGAATGCGGGCATCAAAATCCGGTGGGAACGGTCCTTTGCGAGGCCTGTGGTAAGCCGGTCGACGGTGGAGAACAGCTCTCAGAGGGCAATCTGGAAATGCGGTATGACGGTGTAGCCCGGCGTTCACAGCGTGTAAATCCCGGGGTGATTGACCTGGTGTGGAATTTTTTCTCCTCGGTCAAGATCGCTATTTACCTGATCGTGCTGACATTGCTAGGCTCCATGCTGGGAACGATATTTCCCCAGGAGAGCACTTTTCTCAATATTGATGCATCAACCTATTATCAAGAAACGTACGGAACAGCCGGGGAGATTTACTATAAACTCGGCCTTTCGCACACCTATGAATCCTGGTGGTTTGTGTCGCTGCTTGTGCTCATTGGAGCTTCACTGGTCATTTGCAGCCTGGACCGCGTGCTCCCCCTGTACAAGGCCTTAACTCGGCAAAAGATTCGCAAGCATAGGCAGTTCCTGACCCGCCAAAAGGTAGTGCTTGTGACTGAACTGCTGGATGAACCTGAAGCCTGGGTCGCACGTCTGGTGAAGCCCCTTCAGAAGAAGGGCTACCGTGTCCGGACAGAGGGAGGCGCGCTGCTCGCCGAGAAACACCGTTTTAGCCGTTGGGGGCCTTATGTGATACATATTGGCCTGATTATTTTTTTACTGGCTGTATTGGCCAGAGGTCTTCCGGGACTGAACATGGATCAGCATCTGGCTTTTCAACAAGGTGAAGCCGTGAGGATTCCAGACACTACCTATTATCTCAAGAACGAGAAGTTTACCGTTGAGTTCTATACGGAGGATGAAATGCCCAAGGAATTCCGCGGGATCAAAATCCTTCCGAAACTTTACGAAACTAAGGCTGTTCTCTATGAATGTACTGCGGATTGCACGGATCCCTCGAAAGAGCCGCAGCTGGCCGAGGTGGCCAGACATAATATTCAGGTGAATTCACCGCTCAGCTACAATGGTTTGAAAGCGTATCAGTTTGACTATGACCTCACCCCGGTGCTGCGCTCGGTGCAGCCGGAACTCACAAATTCCAAGAGTGGTGAGGTCTATGGCAAGTTCAAGCTGGACATGAAAAATCCGCAGCGGACAATTCAGGCTGGCCCCTATACGCTGGAACTAAAAGAGAAGTATATGGATTTCGGTTTGAACGATAATGGTCAGCCGGTGTCCAAATCTCCCTATCCGAATGCTCCGGCTTTCCTGTTCCTGATTACGGGGCCGGATCTGCCGGCCGGAGGGCAGCAATATTTCTATTTTCCGAAACAGGTGGACAAAGAAAAGTTCCAGATGGAAGCCATCAATGACAAGCTTGGCGGCAGTGGCCGGTTCCTGGAGCTTGAGGTGCGCAGCATGGGCGATGTGGATTTCTCGGAGTCTACGGCATACTTGAACATACGTGTGGACCGGGCGATGCCTTTTGTATGGATAGGGGCAGGGATTGTCATGCTTGGCTTGGTCCTTGGCTTCTACTGGCAGCATAGACGGATATGGCTGGCTATCGACCATGGAGAGCTGGTACTCGGAGGCCATACGAACAAGAATTGGTTCGGCTTCCGCCGTGAGATCGTTTCGATTCTGGCGAAGGCAGATTTGACCGTGGATGAAAAATCTCTGGACAACGGGGGAGGCCTGGCATGAGCTTGCTCGACTTCAGCAGTGACGTCTTTATTGCCGCATTTTTTTTATACAGCGGGTCGTTCATGTTGTATACCATTGCGATCATGGGCCGGAAATGGTCCGGCAGGAAGCCAGAGGAGCATACCGCCCGCTGGGGAAGGATCGCCTTTATCGTATCCTCCTTGGGTCTGGTCTGTCATCTTGCTTATTTCTTCACCCGCTGGTCCGGTTCAGGGCATATTCCGGTCAGCAACATGTACGAATTCATGACGTTTTTATCCATGATGGTCATGGTAGCTTTTACCGTGATTTTCTCAATATACCGCAAGATCATTCTTGGAGTCTTTGCGGTGCCGATCTCGATCATAGTCATGGCCTATGCGGCAGTATTTCCCCAAGAGGTTCAGCCGCTGATCCCTTCACTTAAATCGATTTATCTGAATATCCATGTCACGCTGGCAGCACTGGGCGAATCTTTCTTTGCCGTTGGTTTTGCCGCCGGCCTGATGTATCTCCTGCGTACCGTGGATTTCACCAGCAAGGAGAAGAGTGACCGCAAGCAGCAGCGTCTGGTCGAATTTACTCTGTTCTCAATCATTGTTATAATTGGGTTCCTTGGATCGGTTTTTGCATTTCGCGGCGCAGGATACGAAACGGTTTTCGTTCGTTCTAACGTTACGATTGACAGCCCCGGGCAGGGAGATAGTACAATAGAGAAAGTGAGTTATAAAATGCCACCAATCGTGGCACCTTACCATAGCGAAATTGAGAGCTTTCAGCCGTTTCTTGGAATGAAGGAGCCGCTTTTCGAAGCGCCATCCTGGATGAATGGCGTCAATGCCGGACGTAAATTCAACACGGTTCTCTGGTCGCTGATTTCCGGTGCGGTTTTATATGGAATTCTGCGTCTGGCTGCCCGCAAACCGCTGGGCAGAGCGATTCATCCTGTCCTGGATGGAATTGATGAGAATGACCTCGATGAAATTACGTACAGGGCGATTGCCATTGGCTTCCCGATCTTTACACTGGGGGCTTTAATTTTTGCAATGATATGGGCACAAGTGGCCTGGGGCCGGTTTTGGGGATGGGACCCCAAAGAAGTCTGGGCACTGGTCACTTGGCTGTTCTACAGCGCCTACCTGCATTTGCGGCTGGCCCGCGGATGGCAGGGGCGCAAATCCGCATGGCTCGCCGTACTCGGCTTTCTGGTCGTAATGTTTACCCTGGTTGGAGTTAATCTGGTGATTGCCGGACTTCATTCCTACGCCGGAACAGACTAAATCAACAATCTGCCGATGAAGCGCTAATACTTGAGGGTAACGTTGTACTGTAATTGATGAAGGGGTTGTTGTGAAATGGCAGAGCATTTGAACAGAATACTGGTGGTGGATGACGAGGAGCGCATTCGCCGCCTGCTCAAGATGTATCTTGAAAAAGAAGGTTACGAGATTGATGAAGCTGAAGACGGAGAAATCGCACTTCGCAAAGCAACGGCCAATGACTACGGCCTGATTCTGCTGGATGTGATGCTGCCTGGAATCGATGGCATTGAAGTGCTGACGAGGCTCAGAGGTGTTAAATCGACACCTGTTCTGATGCTTACAGCCAAAGGTGAAGAGATCAACCGGGTGCAGGGCTTCGAGATGGGGGCGGACGATTATGTCGTCAAGCCTTTTAGTCCCCGTGAAGTGATCTACCGGGTGAAGGCGATTATGCGCCGCTCTTCTGCGACAGCCTTTTTGTCCAAAGAGAGCAATTCCAGCAACAATATCGTATTTCCCCATCTCATCATTGAACATGATGCACACCGGGTAACCGCCGGCGGCCAGGAAGTAAGCCTGACTCCGAAAGAGTACGAGCTGCTGCATTATTTGGCTATTTCACCGGACAAGGTGTTCTCGCGCGAAGAGCTGCTGAAGGATGTGTGGAATTACGAATTCTTCGGGGATTTGCGAACAGTGGATACACATGTCAAAAGACTTCGCGAGAAGCTCAATAAAGTATCACCGGAATCTGCAGCGATGATTACCACGGTATGGGGAGTAGGCTATAAGTTAGAGGTGCCCAAATAAGTGAAATTCTGGAGAAGTCTTGTCGGGAAGCTGTGGATCACGATCATCTGTCTGGTTGCTGTCGTGCTTATCACACTGGGATTGTTCCTGCTGCCCTATATTGACAGCAACTTCGCCAATTCCGGGGCGATCAAACGCTTGTTCACTTATGTCTGTATGATAGGGTTTTCCTTAACGACGTTTTTTGCTTTGTTCCTGTTCACCAAGATCACACAGCCGATGCAGCAGGTCATTGAGGCGGCGAATAACATTCGCAAGGGCGAATACGGGACGAGACTCACACTGGTGACCAGTGACGAAATCGGCCAGTTGGCTACCTCCTTCAATCATATGGCGGAAGAACTGGAAGAAAATATCCGCAGCCTGAATCATGAGAAGGGTCATCTGTCTAGTGTTCTGCGCAGCATGAGCGACGCGGTGCTTACCTTTGATGTCGAGGGGCAGATTATATTGACCAACCCGCATGGCCAGGCTCTACTGGAGACGTGGAGTGATCTGAGTTGGGAGCAGGAGAGTGAATCCGAGGTCTATCCGCAAGTGGGGGTTGACAGCGCAGTACCACCTCCCTTACGGCCCTTGTTCTTCAGTACCCTGAGTGAGGGAGGGGATCAACGCTCCCAGGTGCATGTACGTCAGGGAGTCTGGTCAGTTCACATGGCTCCGCTATACTCGGACGATGCCATTCGCGGAGTAGTGGCTGTATTGCGTGATGTGACTGAAGAGGTGAAGCTTGAGAAGATGCGCCGCGACTTCGTCGCTAATGTTTCACACGAGATCCGTACTCCTCTATCGATGATGCAGGGTTACAGTGAAGCCTTGCTGGACGGCATGGCTTCTTCTCCTGAGGAGAGCAGTGAGCTGGTTCAAGTGATTCATGACGAGTCACTGCGGATGGGGCGGCTGGTGAAGGATCTGCTCGATCTTGCACGCATGGAAGCCGGACACACTGATATGATGAAGGTGCCGGTGGATATGGAGGCACTTCTGGAACGGGTATACCGCAAATTTTCTGTTCGGGCCAAGGAGCGGGGAATCCACCTTGAACTGAACTTCGGGAGCGACACACCGCTCCTCAAAGCGGCTGACGAAGACAAGCTGGAGCAGGTGCTGACCAATCTGCTTGACAATGCGTTTCGGCATACACCTGCGGACAAGCACATCAAAGTTCTAACAGGCTCTGCTGTACTAGAAGGCCGCCGTTATCTGGAGATTACAATCCGCGATGAAGGGGTAGGTATTCCTCCGGAGGATCTTCCATTTATTTTTGAACGCTTCTACAAAGCGGACAAAGCCCGTGTGCGGGGAGAAACCGGGGGAACCGGGCTTGGACTTGCGATAGTCAAAAATATCGTCGAGTCGCATCGCGGAACCATCTCGGCTTCCAGCAGGTTGGGCGAAGGAACCGAGTTCATTCTGCGGCTTCCTGTCGAAAAACAGTAAACCCAAGACAATGTATGACAGCGCCTCTGACCGCAGAGGTGCTTTTTGTTGAAACCACCACATTATTCTTGTTCATCGTGGAACATACGCTATGCTTACGAAGCCAGTTTTAGGAGGCCTATAGAGATGATTTTATCATTAGACCAAGGAACTACAAGCTCGCGCGCGATCTTGTTCGATTATGAAGCAGGGATGATCTCTCAGGGGCAATATGAGATTAGCCAGTCTTTTCCCCGGCCGGGATGGGTAGAGCATGATCCGAATCAAATCTGGGAGACACAGCTGGCGGCAGCCAGAGAGGCCATAAGAGGAAGCGGGAGGCCCGCTGACGAGATATCAGCTATCGGTATTACCAACCAGAGGGAAACCGCTCTGATCTGGGAGAAGGCCAGTGGGAAGCCTATCTACCCGGCCATCGTCTGGCAAGACCGCCGTACGGCCGAGCAGTGTGAAGAACTGAAACGGCGCGGACTTGCGGATGTCATTGCTGCCAAGACCGGTCTTGTAGTGGATGCCTACTTCTCAGCAACCAAGCTGGCCTGGATTCTGGATCATGTTCCTGGGGCGCGTGAGCGCGCGGACAGAGGCGAACTGCTGGGAGGAACCATTGACACCTGGCTGATCTGGAAGCTCACAGGAGGAGCCGTCCATGCAACGGATGTGACGAATGCCTCGCGCACCATGCTCTACAATCTGCATGAGCGGACATGGGATGAGCAGCTGATTGCGGAGCTTAGGATACCGCGTTCGATTCTACCTGAAGTCAGAATGTCCGGTGGGGAATTCGGATCAGCAAGCAGTAAATGGTTTGGAGCTCAAATTCCAATTCGCTCGGTGCTGGGAGATCAGCAGGCCGCCTTGTTTGGGCATACCTGTCTTGAAGCCGGAAGTGCCAAGAATACATACGGCACCGGCTGTTTTATCCTTATGAATACCGGGACTGAGGCGGTAGCCTCCAGCCATGGACTGCTGACAACGGTGGCCTGGGGCATGGGAGAGGAATTGTATTATGCTCTTGAGGGCAGCGTGTTCGTAGCCGGAGCGGCGGTGCAATGGCTGCATGAAGGCCTGGGGCTGATTGAAGGTCCTGCAGACTCGGAGGGAAAGGCGGGAGAAGTGGAGGATAGTGAAGGTGTTGTAGTCGTTCCGGCCTTCACAGGACTGGGAGCGCCCTACTGGGACATGTATGCCCGCGGAGCGGTGTTTGGTCTGACACGCGGAACTACGGCTGGTCATCTGGTGCGGGCTACCCTGGAATCCCTTGCTTTTCAATCAAGAGATGTAATCGGTGCGATGGAAAAAGATGCAGGCATGCCGCTCACGGGGCTGCGGGTCGATGGCGGAGCGGTTCGCAACGATCTGCTTATGCAGTTTCAAGCGGATATTCTCGGCAGCGAGGTTACACGTACCATGTATGCAGAGACGACCGCACTGGGGGCAGCACTGCTTGCCGGTCTGACGTCAGGGATTTGGACCCGGGAGCAGCTCGAGAGCTTTAATAAGGCTGAGAAGGTATTCTCGCCTACAATGGAGCCGGCAGAGCGTGAGCTTCGTTACCATGCCTGGCAGGATGCTGTGTCGCGAACCATGGGCTGGGAGAAGCATGAAGGTCACCGTTAAAGCGTGTGGGAAGAATCACGAGCAGAGCAGCGAACTTATATATGGACTAATCGCAAATGGCCCGCGAGCAGATTGTCTGCTTGCGGGCCATTTTTTATATTCACATGAATGAGGGCTTAGTATTCCATTACAAAAGCTACATTTTGCCAGCCTGCGCCAACGGTCCAGAAGAGCACTTTGTCACCGCGATCAATCATTCCAGTAGTCACTGCTTTGTGCAGGGCTACAAAAGGACTGCTTGTCGAAGTATAGCCGAATTCATCGCCGATGTAGACCGCTACATCGGTGTCGATGCCTGTTTTGTCGGATACGGCGCGAATATTAGGAAGGGACAGCTGTGAGAAGCAGGCGGCTTTGATTGACTCGGGAGCAATCTCATTATTGCTCAGCAGTGTATTGATTGATTCCGAGGCTGCGTCCACACAAATGGAGTCATCAAAAGGAATGAACTTCACATTGAACTCTCCGGCACCTACACCACCACGTCCAAGGTTGGCTAAGCCTTCTGCA
The DNA here is from genome assembly GCF_052044425.1 of Paenibacillus sp. 22594. Taxonomy (NCBI): domain Bacteria; kingdom Bacillati; phylum Bacillota; class Bacilli; order Caryophanales; family Paenibacillaceae; genus Paenibacillus; species Paenibacillus sp. 22594. Next base: position 685,444 of record NZ_JBQENA010000002.1, read on the forward strand.
GGAAACATCGAGTTCCCATAGACACATGTGTCTGTCTGGTAAATAGAATCAATGAAGCCTACCGAATTCTCGTCCCGCTCCAGAATAACGGCAGCGGCAGCATCACCAAAGTTAGCATAGTAGACTGGATCGTTTTTATCCGCATGCGGAGCAACGTGGTCTGAGCCGATCACCAGCGCGCGGCGGATTCTTGGATTGGCCATCATTTGACGGCTTACCTGTTCCACCGAAGCGGTCATACCTGCACAGTTGGCGTTACTATCGATGCAAATGGCGTGGGATGCGCCACCGATTAAACGGTGAATCATGAGTGAGTTCGTCGGGAAGATGTATTCAGGAGTCTGACTGGCATAAGCAATCAGGTCGATGTCGGCCCCGGTAAGCCCGGTCTTGTCCAGTACGTTGCTTGCCGCCTCAAAAGCCATGGTCAGAGAGTTCTCTTCATTGCTGTCGATGCTATAGCGGTTATCACGGCCAAGAGTAGCCAGGAGGCCACGGATATCAATACCTTTTTCGTCAAAATGCTGTATGAAAAAGTCGTTGCCAATCTTTTTGCTTGGATGATAGATATCAATGTCCTTAATTCGTATCCCGGCCATGGTAATCCTCCTAAAAGTTAATGAGCGATTCTTCCCGTCCTCAAGTTTTGTACAAAACTTGCTTCTCAACCATCATTCAGGCTGGTGAGCCTTGAAACAATACTTAAGATTGAACGGTCGAAGTAATCTCCAGGTTTTCAAGTCCAGCCTTGCGGCCGAGACGCGCGAGCTGCATTTTAAGGATAGGGTTATTTTCAAGGGTCAGGCTTACCTTTTCAAAACCATCTGCTTTGAACATGATAAAGCAGCCTTCCAGCAGAGGCACAACATCAGGAGCTGTAACATTTAATTTTCTGCAGTCAATTTGCAGTGCATATTCTGAAGGTGTGATCGGGTTAACGGTCTGCTGATAAGCTTGAATCGATTTGAGACCATCCTCATTGGAGAAAGTGCCTTCTAATTCAATATTAATGACCTTGTTAACAGAATCGGTTTTCAAAATAAATTTACCCATGTGCTCATCTCTCCCAAAATTAAATGTGTGATACGAATAACGGAATGTCGACTGTACGTTGTCGTTCAGTCATAGAATATATCCAAAATAACTTGTAGTTTTACGCCTGGATTCGACACAAAAACCATAGTTTTGGGATATTTTCCCTCTAATATAATCATATATTTCTCAAATAAGCAAGAAAAAAGTCGAATTGTGTATAAAATTGTTGAAAAAGAATTTATTGGATTTCCTCAAGCGTTGCTAGCAGCACATTAAAAGCAGTAATGACTCTTGGAGCGCCGATACAAGGCACCAGATGCAGTAAGATCCCTTTGATCTGATCCACAGTCATTCCGACGCTGAGCGCCATCACATAATGGACCCCGAGCTGCTCGAATTGCCCCATAGTAATCAAAGATGAAATAACAGCAATTTCCTTCCAGTCGGAACCAATCGTTGTGCGCTGAAAAATGTCCCCGTAGGCGTTGCCCATGATGTACTCGGCCAGTTCGGGAAAATGCTCTTTAACTGGAGCCAGTGCTTTGGCGCCGTAGTCGCCGGACAGGTTGGTAAAATGCTTTAGACCGCTGTTAATGGTGTTATCCACAGAGATGCCTCCTGAATTTTAATGAGCGGCAAGGATCGGCCATGAAAAGCATGATTCTTACCGCTGCTAAATCTTAGTTGAGATTCAACGTCCTATGGGCCGTTGGAGGCACTTCATCACGGTCCGTCAACAATTCAATGACAGCTACACGGTTTGACGCAACAGCGGCTTGTACAGCAATGTTGAATTGCTCCGCAGTTTCGCATTTGTAGCCTGTAGCTCCGAGTGACTCAGCGAATTTCACGGCATCCATAGGTACCTCGAAGATCGTGCCGTCAATTCTGCCTGTGGTCTTCTCCATCCCCTTAAGCGCCATATCCAGCTGCATGTTATTCACTACGATAAAGATTACCGGAATATTCTTGCAGACTGCGGTGTTGATTTCAGCACCAAGCATCATGAAACAGCCATCCCCGGTTATGCAGAAAATGGTTTCTTCAGGGGAAGCCACCTTAGCGCCAATAGCCATGCCAATGGAGTTGCCCATACAGGCAAAATAGGCATCGAAGACAAAACTGCCCGGTTTTTTCACGTTGTACCATTTCACAGCGTTGAAGCCATGGCTGCCGTCATCCACAAAAACGGTGTTGTTGTAAGGAATCAAATCGCTCAAGGTACTCATGACCGAAGCTAATGACAGCTTGGAGAGAACAGGCAACTCTTCCGCATAATGAACATCGGTTTCTGATATGTGTTTTTTTATAGCAGCGGTATCAATATTCTTTAGATAAAAAGCCAAGTTGTCGCGTAAATCGCCGCCTATAGAGATGGTCTGTGAAGATAAAATTTTTCCTACGAAGGTAGGGTCTACGTCAAATTGGATAAGTGTCTTCGGGTGATTTTCAGCCTTTAGATTGCAGATGGTCATGTCACTCAGACGTGATCCAAGCACAATGAACAGATCACTGCGGTTCAATAAATCTTCACCGTGCTTGCAGCCGCCAACACCAATTGGTCCATGATACAACGGGTGATCCCAAGGGATCGCACCTTTGCCTCCCGGTGAAGTAACGACAGGGATGTTAAAAGTTTCAGCCAGCTGAATGAGCTCTTGGTGTGCAGTAGAACGGTTAACCCCTTTGCCGGCAATAATAATAGGATGGCTGGAGGCATTGATTGCTGAAATCACGCGTTCGAAATTAGCAGTGCTTACGAGATGTTCACGCTCAGGGATCACTATCCGGCATTCTTCCAGCATTTCCGTCTGCACATCAAACGGGATACATAAATGGACCGGACCGCGCTGTCCGCCTAACGCGATAGAAATAGCATGGTTAAATAGGGTGCTAAAATGATCGCCGCGCTCCACCATTTTACTAAAGAGTGTAGCGGGTCTGAACATGTCCGCCAGGTCGGCCAGATAAGACGAAGAATCCTGGCACTGGGGAATTCCCAGTTCTTTGATAGATTGATGTCCGGTAATGAACAGCACAGGCAGGTTGTTCGCTTTAGCATGTGCTGCAGCAGTAAGGAGGTTGGTTCCGCCTGGACCCGAGGTCCCAAAAGCTACACCCAGCCTGCCGGTTTTGAGAGCATAGCCTGCTGCTTCGAACCCGGAACTGGACTCATGTCTGCCAGGAATAAATTCAATCCCGTAATCAACCATTTTCAGAACTACGGGACAAATAGACTTACCGATTATGCCAAAAGAATGTGTTACGCCGAGGTTTCGTAGTGCCTCAGCCATATAATCTGCGACTGTTTTCAGAAAATCCACCTACCCAATGTTTTTATTTAGCAAAAATAGAAAACCTGCACTCACGAGAGTACAGGTCGGCTGCAATGAATGACCGTAAAGAACAAGGTTTCCCCAGACCTTCGGTTGTTCAGCAACCTGGCTGTCATGGTCCCAAAAAAATGAGACTGTAGATCCATGGCTTTGCGTCATTCCCTTTCGGAGAATTTTGCCGTTATGATGCATTGAAAAAATGCATATTTTTACTTTACAATATATTTCTAACTCCTCTTTTGTCAATATATTTGTGCTGAAAAGCTCAGTTTTTGACGAAATTAACGAACAATGTTGATTGTAAAAAGACGTGCAGTTTAGAGTGGAAAATAGGGCGAACCCCAAAATATTCTAGTACAAAAAAGTCTTAATAATACAAATTGTGGAGTAATATTGAAACGGAAATCGAATAGGTACATGGAACTATATTTTTATCGGAAAAAGGATTATTTGACCGAAACAATAGGACGGAGCCTTTCTCTATCTGGGTTAATAAGGCTAGTGAACGAAACACCCTTCAGATCCAATCGCATACATTTTATTATTTTCAGTAAAAATAGCGGAGAGAAGTGCAAAAGAAATAACAGTTCTTACTGCTGCGAAAAAACCGGATTAATTGAAAATAACATTGATTATTTTGTGAACAAAAAAAGACCGCTTCATATGAAACGGCCTGAGAAAAAAGAGGTTAAAATTTGAAAATGTGGATCGTTTTCTGGAGTTGGAATACAGCTTGGGTCATTTTCTCTGTTTCTACGGCAACAGACTGAAGGGCATTAATTTGTTCGTTCATTGCTGCTGATACCTCTTGGGTTCCTGCCGCAGTTTCTTCAGTAATAGCAGAGATGTTTTCGATAGCTCCAGAAATTTTCAACGCGCTCTCCAGCATGATGTCACTCTCAGAAGAGAAGGAAGCAATTTGCTCAGTTATGTACTGAACGCTTTGCACAATCTGGGCGAAAATATTCGCTGTTTCAATGATCATTTCATTTTGTACTTGAACGACTTCCTCATTGATGGCAATATTCTCAATCGCTTGCTTGATATCGTTCTCAATACTGCGTACCAGACTGAATACTTCTTTGGTGGAGGCTGTAGATTCCTCGGCAAGCTTGCGCACTTCCTGGGCTACAACAGCGAAACCACGACCATGATCACCGGCACGTGCAGCTTCGATCGATGCATTGAGTGAGAGCAGGTTGGTCTGCTCGGCGATTTCTGTAATGGTTTTGGTGATCATCGTGATCCCCCGGGCATTGTGTGATAGTGCTTCAATCGTGTCGGCGACCTTCTGGGTAGCTTGTATATTCTTGCGCATGCCTTCTGCTTGAGTATCCACGGATTGGCGGCCTTTCTCAACTAATTCTAGCGTATGTATGGAACGTCTGTTCATTTCTTTGGTAGAGCTTGTGTAATTTGAAACCTTGGTTTCAATGTCTTTGATGGATTCGGTCATATCGGCGATGTCCACGGAAATTTCATTTGCGCCTAGAGCCAGTTCATTGGAAGAGGAGGAGACCTGGGCCATTACGATCTTCAGATTCTGATTCTTGTCCTCGATCCCGCGGCTGGCATCCATAACCTGTCGGGTAATCTGCGACGCTTCGGTAAGTATTTTCTTCAGCTTGTCGACCATCGTATTGAAGGAACGGCTGACTTCACCCATGGAACCGTTCTCATCTGCCCGGGTTGTAAAGTCACCCTTGGCAATCGTGTGGGTTACGTTGGAGATGTCATCAAAAGAGGATGTAAGCGTTCTCTCAATGAAGCGTGCAAGAGGGAAGGTCAGTGCAGCCAATACCGCTACCAATATAATGCCGATAATCATCTTGCCCATCACTACAAGTGTGATTAGTACAGGGACAGCGAATAGAGCGGCAACCAAGTAACAACCGGCTACAATTCTCTGTTTTAACGGAAGCTTGTTCATCCAGTCCATCATAAAAAGTTCCCCCTAAAATAATGTTGTGTATTGTAATATTATAGGCGTTTTCAGTGGATCTGGTCTATTGTAAGAATTGACATAAATATGCTCAAATAGGTCTTTCGGGTATGAATTTTATGTGAATCTCTTCATATAATGAGGTGGTTTTGTTCAAAGGGGAAATTTCTACCTACTAGTGCTTCAGACTCAGAAGCTGCGCCATCTGATATAAAAAAACGCTCTTGGAACAGCAGGCGGTTGCCGGCTATCCAAAGAGCGTTTGCTCATGGGTTACTTTTTACAAGATAATTTCTTCCGCGGTATTGATTTCCGGCAGTCCTGCCAGTTTCACCAGAACGGCTTTCGGAACCGCCTTATCGACGGTGAGCAGCATGATCGCAGCACCACCAACGATTTTACGTCCTACCTGCATGGAGGCAATATTGACATCGTTCTCCCCGAGCAGTGTACCGACAGCACCGATAATCCCCGGTTTATCGTTATGCGAAATTACAATCTGATGGCCTTCCGGAGCAATATCGACCGGGAACTTGTTGACCTGCACGATCCGTTCACCGTAGCCCTGCAGCAGCGTTCCCGCAACCAGACGCTCTTCTTCAGGATCCGCCTTTAATGTAACTGTGATAAGGTTGGTAAATCCCTTGGTCTTAGACGCTTTAGTCACAATTACATTCACATCACGGGTTTTGGCCAGATGCATCGAATTGACAATGTTCACATCTGCGCCAAAGTGGCGGGAAAGTACGCCCTTGACGATATACCGGGTCAGTGGCTGTGTATCTACATCGGACAGGTCGCCTGCATATTCCACTTGGATTTCGCTGATCGCGCCATCGGTAAGCTGGGTTGCAAAGCTGCCTAGTTTTTCGCCTAGTGTGAAGTAAGGCTGAAGTTTGTTCATCACGCTTGGAGCAACAGGAGGGATGTTCACAGCGTTAATGAACGGCTCGTTGCGCAGAATGTGCAGCACCTGCTCCGATACATCGATAGCAACGTTCTCCTGGGCTTCTACGGTGGAAGCGCCAAGATGAGGCGTTACGATGATTTTGGGATGGGAGAGGAATGGATGATCGGCTTGCGGCGGCTCCTTCTCGAATACGTCAAAGGCTGCTCCGGCCACAATACCGCTGTCGATGGCTTCTACTAACGCCATTTCATCAATCACACCGCCGCGTGCACAGTTGATGATGCGCATGCCTTTTTTCATGACTCCGAACTGCGGACCAGAGATCATGTGGCGGGTTTCCGGGGTGAGTGGAGTATGCACAGTGATGAAATCCGCGCCGCGTACGATATCGTCTACCGAAGCCAGCTTCACTTCCAGTTTTTCCGCACGGTCAGCGGTCAGGAAGGGGTCATAGGCAAGAATGTTCATGCCAAAGGCTTTGGCACGCTTAGCCACTTCGCTTCCAATCCGGCCCATACCGAGCACACCCAGTGTTTTGCCGCGCAGTTCCACTCCAAGGAATGTTTTCTTATCCCATACTCCGGAAATAGTTTTGGCGTAGGCTTGCGGAATATGGCGGGCCAGAGCCATCATCATAGCAAAAGCATGCTCACAGGTCGTGATTGTATTGCCGTCAGGGGCGTTGATAACAACGACACCGCGCTGTGTGGCTGCCTCCAGCTTGATATTGTCAACGCCGACACCAGCGCGGCCAATGACCTTCAAGTTGGTGCCCGCTGCAATAATCTTCTCAGTTACAGTCGTCTGGCTGCGTACGAGCAGGCCATCATATTCGCCAATGATGGCGATAAGCTCGTCTTCGCTGAGTCCAGTCTTTTTGTCTACAGTCACATCACTTGCGTCCATTAATTGCTGAATGCCCAAATCGCTGATCGGATCCGATACTAGTACTTTAAACATGGTTTCTTGTCCTCCTTAAATTTGGAAAGCTATATATGCCCAAGGATGCCCTGAAGAGGCAGTCCACAGTACCAGAAGCCAAATAACTAGTGAGAAATATGTCAGAGGAACGCGCTGTCGCATAAAAGAAAGAGAGTGCAACAGACCGAAAAATCCAGACAGTGGGCCATTGTACACCCTGGAACTGGGAATTAAATAACAAAAAAACTCCCAACCCCATACTACTGCCGTAGTAAGGGACGAGAGTTGTCGTGGTACCACCCTAATTCACTGCAACGTATGAAGAAGCAGCCTCATTGGCCCGCAAAGGCCACACTGGTAACGGAGATGATCCGATTGTGCCTACTGTAAGGTTCGACACAATATCTCAGGAGCGCTAAAGAGTTCTGTCCGTCACCGGTTTACACCATCCACCGGCTCTCTGAAGACTTGCAGAATCTTTGTTCCATCATCGGTTTTGCTTGATTAATTTTTCATAATGTAACATGGTGATGCCAGATGTGTCAATAGTCTTGTTGAAGAAGAGCCGCCTTGAAGTGGCTTTCATTTTTCGTTATGATGCAATAGCTGGTTCTACTCATAGAAAAAAGGGAGCTGCGGCATGGTTTCCTTGCCGTAATATTGTTCACGCCACTTCATGAAATCTTGTTCCTGTACCGCTCCTGTAGAAATTAAAAGGGTGATGGCGGATTGAATATCCTTTAGATTCAGTGAACTAGCCGTACCGGAATAGATCATATCATCAATTTTGGCTGTAATATCCTGTGGATCATAGCCTGCATAGATGGAACGGTTCAACATCATATCAGCTATGGATGCGTTCTTGAGCAGGAGAGGCATTTTCTTCCACTGGATAAAAGAGAGAGTCTTCAGCTCTGCGGCTTCCGAAGGGATTTTACTATTGTCTTTTGAGCCCCATTTGAGCATGGAGTCATAGAAGTTTTTTTGCCCGAGCAGTCCGAATTTCACAGCACTGGCTGTGAATTTATCACTTTTTAGCACCTTGGCTGTTTCAGCTCCTGATGCACCTGCATTAACTTTACTGGCGGCCTGGGAGAACAAAGTCAGGCTCTTCAAAATATTCAATTGGGATTCATAGAGCAAAGGTGAACTCGTGAAGATCGAATCCTGAGTGACCTTGTCATACTGCTTGTCTGCGAGAATACTCAGATTCTTAAGAGTTGCTGCATTCTCACGCGAATCTGTGCTGCGTGCCAGGTTGTCCAATTCGCTGTTCCAATTGCGCTTGAATTCCCGATAGGGCAAAAATACGTTATGATAGAACGTAACAAGATCCTGCTGCTGGTAGGAGCCGGAGTATTCCTCTGCGGTATCTTTATTATCGAGGTGCTCGTATTTGGCTTCTGTTTTGTCAGCCCCGACCTTCACTCCCGTAAAAAAAGCGGCGAATGCGGATATCAGAAAAAACAGAAAACCTAGTGTGTATAACATTTGAGTGCGGGAGGTACGGCTGTTCATAATTAATGCTCCTTCTTCTAGGGAAATTATCTTATGTAAAAACAATATAGAACAGGCAGGTTACGATGAAAAAATTCAAATTTGGTGAAATCAGGATTAAAAAAGCCGATCCTCAGCAGTTAACCGATAAGCTTCTTTTAATTAATTTGTATATCACTCAGGGCCTTACCTTAATTATCGGTTTGATATGGATATTATTACAGAAAAGAAACCCCATTCACACATTAAATTTTCCGGAAAACGCACAATTTGTGTTTTGGGGGCTTGGACTGGCTGCAATTATGCTGGTTGTAGACTTCTTGCTGACCCATATTGTTCCAGAAGACAGCATGGATGATGGCGGAATTAACGAGCTGCTCTTTGGTAAAAGGCCAGTGTGGCATATCTTTGTCATCGCAGCCATTGTATCGGTTTGCGAGGAGCTGTTGTTCCGTGGAGCAGTTCAGCATTCATTTGGACCATATTGGACAAGCATATTATTTGCTGTTATTCATGTCCGTTATTTGCGTCACTGGATTCCAACAGGGTGGGTATTCCTCAGCAGCTACGGGCTGGGATATATCTACATTCACACAGGAACACTTTGGGCGCCCATTCTATGTCATTTTATCATTGATGTGTTCTCGGGTCTTGTGATCCGTTACCGGAGGGAAACATGAGCGAGGAACTTAGCCGGGTGAAGTCCCGCAAGAAACCAAATAAAGCTGAACAATCTGTTGCTATCAGAAAAAGAACTGGATCGCGGACTTCATCTGCACCGTCCATGGTTAACGATTCTCCTACAGCAGTTGCCGGAACTCTGTCAAGAAAAAGCCGCCACTCCTCAGCTCAACCCGGAAAAAAAGTAAAACGGGAAGTAAGACCAGTGGATGAGGAAAGCTCCACACCTTCACGTGCGGAAAGTTATCCTTCGGAGCGGCTGCGTTTTAGCAAAATGTTCATCAATTCATTAATTGTAATATTTTTGCTTCTTCTGGTTTTCCTTTTGTATTGGGGACTTATTGGAGCTCCGGACTTGAATACATTATGGTAACCTCCTGGCTGCTGGGCATTCTGTCAATCATTATGCTGCTACTTGCAGTGTTTGCAGTTATGATGCTGGTGGCAGCATTCAGAAACCGGATTATTGCCGAGGAAATATTTCTTGAAGCTTTACCAGCGGCTTTTGAAGGCTTCCGTATCCTTTTTATATCAGACATTCACCGGAGGCGCCTTCCGTTAAAGCTGCTGAGTCCAATGAAGGGGAAAGTGGATGCCGTTTTTCTTGGAGGGGACCTGACAGAAAAAGGCGGGTCTATGAACCGTCTCTACGATAATATGACATTGGTTGCTGGACTGGCACCGGTCTACGCTGTGCATGGCAATCATGATTACAGAGCGAATATTTCGCTGGTGGACAACATCATACGTGGGAGCGGGGCTGTTTTGTTGCAGGATGAGAGCGTCACTATTGAAAAAAATGGGGACAGACTGCTACTGACAGGTGTGGACTTTCCGCGGAAGGGTGGTAAAAAGGCGTATCAACCATTAGCACAACTATCGGGTCCGGATGCATCACTCTGCAGAATCATCCTTGTACATGATCCGCTATGGCTGTCGCAGCAACCGGAGATTCCTGCGGATTTGGTGTTGGCCGGGCACACGCACGGAGGCCAGGTAGTGTTGCCTTTTGTCGGCCACCGTCATGTTGATTCTTTTTATCAGGTGTACAACGCTGGTCATTTTGTGCTTCCGAGAAAAAACGGTTCTAAAACCGAAACCAAAATGCTGATTAGTCGTGGCTTTGGCACTGCTCATCTCCCCCTACGCTGGGGTAGTCCATCTGAAATGCATGTTCTCACGCTTCGCGGAGACGCAAGCCGGGAGGCAATGGCCGAAGAGCAGATGAAGCCACGGGTGTAAATGAATTCCAGGTATACTAAAAAAGGTATTCCTTGCGTATAGGCAAGGAATACCTTTTTTGTTGCAGCCAAACTCTCATTCACCATTTAGTAAATAGCTTAACGCATCTTGAGCTCAATGCTGCGTGGGTCGACGAAGCTGTAGCCTTTGCCTTCAAGTGTAGTCAATAGAGTGTCCAGTGCTTCTACAGTCCAAGGAAGCTCGTGCATCAGGATGTTGCTGCCGGAGTGAAGCTGGTCTGTGACGTTCTTGATCAGCTTCGCGGTTTTGCCGGTGTCCTTCTCCTTCATTTCCCAATCGAGAGAGCCTACAGACCAGGTCATATAGAGCAGGCCGTTCTCGGCAGCAATCTTCTTGCCGACATCGCCGCCTGCCCCATGAGGGGGACGGAAAAACTGCGGGGTTTCACCAGTAACTTTTTTGACGATATCCTGGACATCCTCAATTTGCTTTTTCACTTCAGTATAGGATTTATCCTTCAGTACGATATGATCCCAGCTGTGATTGCCGATAATGCCACCCCGGGTTTGAATGAGCTCGAGGAGCTCAGGATGTTCCTTTACCCGGTACCCGTTCACGAAGAAGATGGCTTTGGCATGGTGCTTGTCGAGTGTATCCATCAGAGGATTAATCATTTTTGCATCCTTTGGGCCATCATCGAAAGTCAACAATACAACTTTTTTGCTTATACCTTCCTCGTTCGGAATAATGTCATAATTTTTGTTCATGTGATAGAGCAGCGGGATCTTTGCGGCAGCACCGTCAACTGGTTCTTTACTGGTGTTGGTTCCATTCTCTGCTGACGACTGCGGCGATGTGCTTGCTGCTGGGGCCTCCGAAGGTACCGATTCAGGGGTCACGCTTGCTTCAGCACTGGTGCTTGCCTGCGCAGAAGGTTTTGGTGCCACTTGTGTTGCAGCCGTTGTAGGCTGCTCTGTCGTATCTGGCCCTGCATTACCATTGCCGCCATTGCTGCACGCAGACAGCAGTAGGACGGACAGCAGCAGCGCTGATGTTGCTTTACCCACTTTTTTCATCTCGCTTTCTTGTTGTTTGGCTGTATGAGCTGGATTCATTCCGCGAACACTAAGCATGATTTTACCATACAAGGAGGTTAGAGATATGAATACTTCGTCATTTTTGACCGGAGTGCTGATGGGTGCTGCAATTAGTATGATTATGTCCAAAAAACGCGGAGCCATGATATCCGGTCTGCTTCAGCCGAACGGTCAGATGAATGGGGCTGGTGAAAAAGCAAAGGACAAAATCATGGGAATGGCCATGACTGGTTTCGGCAGCACAGCTGCTGGAAACACAACTGCTGGCAGCCATACTGATAACGCCACACATGTTTCCCATAACAATAACGAGCACAAGGGGGAGTCTGAGGTTAAATCCAAAGAAGCCAATCTCAAGATGCTGAAGGATTTCATCCGCAGTAACCCTGAGGTGAAGCATGAAGTAGAGCAGATTCTTAAGGATACACATACAGCCATACCGGGATTGTAAACGCAAAAAGCTGCTGCAGAATCATTTTGGGGACTAGGCGTCCGCAAAATGATTCTTTTTTTCAAATAAGAATGGTTTAAAACTCTTTATATTTGGGAAGAAATAATTTTTTATTTACGTGCATTTGCTGTGCCAAAATGATAACATACATACATAGTAACCATTTTTGGCTCATTACTCGGGACTCATCATACATTATAATAAATGAGCTTGCAAAAGGAGGATCCTGTCATGAGAATAGAGCGATTAAGTCAAGATAAGATACGGATTTTCCTCACTTTTGACGACCTGAGCGAGCGGGGCATCCAGAAGGAAGATATGTGGCAGGAAGTTCCCAAGGTGCATGACTTGTTTACGGAAATGATGGATCAGGCGTACAGTGAACTCGGTTTTGACGCTACCGGTCCGCTTGCCGTGGAAGTATTCGCATTGCCCGCGCAAGGTATGGTCGTTATAGTGACTAGAGGAAAATATGATCACCATCAGTACGGTGCGTCCGGTGAAGAAGATATGCCCGAAGAGATTTACGAAATGGAAGTTACTCTAGAACAAAGCGACTCCATTGTATATGCATTCCGCGATTTTGAGGCTTTGGTTGAAGCGGCTCATGTGCTCCTCGGAAATATTACTTCTCAAGGAAAGCTGTATTCTTATAATGATATATGGTATCTCTACTTCGATCCGAAGGAATTTGAGGAAACTGCGTTGTCTGGGCTTGTAGGGGTTCTCTCCGAGTTCGGCGATTCATCGCCTGTAACTGAAGCCGTTCTGGCCGAGTACGGCAAAACGGTTATGCCAGAGAATGCGATTGAATTGATCTGCACTCATTTCAAACGCCAGCAATGACGGTGGGGAGGGGAACAAAGTCATCTTTGGCCCTTCCTTGCTTTTACTTATGGTATTCTGTTTATGTAGACATAAAGTCATAGAGCGCAGGGAGGGTAATCGGTGCTTTTGTTATCGGTCATTTCGTCAGCAGTGGCACCTGGACTTGCGCTGCTGACTTTTTTCTATCTAAAGGACAAGTATGATCAAGAGCCGCTTTTTATGGTTCTGAAGGTGTTTTTGCTGGGGATTTTAATTGTTTTTCCAATAATGATCATCCAAAGGGGCCTTGTGCTTGGACTGGACGGCGGGCCCTATGCTGATGCCTTTTTGATCTCCTCCGGCGTGGAGGAATGCCTGAAGTGGTTTGTGCTGTACCATATGATCTACAATCATACCGAATTTGACGAGCCATACGATGGAATACTATATGCCGTAGCGATTTCGCTCGGCTTCGCAACTTTGGAGAATGTAATGTATGCCTGGTACAGCCACGCTTCAATCGGTTCCATGTTTATGCGGGCGCTGCTTCCGGTATCGGGGCATGCTATGTTCGGCGTCATTATGGGCTATCACATGGGCAGGGCCAAGTTCTCAGGCGGTGTCAAAACAAGAGGGATATTGATCATGTCCCTGCTGCTGCCTTGGCTGTGGCACGGTATATATGACTTTATCCTCACTACCATGACCAATACCTGGATCTGGTTTATTGTGCCACTGATGGCTGTATTATGGTATGGAGGTATGGGCAAGGTGGCACGGGCCAACAGCCGTTCTCCGTTCCGGTTCCTGAAACGTGAAGAAGAGATTAATCTTTAATAGAGATGGAGACACTTATACCTGAAAGGTAGTTCCGTAAGCAAGGGATTCCAGAAAGGAGCGAGGTGTCTTTTTTTGCGTGTGAAAATTCGGATTGTGTGTAAGCAGTGCGGTGAAAGCTACATCTTAAGAGGAAACAAAGAGCAGGGAGTTATTCAGACCGGATTCAAACAATGTCTGTGCAACTGCAGCAGCGGTTTTGAAATTGAGGAGCGGGCTTAGCCAGCGTTTCGAAAGAATTCTCTTTTTTGATATCAGATTATTTGGGTGCATAAGACTTCTCAGTTATTGTCAAACTAACGGCAATAAGCAACTGAAAGGAGTCTTGCAGGCCTATGTACAAAAGATTAAGTGCCCTAATGTTCCCGATCACCACACTGCTGCTGATTGGTGCGTTAGTGTGGGGGTACCAGGAGAACCAGGAGAAGAACTCGATTCTAATCAAAGCGGAGAACCAATACCAGCGAGCCTTTCATGACCTCTCCTATCACATGGAACAGCTTCACGGTGAGCTTGGAAATACGCTGGCGGTCAACAATACTTCAAGTGGCATGCACCGCAAGGGGCTTGTGAATGTCTGGAGGCTGACCAGTGAAGCGCAGAATGAGATCAATCAGTTGCCCCTTACCCTGCTTCCATTCAGCGAGACAGAAGAGTTTTTATCCAAAATCTCCAACTTCTCTTACAAGGCGGCCGTGCGTGATTTTACCAAGAAACCTCTTTCAGACAATGAAATGGGCAATTTAAAGGCGCTTTATAAGAACTCGGGTGAAATCTCTAAGGATCTACAGGAGGTTCAGAACAAGGTAATCACGAACAGGCTGCGCTGGATGGATGTTGAATCTGCGCTGGCAACAGAGGACAAGGCTGAGGACAACACGATTATTGATGGATTCAAAACAGTAGACAAACGGGTAGCCGCTTATCCTGAGCTCGATTATGGGCCTTCTGTGGCCAGCATCTATAACAAACGTTCTGTGAAGAAGCTTGGCGGCAAACCGGTTACCGTGGATGACGTGAAGCGTAAAGCCGTCACATTTGCGGACATCGGTGGGAATCCGAATGTGGATGTTAGGGAAAACGGCAAGGGAACCGAATGGGCGTCCTATACCGCTGTAGTAACAAGCAAGGATCATAAAGAGCCGATTAGTATGGATTTTACTGTAGAGGGCGGGCTGCTGATCTCCTACAATGACAATCGGAACGTGGGTTCAGCCAAGGTGTCGATGAAACAGGCTGTCGCCAAAGCGGGGGAATTCCTCAAGAAGAAAGGTTATCCGGATATGACTGCAGTCAGTGCGGACCGTTACGAGAATCTGGGCAACTTAACCTTCGTCACCAGCCGAAACGGCATCCTGATCTACCCGGAAAAAATGACAGTTCGCGTTGGATTGGATACCGGAGAACCGACAGGATTTCAGGCAAGTGACTACGTGCGTGAGCGCCTGGAGAAGAGGGTGATCCACAAGCCGGGTCTAACTTTGGCTGAAGCCAGAAAAATGCTCAATCCGGAATATAAGGAACTGTACAACCGGCTGGCCTGGATTGAGAATGAGGATGCCGAAGAGGTGCTGACCTATGAGTTCGGAGGCAAAATCAACGGTTCACAGTACCGGATTTACTTAAACGCTGAAGACGGTCACGAGGAAGCTGTGGAAGAAGTCAGAAAATCCTCAGGCGCACAGGAAAAATAAAATCTTACAGCTGAAAGGCAATAACATGCCTGATAGGTGCAGTTCCCATGCGGAATGCACCTTTTTGTCATTTGAAAATCAGAATAATTTTTCTCACCGGGCAATAAATCTCCATGCTATAATTAATTTTAGAATAAATACTAATCATGTGGCGGTGACAGGCTTGTATCCCAAAATCAACGAATATCTATACATACAGGTTGCTTCAAGCGATGCTGGAGAAGCAGAAGTAGAATATAGATCGAGAATAGCAGAGACGGAAGACGAGGCTTTTTTGATCGAAATTCCCATTCAGGAAAATAACGGGAGGCTGAAAAAGCTTTTTATCGGGGACGAGCTGTCCGTGTATTTCTTGACGGAGGGCGGTATCAAAAATTACTTTAATACACATGTGGTCGGCTTCAAGGAAGAAGTGATCCGCATGGTACGTATACGAAAGCCGGCAGAAGAATCCATCTTTAAGATCCAGCGCCGAAGCTTCTTACGTGTAAACGCCGAGCTTGAGCTTGCGGTGAAAGACTCGCTGGGCAGCCGCTACCTGGTGCGTACTGAAGATATCGGCGGGGGAGGAACCTCTTTTCTGAGTGATGCCAAGGTTTGCCCTGAGGTGGGAGAGAAGCTGTTCTGCTGGCTGCTTGTTCCTTACCGGAACGGGAGCTCAGAGCATGTGAACTTTGAAGGTGAGATCGTTCGGATTAAGACATTGGAAACAGGGCGTAATCTGTTGATGTTGAAGTTTGCGGCGATTACTGATTCAGAGCGGCAAAAAATTATCCGTTATTGCTTTGAGCGCCAGTTCGATTTCCGCAACCGATGAGCAGGGCGGGAAAAGGCATAAACAAACACTTTTTTCTGTACAAATACCTCAGTGTCATTTTGCACTGGGGGTTAAACTGTGGTATAATTTTATAAGTCGCAGGCAATGCCTGCTTTTTTCTTGATAATATCAGCAAGCTTGTTTTGACTGAAAGAGTGTTTGAGGAGGAATGCCCCGTTGGATAGGCAGGGTACACATACTTACGACAGAATTAACGTCGCCATCGACGGACCTGCCGGGGCAGGCAAGAGCACTGTAGCCCGATTGGTAGCCCAAAAGCTGTCCTACATTTATGTCGATACTGGAGCGATGTACCGGGCGATTACCTGGTATATGATCCGTGAAGGCATTCCGGCAGAAGATGATCATCAGGTGGATCGAAGGGTCCGCGATATGGTAATCGAACTGATCCCGGAGCAGGATGTGCAGAAGGTGCTGATTAATGGGGAGGACGTGACTCCGCATATCCGTAGTCTTCAGGTTAGCGGACAAGTGTCGCAGTATTCGAAAATCGAGGGTGTAAGAACCAGGCTGAGTCATTTGCAGCGCCAGATGGCGCTCCGCAAGGGAGTAGTGATGGACGGCCGCGATATCGGTACGACTGTGCTGCCGGACGCCGAAGTGAAGATTTTTATGACGGCGAGTGTGGAAGAACGGGCTCTACGCCGCTACAAGGAACTGAAAGATGCGGAAACAGTGACGCTCCAGCAGCTTGAACGCGATATTGCCGCGCGGGACCGTCTGGATGAAGGACGGGAGATTTCACCGCTGCGCCGTGCAGAGGATGCTATTCTTCTAGACACGACGCATATGGATATCCATCAAGCCGTGGAAGCAATTGTATCCCACTGCAGATCTTATGTGGACGGGGAGAGAAATCATTTATGATTTATGCCATTTGCGTTGGATTGCTTCGCTTGATTTATGCCATTTTGTTTCCACTTAAGATTATAGGGAAAGAGAATGTGCCGAAGGAAGGCGGAGTTCTGCTGTGCGCCAATCATATCAGCTTGCTGGATCCGATGACTATTGGGATCAAGCTGAACCGTCAGGTTAAGTATATGGCCAAAGCAGAGCTATTTAAGGTTCCTGTGCTAGGCTGGCTCATTAACAAACTAGGTGCTTTTCCTGTCAAACGTGGCGGCGTGAGCAAAGAATCCATCAAAACGGCCCTTAATACGCTTCGCAGCGGAAATGTTATGGGCATCTTTCCGGAGGGGACGCGAAACTCTGACTCCGGTGTGGCTAAAAAGGGCGCAGCGAGTTTTGCGCTTCGCAGCGGTGCAGCGGTTGTTCCTGCCGCTATTATCGGTTCTTACAAGCCTTTTCGCCGGATGACCGTTATTTATGGGGCTCCCATAGATCTCAGTTCATTTGCCGGGGCGGGCAGCGAATCTCTTGAAGAAGTCACCGATGTTATTATGGGACGCATCCATGAGATGGCAAGGTCTGGTAAGCCTACATTGAATTAAGTGCAGGCAGGCGTATGGATGTTCCGCTTATTAGAATAACGGCATAACCGCTAATTTTTGGAACATACTAACGTGAAAGTGTAAGTAATATCATGCATTGCTTGTTTTGAACTCTGCTCTACGCGGGTTTAAATAAATGGGGTTTTGAATCGAGGAGGGTAATCACATGTCTGAAGAAACTAGAAATCAGGAAACTGCGGCTAACGTTGACAACAATGAAGCCGTGGAAGCAACGGAAACTGTGGAAGCCGCAGCAGAAGAGAACAACGGTGCTACAGAAGCAGTTGCCAGCAACGAAGAAGAAGTGACGAGCCAAGAAGGTTTGGAAATCATTTCTCTGAAAAAAGGCGATACCGTGAAAGGAACAATCGTCAAAATCGAAGATAACCAAGCTTATGTAAGCATTGGATATAAATACGACGGCGTTATTCCTATTCGCGAATTGTCTTCCGTACAACTGGACAACGCTGCAGCAGCGGTTGAAGTTGGACAAGAAGTGGAATGCAAGGTTGTCAGCATCAACGACAACAAGGAAAGCCTGGTGCTTTCCAAACGTGCAGTTGACAGCGAAAAATCATGGGAAGATCTCGAAAAGTATTTTGCTTCCCAAGAAGCATTCGAAGTTACTGTAGCTGACGTTGTCAAAGGTGGCCTCGTGGCTGATGTTGGCGCGCGCGGATTTATTCCAGCTTCCATGGTTGAACGTCACTTCGTAGAAGATTTCAGCGACTACAAAGGCCGCACATTGCGTGTGAAAGTGAAAGAACTGGACCGTGAGAACAGCAAGGTTATTCTTTCTGCCAAAGAAGTTCTGGAAGAAGAATTCGAAACCAACAAACAGAAGATTATGTCCGAGCTGTCCGAAGGACAAATCATCGAAGGTACCGTTCAACGTCTGACTCAATTCGGCGCATTTGTTGATGTAGGCGGCGTTGATGGTCTGGTTCACGTATCTGAGATTGCCTGGAACCATGTGGAGAAACCTTCCGACGTTGTATCCGAAGGCGAAAAAGTTAAGGTTAAAGTACTTAAGGTTGACCCTGAAAAAGGAAAAATCAGCCTCAGCATCAAAGCAGCTGCTCCAGGTCCTTGGGATTCTGCAGCTGGCAAAATCAACATTGGTGACGTGGTAACAGGCGAAGTTAAACGCCTTGTGAACTTCGGTGCGTTTGTTGAACTTCTTCCAGGTGTAGAAGGCCTAGTGCACATCTCGCAAATTTCCCACAAGCACATCGGTACTCCGCATGAAGTGCTTAAGGAAGGACAAGAAGTACAGGTGAAAGTTCTGGACTTCAACCCATCTGAGAAGCGTGTAAGCCTCAGCATCAAGGAAACAGAAGAAGCTCCGGCTCCTACTGCTAGACCAGAACGCAGCAACAGCAGAGACAGAGCGCCTAAAGAAGTGCTGAACAACCCTAACGTGTCGCTCAGCAATGAAGGCCTCAGCTTTACTTTGGCTGAACGTTTCGGCGACAAGCTGGACAAATTCAAGGGCAATAACTAGTCCCTTTGTATTTACACATATATATGGGTAAAGTAATCGGCGAACCCTCGATACGGGGGTTCGCCGATTATGTTTTAGAGACCGCTGAAATGGAAAGATTAGCAGTAAGTATGTTAGCCAATTGAAGCGTTTTTTGCTATGATGAGTAGCGTAAGGATGACAGGAGGAATGAATATGGCAAGACCCGTTGTGGCCATTGTTGGGAGGCCTAACGTCGGTAAATCGACGATTTTTAACAGGCTGATTGGCGATAGACTGGCCATTGTAGAAGATAAACCGGGAATCACACGTGACCGGATATATGGCGTTTCCGATTGGAACGGCAAATCCTTCAGCGTCATTGATACCGGAGGAATTGAAATTGACGGTGAGGATGCTATTCTGAAGTCCATCCGCGTTCAAGCGGAACTGGCCATTGAAGAAGCAGATGTCATCGTCTTTATGTGCGAGGCAAAAACCGGTCTAACCAATTCGGATGAAGAGGTAGCACAAATTCTCTTCCGTTCCGGAAAGCCGATTGTCTTAGCTATTAATAAAGTTGACAACATGAAGCGTACAGAGGATATTTATGAATTCTACAGCCTTGGAATTGGCGATCCCATCGGGATCTCAGGCAGCCATGGTACAGGTATCGGGGATCTGCTCGATGCGGTAACCGAGCGTCTGCCAGAGCTGACCGAAGAGGAATATGATGAGGATGTTATTCGTGTAGCTCTCATCGGTCGTCCGAATGTAGGCAAATCCTCTCTCGTAAATGCCATTTTGGGTGAAGAACGTGTAATTGTCAGCGACGTTGCCGGTACGACTAGGGATGCCATTGATACACCATTCGAACGCGATGGGCAGAGATATGTGTTGATTGACACTGCGGGGATGCGCAAACGCGGCAAGGTCTATGAAACAACTGAGAAATACAGTGTGATGCGGGCTATGCGTGCGATTGAGAGAGCTGATGTTGTGCTTGTAGTCATCAACGGTGAGGAAGGCATCATCGACCAGGACAAGCATATTGCAGGTTATGCCCATGATGCAGGCAAGGCTTCGATTTTTGTGGTCAACAAATGGGATGCCGTCGAGAAGGACGACAAGACGATGCAGAACTTTGAGACCAACATCCGCGATCACTTCCTGTTTATGAGCTATGCGCCAGTAGTCTTTTTATCTGCGCTCACGAAACAGCGTCTTCAGAAGCTACTTCCGGTAGTTCAACACGTGGCTCAACAGCATGCGCTGCGAATTACTACGCATCTTGTCAATGATGTGGTGTCCGATGCGGTCGCCATCAATCCTCCGCCAACGGATAAAGGTCGTCGCCTGCGCATCAACTATGTAACCCAGGTAGCTGTGAAGCCGCCGACGATAGTGGTGTTTGTAAATGATCCTTCGCTGATGCACTTCTCCTATGAACGGTATCTGGAGAATAAGATCCGCGCAGCATTCAATTTCGAGGGCACACCAATCCGTCTCTTTACACGGCGCAAATCCGAGAACGAAGGTTAGGGGAGAAAACAGTGGCGTTTGAACTTCTGGTTATCGTAGTAAGCTATTTGCTTGGCTCTGTCAGCTTCAGTGTGCTTTTGGTCCGCCTGCTCAAGGGTGTGGATATCCGGCAATATGGCAGTGGAAATGCCGGTGCTACCAATACATTGCGGGTGATGGGGAAAGGGCCGGCGATTCTTGTTCTGGTACTGGACGTATTGAAAGGAATTGCCGCAGTCTGGCTTGGAACCTGGGCTGGTGGCTGGGGGACTTGGGTCGCTGTTGCCTGTGGGATCGCAGCCATTATTGGACACAACTGGCCCCTATACTTTCATTTTCGTGGGGGAAAAGGCATTGCGACTACCATAGGCGTCATGGCTACGCTTTGTTTTTGGCCTGCACTGATCGCCGGCATAGTTGCTATTGTGGCGATTGTGATTACCAAATATGTATCTCTGGGCTCCCTTCTGTTCGTGGCGCTAACCCCGGTGATGCTTATTTTTACCGATTTTACGGCACCTGAACTGTGGGGAAGTCTAATTATTGCCCTCTTCGCTTTTTGGCGGCACCGGAGTAATATCGTGAAGATCAGCCAGGGGCGGGAGAATAAAATTGGTTCGAAAGTCAAGGAGGGGAACCGGGTTGTCTGATAAAGTAACCGTGCTGGTCGCGGGCAGTTGGGGAACTGCGCTGGCATCTGTGCTGGCGGCTAACCACTCGGAAGTTTATCTGTGGACACGGAAACCTGAACAAGCTGACGAGATCAATCATTCACATACGAACCAGCATTATCTTCCCGAAATTACGCTGCCGATGAATATTATTGCCACTACAGATATGGAAACTGCCGTTAAGGATTCCAGGGCGGTTGTTATTGTTGCGCCTTCCTCTGGAATGCGCCAGGTTGCGCGTGCGCTGAAACCCTTCTGGAAGGAAGAAATGCTCTGCATTCATGCCACCAAGGGTTTTGAGACAGAAACGATGAAACGGATGTCCACGGTAATCTCTGAGGAGCTTAGCTGCAATGAAGGTGAGATTGTGGTTCTCTCAGGACCCAGTCACGCGGAAGAGGTTGTCCGTCTATGTCCGACCACGGTCGTTGTGGCTTCGCCAGATGAAGGTCGCGCAGCCGCTGCACAGGAGCTTTTCATCAACAATGATTTCCGGGTATATACGAACCGGGACCAGGTTGGCGTTGAGTTGGCAGGAGCGTTGAAGAATATTATTGCACTCGGTGCAGGCTTGTCTGACGGTCTGGGCTTCGGAGACAATGCCAAGGCCGCACTGCTTACCCGTGGACTGGCTGAAATCTCACGTGTTGGCGTTGAGCTCGGCGCTAACCCCCTTACGTTCTCCGGCCTGGCAGGGCTCGGCGACCTGGTTGTAACAGCTACGAGCAAGCACAGCCGCAACTGGCGGGCGGGCTCAATGTTGGGTCAGGGTAAACCTCTAGCAGAGGTGCTAGAATCCATGGGTATGGTGGTGGAAGGTATTCGCACTACAGAAGCAGCCTATGCGATTTCGCTTAAGCTTAAAGTGCAAATGCCAATTACGGATCAGATTTACCATGTGTTGTTCAAAGGCAGATCCCCGCGTAGGGCGGTAGAAGCCTTGATGGGCAGGGACCGCAAGACGGAAATGGAAGCTATATCCCAGGAAACGTGGGAGCAATGGCATTCCTGAGGAACGTTCACCTTTTGCCGGAAATTCTCATATGTTGTAATGGGGATTGACGGAGGAGGGATGAAGAATGAGCAGAGATTTTTCCAAGGATGCTTTGAACGCCATTAACAAAAAGGCGGGAAAGAACATTACGGAAGGCGCCGTGAAGAAGCTGGCCAGTACGGTCAAGCCGGGAACAACGCAGAATGAAGCCCAGCTCCGCCAGTTAATCAAGCAGGTGTCATCAATGGCCAAGGTGCCAGTTAGTGAAGCTACTGTGCAGGATATTATCAACGCTGTCAAAAAAGGCGGTGCGAATTCAGGCACAATGGAGTCTTTAATGAAAATGATGATGAAAAAATAGGTTGGCGCTTCAAACCAAAGGGCAGAAGTTCCGGAATCCTCCAGATTCCGTGAATCTCTGCTCTTATTTTGGTTGGAATCATAAGGATATAGCTAAGTTAGCTTGTTATTACCGGTCATTTCTTCTTGCAGAAATGGATAGAGTTTCATGCTATAATATTCGCAATCCAAATTAGCCGAATGGGGGAGCGCTGGATATGGACCCGATGACGAAGATGTGGTTGTCCCTTATCGCAATCCTGATCATGGGATTGTCCGTTTTTCTGATTACTTTTGCCCGCAGTAAGACCAAAGGGCTTTTAAGGGGTATTTTGTCTGTAATCGCTTTTGTCATTATGATCATAGGCTTGCTGGGTGGAATCGCTTCAATTATGTAAGCATTTACATTCAGTTCAAGCTGCGCGACTGCTAGGCTTTTTGCATGGATTCAAACATAACATCACGTGAAGGAAGGAAGCTGCATCATGAAACGGCAAAAGGGATGGACTGTCTTGTTTCAGCCGGAAGGCCGCACAGCCGTTGTTACGCATGGAACTTCTCTGCTGGAGGCATCACGCAAAGCAGGAGTCTCCATTACTACCCGTTGCGGTGGAAAAGCCGGATGTCTGATGTGCAAAGTTAAGGTTACCGAAGAATATACTTCTGGGCTAAGGCCTCCCGGAGATGCCGAACGGCGAAAGCTAGGCGGTCTGCTGGATGAAGGTGTCCGTCTGGCCTGTCAGGCGGCTGTATGGAGCGATTTGACCGTACATACTCCCGAGGACCCGCTCAAAGCAGCTGTAAGGCGCAAACTTGAAGCTGCCCGTCGCGGGGAAGAAGATGAACTCTGGTAATACTGTTGACAACAACCGTAAGAAACGGAGGGATACGGGCATGGTGCGTTGCATAAGGCGGGACAAGAAGTTTAGATCCAATATAAGAGAAGCTCTATTGGCGGTAACCATTCTTTTGGTATGCTCGCTTGCCGGCTGTATGTATCCTGAGAAGGAGAAGACGGGAAGCGGCTATCGTGAAAGCGTACTGCGGATACAGGCAGCAGTGGATGATTACCAGCAAAAAGAAGGATTACTGCCCATTCTTAATGCAGATGAGGCCACACCCAGATACGAGAAATTCATAATAGATTTGGAGAAGCTGCACCAAACGGGGTATCTGGATGAAATTCCGGCAGCAGCCTTTGAAAAGGGTGGCAGTGCCTATTTTCTTATATTGGATGAAGAGAGCGATCCAGCGGTAAAAATGATGGACTTGGTTACTGTTCAAAAGGTGAATGATGTCCAGCGGCAGATCAACCGGTATAAGTCTGCGCATGGCGGAAGCCTCCCGTCAGGAGAGGAAATCTATCCGGATTTGTTCGCCGTTGATGCCCGGAAAGCGGGCACGGATTCGATCACACTGAACAGCATCTATTCCGGCCAGCCGCTGCCATTTTTCATGGATAAAAACGGCACTGTATATGTAGATTATGGTGTCGATATTCAGTCGGCGATACACCAAAATTCAGCTTCCCCCAAAGACCATACGGACCTGCGTCTTCAACTGGAGCAGACTTCTTATTACGTGCCTGTCAAATCTTTACCTTATTTCTGGGTGGACGGTCAGCCCGTACCCCAGTCTCCGTTACTCTAAAGACATTAACAGCTCCTCTCTCAAAAAGAGTTCTACCGCTCTACTTTCCCTCATATGCTAGCTGAGAAGGCTTCCGGGCGTCATGACGCTCTGCAGGCGCAGTGGCTGATTGTACGAAATTCCGATTTAAATTGCGCTGGTAGCGGGTCATAAATCCGTTCTGGATACATATGATGATACTAGTCCAAATGCATGTCCGAGCATTCGGAGTTAAGCGTGGGGCAATGCAGGTTCCGCCCTTAAGTCAGCAGCTAGGCTCCATGGCGGACAATGTCAGTCCGGCGGGTGTCCTGCAAAGGTCAGAAAAGCCGGCGGAACGCGAAGTCGATGCTCTTCAGGCATTTTTTCTTCGGAGTAATATGAGGAGGGGATCTCTTTTGGAAAAAGTGGATATTTTCAAGGACATTGCCGAGCGTACCGGCGGAGACATTTATCTTGGCGTCGTCGGTGCGGTTCGCACGGGGAAATCAACATTCATCAAACGCTTTATGGAAACGATCGTCTTGCCGAACATTACGAATGAGGCGGATCGGGTTAGAGCGGTGGATGAGCTTCCGCAAAGCGCAGCAGGTAAAACAATTATGACAACAGAGCCGAAATTTGTGCCGAACAACGCTGTGCAGATTAAGGTGGCGGAAGGGCTGGAGGTCAATGTCCGGCTGGTAGATTGTGTAGGGTATGCGGTTGAAGGTGCTAAAGGCTATGAGGATGAAAACGGTCCTCGGATGATTTCAACTCCTTGGTTTGAGGAGCCGATTCCTTTTCAGGAAGCAGCGGAAATTGGCACCCGCAAAGTTATTCAGGAGCATTCCACACTGGGTGTAGTGGTGACTACAGATGGTACCATAGCTGAAATTCCGCGCCACTCCTATGTGGATTCTGAAGAGCGTGTAATCGCTGAGCTGAAAGAGGTAGGCAAGCCGTTTGTGCTGGTGATCAACTCGACCCGGCCGCGCAGTGAAGAAGCGCAGCAGCTCCGCAGCGAGCTGGCCGCCAAATATGATATTCCGGTCATGACGCTCAGTGCAGCGAATATGACGGAGGATGATGTAACTGGCGTCCTGCGTGAAGTACTTTATGAATTCCCCGTTCACGAGGTAAATGTGAATCTTCCAAGCTGGGTGATGGTACTCGGCGAGAACCACTGGCTACGCACCAGTTACGAGAATTCTGTCCGCGACACGGTGAAGGATATCCGCCGTTTGCGTGATGTCGACCGGCTGGTAGCACAGTTCACGGAATATGACTTCATTGACAGGGCCGGTCTAAGCGGCATGAATATGGGGCAGGGTGTGGCGGAGATCGACTTGTATGCGCCTGAGGAGCTCTATGACCAGGTTCTGATGGAGATTGTGGGTGTTGAAATCCGCGGGAAGGACCACCTTCTGCAGCTGATGCAGGATTTCTCGCATGCCAAACGTGAATATGACCGCTTCTCGGAAGCGCTGGAAATGGTTAAGACCACAGGCTACGGTATAGCTGCTCCATCGCTCGCCGAAATGGCACTGGATGAGCCGGAACTGATCCGCCAAGGTTCGCGTTTTGGAGTCCGGCTGAAGGCTACAGCCCCATCCATTCATATGATTCGGGTGGATGTTGAATCTGAATTCTCGCCGATTATTGGTACGGAGAAGCAGAGTGAAGAGCTGGTGCGGTATCTGATGCAGGATTTTGAGAACGATCCGATCAAGATATGGGAATCCGATATTTTTGGCCGGTCGCTGCACTCCATCGTGCGTGAAGGTATTCAAGGGAAAATCGCCATGATGCCGGATAACGCCCGTTATAAGCTGCAGGAAACACTGGGCCGGATCATCAATGAAGGCTCTGGTGGACTCATTGCTATCATTCTGTAAAAAATCATAGGGCTTTAAAAGAACAGAGCGGAGAAAATCCTGCTCTGTTTTTTGTGCAAAATGATTAAGAGAACCATGCCTTTATAGAATAAATATGCTACTTTCTTCGCCTTTTTTGACTAACGCCTTGAAATTCTGGGTGGGCTGTATTACTATAAGTTTGTTGCGCTTCTAAGAAGAGTAGCGCCGATATCTAGTCATAACGGGATTATCACGTATATTTTGCGTTGAAACGGAAACAGTGTATGATACCGGAAATTTGCCCAGGGAGGTGAGAAGACATGAACAAATCAGATTTGATCAACGTAGTTACAGAAGCAACTGAACTTCCCAAGAAAGATGCTACTAAAGCGGTAGATGCCGTTTTTGAAGCGATCACAGGAGCTCTGCAGAGCGGAGATAAAGTACAGCTGGTTGGATTCGGAAACTTTGAAGTGCGCGAACGTTCCGCACGTAAAGGCCGTAACCCGCAGACTGGTGAAGAAATCGAAATTCCTTCGAGCAAGGTGCCGGCATTCAAACCGGGTAAAGCTCTTAAAGACGGAATCAAATAGAGATTTCTACATATCTATCCCATAGTCTTTCTGAGTAATAACGATGCCGCCCTCCAAGGCGGCATTTGTTGTTGAGAGGGTATATGCTCACAGAAACTTTTAGGAGGGTTCTACATGACCGAGAAGAATAATGGCGAAAATCCTGCCCCGGCAGGCAGCGATTACATTGTAATTAAAGCCAAAGAGAACGGCGTACAGGTTATTGGGCTTACCCGAGGATTGGATACACGCTTTCATCATACGGAAAAGCTGGACAAGGGCGAAGTGCTCATTGCCCAATTCACGGATCATACCTCAGCCATGAAAATCCGTGGCAAGGCAGAAATATGGAGCAAACACGGACAATTGGAAAGTGAAAGCTGAAAAGCAGGCATAGCCTGCTTTTTTTCAAAATATAACTAAAGATAGCCATGTCTCAATTTTCGATATTCGTTCCAGGAGGCGGCAACTATGAATGATAAGGGGGCTTGTCATGAACAGGAGCTGGCTAATTGGAACAGCAGTGATCCTATCTGCGGTTACTGTGCTTCTTCTCCCACAGCTGGCCTCGCTTGAGCCTTCCTTGCAGCGTAAGTACGGAGCAGTGGAGGTGTTTGGTGAAGAGGGTGTGGTTCTGGGGAGTAATAATCTTGTAGATTTACTTGGGGAGCTTCCTCTTACCCTCTCCATTGACCGGGTGGGTTGGAAGGGAAAAGTTCTTTCTCTAGATTTGAAGGTGACTGGCAATGACTTCGAGCCGCAGGAAATTTATCAGAATATGGCTTTGGCTATTTCTTTTGCCTTTCAGGAGACAGTAAATGTGGATCAGCTGCTGCTTCGGATTGTTGCCGAGGACAAATGGCTTGAGAGCCGTCGTCTGCTGCTCGCAGGAGATATCCGGCGCAGTGAATGGTCACCCGGACTACAGGAAGCTCTCCAGACGGCCGCAAGCCGTCCACTGCCGGAATCCCTTAAGAGCGGGCTGCGTATCAGTGAGAGCGAGCTATGGAAGAGGCAGTTCATTTATCCCTGATCTGGGTAAAATAAACTAGGCGGGCCCACAGTGCGTGACCAAAAAACATGTGATATAATAGACAAGATTGTGAACAAAGATTGTCATAACGTCAATGGCTCCGGAGGCTGAAATGAAACCGTACCGCATACCGCAACTGGCTAAACCTTACACAGACTACGACATGATTCAGCGGCATACGGATTTGCCGCCGTTTTCAGACGGGCGTGGTCATTTGTTATATATTTTTTTAAGTCACGGTTCACCTGCCGATCTGAAGGGTGCAGAGCTGTTTACGCTCGTAACTGGACTGGTTCAGCTGGGACTGGATACCCATGAGTCGATCGACCGTACACAGGAGGAGCCACACAGAGATCTCATGCGATCCCGGCAGCTTAAGGTACTGGCCGGTGATTACTTCAGCAGCTGGTTTTATCATCTGCTGGCCAAGCGTGAGCAGATTGAGATGGTAGGCATTTTAAGTACCGCAGTTGCGGATGTTAACGTGATGAAGGCCAATCTGTACAGCAAGATGAAATCTATGATCCTTTCCGCGGAACAATATTTGCGACACACGGTACAGCTCAATATGCGGCTGTTTCTTTCTTTTACACCGATGATTGAGGAACCGTTTAAAGAGTTGTGGGAGAGACTCCTTGCCGAATTCAGCCAATATGAGACCGTCCTTCTGGAGTTGCGCCGTGGGGATGATACGGTAAATGCTGTGGATGGCTATTGCTACTTGAAGGTATTGGAGTCTGCTGCAGAAGATGAACGGCGGCGGCTACTCGAGAAAGATATAGACCTTAAGGATTGGAAGAAGCTCAAGATGAAATACAAATGTGACTCGTTGCTGACGGACAAGCTGCATGGGTCGATCCAGTCCATTCAGGGGCTGCTGCAGGGTGTCAAGGACGAAAGTCTGTTCAGCGAGCTGAGTGCTGCGCTTGACCGTCTTCTTCTGCATATGAAAATTTCCGGTCAAGCTGCCGTGGAGGGTTAGGGAATGACAATAGAGAAAACGACCACACTCAGTGATCAAGGCACCAAACCCAAGGAGCAGTTTGTGCATTCCGTCTTTGAGAGCATCGCTGGTAAATATGATTTGATGAATGACATATTGAGCTTCCGCAGGCACAAGGCTTGGCGTAAGTTCACCATGCGGAAGATGGGGATGAAGCCCGGAGACTCTGCGGTTGATCTATGCTGCGGCACCTGTGACTGGAGTATCGCGCTTGCTGAAGCCAGCGAAACCGGTTCTGTTATGGGGCTGGATTTCAGTGCGGGGATGCTGGAAGTGGGCCGGCGTAAAGTGGAAGCGCGTCATCTTCAGGATCAGATTTCACTGGTACAGGGCAACGCCATGGAGCTTCCTTTCGGCGATAACTCGTTTGACTATGCAACGATAGGCTTTGGACTCCGCAATGTTCCAGATCCGGTTCAAGTATTGAACGAAATGAAACGTGTGGTAAAGCCGGGAGGCATGGTAGTCTGCCTGGAATTGTCCAAACCGATGAAGCAGCCGTTCAAAGGCATTTATTATTTTTATTTCCAACGTGTTCTTCCACTCCTTGGAAAACTCTTCGCGAAGAGATATGAACAATATAAATGGCTTCCTGAGTCACTCGCCTTGTTCCCGGACAGAAAACAACTAGAAGTGATTTTCCGTGATACCGGACTGCAAAAAGTGGAATCCTTCCCCTTGACCGGAGGCATCGCTGCACTACATATTGGGCTCAAGGAGAATTGTAATGCTTAAGAAAATCGGCATTTTTTTACAAATGATTAAATTTGAACATACCGTTTTTGCTTTACCCTTCGCCTTTATGGGCGCGTTACTTGGTTCGGTAGTGATGTTCGGGGCATTGCCTTCCTGGGGGCAGATCGGCTGGATTGTTATCGCAATGTTCGGCGCACGCAGTGCAGCTATGGGACTGAACCGGTTAATTGACCGCATTAGTGACGCTAAAAACCCCCGTACAGCCGGAAGAGCTATTCCTGCCGGGCTGCTCAAGGTTGGCGAGGTGACCCTGTTTATTGCGTTCTCATTCTTTTTGCTGTTCTGGGCCGCGTTTAAGCTGAATCCTTTGTCGGCTAAGCTGCTGCCGATTGCTGTATTCCTTCTTGTTTTTTATTCATTCACCAAGCGTTTCACCTGGGCATGCCATCTGATTCTAGGTTTGACGATCGCTCTGGCTCCTCTTGGCGGCTGGGTTGCCGTCACAGGTACGGTGGATTGGACTGCCATGGTATTCTATTTCACGATTGTATTCTGGACGGCTGGATTTGATATCATTTACTCCTGTCAGGATGTTGAATTCGATAAGAATGAAGGACTGTACTCTATTCCTGTCCGTTTTGGCGTTCCCAGAGCACTGACCATTGCTAAGGTGTTTCATATTCTTACGGGTGCCGGTTTTGTGTCGCTGCTGTTCATTACCGACTTAAGCTGGTGGTATGTAGCAGGGATGCTTATTGCCTACATTATTCTTTTTTATGAGCATCATATTGTGTCTCCGAGCGACCTTAGCCGGTTGCAGACAGCATTCTTCACCATGAATGGTGTGCTGAGCATCGTAGTATTTTCATTTACTCTGATTGACTTGGTGGTGCAGTTTTACAAATGAATGAGCTTAAAGCGAAAAACTTTGTCGTGGGCATTACGGGAGCGAGCGGCGGCATTTATGGCGTCCAGTTGACCAAAGTCCTGCTTTCGCTGGGGCACTCGGTCCATTTGGTGGTAAGCAACGCCGGGTGGCGTGTTTTTAAGGAAGAGCTCGGCTTTGCCGCCTCAGACCGGGAAGGGTTTCTGAACGAACAGTTCGGAGACTGTCCCGGTTCTCTGCATTATCACCCGATTGCCGATATCGGCGCTTCTATTGCCAGTGGCTCCTTCCGAACCGAAGCCATGATTATTATGCCTTGTTCTATGGGAACACTGTCTGCTGTAGCTCAAGGCAGTTCTGATAATTTGATGACCCGGGCTGCGGATGTCATGCTGAAGGAAGGTCGCCCACTTGTACTCGTCCCCCGGGAAACACCTCTGCATGCGATACATCTGGAGAATATGCTGAAGCTGTCCCGCCTCGGGGTGAAAATGATTCCGGCGATGCCCGCATTTTATTTTGGCCCCACAACCGTAGAAGATCTGATTAACTTTATGGTGGGCAAGGTGCTCGACAGCTTGAACATTGAGCATTCATTATTTCGCAGATGGGGGGATGAAGGATGAGCCATCCGAAACCTACCGTTATCGGTAAAATCAGCTATACGAACTCATGGCCGGTATTTCACAATTTTCACCCATCGAGGTTAAGCTTCCCCGCAAAGATGGTGAGTGAGGTACCAGCCATTCTTAATCAGGGGATGGCCAGCGGAGACATCCAAGTAGGAGCACTCTCTTCCTTCGCGTATGCAGCCGCAAGCGAACGTCTGCTGCTGCTGCCGGATCTGTCCGTAAGTTCTGATGGTCCAGTGAAATCCATCCTGCTGTTCTCACGGGTGCCGATTTCGCAGATTGCTTCTGGGACAATTGCTGTAACAAACACCTCCGCTACATCGATCAATTTGCTTAAAATCCTGCTGCAGAAAGCGATGGGCGGCAAGCCGGAATATATTAGTGCTGCACCCGATCTGGACGTGATGATGGCACAGGCAGATGCCTGCCTGCTTATTGGCGATAATGCAATCAGAGCTTCTTGGCAGGATCAGGGTTATATCGTCACGGATCTTGGCGAGCTGTGGAAGGAATGGACCGGACACGGCATGACCTTTGCCGTCTGGGCTGTCAACCGGGAGGCAGCCAGAATGAGACCGGAGGCGATTGCTGAAATAGCCGAAGCCTTTGTGGAGAGCAAAAAACTCGGCCGGCAGAACCCGGCACCCATTATCCGTGAGGCATGCACAGCTATCGGGGGGACAGCAGCCTATTGGGACAGGTACTTCCGTAATTTAAGTTATGACTTTGGGGAAAGGCAACAGGAGGGTCTGAACCTCTATTTCCGCTACGCTTACGAGCTGGGCTTATTGCCGCGGGAAGTAAGAATGGAGATTTGGAGCCATAATCTGCTGACACGGGTGAAAGAATGAAACGAATGCAAATGTTTGGACTGCTGAACAAAGATATGGATCAGATTGAAAAGGAACTATACCGCAGCGTGCAGGGGGATGATGAGCTGCTGACAGAAACGTCCCTGCATCTGCTGAAGGCGGGCGGCAAAAGGCTGCGTCCTGTCTTTGTGCTGATGGGCGGCAAATTCGGGCAATATGATCTGGAGAAGCTGAAGCGGGTTGCCATTCCTCTGGAGCTGATCCACAGCGCTTCGCTCGTACATGATGATGTGATTGATGATGCAGAGCTGCGGCGCGGGGAACTGACAGTCAAAGCAAAATGGGGCGACAAAATTGCCATGTACACCGGGGACTACATTTATGCGAAAGCGCTGGTGATGTCCTCGGAGTTGAGTAATCCGAGAATACACCAAATCCTCTCCAGAGCGATGGTGGAAATGTCTATCGGAGAGATGGAGCAGATCCGTGACTTCTTCAACAGTGAGCAGAGTGTGCGTCATTATCTGCGGCGTATCCGCAGGAAGACTGCCCTGCTGATTGCCATTAGCTGCCAGCTGGGGGCGTTGGCCGCCGATGCAGAGCCGGATACGGCCAAACTGCTCTACGATTACGGATATAACGTCGGCATGGCGTTCCAGATCCGTGACGATCTGCTCGATCTTTCCGGGACGGAAAAGCAAATTGGCAAACCGCCGGGCAGCGATATGCGGCAGGGCAATATCACCCTGCCGGTGATCTACAGTCTGGAGGACCAAAGGATTCGCGGTGCACTGCTTACAGAACTCGCTTCCATCCGTGAAGGACATAGCGGTGTGGGACGCGCCATAGATCTAATTCTGTCGGGCGAAGGCATATCCAGAGCAGAAGAGCTGGCATCCCGCTACATTGCCAAGGCCCTTGCGGCGCTGGATCAACTGCCAAGCAACAGAACAAAGCGCAACTTGAAGGATATCGCTTTTTTTGTGACAGGCAGAGCCTACTAATTGATTACTAAAAATATTAAGCGTTCACAGATGACGTGCTTTCTGATACTATCAAAAAAACAGCTAATTCATTCGGAATAACAGAAAATGGAGAGTGACTCTATGGAGCAAACGTATCTGATGATTAAACCGGATGGGGTACAACGCGGACTGATTGGGCGAATTGTTACCCGACTGGAGGATAAGGGATTTAAGCTGGTTGCCGGGAAGCTGATTACCGTGACGGAAGAGCAGGCGAAGAAGCATTATGCAGAACATGAAGGAAAAGACTTTTTTCCTGAATTGGTACGCTTTATCACCTCTGGGCCAGTCTTCGCCATGGTATGGGAAGGCGATGATGTAGTGGCTTTATCCCGTATGATGATCGGCAAAACCAAGGTTGGGGAAGCTCTGCCGGGTACGATCCGTGGGGATTTTGCCAGTCATACGCCGCTGAACCTGATTCATGGTTCGGATTCACCGGAAAGTGCAAAACGTGAAATTGCTAACTTCTTTGCTCCGGATGAACTGGCAGATTACACTAAAGACATCGCAGCCTGGATGTAGTTTCAGGCGGGAGGCAGGGGAAATGAATGGCTGAACGAGAAGAAACATCAACTGCTGAAGACCGGGATTACACCGGATTTATTCATAATGTCAAGCAGAGCACTGGAATTGATCTGGCCCAGTACAAGGAAGCGCAGATGAAACGTCGTCTGACCACGCTGCGTACGAAGAATGGCTATCCGTCCTTTAGTGATTTCTTTGCAGCAATGATGAAGGATAAAGCACTGTTCTATGAATTTCTGGACCGTATGACCATCAATGTCTCGGAATTCTGGCGCAATCCTAACCGCTGGGAGGTTCTGCGGGATTCCATTCTGCCTGAGTTGCAGCGTTCGGGCCGCAGACTGAAACTATGGAGTGCCGCCTGCTCTACCGGTGAAGAGCCTTACACATTGGCCATGATCCTCTCAGACAAAAATATTCTGGCCCAGACTGGAATTCTGGCGACGGATATTGATGACGGTGCGCTGGCCAAAGCAAAGCAGGGCATTTATCTGGAGCGTTCGTTGAAGGATGTGCCTAAGGATGTCGCCGGCCGCTATTTTACACCGGAAGGACCTGTGTTCAAAGTCAGTGAAGGTCTCAAAAAAAATATAGACTTCCGCAAGCAGAACCTGCTGCTGGACAAGTTTGACGAAGGTTTCGATTTGATTATCTGCCGCAATGTTATGATTTATTTTACAGAAGAGGCCAAAAACAAGCTGTACCACAAGTTCTCGGCAAGCCTGCGCCCGGGTGGATATTTATTCGTGGGCAGTACAGAGCAGATTTTCACACCGGCTCAGTATGGATTTGAGTCGACGGAGACGTTCTTTTACCGTAAGAAATAAACCCGCTGTAACGGTTAGGTTAAACTTTCAATATGAATACGTATACTTTCGCATGGTTTCAGTGATACTGGGTAGTAGAAATGATTACGTGCGCCATGCGAAAGGTCGTTCATTCCAATGGATAAAAGCAAGGTCATTGACGCCTACAGACGCGGCTTCCTGACCGTCCGTGAATGCGGGCAAATTCTTGGTGTCGAAGAGCGGCAGCTGCATAGTTTGCTCATGCTCGAAGAGGGCAAGTCGGCATGTATGCCGTCTGTCCGGAAAATCGGCAGCTGATTGCAGGGGCCCGGCCAGGGAACAATACAGCGTCGTCTTTACTCGCAAGAGTGGGGACGGCGCTGTTCTTTTTCGTGCTGACAGAGGGTATGCCGGGCTTATCCCTTTCTTGTCAAAGCGGATTCCCTATACTATAATGAGCAAAGACATTTAACATTTTAGCGGTTTACAGTTTAAAAGTGTGAAGGGGGAACGCAGCATGAGTTTACGCTATTTAACAGCGGGGGAAACGCACGGCCCCCAGCTAACAGCCATTATTGAAGGACTGCCCAGCAATTTGACACTTAATTTTGAAGAGCTCAATTTTCAACTGCAGCGGCGGCAAAAAGGGTACGGGCGTGGACGCCGGATGCAGATTGAGAAGGATACTGCAGAAATCGTCGGCGGCGTACGCCATGGTAATACAACAGGTGCCCCGGTGGCTCTGGTGGTTGAGAATAAAGATTGGACGCACTGGAAGAATATTATGAACATCGAACCTATCCCTGGCAGCGATGAAGATAAGCGCCGCGTCAACCGTCCGCGTCCTGGACATGCGGACCTGAATGGCGGATTGAAGTATAACCTGACTGATCTGCGTAATGTTCTGGAGCGCTCCAGCGCACGTGAAACGGCAGCTAGAGTGGCCGTTGGGGCAGTGGCCCGGCAACTGCTCGCTGCGTTCGGAGTAAAGATCGCAGGACAGGTCATCCGTATCGGTGAAATTGAGGCGCCCGCCAATGATCTGCCTATTGATGAGTTGATTGAGCAGACCGAAGCTTCTTCGGTGAGAGTGGTAGATAAAGAGACCGAGCAGAAGATGGAAGCCTACATAGACAAGATCAAGGAGGAAGGCGACTCCATTGGCGGTATCGTGGAATGTATCGTCGAGGGCCTGCCTGTCGGTCTGGGCAGCTATGTGCAGTATGACCGTAAGCTGGATAGTGCCATAGCGGGAGCAGTAATGTCCATCAATGCCTTCAAAGGTGTTGAAATCGGCATTGGCTTTGAAGCAGGCAAGCTGCGGGGCTCCCAGGTTCATGATGAGATCATGTATGAAGCTTCCCGGGGATATTACCGGGCAAGCAATCGTCTGGGCGGCTTTGAAGGCGGAATGACTAACGGAATGCCGGTTGTGGTCCGCGGAGTCATGAAGCCCATTCCGACGCTGTATAAGCCGCTGCAAAGTGTAGATATTGACACCAAAGAGCCATTCACTGCCCAAGTGGAACGTTCCGACGCTTGTGCTGTACCGGCTGCTTGTGTAGTTCTTGAGAATGTGGTGGCCTGGGAAATCGCCAAGGCATTTCTGGATAAGTTTGGCGGCGATTCCATCGAGGAGATCAGAGCCAACTATAATAGCTACCAGGCACAGTTGGAGAGCTACTGATGGTGCGCAGTATTACGGTAGAGTTGGGTGAACGTTCCTATCCGATCCATATTGGCAGCGGACTCCTGCGTGACATCGGGCAGCAATGTGTTCAGGCTGGATTCCCGCTCCGCAGTCCACTGCTCGTTGTCAGTGACAGTGAAGTGGCTCCGCGTTACCTTCCGGTGGTGGAGGCCGCCCTGCGGGAACAGGGATATTCTGTAGTTAGCCACGTTATTGAAGCCGGTGAAGCGTCCAAATCATTGTCCGTGTATGAAGAAGTCATTACTACGGCAATTCAGGCGGGTCTGGACCGCAGTTCGGCGGTTCTTGCACTGGGTGGCGGTGTGGTTGGGGACTTGGCGGGCTTTGTAGCCGCATCCTATATGCGGGGAATAGGATTCGTTCAGATTCCTACTACTATTCTGGCCCATGACAGCAGTGTAGGGGGAAAGGTAGCGGTTAATCACCCCCTGGCGAAGAACATGATCGGAGCCTTTTATCAGCCGACGATGGTAGTGTATGATCTGGATACCTTGAGTACACTGCCGCCGCGCCAAGTCTCTTCCGGATTAGCCGAAGTGGTGAAGCATGGTTTGATTCTAGACCGTGAGTTTGCTTACTGGTGCCGTGAGCATGCTTCTGCGCTCCTCGCTCTGAATGCAGAGGCGCTGGGTTACGCTCTGGAACGCGGGTGTGCAATCAAGGCTGAAGTTGTTGGCAATGACGAGCGCGAGCATGGTCAAAGAGCGATTCTGAACCTCGGACATACGATCGGGCACGCTATAGAAGCGGTAGGCGGATATGGAGTATTTCTCCATGGTGAAGCCATCGCTATCGGAATGGCCGGGTCTGCACTTCTAGCTGCCAAACTAGGCCGGGATCAAGCCATTTATGAGGATACTATTTCGATGCTGTCTGCACTTGGGCTGCCTGTAAGACTGCCTGCGGAATACAGCGAGGATGAATTAATGGAAGCGATGATGCATGACAAGAAATTTAAGGAAGGCAAGATGACTTTTATCGTACCGGATTCCATCGGCGCTGTCAGCATCGTAAATGATGTGCAGCAAAGTGCCGTTCGTGAGGTTATCTCGCAGCTTAAGAAGGAGGGAAGCCCATGGTGAACCGGGGTATTCGCGGTGCAACGACCGTAACCTATAATGAGGAAAACGAGATTTTACGTGAAACTGTTGTACTGCTGCGCGAAATTGTAGAGCGTAATGATGTCATTGCTGAAGATATCTGCAGTGTGTGGATTACCGTCACCGGTGATCTGGACGCGACCTTTCCGGCACGGGCTATTCGTGAAATCGAAGGCTGGGATCTGGTGCCTTTGATGTGCTCCGTGGAGATACCCGTCAAAGGCGGCCTTCCTAAGTGCATCCGGCTGATGGTCCAGGTGAACACGGACAAGTCACAACGGGATATCCGCCATGTCTATCTGAATGAAGCCCAGAGGCTCCGTCCGGATCTCTCACAGAAGAAGTAACAAATTATCTGTACGGGGTTGCCATGGACCAAAGCCATCATGTATAGTGTAGTTAGCCGAGTGAAGCAGAGTTTAGTTTAGCTGAGATGAGTATAGTTGAGCAGAGTGCAGGATTTTTGTTGAGTACAGGCATACCGTATGTTTGCAGCTCTCTTTTTGGGGTACCCTTTGGTGTGGTTTTTGCACTATGGCTGTATTCATTAATGGGAGAAGTGCATCCATTCAGATGGTTTTATGCCGGTCCTTTGCGCTTATTCATATACTTACTTACACAAACCTCTACTTCGGTAGAGGTTTTTCTGTATTTCGGACAATATAAACCAATATCCCAAGGAGGTATCCCAATTGACGAATCCAAGAGTAGAAGAAGTGCTGTCTCTGTCGCGGGAATATAATCTGATTCCTGTAGTGAAAAGGCTGCTCGCCGATATGGAAACGCCCATCCGGTTATTCTCGCGTTTTGCCCAGCTGGACCGGGCATTTTTGCTGGAAAGTGTAGAGGGCGGGATCCAGTGGGCGCGGTATTCGTTTATCGGTAGTGACCCCTTCCTGATGATTTCCGGTAAAAAGGGCGTGATTCATGTTGAGGTTGGCGGAGAGAAGAGACAGGTGCTCGGCAAACCCATTGAGGAACTGAAAGCACTGCTTCGCTCCTACCGCAGTCCCAAGCTGGAAGGGATGCCGCCTTTTACCGGCGGGGCCATTGGATTCTTCGGATATGATCTGCTGCAGTATTATGAAAAGCTGTCGTCCCATGCAGTGGACGATTTGAACATGGATGATATCCGGTTCATGTTCTGCGACCGTATTATTGTGTTCGATCATGTGAAGCAGCAGATTCTGCTGGTGGGGAACCTGCACATCAAGGACGGCGATACGGACTCCGATATCCGAGCCGGATATGAGGAGCTGAGCCTCCGCTTAGAGGATATGGCTGAAGAGCTGCAGAAGGAAGGTCCCAAAGAGAACGTTAACCGTCGCAGCATTCCACAGGACATCGAACTTGGTGAGATTCATTCTAACCTCACCAAAGAACAATATATCAGCAATGTGGAACAGGCGAAGGAATACATCCGGGCCGGGGATATTTTTCAGGTAGTCCTGTCCCAGCGGTTGCATATTGAAACTGAAGTATCACCGCTTCATGTCTACCGGATGCTGCGCACGCTGAACCCTTCGCCTTATATGTATTATCTGAAAATGGATGAAGAAATTATCGTCGGCACTTCGCCTGAGGCCTTGGTTAAGGTCGATGGAAACCGTGTAGAGACCCGTCCGATCGCCGGAACGCGGCCCCGCGGAGAGAATGAAGCACAGGACCGGGCTCTGACCGCTGAACTGCTGGAGGATGAGAAGGAGCGGGCTGAACACCTGATGCTGGTGGATCTCGGCCGTAATGACCTCGGCAGGGTTTCCAAATTTGGTACGGTAAAATGCGATTCCTTCATGGAAATAGAGAAATACTCGCATGTGATGCACATGGTCTCCAATGTGTCGGGCACGCTTGACGAGGGTAAAGATTTCTTCGATGCTTTCCTCTCTTGTCTTCCGGCAGGCACGGTTTCTGGTGCGCCGAAGCTGCGGGCGATGGAAATTATCGCCGAGCTGGAACAGGAAGCAAGAGGCGCATACGCCGGAGCCATAGGGTATCTTGGATTTTCCGGAAATATGGACTCCTGTATAACGATCCGTACTATTATTTTCCGTAAAGGACGCGCTTATGTTCAGGCTGGGGCGGGAATTGTCTGGGATTCTGTACCGGAGAACGAATATGAAGAGACGCTCAACAAAGCTAAAGGGATGCTGAAGGCCATCCGGATGGCAGAAGCCATGTTCCCGTCAGAGATCAAAGAAAAGCAGGTAATCAACCAGGATTACATGTATGAATATACCCCTTGATCGGGGATGACCCAATATAGAAAGTGAAGGAAAATGAATAGGAGGAGACGACGATGGATGCAAACCTATTGATACAAGCAGGAATAGCCGCTCTGATCGAGGGCCGGGATCTGAACCGCATGCAGGCACGTGAGATTATGGGTACAATTATGGAAGGATCAGCCTCACAGGCACAGATAGGCTCTCTACTGACCGCGCTGCGGATCAAAGGGGAAACGGTTGAAGAGATCACCGGTTTTGCGGAAGCGATGCGGGGATTCAGCACACATGTGGTTACTGAACGTTCGCAGCTTCTGGATACGTGCGGAACTGGGGGTTCCGGCATTCATAAGTTCAATATATCCACGGCCTCGGCGATTATATCCTCCGCAGCTTCCGTCAGAGTAGCCAAGCACGGCAACCGTTCCGCATCGGGCAGGGCGGGCAGCGCTGATGTGCTGGAGGCACTTGGAGTCAATATTCATCTAAATGCAGAGCAGGCCGTGCAATGTTTGGAAAGTATCGGTATCTGTTTCCTGTTTGCCCAAATCTATCATCCTTCGATGAAGCATGCCGCAGTCCCCCGAAAAGAGCTCGGGTTCCGCACGGTGTTCAATATGTTGGGGCCGCTTACCAATCCGGCAGGGGCTGACCGTCAGCTAATGGGTATCTACGACCGGGACAAAACAGAGATTGTGGCCAATGTCCTGAAAGAGCTGGGTTCCAAACGGGCGTTGATTGTGAGCAGTCTGGATGGTCTGGATGAGATCAGTATTTCAGCACCCACGCAGGTGTCTGAACTGAAGAATGGTGCAGTAACCACTTATGAGATCACTCCACAGGAACTGGGATTAAGCACGCATCCGCTGGAGGATGTGCTTGGCGGTGACGCGGCGGAGAATGCTGCTATAATCACCGGAGTGCTGCAAGGCGGACTGAATCCATACCGTGATATTGTTCTTGCCAATGCAGGTGCCTGCATTTATGTGGCTGGACTTGCAGATACGTTAAAAGAAGGTGTAGATAAGGCTAGGACTGTAGTGGATTCCGGTGCTGCGCTGCTGAAGCTGGAGCAGCTTAAAGCCATGACGAAGGAGCTTGATTATGTATCTTGAACGGATTGTCGCCACCAAAATCAAGGAAGTAGAAGCCTTAAGTAAGATATTCTCTATAGAGGAGGCCAAGCGGCAGATTGCAGTACTGCCACCAACAAGAGGGTTCCGCAACGCGCTTACGAAATCGCGGAACCGATCTATGGGTCTGATTGCCGAGGTGAAGAAGGCTTCGCCTTCCAAAGGATTGATCCGGGCGGATTTCGATCCGGTGTCCATAGCTAAGGGGTATGCAGCGGGAGGGGCGGATTGTTTATCCGTCCTTACGGATAAAGACTATTTTCAGGGCAGTGGTGCTTATCTTCAGCAGATTAGGGAAGCCGTAAATCTTCCACTGCTGCGCAAGGATTTCATCATTGATGAATGTCAGATCTACGAAGCGCGCCTTCTGGGCGCAGATGCCATATTGCTGATTGCGGCGATCCTGACACCTGAACAACTGACTTCCTTCACCGATACAGCAGCGGAGCTGGGACTTGATATTCTGATTGAGGTTCATGACCGGAGTGAGCTGGAAATGGTTCTGGCTACCGGGAAGGTGGAGCATCCAGGGGTTCTGCTCGGTATCAACAACCGGAATTTGCGAACATTCGAAACTGCATTAGCCACAACAACGAAACTTGCTGCGCTTCTTCCCGTCTCAGTTCCTGTAATCAGCGAGAGTGGAATAGCCGGACCTGCTGATATCGATTATCTGAAGACTACAGGAGCAATCGGTGTTCTGGTAGGAGAGTATCTGATGCGCCAGCCGGATGTGGAACAAGCAGTGAATGAACTGCTGGGTGCGCTGCCGGAAGGAAAGGAACGTGCCACACATGGCTGAGGCGGTGGTAAAAATCTGTGGACTTCAGGACGTTGAAGTGCTAAAATCTATGAAGCGATTACCTCTGGATTATGTCGGATTTGTGTTTGCTGAGAGCCGCCGCAAGGTTAGTCCTGAGCATGCGGCAGAGCTCATTGCCGAGCTTGAGGGATGGGAGAACGGGAAGCCTCCGCTTACGGTAGGAGTGTTTGTGAACCCTTCACTTGACGAGCTTGCCGGAGTACTCTCTATAGTGCCACTGGATGTTGTTCAGCTCCATGGTCAGGAGAGTGCGGACTATTGCCAGGCCGTCAAAGAAGCTTTTCCGCAGGTGAAGGTATGGAAGGTTCTTTCAGTAGCTGATACTGAAGCTCAGTCTGCCGGGAATGGTCCTCATGCTTTGAAGCAATATGTTGGTGCGATAGATGCCCTGCTGCTGGATACATATGACCCGGCCGGCAGCGGCGGCTTGGGGCGAACATTTGAGTGGGAGAGGATTCCAGTGTATCAACAGACAGCTTCTGAATATGGTCTGCCCTTATTTGTAGCCGGTGGATTGCATCCGGATAACGTGCGTGACCTGTTGAATGGTTATGCTCCATATGGTGTGGATGTTTCAAGCGGAGTAGAGAGCGATGGAATGAAGGACATCATTAAAATAACAGCTTTTGTGGAAAGGGTGAAGCAATCATGATACAAGTACCGGACAAGAATGGACGTTTTGGTTCTTTTGGAGGCCGCTTCGTTCCTGAAACGTTGATGACTGCACTGATCGAGCTGGAGGAGGCCTACAACAGGTTTTCCGCAGATCCGGCTTTTCAGAAGGAAGTAGATTATCTGCTCAAGCAATACTCCGGACGTGAGACCCCTCTGTATTATGCGGAGCGCCTCAGCAAGCATCTGGGAGCGGCTAAAATATATTTAAAACGTGAAGACCTTAACCATACCGGAGCACACAAAATCAACAATGCAATCGGCCAGGGCATCCTTGCCAAAATGATGGGTAAAACCAAAGTGATCGCCGAGACCGGGGCAGGCCAGCATGGGGTTGCCACGGCTACAGTAGCCGCA
Source organism: Paenibacillus sp. 22594 (assembly GCF_052044425.1). Classification (NCBI taxonomy): domain Bacteria; kingdom Bacillati; phylum Bacillota; class Bacilli; order Caryophanales; family Paenibacillaceae; genus Paenibacillus; species Paenibacillus sp. 22594. The sequence goes on from NZ_JBQENA010000002.1 coordinate 727,594, forward strand.
CTGCTTGGTATGGAATGCAAGGTGTTTATGGGTGAAGAGGACACTCGCCGTCAGGCTTTGAATGTGTTCCGCATGAAGCTGCTAGGGGCTGAAGTCATTCCTGTGACCTCCGGTTCCCGGACACTCAAGGACGCGGGGAATGAAGCGCTTCGCTACTGGGTGAGCAACGTTGAGGACACCTTCTACGTGCTGGGTTCCGCTGTAGGTCCTCATCCATACCCGATGATGGTCCGCAATTTCCAGCGGATTATCGGCGATGAGACGCGGCGGCAGATTCTGGAAGCCGAAGGAAGGCTGCCGGATCTTCTGGTAGCGGCAGTAGGAGGAGGCAGCAACGCGATTGGAATGTTCTACCCGTTCATGGAGGATGAGCAGGTGGGGATGATTGGGGTGGAAGCTGCCGGTAAAGGCGTTGATACTCCGTTCCATGCGGCTACCATGAGTAAAGGGACCCAAGGGGTGTTCCAGGGTTCACTTAGTTATCTGCTTCAGGATGAACATGGACAGGTACAGGAGGCACATTCGATCTCAGCCGGACTGGACTATCCTGGAGTAGGTCCTGAGCATTCTTATCTAAAAGATGTTCATCGGGCGCAATATGTGCCGATTACGGATGATGAAGCTCTGGAAGCCCTGAAGCTGCTTTGCGTAACAGAAGGTATTATTCCGGCTCTTGAATCTGCCCATGCTATCGCGCATGTAACGAAGCTCGGACCGACTCTGACCAAGGACGATATCGTGGTAATCTGTTTGTCGGGACGCGGTGACAAAGACGTTGAGTCGATCATGGCCTACACGGAAGGAGCGGGTAAGTGATGACAACCGAAACAACGAACCGGATGGATTTGACCTTCCGCAAGCTGAAAGAGGAGGGCCGGACGGCGCTAATTCCTTTCTTGACTGTAGGCGATCCGGATCTGGAGACGACGCTTGCGATCATTGCTGAGCTGGAAGCGGCAGGCGCGGATATTCTGGAGCTGGGTGTACCTTATTCTGATCCGCTGGCGGACGGTCCTGTGATCCAGAGGGCCTCTTCCAGAGCGCTGCGCGGCAATATACATCTTCGCACCTGCATGGAAACCGCGTTGAAAGCACGCCAGGCAGGCAGTCAGCTGCCGTTTATCCTTTTTACTTATTACAATCCGGTCATGCAAATGGGGCTGGACAACTTTTTCTCTCTGCTTGATGCCCATGAGATCAGTGGTTTGATTATTCCTGATCTTCCGGTTGAAGAGTCAGAGGACCTGCGTGAGCGGAGCCGGACTGCCGGAGTAAATCTTATTCCGCTTGTAGCACCAACCTCAAGCGAACGTATTGCCCGGATTGTCTCCGGGGCCAGTGGTTTCGTCTATTGCGTTTCCTCGCTTGGAGTCACAGGAGAACGTTCTTCTTTTCATACCGGAGTGGATGAGTTCATAGCATCTGTCCGTCAAGCTACTGATCTTCCAGTGGCGGTAGGTTTTGGCATATCGACTGGCGAGCAGGTGGCGCGGTTTGCCCGCATTTGCGATGGAGTAGTCGTAGGTAGTGCTATTGTCCGCAAGGTCGAGGATGTCATACCGCTTCTGGATAATCCGGCTACCCGAAGTGAAGGCCTGTTGCAAATTCGTGAATTTGTGGCACAATTGAAACCATAACGTCTGCTGGCAGACCTGTACCCGTTGTAATATTTATGGAGAGCGAGGACCTTTCATGAACCCGAAACCGAATATCGTTAACCTCCCTGTGTACAAACCGGGAAAGCCTATTGAGGAAGTAAAGAAGGAGCTTGGTTTAAACGATGTCATTAAGCTGGCTTCGAACGAGAACCCGTATGGTTCTTCACCAAGTGCCAGAGCTGCGATCATGGCGGAGCTCGATAATCTGTATCTCTATCCTGACGGCTCGGCGGCCGAATTGACAGCTGCACTCGCTGATCATCTTGGAGTGCAGAGCGACAATATCATCTTTGGCTGCGGATCCGATGAGATCATCGCCTTGATTGCCCGCGCGTTTTTCTTGCCGGGAGACGAGACGATTATGGCAGATCAGACCTTCTCCGTATATAAAAGCAATGCTGATATTGAAGGCGCGGTCTCCATTGAAGTGCCTCTGGTCAATGGTACACATGATTTGGACGCCATGCTGGCCCGCATTACAGAGCGGACCAAAATCATCTGGATCTGCAATCCCAATAATCCGACCGGAACGATTGTACCGGAGGAAGCGCTTGTCACTTTTCTGAATGCTGTCCCAGCAGGAGTGATGGTTGTTCTGGATGAGGCTTATTTTGAATATGTGACCGATCTTTCGTATTCCAATGGAATCAAGCTGCTTGAATCCTATCCGAACCTGGTTGTACTGCGGACATTCTCCAAGATTTATGGTCTGGCTGCACTGCGTATCGGCTATGGGGTGGCGAGTCCGACGATTATTTCGTTGATTAACAAGGTTCGGGAGCCGTTTAATACTACCCGTCTGGCACAGGTCGGAGCATTGGCTGCACTGGCTGATCAGGAGTACGTACAGGAGTGCCGCCGTCTTAACAGTGCAGGTATCGTGCAGCTTCAGGCTGAATTCAAACGGCTGGACCTTGCATCCTTCCCGGCACATGGGAATTTCATTATGGTGGATGTACGGAAACCGGCTGTTGATGTTTTTGATGCATTGCTGCGGCAGGGGATCATTGTCAGAGCAGGACACAAGCTGTACCCTACCTATATTCGTGTCACCGTCGGTTCGGCGGAACAGAATAAGGCGTTTATTACTGCGCTGGAACAGGCGCTCCAGGAACAGGGAGTACAGGTCTAAGGAGCAACTGACAAGACGAATCTACAGAAGGCGGGTAGTTCAAAGAACATGACGACAAAAATAGCAATTTTCGGTGTCGGTCTGATCGGAGGCTCACTGGCCCTTTGCTTCAAAGGCAAGGAGGGCCTGACCGTTACAGGCCATGCCCACCGTCCTGAATCGGCAAAAAAGTACGTCAGCAGAGGCGTGGTCGATCAAGCCACACTTTCTCTTGAGGAAGCGGCGCTGGACGCTGATTTCATTTTTTTGTGCGTGCCTGTAGGCATGCTGGAAGATTACTTGCAGCGACTTAGTAAGCTTCCTTTGAAGCCCGGTTGTATCATTACGGATGTTGGCAGCACCAAGGCCACAATTGCCGCCTGTGCGGTTTCACTGGACCTGCCCGGGGTGCATTTTATTGGCGGACATCCGATGGCCGGGTCAGAACGCTCCGGTGTGGAGGCAGCATCTTCACTGTTGTTCGAGAATGCCTATTATGTCCTGACACCACCGCCGGGAGTGCCAGAAGAAGCGTATCATGCCCTTGAAGCTTTGCTTCTACATACTAGAGCGCAGATTGTCCGGCTTAATCCGGAGCGCCATGACGAGATTGTCGGGGCCATCAGCCATTTGCCGCATATTATTGCAGTAGCGCTGGTGAATCAGATCCGCGCATATGACGATACGGATTCCCTGTACAGCACTTTGGCGGCAGGGGGCTTCCGTGATATCACAAGAATTGCGTCCAGTGATCCAATCATCTGGCGCGATATTCTGCTGAACAACCGCTCAGTTATGCTTCGTCTGCTGAGGGATTGGAATGATGAGGTTTCGTCGTTCGTTCAATTGCTGGAGAATGCGGATGGGGAAGGCATTGAAGAAGCATTCCTTGAAGCAGGTGGTTTCCGCAGCCAACTGCCGGAACGGCGCAAAGGAATGATTACTCCGCTGTTCGATCTGCATATCGATGTTCCCGATCATCCGGGGATTATCGGACGGATCGCTACGGAGCTGGGTGATCAGGGCATCAACCTTAGCAATGTTCAGATTATCGAGAGCCGGGAGGATGTTCCGGGCATTATGCGCTTGTCCTTCCGCCAGGAGAATGATATGGAGCGGGCGAAGATTCTGCTACAGCACCACGATTATACCGTCTACGTATAAGGCATGTAAGGCTGGATAATATCCCCTTCAAGCATTCACTCCTTCAAACCCATACATCAGTATGGGGAAGAGTGAGCTTGAAGGGGATTTTTGTTGCGGAAGGGTTTACCTCTGCGGGAGCGGAGAATAATTTTCGAGCGTATCCCAATGAGGTGTAGGAATGTTCGCTCTGCTCTTTAAATCATTGAAGGCTTGATATAATGCAGACATCTCGTCAGCGGACACTGCTTTATCACCCAGGAGAATTTTGCCGACAGGGGTGGACAGCATAAGCTTCAGCAGGATATAGAACATTTTCCGTTGTTCCCGGGCCAATTTGATTTGACTCGCAGGTGCAACAGTATATCCGAGCTTCTCCAAGACTTGATGGCCCTCATCTACAGCAGCTATGACATGATGAAGCAGCATGTTGTCTTTTATAGCCTTGCGTAAGTCCCCATTATAAGAAGGGGCAATGAAATTCAGAGGCAGGATCATCACAAAGTGGCTTTTCAGCCATTCATCCATATGGTTATGGTAGACTAATTTATATTTCGTGTTCACAAAAGCTTGGTCAATCACCGCCCGCCAAGAAAGCTCCTCACCTAAACCACCAATGGTCATTTGCACCTTTGGAGCGCGTACGCAGTTCACCCGGCCGTTCTCCCTCCAGCCAGCACTCAACTGAAACCCGAAGGCAACCTGTTTCTTCACCGGACTGTGGGTTTCCAGATAATCGCGCATCTCTGAGGGGCTGGCATTATTCCCTACGAGGACTATATGACTGCTATGGTTCGCTGCAAGAGCAGGCAGTACCGCTTGGAAATCCGGATATTTCATCACTACAAAAACAAGGTCGTAGATATCCTCTGGCTGCAATTCACTGATCACATTTACCTTATCAGCCGTGGTACGGAATTGGAAATAATGCCGGATGACATTCCCGTTCTTTTTCAATTCATCCAGCCGCCCTCCTCTTGCCAGCATGGTCACATTGTTGCCTCCGCGCACCAGCACATGGGCTAAATAACTTCCCAAAACTCCGGCCCCATACACCAATATTCTCATAAAATAGTTCCTCCGTATCATGTAACCTATTCTGCATATAAGTTTTTAAATATTCGTATTCATATTTAAAAATTAATACAGCTCGATTCTAGCCCTAACCCAAACTGTTTGTCAATAAGTTTTTAAATATATCTCTCTATATTTCAAAACTAAGCGAATCATGATATTATTAAATGTATTAAAAAAACGTGGGATGTGAGTGAAGCGGTATGAACAAATTTGAAATCAGAACACAAATCAAGAAAGATGCGATCGTTGCAGCCGCCCTGAAGCTTTTCCAGGAAAAAGGCTTCATAGACGTCAGTATAAAAGACATTGCCGCTGAATCCGGCGTATCCTCTGTGTCACTATATAACTATTTCGGCAACAAAGAAGGGGTAGTCAGGGAATGTGCGAATGTCCTAATGCAGAATACCGTCCGCAAGGCCAAGGAACTTCTGGGCCAAAATATAAATTTTAAAGATAAAATGCTCCAGGCTTTGGAGATTTGTGCCGATCAGGATTATCAATTACTCACTTCCCCGGGCGCTGTAGAGGATCAGGTGTTGTCTAGTCTGTACAATGAAAACACAAACCGGATCAGAGTCGAAATCATTGAGGAGTTCATCGGGGTGGGGAAAAAGGAAGGGGTTATTGATGCTTCTGTTTCTATGGAAACCATATTGGAATTATTAACAGTGTTTGGGGCGATCCAATCGTCCTGGGCGAAAACTGAAAATTACAAGGATAAAATGGTAGAGCTTAACCGGCTGCTCTTGTTTGGATTAATCGGACGGTCTTAAGTACAGGATTTGAACCGGCACGGGGCGGAAATCAGAAAAATATGCTTTTCACCAAGGGCTACTAAAAATAGACAAAAAAAAGACCGCTTACATAATAAGCGGTTACAGTTCACAATTTCTTGGAACCGTGTAGTATTTGGATAGGAGTGGAGAGAAACCATACTGTACTTTTATTATATGTATCCGTTTACATTTTGTCAACCCATTATTCAAAGATAATAAAATAATCTTCAGAGGCAGTCTTCAACACCAGTTAATTACAATGACTGTGTACGCTAATAGGTGATGTTCCTCTATTTTATGGCAAACTCATCTCCTGCGTAATTCGACGCTAAAAGTCTATTAATGTCATCCTTCCAGATTGTATGTTATACTAGGTTAAGTATGTTTATAGATTTCCAGTGTTCAGCAAGCGACCCGGTATTTGGCTGCCCGTAAATTATTGGACGTGCATTTTTGTTTCTGTATCCACTTACAACATGCCTTATTTACTGGGTACATGAATATACATAGGAAGTATTGCGTTTATACAGAGCAAAATTAGAGCAATTACCGCAACTTTTTGAACCTCGACCGGTATAAGAATTATGGACCGGACGGGATTACACGTGCTAGGGCGAGGAGGGCCGAACTCACCATGACGGATTCCCAGTTGATCCAGCTAATCAAGCAAGGAAATACAGAGATATACTCAGAATTAATGCGGCGCTATCAACGTAAAATATTGGCTTTTGTCTACCATATGCTTAAGAATTCCCATATGGAGCTTCTTGCTGAGGATCTGTGCTCGGAAACCTTTTACAAGGCGTTCCGGAGCTTGCATTCCTTCCGTGAAGTTGATGCATCATTCTCGACGTGGCTGTATACCATTGCCCGTAATACCGTGCTCAGTGAGCTTCGCAAGAACCGTGCCGGAAACGTATCTCTTGAGGAAAGCGGATATACTCCGGTCGCCCCGATTGAAGTGGCTCCGGAACAGGCTGCCCTTCGCAAAGAACGAATGAATCTGGTGCGGGAAGCGATTAATAATCTTCCGGAGAAGCAGCGCTCTGCGCTGATACTACGGGAATATGATCAAATGGACTACCAGGAAATAGCTGTGATTCTGGATCAGAGTGTCAGCTCCGTGAAATCATTATTGTTCCGTGCCCGGAGCAGTGTGAAGCTTCAACTCGAATCCTATTTTTATGAGCCTGAACCAGAAGAGCAGGCTGAGAGGGTGTAAGGCCTATGAATTGCAGGGAAGCGCAGGATTCCATTCCGCTGTTGTGGGACGCTCCCCCCACGGATCCCAGGCGGATCATGCTTGAAAGGCATATTGCGAATTGTTCCTACTGTTCCGCTGAATGGGCGTTATGGCAGGAGAGCAGTCAGCTTATGCTAGAAACACAGATTGAAGTCAGCGAAGATCGTGCGGAGGCTGTGAATCTTCGGGTGATGGAGCGGATTTATCTGGAAAGTCCCTGGCTGTTGCCGGGAGATGGTAAATCTGCCGGGAATTCTGCCGTTTTCCGCCGTAGGCTAAGTCTTTGGATCGCCTGTTTCCTGGCTGTTTTTATATCCAGTTTTCTGTATTTCACAATGTTCAGAACACCCGCCAATACTTCAGAGGCGCAGAGCGGGATTGTGGAGACCGGTGTAGCTGGTTTGTCCTTAGATTGGTCCTCCTCTTATCCTGCCTCTGAATCGGGCGGAGGAATCATTGAACCGCTAGTGGTAAGCATGGGGCCAACGCACCCGCAATATTGGATGATGCTCTCCATGCTGGGTATAGGCCTGTCTATTTTTTTACTGATTCGCCTGAACCGTTACCGCCGACAATAAAAAGCTCACTTTACTCCAGGGTAAAGCGGGCTTTTTTTATATTCAGCGATATATTTGATTTTACCTATAAATCATCCTTCTTCAAAAAGAAGACATTTGTTTTCATTCGTGTTACATTATTAAGCAAACATAAATGGAAGGGCAGGGTGATAGGCGATGCTGATCGGCTTAATACGCCACGGGCTGACCGATTGGAATGCAGAAGGCAGAATACAAGGGCAAAGCGATATTCCGCTTAACGACGAAGGCCGGAGGCAGGCTGAGATGCTGGGAGACCGGCTTCTGCAGGAAACGTACCGCTGGGATTTCTGTATCACCAGCAGTCTTTCCCGTGCAGCGGAGACTGGCAGCATTGTGGCAGCCAAGCTGGGAATTCCAATGCTGGAACCGGACGATCGCATCCGTGAACGTGCCTATGGCCAGGTTGAAGGGATGACTGCTGTACAGCGTGAAGAGAAATGGGGCATGGATTGGAATCAGTTGTCTCTTGGACAAGAAACGGATGATCAGCTTCAGGCGCGAGCCCTTGCTTTTATGGAAGAGATTGCAGAACGTTATCCGGAGAAAAATATCCTTGTCATCTCGCATGGAGGTTTTTTAGCGCAACTCTACATTGCCTTATACAAAGATAAATATTCGGAGCGTCTGGGGAATCTCTCGCTAACTATTCTGGAGAAGAAAGGGAAGGAATGGAATCCGCTGCTGTACAATTGTACACGTCATATTCTTCAAAATCAGCATTAACCCGACCCTTCGGGTTATTTTTTTTGTGCAATCAGGAATAAAAAGGGCTGTATTTCCCATAATGGTAGTAAAACGGTGAGGCGATAAATGATGAATCTGGCGGATATGCTTAACTTTGCGGACATTGGTCAGCTTACCGCCATTGCGGGACGCTACCAATGTGATTGCAAACGAAATTCCAAACATGATTTGATTCAGAGTATATTGATCACACTGGGAAGCCGCGAATTCATGGAGTCCCACATTCGGGAGTGTGCTCCAGAGGAACTGCGGTTTCTGAATACCCTGCTGTTCGACGAACGCAGCCAGTTCAGTCTTGAGGATTTGCTCGCTGCAGCAAGGCAGGCTTCCTTCGATACGGACCCTAGCAAAAACGGAGGATACCGCGAGATGGTTGCCAGGTTCAAAAATGCCGGTTGGCTCTTCAGAGGTGCTTCCCAGCAAAGCAGGTATTTGTTCCGGGTTCCACAGGATCTGAAGATGCGTTTCCGCGAACGTATGGGTGAATTTATCAGGGAACAAATTTCACCAATAAGCGAGCCTGCAATCTACCGGAGTGAAGGAGAGATGCTGGCAGAAGATCTGCTGCTCTTTATGCGTTACGTCAGGGAGAACGAGCCGGAGCTAAACCAAGAGGGTGCGATGCACAAGAGATACCAGCAGGGTGTGATGAACGCTATCCAGATTCCCGAGCCTCTCCTGGGTAAAGGTGGCTGGAAATTCGGCTATGGAAGAGCTTGTGAGCATTATCCTCCCAGGCTAGCGCTGATGGTTGATTACGCCCGCCACCGACGCTTTACTTCCGAGGAAGGCTTTCGGCTGAGGCTTACACTGGCGGGGGAAGCACTGCTTGGGCAGGAGAAATCCGAAAAGCTGATGCAGTTATACTCCTTTTGGTTAAAACTGTATAAAGGCGCCATACCAAATCTGCCATCCCTCATATACTGGATAAGTGTAAGTGCGGGGAAATGGGTCACTGTGACTTCACTTGTTGAAGGTCTCGGCTGGTTGGTCAAACCCTTTTATTATGATGATGCCGCTTCAATTCTGGAGCAGCGCATCCTTCGGATGATGCTGCATTTGGGGATGCTTCGGCTGGGTGAGACACCTGAGGGTACGGCAGTGATGATGACCCCATGGGGGCTGGAGGCGGCTGTGCCTAAGCAGCTGCAGTAAGGTAGTACGCCTGCAGCTGCAGACTTGGGGAAGAGACAAAGGCTTTTTTTAGCAGAAGCGTGCGGTTCAAATTTAGAGTAAGTGTTGAACGCGTACTAGGGGGAGAAGAATGCGGATTGCTTATGGGAATTACATACCGCAGCTTGACGAATCTGTATATGTGGCGGAAGGTGCGAAGCTTGTCGGTGACGTTAGGATAGGACGTCAATCAAGTGTCTGGTTCAATGCCGTATTACGCGGGGATTTGGCCCCGGTTATCATTGGGGATCGCTGTAATATCCAGGACGGGACTGTGGGACATGTGGCTGATGGATTACCGCTGGTGTTGGGTGATGACATATCGGTGGGTCACTCAGCGATTATCCATGGATGCAGGATAGGCAAAGGCACATTAATCGGAATGGGTGCAATTGTATTGAACGGTGCAGAGATTGGTGAATATGCTTTAATAGGAGCCGGATCGATTGTAACCGAAAACAAAATCATACCACCCTATACCCTGTCATTAGGTTCACCTGCCAAAGTAGTCCGTGAATTAACGGAACAGGATCTGCAGCGGATGGTCCGCACAAGCGAGAGTTATGTACTAAAAGCAAGAGAATATGGAAGGATCTAAACAGCGGAGGTGTATCGAATGGACAAAATGAAGGCTACCTATGAAGTGATGCTAGGACTTGCGGCAGAAATGGTGTGGGATGAAGCGCTGCGAAAGCGTCGTACCGACATCTTGTACCGGGAGATCGACACGGCGCTGGCTGCCGGAGATAAGACGGCGTTCCGCAATCTGACTGAGGAATTGAAAAGTTTGGCCTGAGAAATAAACGGGAAATGCGCCAGGCGCATTTCTTTTTTTGAAATATGAGGATTTATATGGTTCACGCTATAAATCTTCCTTCTATTTCTCGCTGAAACGGATACTGTTCCCTTAATGGACGGTAAGCCGTTTCTACTTGTTACAATGACATTTATAGCAAAAGTGTAAACCTTAGAAAAGGGGTGAGCAGTAATGAAATTCAGTGACTTCACTGTGGATAGCTGGTCGGAAAACCGCAGGTTTTTTGATACCTGCTTAATTCCGTTTACAGGACTTAGGGGCACGGAGAGCCCGCCTGAAGTGGCAGAGGCTCTGGAGAGACTGCGGGACTTTCTGGACCTGGCCGAAAAACCGTTTCATGGGCGTGTCGTGACTTACCCGGCTTTACAGTATACGGGAACTGAGAGCTTGGGCTATGTAAATGAGATTTGCCGAAAAGTCAAATCCAGTGGTTTCCAGTACGTAATTGTGCTCAGTGCAGATATCCCACTGACTGCCTCTGAAATTTATGAAAGCGATTTAGTTCTCTCTCTGCCTGATATTCGGCTGTCTCAGAGTAAAGCATCTGGAAGCTATGTCAGAGATGAAATCGCCGCATTGTGGCTTAAATGAAACCGGGTTAAATGTGACAAAAAATCAACAATTCATGCGAAAACGATAAAATGACACCGTCACAATTTAGACAATATTCTTGACGGGTTTTAGAGGCTGGGCTATGATTAGATTGAACTTATGTCATGTGATAATTATCATTGAAAACGTATTATTTACAGAAATTTGCTTTAAATCTACACTGCAGGTGCCTTCTCAAATGTGAAAAGGGGGTTACACACCGTATGAGCAGCCATAATGAGGAGCATGAGTCATTCCCGCAAGGACCTCCCACCCGGAAAGAGATGTCCCGGAGGCAGTTTTTAACGTACACGCTTGGAGGGGCAACCGCATTTATGGGTGTAGGTGCGATTCTGCCGATGATCCGTTTCGCGGTAGATCCGGTATTACATAAAAAGGGTGCGGGTGAATTCATTAAGGTTGCGGAAGCGGCCAAGATCACCGATGTTCCTCAGGAGTTTACCTTCGAACTCGCACAGCAGGATGGATGGTATGCCAGTACAGCTACGCTGACAGCGTGGATCCGAAAAGACGAAAACGGAGATATTTATGCGCTTTCACCCGTCTGCAAGCATCTTGGCTGCACAGTGGGCTGGAATAATGACAAGGCGTATCCGGATGAATATCATTGCCCCTGCCATGGAGCGAGATATACGAAGCTTGGCAAAAACCTTGCCGTTGCCCCCAAGCCTCTTGACCAGTACAAGACCAAAATAGATGGGGATTGGGTCTATCTGGGCGAGATCGTTCCCAATACCGAGGTTAAAAAGGAGGCGTAGATCTGATGTTTAAGAATGTCTACAACTGGATTGATGAACGTCTGGATATTACGCCGATCTGGAGAGATGTTGCCGACCATGAGGTTCCAGAACACGTAAATCCGGCGCACCATTTCTCGGCCTTCGTGTATTGCTTTGGAGGACTCACTTTTTTTATTACGGTTATTCAAATTTTATCTGGTATGTTTCTCACCATGTATTATGTGCCCGATATTATCAATGCTTATGCCAGTGTGGAATATTTACAGACCAAAGTAGCTTTTGGTCAAATTGTGCGCGGTATGCACCACTGGGGAGCGAGTCTGGTTATTGTCATGATGTTCCTGCATACGATGCGGGTATTCTTTACCGGCTCCTACAAAGCGCCGCGTGAGATGAACTGGGTAGTGGGGATGCTAATTTTTTTCGTGATGCTGGGCCTTGGTCTTACCGGCTATCTGCTGCCTTGGGACAATAAAGCTTATTTTGCTACCAAGGTTACACTTGAGATTGCCAATTCCGTACCGGTCATGGGGCCGGTGCTGAAGGAGCTGATGCAGGGCGGCACCATCGTCGGTGCGGAAACGCTGACCCGTTTTTTTGCCCTACATGTATTCTTCCTCCCGGCGGTCCTGCTTATTCTGCTCGTCGGACACTTTATTATGATCCGCAGACAGGGTATTTCTGGTCCGCTCTGAGCCCTGACCACAGCTAAAGGAGGAAATGCAATGGCTCACGGAGACAACTCCAAAGAAAAGATTGTTTATGTGGGAGATTCCCGGGTGCGCAGAGGAAACGGCTTCATTACGCCACCGGATTACACGGCTTACCCCGGCAAATCAGAAGCCTTTATCCCTAACTTTCTGCTTAAGGAATGGATGGTAGGCGTAGTCGTGCTAGTAGGCATACTTGTCCTGACGATTTCTGAACCGGCTCCATTAGGGTTTCCGGCAAATGCCAGTGCTACGGTTATTCCGATTCCCGACTGGTATTTCCTGTTTCTGTATCAGTATTTGAAGCTGCCTTATGCCTCTGGTGATTATATCGTTCTGGGAACACTTGGTGTGACAGGGGTAGCCTTTGGCTCGCTGCTGCTGGCTCCTTTTCTGGATACGGGCCGGGAACGCCGCTTCTACCGCCGGCCCATAGCCTCCTCGCTGATGTTCCTTTCCCTGGCTGCGATTATCTATCTGACCAATACGGCCTGGACGGAATACAAGCATGAAATGGCTGAAACCGGCCAAATTCCCGAGGATGTACAGCGTGAGGAAAAAGCAGCTGAGAACAGGGCAAAGGGTTTGCCAACCACCAGCGCTGTCCAGACGAAGGAAATTGCTATCGTGGACAAGGACGATCCCGCGATGGCATTATACAAACAGGCTACCTGTGTCTCCTGTCATGCGGTTGATATGAAGGGGGGCGGAGGGCCACCCTCACTGAGAGGTGTCGGAGACACCCACGATAAGGAAGCCATCCTCGCCATTATTAAAAATGGCCAAGGCCAGATGCCTCCAATGTATGATACTGCGATGTCTGCTGGTCTTAGCGAGCAGGATATTGACAGTCTCGCAGGCTGGCTTGCCAAACAAAAAAGCGAACAGTAAAATAATGATAACGCACAAACCTGATCGTACCTGCGGTCGGGTTTTTGTATGCATTCATATCAAGCTGCCACATTCGGGAGGTTAAGATTGTATATGCCGGTACACTGGTTTGAGAGATTGTTTAGACACCGGGGCGTCATGTGGCTGCTCTTCATTGTGAATTTTCTCGGAACGATCTATGGATACATATGGTATGGTAATCAATTGGAATACACGGCAAAGAATTATCCTTCGTGGCTGCTTCCGTTCGTTCCGGACAGTCCGACGGCAAGCTTGTTCTTTACACTCGCTTTGCTGTTACTGCTTTTTCCACCCAAAGGGATCAAAGGAACGCTCATCCGCGAGCTTATTGAGGCTCTAGCCGTTGTTACCTCGGTCAAATATGGCATATGGGCTGTCAGTATCATTTTTGCCGGGGGTTATCAGGGAGATGCAATAAGCCTGAAGGACTGGATGCTGGTCGTTTCGCATACCGGAATGGCGGTTGAGGCACTGATCTACGCCCGATTCTTCTCCTTCCGCAGAATGCTGCCGCTGGCACTGCTGTGGGCTTTTGCCAACGACATGGTGGATTATTCGGAAGGTGTGTTTCCGTGGCTGCCGAATGTTCTCGAGGATGACGTGATTGGAGTACAGTATTTCACCATCGCGTTAACCTTCCTGAGTACAGCTGCAGCCTGGCTATTCGGAGGCAGATCCAGAAGGTCTGGACGGCTGGACAGGCCTCCGGTCAGAGGCTGAAAGAGTGTTCTAACTCTTGTCCTCCTGCCATACATTTAGGGGTAGGAGGGATGTCTCATGCCGTGCAGGACATATAGGGTGCTGACAGGATTGATGTTATGCTGGCTGCTGGCCGGCATGAATGCAGGGGCCGTTAACGCGGAAGCTTCCAGGCAGGGGCTGGACAGTCTTTCTGTTCAGACAGGAAATGCTGTAGGGAGTTATGCGCCGGCGCTCACCGCCAAGAACGCTGCCCAGCGGCTGGATGAAGCGGCCGAGGCTTTATATGATTATGTGCTGGAAGGTAACGTGGCGAAGGCCAGACAGGAAAGTGAGAAGATATCACAGATTTTTGTGTCGTCTTCGTTTGAGGGCCTGACTTCTGTGGAAGGGATCAATGCGTTGTCGGATGTTATTATTGACTTGAAGGCAGTACTTGCCGCAGCGCAGGTTAATCCAGAGAAATGGGAAGCTGCTGCAGCAAGGCTCCGGCTAGCCGCCAACAGTCTAAACCATCCGCGTCAACCGATGTGGCTGCAATATTATAAGCTGATCCGCGAGGATCTTAACGATATGGAGCGGAGTGCCGCAACAAATGATCTTAAAAGCTGGCAAGCCGCGCTGGAACGCCTCCAGAGCAGGTATGATAATATCCGGCCCGCGATCATCATTTCCCGGCCCCCGGAAACGGTCAATGCGTTTGATTCCTGGCTGTCCTATGCCGCCGGAATTCCTTCTGCCTCACAACCTGTGGGCCGTGCCCGGCTTCTGGAGATTATCTCATACGGGCAGGATGCTGCAAGAGTACTGTTTAGCAAAGAAAGGGATGAACCCGCCCTATCGCTCCCGCTCGCGACGCAGGGATATGGAGCCTGGGGGCTACTGGCCGGGGGATTCATCATTGCCGCTCTTGCCTATGCAGCGTTCCGCAAGTACCGTGGGGAGAATGAGGAATGGAAGCCGGTATAGAGCGGCGGCGTGAATGGAAACAGGTCATTGACAGAATTTTTCGGATGAAGGCGAACAATTTTTGCCATCAAAAAGACTGCCTGGCTTGCAGGTTTCTTTTGCAAGCTAGGCAGTCTTTTTCTCATATATTTGAGTCTCCTGCTCCGGTCAAGTCTGCCGGAAACCCTCACCATGGACGTCGTGGACATCACTGATAATGACAAACGCTTTGGCATCGACGGATTTAACCAATTGGCTGAGTCGCCGGATCTCCTGACGGGAGACTACGCAGTAGACCATGTATTTGGCCTGTTTGGAATAAGCGCCGATGGCCGGGATCAATGTTACGCCACGGTCCATTTCTGCTGTAATCAGATCGGCGATTTGCGGAGCGTCGTCACTGATAATCGTGAAGGCTTTGGCTGCATAGGCACCCTCCTGGATGAAATCAATCACTCGTGAAGAGATGAAGACCGCTACCAGGGTGTATAGAATTTTTTCACGGGGAATATAGAGTAGGGAAGCGCCGATAATGATTACATCCACTGCCAGGATAATCTGCCCCATGCTCCATCCGAATTTGCGTCCCAGAATTCTTGCCACGATATCGACTCCGCCTGTTGTACCTCCAAAACGGAAGACGATGCCGAGTCCCAGCCCGAGTGTAACCCCGGCATATAATGAAGCAAGAATAAAGTCATGCTCGGTGCTGAAGGTGACAATCCAACCTGCGTCAATCATCCGCTCGAACAGCCAGAGGAAAAACGACAATGCGCCGATTCCAACGCCTGTATAAGCGATTTGCCGTCCGCCAAGCACCTTCCAGCCCAATAAAAAGAGCGGGAGGTTAAGCAGCAGGGTAGTTAAAAAGATTGGGATGTTGAAAGCATAGTTAAGCAGGATGGTAATCCCGGTTACACCGCCCTCCATTAATTGGTTGGGTACGATAAAGTAGAGCAGCCCAAATGCATATACAGCCGCTCCCAGCATGATTGGTGCTGCTGTTTTGACAATGGTGGAAGCTACTTTGGAAGATGAATTCATGTAATCCCTCGCCTGGCCCTATTATGGGCATAATGTATTGGTAAGCTTCTTTTATTGGTTGCTTTTCATGTGATTATATCATTCACCGGTTGTCCAGGGGCCTTGAGAAATGTGCAGGCGCCAAAAAAGATTTGTCTTCAAAACGTCTTTACGATAACATAGGGGCAAACAGAAGGCAAGAACATACAGGGGGGCGAAGAAACTATTTATGGATAAAAGTCTTGGTGACATACAACGTGAGGTTGACGCTTATATCTCACAATTTAAAGAAGGTTACTTCAGTCCTCTATCCATGCTGGCCCGGATGTCAGAGGAGGTAGGCGAACTTGCCCGGGAAGTCAACCATCAGTTTGGTGAGAAGCCCAAAAGAGCAGATGAGTCGGATAACTCAATTGAGCTTGAGCTGGGAGATATTCTGTTTATTACCGTTTGCTTCGCCAATTCACTGGGAATTGACCTAACCGAGGCTCACAATAAAGTGATGCACAAGTTCAATACCCGTGATGCCGGACGGTGGACACTAAAAAACACCGATTAGGCTTTTATAACATATGCTGTACCAAACGAACGGGATTTAGCCGTGAGGATGGTGGGCAAATGGATCATAACGATTATGTTAAAGCGGCATACCGATCAATTCTCAGAAGTGATTTTGCAGAGGCAATCACATTGTTCGAAGCGGCAATTGCGGCCAGCCCGGACGATGCCGAGGTCAGGTACCGCTGCTCTATTACGTATGCCCGCAGCGGCATGCTGGAAAAAGCGCTGGAGCATGCACGGGCAGCTGTGAATCTGGATAGAGGCAAACCGGAGTATGGGCTTCACCTTCAACATTTGCAGGCTCTGCAGCTTGTCCGGGAGGCCAAAAGGCTGCTTGAGGATGATATTGCGGGGGCTAATAACCCGTATCGTCCGATTACCTTATTGAAGGAAGCAATCGTTCTTGACCCCCTGTACGGGGATGCATATGTATGGCTTGCCATTGCTCACAGCCGGATGAATGAGCATGTGCAGGCGATTGCCGCACTCAAAGAAGTCATGTCACTTCACCCGGATGATTCCGGGCTGCGACAGCTCATGAAGGACCTTCAGAAATCATTGCAAACGTATATGGGATAAGATCATTAATAACCAGTCATAGCGAGGAGGAATAAGGGTGAGTGACAAGATCAGGGTTATCGTCTCCGGGGCAGGAGGCAGAATGGGCAAAGAGGTTGTTAAGCTGGTGCTGCAGGATGAAGAACTGGAGCTCGCGGCAGCCGTAGACCGTTCGGCAAGCGGCAGCGACGCCGGCCGTTTGGCAGGGCTGGAAGAGTGCGGAGTTAAGGTTGTAGCTGATTTGGAAGCTGCCCTTGCGGAGAGCGGCGGAGAGGTTCTCGTTGACTTCACCACGCCGCAGTCTGCTTATACCCATACTGCACTTGCGATAAAATATGGGGTGCGTCCGGTAATCGGTACTACCGGATTCACTCCGGAGCAGATTTCCGAGCTGGACAAGCAATGCCAGGATCGGGGAATTGGGGGACTTATCGCGCCTAATTTCTCGATTGGAGCGATCCTGTTAATGAAATTTGCCGCTCAGGCGTCCAAATATTTTCCGCATCTGGAAATTATCGAAACCCATGGAGACCAGAAACTGGATGCGCCTTCAGGTACGGCGATCAAAACCGCAGAGATGATTTCTGAAGCAAGGGAGGAACTCCGTCAGGGGAATCCTAAGGAAGAGGAAGTAATCGAAGGCGCACGGGGGGGCTATTACAACGGTTTTCGTATACACAGCTTGCGGCTTCCGGGTGTTTTTGCACAGGAAGAGGTGGTCTTTGGCGGGTATGGGCAATCGCTCAAAATCCGTCATGATTCCTATGAGCGTGCAGGCTATATGCCCGGGGTCAAGATGGGGGTCCAGAAGGTGATGGGCTACACCGGGTTGATTTATGGTTTTGAGCATTTTATTGAATAGACGGGGGATATCATCATGTTAAAAATCGCATTTATCGCGCATGACCGGAAGAAAGATGAAATGGTTAATTTTGTGACTGCTTATGAGCATGTGTTTGTAGGGCATGAGTTGTTTTCTACCGGAACTACCGGTCAACGCATTATGGAAGCAACGAAGCTGTCCATTCACCGCTATATGTCTGGCCCCCTTGGAGGCGATCAGCAGATCGGTTCATTGGTGGCCACCGATGAGTTGGATCTGATCATTTTTCTGCGGGATCCGCTGATGGCGCAGCCGCATGAACCCGATATTACCGCCCTGCTTCGCCTGTGTGATGTATACGGCATTCCGGTGGCAACCAATATCGCGACAGCGGAAATTTTGGTCAAAGCAATTGACCGCGGCGATTTCGCCTGGCGTGAGCTTGTACATAAATATAAGCCGGGTGTGGATGAATGAAGCTGGACATTCTTGTGTTCGGTGCACATGCTGACGATGCAGAAATCGGCATGGCAGGTACTATTGCCAAACATACTGCCGCCGGACTCCAGGTTGGGTTATGTGATTTGACCGCTGCGGAAATGTCATCCAACGGAACCGTGGAACGCCGTAAAACCGAGGCACAACAGGCTGCGGATGTGCTGGGGGTTTCGGTGCGCACGAATTTGGGACTTCCCGACCGGGGGCTGTACCTGACAGAGGAGCATCTCTCGGCAGTGACGCTGGAAATCCGCAGATTTGCACCAGATATTGTGTTTGCACCTTATTGGGAAGACCGGCATCCGGATCATATTGCCTGCAGCAAGCTGGTGGAAGAAGCGGTATTCAATGCCAAGCTCCGGAAGTATATGCCGGACAAGCCTGCAGTCCCTGCACCACAGCTGTATTTTTATTTCATTAATGATTTGGGGCGTACTGATCTTATTGTTGACGTGACTGAACAGTACGGTCTTAAGGAGCAGGCGCTGTCCTGCTACCGGTCTCAGTTTGAGAAAACCCCGGGAGAGGATGTTGTCTCCACTCCTTTAACGGAAGGCTATATTGAACGTGTCCGCTCCAGGGATATGCTGCTCGGGCAGCGGAGGCTGATTCCATATGCAGAGGGATTCGCAAGCAAAGTGCCGTATACTGTAGATTTGTTCAGTTCATCCCTCAGGTAACGGCAGAATCAATAAACTTTCTAAAATGGTCATGATCCACTATAATAAATTCATATCATTACACGAAGTAATGAACTCAAGTCTTACGAAGGGGACGGAGCGATGGACCGGCTAAAAATAGGCATCACCTGTTATCCGTCTCTTGGCGGCTCGGGTGTTGTGGCAACAGAACTGGGCAAGCTTTTGGCCGAAAAAGGTCATGAGGTCCATTTTATAACACATAGTATCCCGTTCCGGCTTGGAACGTTTCAGAAGAATATCTTTTATCATGAGGTAGAGGTTAACGATTATTACGTCTTCCGTTACCCTCCTTATGATCTGGCACTTGCGACCAAGATGGCCCAGGTGGCCAAAATGGTAGGGCTGGACCTGTTCCATGTCCATTATGCGGTGCCGCACGCGGTTTGCGCCTATCTGGCCAAGCAAATGCTGGGTAACGATATCAAGGTAGTGACCACCCTGCACGGGACCGATATTACTGTGCTTGGACAGGATGAATCGCTGAAGGACCTGATCCGTCTGGGTATTAACGAGAGTGACGCGGTGACGGCCGTTTCGCAAGACCTTATCAAGGAGACCCGCAAGGTACTCGATATTACACGTGACATCGATCTCACTTATAATTTTGTCGACAAACGTGTGTATTATCCCCGGGATGTGACCGATCTGCGGGAGGATTTCGCCGCACCTGATGAGAAAATTCTGATGCATATCAGCAACTTCCGGCCGGTCAAACGGGTATCGGATGTGGTGGATATTTTTGCCAAAGTGAATCAGGAGCTTCCGTCACGCCTGCTGCTGGTTGGGGAAGGACCGGAGCTGCCCAAAATCCAGGCTAAAATCTGTGAAATGGGACTGGAAGATAAGGTTCGTTTCCTCGGCAAGCAGGATGAGATCGCACAAGTAATATCCTTGGCTGATCTGCTGCTGCTGCCTTCGGAGAAGGAAAGCTTTGGTCTGGTGGCGCTCGAAGCGATGGCTTGTGGTGTGCCGACTATAGGTTCAGAGGCCGGGGGCATTCCTGAGCTGATCCAGCATGGGAAGACCGGATTTCTGGCACCCATCGGAGATACAGCCTCAATGGCAAAATATGCGGTTAAGCTGTTGTCCGATTCCCGCATGGAGGAACAGTTCAGAAAGGCTTGTCTGGAACGGTCCTGCAATGACTTCAGCAGAGATGTGATTACCAATCAATATGAGGATATCTATTACCGGGTGCTTGGGCGCAAAGTGCGCGGATTGGATACGATCCAGAGTTAGGGAGTGCTTGCATTATGGACTGGACAATGGCGCCTTCCGGAATGGCCCAAGCGGCGAATGTGGTGTTATCGGCCCTGCTTAAGCAGGGCCACGAGGCATACTTCGTTGGCGGCTGCATCCGTGATGAGCTTCTGGGGCGGCCGGTGCATGATATCGATCTGACGACTTCGGCACTGCCCGAAGAAGTCATGAAACTTTTTCCGCGCTGTGTCCCGACCGGACTTGCTCATGGCACCATTACCGTTCTTCAGGATGGCTGGAGCTTTGAAGTGACGACGTACCGGACGGAGAGCGGCTATACCGACCACCGCCGTCCGGAGCACGTCTTATTTGTAAGAGATGTGAAGGAGGATCTCCGCCGGCGTGATTTTACGATCAATGCGATGTGCTGTGGTCTTGACGGAATTATGGTTGATCCTTATGGCGGAGCAGAAGATTCGGTACGACACCTGATCCGCTGTGTAGGTGATGCTGAGGAACGCTTCGATGAAGACGCGCTTCGCATGCTGCGCTGTGTCCGCTTCGCATCGGTGCTTGATTTCCGGGTCGCCAAGAATACTTGGCGGGGACTCCTGCGCCAGCGTGACAAGCTGGCGCACATTGCCGTAGAGCGCGTTCGCGCGGAGCTTGAACGCATCGTCCTTGGCCCGCATCCCGTGCGCGGCCTCGGACTGCTGGCGCGCAGCGGGCTGCTGCCGCGCGGCAAGGCGCCGTTCCCCTGGACCGGCAGCGACATGGCGGCAGCCGCCGCCCTGACGGCCGGGATCGGGGACCTGCAGGACGCCCACCTGCGGTGGGCGCTCCTGCTGCATGCCCTGAAGCGGTCGGCCTCCGAGGCCGACGAGCTGCTGCGGGCATGGACGTTCCCGGGGGCGACGCGCAGCGCCGTCGCCGGGGTGCTGCGCGTCCGCGAAGCGTGGGACGCAGCGCTTGCGGAGGTGCCGCCCGGGGAACCCGGCGGCACGGAGGCCCTGCGGCGGCACTGGATCGCCGCCGTGCTGGCCCACGGCCAGTCAGCCGCCGAAGGGTGGCTGACGCTGCTTGCGGCGCTGCCGGAGGCCGCTGCGCCTGGCTTTGCTCTTGGTGCGCCTGCTCCAGGCGCTCCTGACGCGCAGCGGCCTAACGCGCCTGCTCCAGGCGCTCCTGTCGTGCAGCGGCCTAACGCGCCTGCTCCAGGCGCCCCTGACGCGCAGCGGCCTAACGCGCCTGCTCCAGGCGCTCCTGTCGTGCAGCGGCCTAACGCACCTACTCCAGGCGCTCCTGACGCGCAGCGGCCTAACGCACCTACTCCAGGCGCCCCTGACGCGCAGCGGCCTAACGCGCCTGATATCCCCGCTCTGCGGTCCTGGACCGTGGGGATGCCGCTTTATACCTTGGCGGAGCTGGCAGTGACGGGCAGGGAGCTGGCTACGGTACTTCAGAAGCGGCCGGGTCCGTGGCTGGGAGAGCTGCTGCAGCGGCTGCTCTTGGCTGCAGCGGCAGGTGACATTCCCAATGACAATCGATTATTGCTTTTGGAAGCAAAAAGGATGGATAGTAATGAACAGTAATGAGAGGCTCCGGCTGCCTGGGGCCGGGAGGGACACTTTTACATGCAGCTGGCTGGACCGTGTTCAGCTGCTGGAAGAGGTGGTGTCCACTCAGGAAGAAGCCAAGAGGCTTGCCGAGAACGGTGCTCCCGAAGGTACCTCCGTCCAGGCTGAAGAACAGACCGGCGGCAGGGGGCGGATGGGCCGGAAATGGCATTCCCCCCGCGGTAAAGGCATTTGGATCAGCATCGTGCTGCGTCCAGAGCTGCCATTGTCACTAACTCCTCAGCTTACACTGCTGGCAGGAGTTGCCGTCTGCACAGCTATCCGCGAGGTTACTGGTGTACAGGCAGGGATCAAATGGCCCAATGACCTGCTCGCGGGCGGGCGCAAAATCTGCGGCATTCTGCTGGAATCCTCTCTCCGGGAAGGTGGTCTCCATTACTGCATTGCTGGAATAGGCATTGCCGTTAATTTGACGGAAGAGGATTATCCCCAGGAACTGAAGGGCATCGGTACCTCCCTGTTGATCGAAGGGGGCGGCATCCCTGTTGACCGTACAGTGCTAACTGAGGCAGTTCTGACTGAGCTGGAGTACTTATATATTCTTTACAGTGAACAGGGATTTAAGCCAATCAGAGAGTTGTGGGAGTCCATGTCCGTCACACTGGGACGCCAAGTCTGTTATAATACCCCGGAAGGACGCTGTGAGGCTCTGGCGGTGGGGCTCGATGAGAATGGCGGGCTGCTCCTTAAGGATAGAACGGGTGCTATTATGAGTGTGCTCTCGGGAGAGATTGAAATGATCTGAGATGACGAGGTTCCATACCTTGTCATCTTTTTTTGAAGATAAAAAATGTATTGGTTGTACACCCTAAATTGTCTTTAACTTTTTGGTGAAACAGAATGCGTTTTTTTCAAAGGGCCTGCAAACTGCTTCTTAATAGTTTACTTGCTTGCAGATTTTGTTATAATAAGGACAGAGACGGTATCGATTATCGGGCTGTACTCGGGAAGAAACCTTTTATTTCAGGGAATTTGTTGTTAGATTCACCTTCATAACTGTATTTCACGGTTACGTTGGATTCTGCTCTGAGCCGTAAGGACCGAGACAGAAGGGACGATCGCGAGTGACTCTTTTTTGCCCATCGGACCTTTTTAGCGGACTTATGCTAAAAGGTTTTTTTGTTTGCGCGTTTACGCGTAATTAACTGCGAAAAGGGGAATGGGAGCCAATGGCTGACAAACATGCGCTAAATATTGTGAAAATGAAAAAAATGAAAATGGACGGTGTGCCGCTAAGCATGCTGACCGCTTATGATTATCCTTCGGCCCTGCTCGCTGAGGAAGCGGGCATTGACCTGATACTTGTCGGCGATTCTTTGGGGAATGTAGTTCTTGGATATGACACCACCTTACCGGTGACTATAGAAGATATGGTGTATCACACCCGCTCGGTCACCCGGGGGGCTCAGCATACTTTCATCGTGGCGGATATGCCGTTTATGACCTACCACGGCAGCATCGATGAAACCTTGCGCAGCGTGCGGAGACTGATGCAGGAAGGACGGGCACATGCCGTCAAAATGGAGGGCGGACTGGAAATCTGCGATACGGTATCCGCAGTAGTAGCTGCCGGTGTTCCGGTGCTTGGCCATATCGGCCTCACCCCGCAGTCTGTAAATATGATCGGGGGCTACCGTATTCAAGGTAAGGACGCCAAGGATGCACAGCGGCTGATGGAAGAAGCGAAGGCGCTTGAAGCAGCCGGTGTGTTCGGGATCGTACTGGAGCTGGTGACCGAAGAGGTGGCTGAAGCTATCTCCAAGGCGGTCAGCGTCCCGACCATTGGAATTGGAGCAGGCCGTTATTGCGATGGACAGGTGCTGGTTTTCCATGACCTGTTACGTTACGCCTCTCCATACCGGGAGAAACGATTTGTCAAAACCTATGCGGATGTAGGCACTCTGATCCGTGAAGGGATTAGCAGCTATGTCCAGGAAGTGAAGGACCGCTCCTTCCCGGCAGAGAGTCATGTTTTTAACGCAGAAGAGCATGTGCTGGAATCTTTATACGGCGCGGCCGGAAAAGGAGAGAAATAAGATGAGAGTAGTCAGAACGGTTCAACAGTTGCGCGAAGCGCTGGATTATATGCGGATGGGAGGACATGCGCCAATAGGCTTTGTACCGACAATGGGCTATCTCCATGAAGGACATGCCAGCCTGATCCGTAAAGCTGGTGAAATGAGCAACACGGTAGTGATGAGCATTTTTGTCAATCCGCTGCAATTTGGGCCGAATGAGGATTTCTCTTCCTATCCGCGTGACGAACGCCGTGATTTGGAGCTTGCAGAGCGTGAGGGCGCCGATATCGTGTTCATACCTTCTGTGGAAGAGATGTACCCTCAGCCTATCCGCACCAAAGTTACGGTGGACTCGCTGACGACCCAGCTGTGCGGGGCTTCCCGTCCTGGACATTTTGACGGTGTAACCACAGTGGTAAGCAAGCTGTTCAACATGGTGCAGCCGGATTATGCTTTCTTCGGACTCAAGGATGCCCAGCAGGTTGCTGTATTGCGCCGTATGGTATCTGATCTCAATATGAATGTGGAAATTGTCGCCTGTCCGATCGTCCGGGAAGGGGATGGACTGGCGCTCAGCTCACGGAATGTTTATCTCAGCAGCGAAGAACGAAGCCAAGCCCTGGTTCTGTCCCGCTCGCTCCGTGAAACCCGCAAGGCGCTGGAAGAAGGAACCGTCAGAACAGTAGATGAAGCACGCAAGCTGCTGGTATCGATTATTTCCTCATCGCCTCTCGCCGTCATTGATTATGTGGAAATCCTGTCCTTTCCGGGCCTTGAAGCTCTGGAAGACGGGGCACTTCTCAGCAATGCAGAGGGAGAGGTTATCATGGCGCTCGCTGTGAAGTTCGGCAGAACCAGGCTGATCGACAATAATGTTTTTATTCCCAAGGAGGTACACGCCCTTGTTTAGACATATGATGAAATCCAAAATCCACCGTGCCACCGTAACGGAAGCCAACCTGAATTATGTGGGCAGCATTACCATTGATGAGAACCTGATGGAAGCGGCTGACCTGCTCGAAAATGAAAAAGTGCAGATTGTCGACAATAATAACGGTTCCCGTCTGGAAACGTATGTCATTCCCGGCCCCCGCGGCAGCGGCGTTATCTGTCTAAACGGAGCGGCTGCCCGGCTGGTGCAGCCCGGAGATACAGTGATCATCATCTCCTACGCTATAATGTCCTCTGAAGAGCTCACTGCACATAAACCGACGGTCGTATTTGTGGACGCGGATAATAAGCCGGTTAAAATGACGGATCACGAGCTGCATGCAACGATTGCCTGACCAGAAGCTTAAGTCATGCAATGAATGCCAGGGATGAAGAGGCCCGTACTTGTGAAAAATGAAGGCAGGCAAGCTTAAGCTGATTTCATTTTCAGTAAGGGTGGGATGTCCCGTGTTTCAACATTTATTTGCTGAGATGAACAAGATGCTTCAGGAAATCACCGCCGACTTCCCTACTGCGGAGGGTACCCGCCGGAATGATCTTTTATCCAAATACAATATGCTGCACAGACTTAGTGATGAGGTAATGGATGAATGGCTGTCCTTTGCCGAGAAGCTGAGTGATTTTCGCCAAAATGCTGATTTTTCTCCGCTCTCGGAAGAGGAAATGCCCCAGGCGGAGGCTCCTGAGCTTGTTATGGACTCCTTTGTCCGTGGACAGGGCTACTACAAGCTGCTTATGTACCGGAAATGCATCGAACAGTTCAAGGATGTCATCACCCGTTATCCGGACAGTCTGGCAGCACGCCTGTATTTGGCAATGGCCTACCTGCAGGAGGGGGAATTAGACGTTTCCTGGGGGCATCTGCATCACATGCTGGCCCTGATTCGCGAGAAGAAGCTAAAGGCTATGATCTACAACGCACTGGGCTGCATCAGAGCCTCCCAGGAGCGTTATAGTGAGGCTCAGGAGCTCTTCAACCTCTCCTTGCAGCATGATCCCCTGCTCGCTGAACCCAGCGTCAATTTGGAGGTCTGCCGCAGGCGCGGAGGTAAGCTGCAATTTGGTCACCAGCTGGTGTCGCTTTTATAACCCTTATTCCTCCATTTAAGCGATGCATCCCGCTAACCAAGGGGGTGCATCGCCTTTTTTCGTAACTTCTGTTATGCTGATAAGGAGTCTCAAGTGAAAGGGAATAGAACTTATAATGAAATTTGCCGTGCTTGATTTTGAAACTACGGGAACCCAATCCGTGGGTGAGATCATCCAGGTTGGCCTTGCCATTATAGAAGAAGACCGGTCTATTTCCCGGGTGTACGGTTCCTACGTTAAGCCCGGAACACCGATCCCCCCGTTTATAACAGGATTGACCGGTATTACAGACAGTGATGTGCAAGATGCACCTGAACTGGATGAAATGATGATGGAGCTTGTCCCCATGCTCGATGATGTCGTTCTGGTTGGACACAATGTGGCTTTTGATTTTCATTTTCTGCAGAATGCGCTCGACCGGTGCGGCTATTTGCCGTTCCAGGGCCGGATTCTGGATACGATTGATTTTCTCAAAATATGCTTTCCGTCATTGACCACGTACCAGCTTGGAGCGGTAAGTACCTATTTTAGCCTGACGCATGACCGTCCGCACCAGGCGGACAGCGACGCTCTCGCCACCGCTCTCGTGCTGTTGAAATGCCTGGAGGAACTGTACAGCCTGCCTT
Organism: Paenibacillus sp. 22594; assembly: GCF_052044425.1. Lineage (NCBI taxonomy): Bacteria > Bacillati > Bacillota > Bacilli > Caryophanales > Paenibacillaceae > Paenibacillus > Paenibacillus sp. 22594. The sequence goes on from NZ_JBQENA010000002.1 coordinate 754,238, forward strand.
TGCTGACCATCCAGCGGCTGAATGAGCTGTTTGCGGACGAGGACAGTGATCTGGCCTGGTATTTCGACGGGCTGCTGCGTGAACGTGAAATGGAAACCTTCCAGCCTGAAGGGGAGCTAACCTTTTACCGTCAGCTTGCGCTGGCTGTCGGGGATTGGTCGGAGCTTTCCCCCCCCCGTGAGGAGGGAACTGGCAATCCTCTGCAGAATATTACCTTTAAGGAATATATGGAAGAGGTGACCCAGCGGCTGAAGGAGACTTTGCCCCAATACGAGAGCCGTGAAGCCCAGGAGATAATGATTCACGAGGTCATGGCGGCACTTGAGGGTGACAAGCATCTCTTGATCGAGGCGGGAACGGGTACCGGCAAGTCGCTGGGTTATCTGCTTCCGGCCATTTACCACAGTGTACGCTCAGACCAGAAGGTAATGGTGAGCACACATACCATCAACCTTCAAGACCAGCTGCGTGAGCGCGACATCCCTCTGTTGACGAGTGTCGTGCCGTTCCCGTTTAAGGCTGCAATCTTCAAGGGGAGAGGGCACTATTTGTGTCTGCGGAAGTTTGAACATAAAATAAACAAAAAGGACTTTACAAGTCCGCGGGAAGAAGCGCTTACTGCGGCACAAATGATTGTATGGCTGACCCAGACCCAGTCAGGTGATGATGAGGAACTGAATCTGAACGGCCGCGGCGGTGATTTCTGGGAGACCGTGGCCAGTGATACGGATTCATGCCTAGGACGTTCCTGCCCCTGGTTCCGCAAATGTTATTATCACCGGGCTAAGCACGAAGCCGGGATAGCGGATGTCGTAGTGACCAATCATTCCAAGTTGTTCGCGGACGTCAAGGCTGGGCATCAGCTACTTCCGGCTTATGAGCACCTCGTCATTGACGAGGCCCATCATTTGGAGGATATTGCAGGCAAGCACCTGGGCATGCAGATGAAATATTTCACCGTTGCCCATACGCTTACGCGTCTCTATAAAGACAGCCGGAGCGGCCAGCTCCCGGCTCTGCGTCAAACGCTGCAGTCATCAGGCAGTGAGCAGGCGGCAGAATGGAGCGGTGTGATCGACAGGATCTACCCGGATCTGCTTACGGTTAAGGAATCGTGGGACACGCTAAGTGACAAGCTGTTTGCCCTGCTGCCGGAACGCAGTGACGCCGCTGCCGGAGAAGCCGGACAACTGGTTACCCGACTTCTGCCGGGCAACAGGCCCAGGGATTGGGAAGAACTAGCTGCGCTTGAGAACACACTTCATCTTAGTCTAAGTGATATTATTCGCAAGGGCGACAAGATGCTCAGTGAAATGCGCGAATCGGAGAGCCAATCGTCTTCGGATAGTCTGGTGACGGATATCGGCGGGTTATTCAAGGATTTGGCCTCCATCCGTGAGCAAGTGCGGTTCTTCATGAACCTGAACGACGAGAATATCGTCTACTGGATGGAAGGCAGCGGCAACTATCGCGGGAAGTCGCTGCAGCTGTATGCCGTTCCGGTCGATGTCAGTGCCCAGCTCAAAGAGCTCTTTTTTGATAAAAAGAAAAGCATAGTCCTTACCTCAGCGACTTTGTCCGTAGATAAGTCCTTTCAATTTATGATTGACAATCTGGGACTAGGCGAGTCCGCAGAACAAGGACGGCTGATGACAGCACTGCTCCCATCTCCGTTTAAGTACCGTGAACAGGCACTTCTGGTCATACCGCGTGATTTTCCCAGTGTCAAAGGCAGTGTGGGCGATGCCCGTTTTGTCGATAAGCTGGTACATTCATTGGCGGAGGCCGCTGTGGCGACTCGGGGCCGGATGCTTGTGCTCTTCACCTCCTATAAAATGCTGCGCCAGGTCTATGATCCTCTGAAGGAGGCACTCGTCTCTGAGGACATTACTGTACTGGGGCAGGGAGTGGAAGGCGGTAGCAGGAGTAAGCTGATCCGGCGTTTTCAGGACAGCGCGGCCTCTGTGCTGCTCGGGACAAGCAGCTTCTGGGAAGGTGTGGATATTCCCGGTGAGGCTTTGACCTGTCTGGCCATTGTCAGACTGCCTTTTCAGCCGCCGAACCATCCGCTTGCGGAGGCCAAGGCCGAGCTGCTTCAGGCACAGAAAAAGAACCCGTTTATGAAGCTGTCGGTGCCCCAGGCGGTTATCCGTTTCAAGCAAGGTTTCGGCCGGCTGGTACGTACTGCTCAAGACCGGGGTATTGTTATAGTATATGATACCAGGGTTATTGAATCTTATTATGGTAAGTACTTCCTGTACTCTCTGCCTGGACCCAAAATGGAGCATATGCTGACGGATCAGATGGTTCCGCGAATTGCGGAATGGCTTGAAGACGGAAGCGTATCTTAACCTGCAATCATTTCAAATATAATCAAGGATCAACGAAGTTCCGTTCTCCTGGTGTCTGGTTCGTGCTGAGGCGCCAGGGAATGGATTGTACTTATGCTCACTAAACTTGGCATATGCTTACGAAGTGAGTTTTGTACGAAGTAATACTATGATGCATTGCTCATAAAACTTTTAGGAGGAGAAAATATGAAATCGGATAAAATATCGGAGGCCGTGGTACGCAGACTTCCAGTGTACCTGCGCTTCCTGAATGATCTCCTGAAGCGTGAAATCTCCACCGTGTCTTCCCAAGAACTGGGACAAAAGCTGGATCTGAATCCGGCGCAAATCCGCAAGGATTTAGCCTATTTCGGGGATTTCGGCAGAAAAGGTATTGGATATGATGTGTCATATCTGATTGAGAAAATCCGTCATATCCTGAAGCTTGACCAGCAGATCAACGTGGCATTGGTGGGTGCAGGTAATCTCGGCCACGCCCTGTCTAATTACAATGCTTACTTGAAGGACACGATGAAAATCACTGCTGTATTTGATTCCTATGCTCCCAAGGTCGGCCAGAAAATCAACTCACTAATTGTACAGCCCATGGAAGAGCTAGGAAGCACGATCCGCGAGCAGGGCATCCGCATCGGTATTATCACTGTACCGGATAGTGAAGCACAGAATGTTGCAGATATTCTGGTGGATTCAGGCATTGAGGCGATCCTTAACTTTGCACCGGTGATTTTGAAGACGCCGTCCAACATCCGGATTCACGCCGCTGATTTTACTACCGATTTGCAGAGTCTGGCCTATTATTTGCATGATGGAAAGGACGAAGTGGTAAATGAGCAGCAATAAGACTGTAATTGTAAATGGGCGATTTCTGGTGCCGGGTACGGAAAATCCGGTTCTAAGCGGCTATATGACTATAGAAAATGATCTCATCACATACATAGGAGAAGTCAAACCTGTCATTGAAGAAGGGACACAGACCGTTGACGGCAGCCGTCTGCTGTTCATGCCGGGACTGGTCAACACCCATGGCCACACAGCCATGTCTCTGCTCCGTGGATATGGGGATGACATGGTCCTTCAGAACTGGCTGCAGGAGAAGATGTGGCCCATGGAAGAAAAATTCACCGGAGATGATGTCTACTGGGGAACCTCTTTGTCTGTGCTGGAAATGCTGAAGGGCGGCACAACCACCTTCCTGGATATGTATGACCATATGGACAGGGTTGCTGAGGTTTCTGAGCAGTCGGGAATGCGTGCCGTGCTTATGCGCGGGGTTATCGGCTTCTGTCCGGAGGATGTGCAGAACCATAAGCTGGCGGAAGCGATAGCCTTTGCCCGGAATTGGAATGGAAAGGCGGATGGAAGAATCACAACGATGATTTCCCCGCATGCCCCTTACACTTGTCCTCCTGAATTTTTCGTGAAATTTGTACAGGCTGCCCATGATCTGAACCTGCCTATGCACACACACATGTCCGAAACCCGGCGGGAGGTCGAACAGAATGCTGCTGATTACGGCCTGCGTCCGGTAGCGCATCTGGAGAAGCTGGGGATGTTCACGCGCCCGGCCCTCGTGGCTCACGGGGTTCATTTGAATGATGAAGAAATAGAGATTCTAGCACGTTACAACGTAGGGGTATCCCATAATCCTGGGAGTAACTTGAAGCTCGCAAGCGGAGTAGCACGGGTACCGGAGCTGCTGCGTGCGGGAGTCAAGGTATCGCTGGGCACTGACGGTGCGGCAAGCAATAACAATCTGGATATGTTCGAGGAGATGCGCCTGGCTGCTCTGATCCACAAAGGTGTGAGCGGAGATCCAACAGCTGTACCGGCACCGGAAGCATTGCTGATGGCGACCGAATACGGCGCACAGTCGATTTTCCTCGAGAACACAGGACGTTTAGCTCCGGGCATGAAGGCTGATTTCATTGCCCTGGATATCGACCAGCCGCACTTCCTGCCGCATACGGATCTGCTCTCCCATGCCGTGTATTCAGCGAGTGCGAAGGATGTTGAGCATGTATGGGTGGATGGCAAGCAGGTTGTGAAGCATGGACAGTGCCTGACTTTAGATGAGGAACGAATCCGCCGCAAGGCGCAGGAAACCTTTGAGGGCCTGCTGAAACGGTAAAAGAACAGGATCTATGAAGCATCCAGAGGAAAGGGAGCTGCACTTTGAAGAAAAGAAGAAAATGGCTTCTGCTGGGGATACTCCTGGTTCTGCTCCTTCTGTTCGGACTAAGCCAGTTCTATGCTTACGTGATGAAAGACCAGTGGAACGAACGCAGTGCAGCCCGAGAGGTTGCTGAAGCAAGGGCAGGACTGACTAAGGTAACCAAAGCACAGAAGTCCGTCTGGGACGAAAATTCGATATACTGGGTGCTTACAGGACGTAATGCAGCTGGAACGGACCTTATGGTGTGGGTACGCTTTACGCTGGACGGCAAGCCTGCCGGAGGAGACAACGATGTGTATGTGGAAGAGGTGTCCAAGGGTATGTCTGAGCAGAAGATCCGGTCTATCATAGCATCGGACCTTCCAGGAAGCAGCATTGAACGGCTTCTGCCCGGGGTGTATAACGGAGAATATGCCTGGCAGCTATTTTACAAGCTGGAAGGCCGGTATTATTACAAGTTTTACCGTTTTTCGGATGGCAGCGCGATTGGAGACGGCTACAGCTTACCCAGCCGTTAAGTGCCGTTAGTAGAGTGGAAAAGATATAGCGGGTGGACAGTATTCTGTCTGCCCGCTTGTTTGTATGTGAAGAATGTTATGCTTGTGTCACCGGAATTTAATCAGTTGACCGTAGAATGAAGAGAATAGATATATCAGTCAGTATATACATATGAGAAAGGTTTGCATGTGGATAGACGTATAATTAGACAATATACATGGACATATAAAAGACCGCAGCGCTAAACGTTGCGGTCTTTGCTGTCGATATAAGGGGAAAAGACCTGTCATTATGCCCAAAAATTAGTACTGAAAATTTTAAATATATTCACATTTTTCTTCGAATTCGTATATACACCTATGATATACTACTACTTGTATTAAGGCATGCTTAAGAGCATGCCAGTCTCGGAAGAGCACTAGACACGCTATTTTAAAATATAAGGATTGATAAGCTTTCACATCATCAGTCATCCTTATATTTCTCGCTGAAACGTATCGTCCCTTCTTAAGGACGGCAAACCGTTTCCACTTGTAAGTTCACTATATTTATTCACTTTGTTTTCTTATCTTTGAGAGGAGGACGTTTCTTGAAACTACGCCTAATGCCTGTACTGCTAACGTCTCTGCTGTCTGCTGCTCTATTATTTGGCGGCTGGTATTCCTATCGTGAGTTCGCCGTGCAGGAGCCGCTGCAGAAGATTGTATCTGCTTATGAGGGAGTGAACGATTCCCATATCTCTATTAAACGCAATGAGGTTACTTTGAAACTTGATTTGAAGCCAGGTACAAAATTACGTGAGCTGGTGCAGTACGTAAATACCGAGGGCAGATCGGTTATTGACGGCCGAACCCTAAAACTGGATGTAGAGCAGCATTCCAGCCAGCTTTTGGATGAATATTGGGATAAAGCGATGTTCTCTGTTGCCGAAGCGATGGAGAGCCGTAAATATACATTAATACCTGCGAAGCTGGATGAACTGAAATCTCAGAATTCCAAATACAGCAGTGTGGTCGCAACGACAGAAATCGATGATAGTAACGTATATGTGAGCCTTAGCGACGGTAAGGAAAGTAAATTCATTATTTTACCTCGTGTAGCGGCAACGATGGGAGTGTGGAATAATGCCTAAGTTCTGGAAAGAGGTATTAATCGGATTTGTTCCTGTACTGTTGATTTTTATGGCTTTTGTCGGTATTAATATTTTTCCGGTTATCATTGCGGCAGGCATGGTTGGCGCACTGCTCCTTATTGCCCATCTGCGCGGTGGACTAACCGTGAATGCCGGCGGAGACAAAAAACGCAAGAAGAACGGCCCGTCGAAGCTGACTTTTGAAGAAATCGGGGGACAGGACAATGCCAAGCAGGAGCTGCGTGAAGCGCTGGACTTCCTGATCCGGCATGAAGAAATCAGTAAATTCGGTATCCGCCCGCTCAAGGGGATTCTGCTGACAGGCCCTCCTGGAACCGGTAAGACGCTTATGGCCAAAGCAGCAGCCCATTATACAAACTCTGTGTTTGTGGCCGCATCGGGCAGTGAGTTCGTTGAGATGTATGTCGGTGTCGGTGCCGGACGTGTACGCGATTTGTTCAAGGATGCACGGACGCGTGCGTTGAAGGAAAATAAACAGAGCGCGATTATTTTCATCGATGAGATTGATGTCATCGGCGGCAAGCGCGAAGGCGGACAGCAGCGTGAGTATGATCAGACGCTCAATCAGCTGCTGACCGAGATGGACGGGATTTACAACAATGATACGCCACGTATTCTGTTGGTAGCCGCAACGAACCGCAAGGAAATGCTGGATTCTGCGCTGCTGCGTCCCGGCCGTTTCGACCGGCATATCCAGGTGGACATGCCGGACAAGAAAGGCCGCAAATCCATTCTAGATCTGCATGCCCAGAACAAACCGCTGCACGAAGGGGTTAATCTGGACAAGATTGCGGAAGAGGCTTATGGCTTCTCCGGCGCCCAGCTTGAGAGCGTGATGAACGAAGCAGCGATCTACATGATGCGTGAGAACCTGACAGAAGTAGAGCAGCGGCATCTGTCGATGGCAATTGACAAGGTGATGATGGGCGAGAAGACAGACCGGGAGACGAACCACGAAGAGAAGAAACGAGTGGCTATCCACGAGCTGGGACATGCGATTATGGCTGAGATGCTGCGTCCGGGAAGTGTCAGCCAGGTTACGCTTACGCCGCGTGGACAAGCACTGGGGTATGTACGGCATAATCCGCAGACCGAACAGTACCTGTACACTAAGGACTACCTGGAGAATCAAATTATGATTGCCTTGGGTGGAGCAGTAGCAGAAGAAATGTATTATGGCGGAAGAAGCACCGGATCACGCGGAGACTTCGATCAGGCACTCAATATTGTTGAGACGATGATGAAGTCGGGACTAACCTCTCTGGGGATTGCCAATCTGCAAATGGTTACCACAGAAGAATTAATGAAGGAAAACAGTAAAATACTGGACGAGCTAATGGTACGTACTCATGAGCTTCTCGGGAAGCAGCGAAATGTATTTGATTACTCTCTTGACATATTAATGAAAGAAGAAGTTCTCTCCGGAGAGCAATTTCGTTGTCAATTTCGTGACAGTGTCCTTTTACCGGCATAATTCTTTATGCCGGTTATTTTTTTTTACTTTTGAGACATGCTAAGATATTATTATATGTCGGGCTACATATTTTCTACGACAGACAAGGTACAATACAAAAGTATAGATACCTGAAAGGATGGAGACTTTTACATGAATTTTAAAAAGATCGGTGTCATCGGTGGTGGCACAATGGGTCAAGGGATTGCTGAAATGCTGGCAGCCAAGGGCCTGGATGTTATGCTGGTGGAGAAAACCGCAGAAAGACTGGACTATTCTTATGCAATGATCGAGACAAGTCTCGACAAACAGCTGGAGAAATGGGCAATTACCCAAGCTGAAAAGAAGCTGATTCTCAGCCGTATCGAAAAAGTATCGCATTTCGCTGAACTGAGCTCCTGTGATATGGTCATTGAGACCATTACTGAGGACCTTGACGCCAAGCAAAAGGTATTCAATCAGCTCGATCAGGTGTGTCCGAGCCACATTATTCTGGCCAGCAACACGTCTACACTCAGCTTGACTGAGCTTGCCAGCTCCACAATGTACCCGGAACGCGTCATCGGCATGCATTTCATACATCCTGTAGCGAAGGTGGATCTCGTTGAGATTGTGCGCGGACTGAAAACCTCTGACAGCACTTTTGAAGATACCAAAGCCTTTGTTGATGAAATTGTTGAGAAAAAAGGCGTCATGATTTACGAATCCCCAGGGTTTGTATCTTCACGCCTCATTTGCCTGTTCATTAACGAAGCTATGCATGTCCTGCAGGAAGGTGTTGCTTCTCCAGAGGATATTGATGATGCCATGCGTATCGGCTATCAGTTCCAGCACGGGCCGCTTGAAATGGCTGACCGTTTCGGTCTGGATTCCGTTCTTGCCGCACTGGAGAATATGTTCCGTGAGTACGGTGAACTGAAATACCGTCCATCCACTATTCTTAAGAAAATGGTGCGTGCAGGACAACTGGGCATGAAATCGGGCGAAGGCTTCTTCAAGTACGACAAGGATGGTGACCGTGTATGAATATTCTAGTTATTAACTCAGGCAGTTCTTCTTTGAAATACCAGTTGTACAATATGACGGATGAATCTGTACTTGCCAAAGGTCTGGTAGAACGCATCGGGATGGACTCCTCCATTCTGAATCACAAGCCAACAGGCAAACAGGAAGTAACGGAAGTCAGTGAAATTCTTGAGCACAATACAGCGATCCGTAAAGTGCTTGCTTGTCTGACGGACAAAGAGCACGGGGTTATTTCTTCGATCGATGAGATTAACGCAGTTGGACACCGTGTAGTTCACGGGGGCGAATTCTTCAAAGCTTCTGCGCTGGTTGATGCCGACGCCAAAACCAAAATCCGTCAATTGTTCGACCTTGCACCACTGCACAATCCGGCAGCAATGATGGGGATTACGGCTACCGAAGTGAATATGCCTGGTGTGCCGCAGGCGGTTGTTTTTGATACTGCTTTCCATCAGACCATGCCTGAGAAAGCTTATATGTATGCCATTCCTAGAGTGCTGTACAACAAATACAAGGTTCGCCGCTACGGCGCACACGGTACCTCCCATGATTTCGTGAGCAAGGCTGCGGCTGAATACCTGGAGCGTCCGCTTGAAGACCTTAAGATCATTACTTGCCACATCGGTAACGGTGCGAGCGTGACTGCCGTTGACGGCGGACTGTCGATTGATACTTCAATGGGGATGACACCGCTTGAAGGTCTGATGATGGGTACCCGCAGCGGTGACCTTGACCCGGCAATCGTTCCTTATGTAATGAACAAGGAAGAGCTGTCCGTGGGCGAAGTGAATTCGATGCTGAACAAGCACAGCGGACTTTTGGCTATTTCTGGCGTCAGTAGCGACATGCGTGATATTATTGATGGTGCGGAAAAAGGCGAGCCGAACTCTACGCTTGCTTTTGATATGTATGAGTACCGTCTGCGGAAGTATATCGGTTCTTACGCGGCAGCGATGAACGGAGTGGATGTAATCGTATTTACTGCCGGTGTTGGCGAGAACGCCGCCGTGCTGCGTGCCAAAGTGCTGAATAACCTTACGTTCCTTGGAATTGAACTGGATGCTGAAGCTAATAAGGTCCGCTCCGGTGATCCGCGCCGTATCTCTACGGTAGAGTCCAAGGTGCAGGTGCTCGTGGTTCCGACAAACGAAGAGCTTGTCATTGCACGCGATACTTATCGTATTGTGCAAGGAATTAACGGCTAAATCAGAGGAGAGATCAGTAGGGATGGCTAACAAGAGTGTAATCAAGAACGTGAATGAGCATGTTGGGGAAAGTGTTGTGATCGGCTGTTGGGTGAACAACAAGCGCTCCAGCGGTAAAATTCAGTTCCTGCAGCTTCGGGATGGTACAGGCTATATCCAGGGCGTTGTGGTGAAATCGGAAGTGCCGGAACAGGTCTGGGACGATGCCAAGAGCCTCACCCAGGAAAGCTCATTGTATGTGACCGGAATCATCCGTGAGGAGCCCCGCAGTCAATCTGGATTTGAGATGACTGTAACGGGTATAGAAGTATTGCATCTTACAGAGAATTATCCAATTACCCCGAAGGAGCATGGCGTCGATTTCCTGATGGATCACCGTCATCTCTGGCTTCGTTCCGCGAAGCAGCGGGCTGTGCTCGTGATTCGTGCGGAAATTATCCGGGCGATTCAGCAATTTTTCAACCAGAACGGGTTCACGAAGGTGGATCCGCCGATCCTGACGCCAACGTCGGCAGAAGGTACAACTAACTTGTTCCACACCAAATATTTTGATGAAGACGCCTATCTTACGCAAAGTGGACAGTTGTACATGGAAGCTGCGGCGATGGCCCTTGGCCGTGTGTATTCCTTCGGTCCGACTTTCCGTGCAGAGAAATCCAAAACCCGCCGTCATTTGATCGAGTTCTGGATGATTGAGCCGGAAATGGCATTCACGGATCACGAAGAAAGCTTGAAGGTTCAAGAAGAATTTATCAGCTTTATTGTACAGTCCGTGCTAACCAACTGTCGTGCGGAGCTGGAAGCGGTTGGCCGCGATGTGTCCAAGCTGGAAAATGTCAAAGCACCGTTCCCGCGTATCACCTATGATGATGCGATCAAGTTCCTGAATGATAATGGACATGAGATTGCCTGGGGCGATGACTTCGGGGCGCCGCACGAAACAGCGATTGCGGAAGCCAATGACAAACCGGTCTTCATTACGCATTATCCGGCTTCTTTCAAGGCATTCTACATGAAGCCAGATCCTGAACGTCCAGAGGTTGTCCTCTGCGCAGATATGATCGCACCTGAAGGCTATGGGGAGATAATCGGTGGATCACAGCGTATCGACGATCCGGCTTTGATGGAGGAGCGCTTCAAGGAACATAATCTTTCAATGGATACTTACAAATGGTACATGGATCTGCGCACATATGGTTCTGTGCCACACTCCGGTTTTGGCCTGGGCCTTGAACGGACGGTAGCTTGGATTTGCGGTCTGGACCATGTACGGGAAACGATTCCGTTCCCACGTACGCTGTACCGTCTATACCCATAGGCATTCAAAGGGGGCTGCGCATGGAAGGCAAAGGATGGAGTACCTGGGGCGAAGGCGTGTCTTTTGGCCTCCAAAACGGGATGGCCGTCATTCCTTACGCACTCTTGAAGTATTACCGGAAGCTGAGCCTGACCGGCAGTGAAGCGATGCTGCTTATTCATTTGCTGTCCTTCCGCCAGGTGGAGGGAATTGAATTCCCTTCACTGGAGGAACTTCAGACAGTAACCGGACGCAGCATATCAGCAATAGCGGGAGAACTGCAGAAGCTTATGAAGGAAGGCTTCATCAGCATTGATGAGGACAACGACGAGCTGAGAGATATCCACTATGAACGCTATAACTTCTCAGGCTTGTATGATAAGCTAGGAGCGTTTCTGGCGGTACTTGCTCAAGAATCCGTTAAGGAGAGAAGCAAACCTGTAAGTAGCGTGCCCAGTCTTCGGACGTCTGCACATCATACAGGGGCTCCTGCTCCGGATGGAGGCTACGGGAGTCCAGCTGCTCCTGCGGGCAGGGTTGCGGAGGAGAGCCGCAGTCTGTTCACAATTTTTGAAAAGGAATTTGGACGTCCGCTTTCCCCGATGGAATGTGAAACCATTTCCGGTTGGGTAGATCAGGATAAGTACCCGGAGGAATTGATTCTTCTCGCTCTGAAAGAGTCTGTATTCGCCGGTAAAGTTCATTTCCGCTATATTGACCGTATACTGCTGGAATGGGCCCGAAACCGGGTAAAGAATGCCCAGGATGTTAAGGCCTACTCTCAGAAGTTCCGCAGCGGCGGCAGATGAAAAGAGAATCAGCTGAAGTTTCTTGCCCTTAATCGGACGGGAAACGTTCAACGTCCTTCCTAATATAGAAACAACCGTACTTCCATTGGCTGGTTAGCCATGTGAAGTACGGTTGTTTTTGGTTTTTAAGATATGAATATTTATGAAAGCTCTTTTTCCAGTGCTACTCCCATTTCGCGGGAGCGCTCGGCGCAGCGGTTCACAGCGGAAATTACGGTCTCGAAGAAATCCCCTTTTTCAAGTACCTCTAGAGCAGCCTGTGTGGACCCATTGGGTGAGGTGACTTTTTTACGCAAGGCGGCTGGTTCTTCACCGGTCTGCTGCACCATCCGGGCAGCACCAAGGACAGTCTGAACGGTCAGCTCTCTGCTCTGATCAGCTGGCAGACCTCCGCGGATCCCTGCTGCAATCATGGCCTCCATCATGTAATAGATGTACGCCGGACCACTACCCGAAATCCCGGTTAGGGTTTCCATGCGTTCTTCATCGATCACAGAAGTTAATCCAACCGCTTCAAAGATGTTGAGCGCGGTCCGGCGGCTCGGCTCATTGACTTCCTTGGAGAAGGCAATGCCGGTTGCTCCGAGTCCGATGGAGCTGGAGGTATTAGGCATGGTACGCACAACCGGCTGTGGTTTCCCAAGCAGGCCCTGCATCGTCCGAATAGTCATACCTGCGATCACGGAGATCACCAGCTGGTCAGGAGAGAGCAGAGGCCCTAGGCCGCGCAAAGCTTCGGCAGCATCCTTGGGCTTCATAGCGAGCACGATAACCGGAGCTGTGCGCAGATATTCATTTTTTTGTTCAGGTTCGTTACTGCCGAGCACCCCATAACGGCTGCGGAGCTCGCTCAGACGCTCACTGCTGCTGCGGTTCAGCATCACGATATTGCCGGAATCCACCACATTACGGGCAATCATGCCGCGCACAATCGCTTCCGCCATCGAGCCAGCGCCGTAAAAAACAATGTTGTGATTAATTAATGGTATTGCAGGTTGCTGACACATGGCTTAAGTCCTCCTAAGATTTGAGGGTATACTTCATTGGAATTTCTTCGAAAAACTGGCTTCGGCAGCATAGGTTTATCCCCGGATTTGTCCAGAGCCGTGAATTTTGTATTTGGTTGAAGTCAATGCTGGCAGTCCCATAGGGCCGCGGGCATGCAGCTTTTGGGTGCTGATGCCAATCTCTGCCCCAAATCCGAACTCGAAGCCATCAGTGAAACGCGTTGAGGCGTTATGATAGACAGCAGCGGCATCCACTTCTTGCAGGAAACGTTCGGCGTTACCCGCATCTGCGGTTACGATGCATTCGGAATGCCGGGTACTGAACTCAGCAATATGCTGCAGTGCTTCATCCAGCCCGCCGACGACTTTGATATTAAGGATATAGTCATTGTACTCTGTAGCGAAATCCTCTTTGGATGCCGGCAATGCCCAAGGAATCCTAGCAACCGTCTCTGGACAGCCGCGCAGCTCTACAGGGATTTCGCGGAATGCTTCTGCTACAGCAAGGAGATGCTCTGCAGCAAAATCCCGGTGGACCAGCAGCGTCTCCATGGAGTTGCACACGGAGGGACGCTGGGCCTTGGCGTTCAGGCTGATCGACAGTGACATTTCCGGATCAGCACTGGCATCGAGATAAGTATGGCATATGCCTGCCCCCGTTTCAATGACGGGCACTGTAGCATTGAGCACTACATTCTGAATCAGCGCGCTTCCACCGCGTGGGATGATTACATCAAGCAGTCCGTTCAGCTTCAGCATCTCATCTACTGAGGAACGGTTCGGATCTTCGATCAATTGCAGCGCTTGGCTTGGAATGGCCGTTTCGGTAAGTGCACGGTGCAGCACCTCAATGATTTTGCGGTTGGAAGACAGAGCAGAGGAGCCGCCGCGCAGGACTACAGCATTCCCTGTTTTCAGACATAAACCCGCAGCATCTACCGTTACATTAGGACGTGCCTCGTAGATAATGCCAATGACACCCAGCGGTACACGGATTTTCTCAATAAACAGTCCATTTGGACGTTCGATGGTTTCCAGGTTGTCACCGATAGGATCAGGCAGTTCGGCTATTTGCCGGAGTCCTTCTGCGATGCTTGTGATCCGTCCGACATCCAGTGCCAGCCGGTCAAGCATTGATTCCGGAGTACCGCCGAGCCGCCCTCGCTCCAAATCTTCGCTATTAGCAGCAATGATCGCGGGAGCTTCACGGATCAAGGCTTCGGCCATAATCAGCAAGGCCTCATTTTTTTGACCGGTGCTCAGACTGGCCAGTACACTGGCAGTTTCTTTGGCTAATGCGGCCTTGTTTACAACCTCACTCATGTTATAACCTCCTAAAAGTTTTTTGAGCTTTACACCTTGGAATCAGGTTCGGAAAACGCTTCGAGCTGTTAACGCAAAGTAATCCATTCATCACGGTGGATGACCTCCAGCCGGTGAACTTCACCCAGCTTCGGCACGATCTGACCGCTTGGCAGTCCCTGAATAGTGCGGAGCTGGGAGTCGTCGTAGTTCACAATTCCCCGCCCAAGCAGCTTGGCGTCAGGTCCAAGGACCTCCACAACATCCCCAGAATGAAAACTCCCTTCAATCCGTTTCACACCTACTGGCAGCAGGCTATGTCCGCCATGGAGAAGTGCTTCCACCGCACCTTCATCCACATACAGAGAGCCGAGAGGAGTGGACATGAACCCGAGCCACTGTTTCTTGACGGGCAAGGAAGACAGGGTAGTGGCAAAATAGGTGCCTTTTCCGTTGCCTTCAGCCGCCAGCTGCAAATCGCCAGGCTCTGTTGCTCTGCCTATGAAGACGGGGACTCCGCCTCGAGTGGCGATTTTGGCAGCATCGATCTTGGAACGCATGCCGCCTGTGCCAACACTGGAGCCAGCGCCTCCGGCAAAGGCATAAATCTCCGGGGTGATCTCCTCCACACGCTCATAGCGTATGGCCGCCGGATTTTTGCGGGGATCTCCACTGTATAATCCGTCCATATCGGTCAGCACGAAGAGATGGGAGGCTTTCAGCAGATTTGCCACCAGGGCCGATAAGGTATCGTTATCGCCGAATTTCAACTCATCTACCGAAACGGTATCATTTTCATTAAATACGGGTACCGCTCCTTGCCGCAGGAGTTCCTCTACTGTCATCACTGCGTTGTTCATTGCCCGCCGGCTGCAAAAATCGGTTCGGGTCAGCAGGATCTGCGCAGTGGGAATGCCGTGCTCCGCAAAGGCTTCCTGGTAGGCCTGCATCAGCATTACCTGGCCGACCGCAGCTGCAGCTTGCTTCTCATGCAGAAGCTTGGGGCGCGATGGGTAGCCGATGCCCCGAAATCCAGCGGCTACGGCACCGGAGGTAACGAGCAGTACTTCACACCCGGCCTTGCGCAGTCCGGCAATTTCGGCAGCAAAGAAAGCTACTGCTTCACGGTTCAATCCACCTTCAGGTCCGGTGAGCGAGCTGCTGCCGATTTTGACCACGATTCGTGTTGTCAATGTGGTTCACTTCCTTCTTAAATTTACATCCATTTCACGCTGAAAACGACAAAAAGCCCCCATCCTTAGACTTAGCAAAGGACGAAAGCTTGGTAAACTTCCGCGGTACCACCTTCATTGATGAGGGTTCATCCGACTTCATTCTCATAACGGGAGTTTCCGTCCTGCTAGGGCAGGCCGCTCGGGGGTAGGATTCGGAATGGACAACCGCGGTAAATTCTCCCAGCCTGCCGGAATTTACTCTCTGATCACGGATAATCGCCTATTCGTACTGGTCCCGTCTGCACGTTTCACTATTTGTCATTTAGAATACCACGCAAATGTCGGGTTTGCAAAGTGTGACGTAAGTAATATTTTTACCAGGAGAGGCATTTAAGAGAAAAGCAAGACCAGCTCAGAACTCCTATTATTTTGTATCCATAAGCTAATTGCTGGTTGGCTATTCATCGGAAAGATCTTTGACGGTTGTTTTGAAGGTTTCTATAAAAGCTTCTGCTGCTTTAGATAAATAGCGTCCGCGCCTGTAGGCAACCACCAATGTACGGCTAGGCACCGGCTCGGCCAGGGGCAAATAGACGGGAACGAACTCACTGCGCGGCGCCCGGGCGATAAAGTGGGGGACCAGTGTTACTCCCATTCCGGTAGCGACGAGCGATTGAACGGTCTCCATATTATTGCTCTCAAATACGATACGCGGCTCAAAGCCGGCTCCCCGGCATAATTCGACGGTCATTTTACGAAAGCCCTGGCCTTCTTTTAGAACAATGAATGGCTCATCCTTAAGCTCCTCTAGAGAGGTGCGAATCCCAGCTGCACTCCTTGAAGCGAGTGGGTGCTCTGGCGGGACGGCCAGGTCGATCCGCTCTTCACCCAGCACTTCGTAAGCGAGTGTCGGGATCTCCAAAGGCAAGGAAAGCAGGCTTAAGTCCGTTTGACCGCTGGCCGTGAGTTTTTCCAGATTCATGGAGGAATCTTCGAGCAGCGTGATTTCAACCTCGGCGAATTTGCTTTTGAACACAGGCAGCACATGCGGCAGCAAATGCGCACCGGTGATGGGCATGCTCCCTACAACCACATGTCCGGTCCGCAACTGGGAGATATCCGACATCTCCTGCCGTAATAGCTCTACTGCATCAATAATCGTCTGCGCCTGCTCCACAAATTTCTCCCCGGCATGAGTAAGTTCCACTGAGCTGGTATTCCGCTGAAAAAGAAGAACGCCAAGCTCCTTCTCCAGCTTCGATAGCTGCTGGCTGAGTGAAGGCTGAGCGATATGCAGCTTGTCTGCAGCACGGGAAAAATTGCGTTCTGCAGCGATCTGTAATGCATATTGAAGCTGTCTAAGTTCCATGAAAAGACTCCTTAATAGTAAATGATATAGTTATAAGTATAACCTATAAGTGATGCTATATATAAATCAACTTGTGCCAGGCCTCTTCGTTCCATATCAGGACTTATAGATCAAACCTATGGCTTTTATAGAATATATCAGGCAAAAACCCTTTGATAAAATTAGTAATGGGGACGAATTATTTTGCTTTCGCTTTAATGAACATCGTTTCAAAGAACCTCAAGCTGATGACCTGCGGCAACGCATGGGAGGGATAATCTTCGGCTTTATTGAAGAGAGTACCGCGGTCTTCATATGCTGGGGAATAACAGCCGTCCAGTTTTGAAGGAAGGTATTGACGTTACCTCAAAAGAAGATGACCCGGAAGAACACTACATTTCGCACGTGGCCTTCTGAAAATAACCTACCATCAAACAAGAGGTCCAGCGTATGACCAAAGAGGAGGGGCTTGCTTGGATTGAGCGGACATATGCCCGCTACGTAAAGGATGACTTCTAATGATAAGGGGGAATTGACGATGAATAGCCAATGGATCGGCAAGCCATCTCCTAATAGTCGCCACGAAATAACTGGCTGGATTAATTTGAGGTGGTGTTAACGGCAACAGCGTCCGGGTGTCCCTGCTACCTTTTATCGTGGGAGGACTCAACTATGCTGAGTAGACTGTCTGCATTACTAAGGGAAGTCTTATGCACTTGTTGCGGCGGTATGGTTGCGGGGGACGAGGGTTTAACAACACTCTCAGCGTGCTCCACCCGGGCGCGTCTTATGGACATTGTGATCATTACAATGCAAGTACGGGTTTTTACTAATTTGGCCTCATGGATCAGAGGGTTCGATTCCCTTCAAGGCTATAACGAATAGTTAGATAACAAGGTAACAAGGTCGCTCATTGATAGGCGGCTTCTTTATTTTATCCGAAGGAGTGAGTGTAATGGAGATAAGGTGTCTCCGAGAGCGCCTGAGAAGGTTGATTTGGGATAAAAATCCAGTTTACATTCATTTCTCAACAAAAGATACCGATATTAAATGATAAATAAAATCTATTGGAAGAGGATGTGGAAGCATGCGTATTAATAATTCTAGTCCTAGCGTTTATTATAGTAACCAACGCAACAATCTATCAAGCAATAAAGATTTGTTTGAATCAACGCTACTCGTACAAATAAATGAAAAGAAAGAAGAAGATGAAAAGAAGGACAAATCGGTAGAAAAAAAAGGGAAACTGGTTACAGCGAAGGAAGGCGCTTATATTAGACAGTACATTGTTTATTCAGACGGATCAAAGGTTCTATTGAGTGAAATTAAACAAGCTGAGAAGGAGTCTACAAGTACAGAAAACAATTCGCAGCTGCTTTTCAATTCTAAAAAGAATCAGAATGTTGACGACGGAATGAGTAATAATTCAAAGGAATTAGTAAGTCTGTTAAATCTACAAGTAGGTAATATTGATCATCCGAAAAATAACTAATTGAAAATTAAGTTGATAAGTTTATTACTAAAATGATGGGCATTCCTTAGTTTTTTCTTGGAGTGTCCTTTTTTGTACCTTATCCAGCCTTATAGGCTCCGCCTATGGCTTTTATAGAAATCATATCTTGGAATTATAAACGTGGCGATGTTATATTTAGAGCATTCAAGAGAGACTCCACTTTCTCTTCCAATGAACGATTCTACTATATGAGGTGAAAACATGGGCAACAAGACAATGTTTGAAAAAATTTGGGACAATCACGTAATCCACCAGGAGGAAGGCAAGCCAAGTATCATTTACATCGATCTGCATCTGGTGCATGAGGTTACTTCCCCGCAGGCTTTTGAAGGGCTTCGTCTCAGCGGCCGCCAGGTTCGCCGTCCGGGTCTTACTTTTGCAACTATGGATCATAACGTGCCTACCAAGGACCGCTACAATATCACGGACCCTATTTCCAAGCAGCAGATTGATACCCTGTCGCAGAACTGTCGTGACTTTGGTGTAAGACTGTTCGATTTGAATGATATTGACCAAGGTGTAGTGCATGTTATGGGTCCGGAAATCGGATTGACTCATCCTGGTAAAACCATCGTCTGCGGCGACAGCCATACCTCCACACACGGGGCATTCGGCGCGTTGGCTTTCGGAATCGGTACCAGTGAAGTAGAGCATGTGCTGGCCACCCAGTGCCTGCAGCAATCGAAGGCCAAAACGATGGAAGTACGCTTCACCGGCAAACGTAATCCCGGTGTTACTGCTAAGGATATGATCCTCGGTGTGATTGCCAAATACGGTACGGATTTTGCTACCGGCTATGTTATCGAATATACAGGCGAAGCGATTCGCGAGCTGTCGATGGAAGAACGCATGACCGTCTGCAACATGTCGATCGAAGGCGGGGCAAGAGCGGGTCTGATTGCTCCGGATGAAACTACCTTCAACTACCTGCGCGGACGCCAATACGTACCGCAGGGTGAAGCTTATGAAGCTGCCGTTGAAACCTGGAAAGGGTTTGTCAGTGACGAAGGTGCAGAGTACGATACGATTGTTGAATTCGATGTAGAGACTTTGATTCCGCAGGTAACCTGGGGAACCAGCCCGGGTATGGGTACGGATATCAGCTCCACTGTGCCGAATCCGGCGGATTTCACAACAGAAAATGAACGCAAAGCAGCTGAAAAAGCGCTTGAATATATGGATTTGGTGCCAGGAACCCCAATTTCCGAAATCGGCATAGATTATGTCTTCATCGGATCTTGCACGAATGGACGCATTGAAGATTTGCGGGCTGCCGCCGAGGTAGCCAAGGGACATAAGGTGTCCAATCAGGTTACCGCAATAGTGGTTCCGGGATCAGGACGCGTGAAGCTTCAGGCCGAGAAGGAAGGGCTTGATAAAGTATTTACTGAAGCAGGATTCGAATGGCGGGAAGCAGGCTGCAGTATGTGCCTGGCTATGAACCCGGATGTTCTGCAGCCTGGACAGCGCTGCGCATCTACCTCGAACCGCAACTTTGAAGGACGTCAGGGACGCGGCGGACGCACGCATCTGGTTTCTCCTGCTATGGCGGCTGCGGCTGCAATCAAGGGTCACTTTACTGATGTCCGTGACTGGAACTATAAAACGGAAGCCGTCAACGCATAGAACTTGAGAGAGCAGGAGGATATAATCATGGAAGAATTCAAGAAATTAACCGGAATCGTTGCCCCGGTGGACCGGGTAAATGTAGATACAGATGCTATTATCCCTAAACAATTTTTGAAACGGATCGAACGTACGGGTTTTGGACAATTTCTGTTCTACGAATGGCGTTTTGATGAAGCTGGAAATGATAATGCGGCATTTGAAATGAACAAACCCCGCTATAAAGGGGCTTCGGTTCTGATCTCCCGGGCCAATTTCGGCTGCGGCTCTTCACGTGAGCACGCACCTTGGGCGATTATGGATTACGGCTTCAGAGTCGTGATTGCACCTTCGTATGCGGATATTTTCTACAACAACTGCTTCAAAAACGGCATTCTGCCGATTAAGCTCTCGGAAGCCCAGGTAGATGAGCTGTTCAAACGTACGGCAGAGCATGAAGGCTATAATTTGACGGTGGATCTGGAAAATAACCAACTCAATGATGATTACGGCCTTAGCATTACGTTTGAGCTGGATGAGCACCGCCGCCAGTTTCTGCTGCAGGGGCTGGATGATATCGGGCTTACTCTTCAGCATGCGGACGAAATCGCTGCTTATGAGGAGCGCCACGCCGCTAAGCTGTTTTCTTAAAAGAAGTCAATACGAAAACTTTACAATATTTACACAAAACTTCTATTTCCGGGTGTCGGAAATAGAAGTTTTTTTGCTATAATCGATATATTCATTGCCTGAGAAGGCAACTTTTGGAGTTTTCTGTCGTCTTAATCTTATCTATGTATCTATCATTTGCCAGAAGGAGAGGAAAGGATGAGAAAAGCCGGACAACGGGTGCTATTTCTATTGCTGCTGCCACTGCTACTGCTATCATTCGCCGGCCATGAAGCCGCTGCTGCCGGGAACAGCGCGGGCAGAATTGTAATGGACAACAAGGAGTTAGAGCTTCCCAAGGGAATCAACCTGGAAAACGTAAATGGAAGCGTTATGATTCCTATCCGTGTGGTAGTTGAGAATTTGGGATTTGAGGTGCTGTGGGAGCAGAAGTCACATAAAGTCACCGTTCAGCAGGATGGGAAAAGTGTCCAACTGGCCGTAGGCAGCAAAACAGCTGAAGCTGACGGAGTGTCTCTGGTACTGAATGCGGCGCCAAAACAGACCGGTGGCACAGTGCTGGTACCTATCCGTTTCGTCAGCGAGCAGTTTGGCCTGAAGGTTGGATGGGATAATAGTGACAAAACGGTCTACTTGAGTGGCGGAATAACGGGTGAACCTATCGGTTCAAATGTTCCACAGCCGACTGCAACACCTATTCCAGCACCAACCTTAACACCAACCCCGACTCCACAAGCAAGCTCCGTCCCTACAGACAGTCAAGGGACAGGGGGAGATATTGTAACCGGAGTGATTGCACCTACACCTACCCCTATTCCGGGAAGTGCGGGTACCGTGGCTACTTCACCTCAAGTAATGGGCGCGGTATTCAGTGAGAACAGACTGATCATCGCTGCAGCTGGGGGAGCCAAGCCTACTGTAACCAAGATCAGCAGTCCGGACCGTATCATCATAGATTTTCCCGGTGCTGCATTTGCATCCGATTTTGTGGGGAGCTTTCCTGGTGTTTCCACCAGCGGAAGTCCACAGGGCAAGCTTGATGTAAGCGGCTATCCGCTGATTACCGATGTGAGATATGCACTATTCAGTGTAAGCCCGCCCACTGTCAGATTTGTTATCCAAACCGTTGGCAGCCAGCCGTATCAAGTCAGTACGGATGACAGCACAGGGCTAGTAACCATTGATTTGAATACTGGGAGTATTGGAGCCCCGACCACAGGTGGAACCGGAATCACCGGGAAGCCGATAGTCGCTCTTGACGCAGGTCATGGCGGCACGCAATCCGGTGCTGTCAGCTTAACGGGCAAACTGGAGAAAAACTTTAACCTCGCTGTGATTCAAAAGGTAGGAGCATTGCTGAATCAGGAGGGACTGGTTACCGTTGTCTACACGCGAACCACGGACAGCACACTTGGACTACAGGATCGTGTAGTGATTGCGGAAGCGGCAAAAGCTAATTTGTTTATTTCCGTGCACGCCAATTCTTTGCCTGCCGATTATCCGAATAAGGACAAGGTCAATGGCAGTGAGACTTATTATTCACGGACGGAAAGCTTGCCTCTCGCCCAGATCATGCATAAGCATCTGGTCGCTGGAACGGGCTTTAAAGATAATGGGGTAAGAAATAAAAGTCTTCATGTCACTAGAGAAACGAGTATGCCTGCTGTACTTCTAGAGGCAGGTTATCTTACCAATCCCGGTAACGAATCAGCGCTGTACAGCGATCTGTTGCAGGATAGTCTGGCCCGGGAAATCGTTGCCGGAATCAAGGAGTATCTCGGATTGTAGAATGGGTCGCTCCGATAAATGCAGGTAAGGAAACATGTTTTTGTATGGCAGATATTCGCAACTTTTAAGGGCAGCTGGAGTCTAATGATTGTCGAAGGTTGTCAGTCGGATTGTCAGCATGAACGCTTTTTTAGGCGGAATACTAGATTCTTAGAGGTGAAGAATGAAGAAATTTGCTTTTATGCTGTTGCTGCTGCTCTTTGTATTTGTTCTGCCGGAGCAAGGACATGCGGCCTCCGGGACCAGTAAGATTTTTTTGGATGACAAGGAGCTCACCGCAGGACAGGACGTTTCTGTTGAAAATGTAAACAACTCTATCATGGTACCTCTTAGGATGATTGCTGAAAACCTTGGATATAAGGTGGACTGGGATCAGAAGAGCAAGACGGTTACGATTGAACAGCAGGGCAAGATTATGAAGCTGATTGTGGATCAGACAGCGGCATCGGTAGATGACAAGACCGTGATTCTAACAACAGCACCACTGCTTAGGAGCGACACGACACTGGTGCCAATCCGGTTCATCGGTGAACAGTTCGGCCTTACGGTCAAGTGGGATAACACAGCCAAGGCTGTAAATCTTATTACGCCAGAAATACCTGAGAGTAACAATGGTACAGGGGAAAGTACTGGGGATGGCGGGAGCGGCGTAGTCGTACCTCCAGCAGATCCAACGGCCGATTTAACCATGGTCAATGGCGTCAGCTTCAGCGAGAACAGGCTAAGTATTGCAATGGATGGGAGTTCGCAGCCGCAGGTATCCAAGGTATCCGGACCTGAGCGGATCGTAATTGATTTGCCGAATGCCACATTCTCGGACGCATTTGGGACAGGCCAAGTACTTGACCCGAATTTGAACGGTAAACTTACTGTAAACGATTATCCGGATGTTTCGGGCGTTCGCTACTCGTTATACAGCACTAATCCCTACACGGTTCGTTTTGTAATTGATCTAAATCAAGCTAAAAACTATAGCGTTGATGTATCAGGAGATACCTCCAAGCTTGTCGTTATTGATCTGAATGCACAAAGCACAGATGACACTGCGACATTGCCCGGCAATAGCGGACGCAAGATTGTAGTGCTGGATGCAGGCCATGGAGCCAAGGATTCTGGCGCAGTTGGGGTAACCGGCAAATATGAGAAAAACTTTAATCTGGCAGTTGTACTGAAGGCTGCAGCGCTGCTGAAGCAGGAAAACAACATCGATGTCGTGCTTACCCGGAGTGATGATACTTTCCTGGAACTCAAGGACCGGGCAGGCATGGCCAATAATCTTAAAGCGGACCTCTTTATTTCTGTTCACGCCAACAGCAGCGGTTCATCAGTATCTAGCGGATCGGAAACCTATTATCAACGGGCTGCCAGCAAGGCGCTGGCGAACGTAATGCATAAGTATCTTGTCCAGGCAACCGGATTAAGTGACCGGGGTGTCCGCTATGGGAACTTTCACGTCATTCGTGAAACGACCATGCCTGCTGTACTGCTGGAAGTCGGTTACCTGAGCAATAAAGGCGATGAATCCCTGTTGTTCTCTGAGGCTTTGCAGAATAAAGTAGCTGCAGGCATTGTCGCCGGTATTAAGGAATATCTCAAATTATAGCAGCAGCCAAGCGGCAGAGCAGGGCCGCAAAGTCAGCTTTCGGCCGTACCATCAGGTCAAAAAGGCTTTGCGGCCCTATCTGCCCATATTCATCCAGAGGGGGTAATTGTTGATGAACAAGAAATGGACCTATGCAGGTATTTCAGCTTTGCTTTTACTTGTGATCGCCGGATGCGGTGACAAACCTGCTGCAGCACCCGCCGATAATGCTGGACAAGATTCCACAACAGTCGTGAACGGCGCTGGTAGTACTGCCGAAAGCACTGACGGGGGTGGGGACGCTGTAGCCACTGCAACCGCTCAGCCGACCGCAGAACCTGCTAGTCCTTCGCCCGCAGCTACAGAACAGCCCACTGCACCCGACAAACAGAGTCAGAACATATCCGTGTATTTCACTGATCCTCAGCAAATGGAGCTGATCCCCGCTAAAGCTGACATAAGTTATACAGATGATGTGGAGAAGTACAGCGAGGCCTACAAAGCCCTTCAGAGCAGCACCAACCCTGACCAGATTCCTTTATGGGGTAAAATCGAGCTTAAATCGCTTAAATTTGCGGACGGCCAGATTACAATGGACATTCATAAACCGGATGAAGCCCAGCTTGGTGCTGGTGGTGAGGCTTTTGCTATCAGCGCACTGGCTAAGACCCTGTTTCAATTTGAAGAAGTGAAGAAGATAGAGGTTCTTGTAGATGGCGAACAAGTGGAAAGTCTCATGGGCCATGTGGATCTCGAACATCCAATGACCAGAGAAAACAGCGGTTTGTAAGGAAAATGCAGGAATAAGCCGGTTAACCGGCGAAATGATTTACTAGCATAATATATGATCCATAGAGAGGGGAATAACCTATTGTCCGGGCAAAAAAGGTCAAAACGTTCTATTCATACTTATTCCAGCAAAGCGGCAACCGCAATTCTGGCCGGCACGATGGTGCTTAGCGGAGCAGCTTCCGCGTTTGCCGACACAACTGCACCGATAACAACCTCAGCAGTGACTAGCGTAACTGCTCCGGCAGCAGCAGCAGGTGTTTTTACTGACGTGAAAAGCGGCTTTTGGGCCGAAAAACATATTTATAAGTTGGCCTCCCAAGGGATTGTTGTAGGCAATAACGGTCTGTTCCGTCCGGGGGATTCCATTACCCAGCAGGAGGCGGTGCTCATGGCACTCCGTTTCATGAAGTTGCAGGGCAATGTGAACACCGGTACCGATGTTGTGCTTCCAACTGATTTCAAAGTTACCAATTACTATAAGCCTTATGTAGTACTTGCTTTCCAGCAGGGGCTGCTGGATAAGACGTTGGAAATGGCTGCCGATAATCTGAAGACCTCCTGGGGGGAACGCCAGGCCAGCCGAGAATGGGTAGCCGAGCTTCTGATCCGGGCGCTGGGCAAAAATGCGGATGCTGCTGCTGTATCCGGTGAACCGACCGGTTTTGCCGATGATGCCAAAGTTACTGCGAACAAACGGGGATACATTAATACTGCAGTGGATCTGGGTTTGGCTAATGGTCTGGACGGCAACCGGTTTGACCCGCAAGGTGCTGTGACCCGTGCGCAGCTGGCTACTTTCTTCAGCCGTGCAGAAGCTCACAATACATTGGATTATGATAATACCGTCAAAGGAAGCATCAGTGCCCTTCAGAACGGCAAGATGACGCTATATAATAACGGGAGAACAACTGTATTCAATTTAACTTATAGTACCGCCTATTTTACCAGTACTTCAGAAACTAGAATCAATTTCAGTGACATCAAGCCCTATACCAAAGTGACTGTTATCGGAGCAACCTACAATGCCGCTTATGTAGAAGTAACAGATCCAGCGCAGCAGGTGCAGACCATTGAAGGCGTATTTGCCAAAATCACACCGGGTACAATCTGGCTGGATTCTCCAACCGGATATGATCAGTACAGCTATGATGGAAACACCTCCTTTGTGGACGTGAACGGTGCAGTAATTACCCCTTCCTCCATTACCGCTGCCAGTAAAGTTTCCCTGCTTCGGGAGACCTACAGTGGTGCAGGCAAGCTGGTTAAGGTACAGGTAACCTCGGGTATTGTGAACAAGACAGCGACAGGAACCATTCAAAGTGTCGATACTACCGCCAAGAGCATTACATTCAAAACAGCTGATGGGGCAACCGAATCCTTCAAATGGGAGGATGGCACTACCCTGTTCAGCTCTCAAAGCTCGGTGCTGCTGCCAGCCGATCTCAAGGTGGGGGCTTCGGTCAAATATACCGTTAAGGATAATATGATCCGGTCCGTAGAGGTGACTTCAGGGGTAGAGCGCACCGTGCAGGGATCGATCACTGAACTGACTAGCTCCACAGTGGTCTACAAAAAGTCTGATGGCACGCGTGAAGTAAAGCTGCTCGGAGCTACGCCGGCCATTGTAATCCCAGGTGTTACTACCCCTGTCATTGGTGATCTGATCGCAGACATTACTGCCGGAGACAATGTGCAGATCACATTGAACAGTAGTGACCAGGTGACGAAAATTGAAGTTCTAAGCCGCCAAATTGATCAATTTACTGGTGCGACAGTGGTTGATTATAGTGTGAAAACCCAGCTGCTGACGGTTATGGACAGCAGTGGCAAAGCCCATCTGGTGAAGCTCGATACCACTACGAAGCTAGCTTCAGAAGGAATGCCGAACGTTTCATTGACCAATATGGGGTATGTACTGACCGAAGGCCGTAAAGTAGATGTTGTGGCTGCTGGTCAGCGTGCCATTTCTGTGGAGACGAGCAGCAAATATGATGGTACATTGACCGCTGTGAATACAACCAATAAAACGATGACGATGAAGCTCGCAAACGGACAACTGCTAACCTTGCCTTATCCGCAGTCAGTGGACATCTTTGGACGCTCTAATTTAGCAGTCAACGATGTGGCTCTTAACAGTGCGGTAACTGCAGTACTTGCCGGTAACCAGAACGTGGTTTCGGTTCTTCGGGTGAATTCTTCTGTCCAGCTCGAGATTATTACCCTGGATGCGGCCGCAAACAAGCTAGGGGTGAAATGGTCGGGGGGAACAACCGAATTGTATACCCTGACATTGCCAATGACCGGCGACACTGGACAGAGCATTAAGATCAGTGATTTGAAGGTTGGTGACTTTGTGAATGTCTCGTATAATGGCAGCACACCGCTCTCCCTCCAAGCGGTTAAGCTTAGTACGGGTCAGCTGACAGCAGTGAACGCTACCGCAGGAACATTAACTGTGAAGGATTACAAAGCAGGTACCCAGACCTTCACTGCGACTGGTGGGGTTAAGATTATCCGTGACGGGTCCACCGCTACTACAATCAGTTCTCTTACTACTTCAGACCGCGTGGAAGTGCGCAAAGACTCCGATGGGTCCACAATTATTCGTGTATTGAGCCAGCAGTCACGTCCCTTCTCGCGTTACGAGAGTGGAACGAATGAGATTTTGGTGAAACGCGCAAGTCTTGACGATAATAATTACCGCTTTGCGCTGGGTGCAAATGTATATATTCATCAAGGCGACACGACTTTATCCGTGCAATCTCTCAAAGAAAATGATAATATTATAATGTATTTCAATAATAATGTTCTTGTTGAGATAGTGAAACAATAAGTGCTTGGTGATTTTCCGTGTGAAACACCGTCTTGATTCAGGCGTTTTGCCTGCATCAAGACGTTTTTTTTGAAATATACAGCTGGTGATGTGTTAGCTATTAATGTATGAACGTGTACGTTACAATACATACTTTGCTTATATTTCTTTACAATTGAGAAGTTACACTCACTGCAGGCAGTGAGAGGTAACACTCCGTGGAGGGGACACTATGAAAGTAGCAGAGGTCCGCCACATCCTGGATACCATCGGAGAGCTGTTCCCTGATGCGCATTGTGAGCTGAACCACAGCAACGCATTTGAGTTGACGATAGCCGTGCTGCTCTCAGCCCAATGTACGGACGCAACAGTGAATAAAGTAACCGAGGACCTGTTCCAAAAGTATAAAGCTCCGCTCGACTATGTTTCAGTACCCATTGAGGAACTGGAGAGCGACATCCGGCGTATAGGTTTGTACCGCAACAAAGCGAAGCATATTCAAAGTCTCTGCTCAATCCTGATTGAACAGTATGGTGGAGAGGTGCCTCAGGCACATGATTTGCTGATCACCTTGCCGGGTGTGGGGCGCAAGACCGCAAATGTGGTAGTATCCAACGCTTTTGGAGTCCCGGCCATTGCGGTGGATACACATGTAGAGCGGGTGTCCAAGAGGCTCGCCCTTGCAGGCTGGAAAGATTCTGTGCTGGAAGTGGAGAAGAAGCTGATGAAGGCGGTGCCGCGTGACGAGTGGACACTCACGCATCACCGGCTGATCTTTTTCGGACGCTATCACTGTAAAGCACAGAATCCCAAATGTCAGGTGTGCCCGCTCTTGGATGTATGCCGGGAAGGTAAGAAACGTATGAAAACTGCTGTAATCAGGAAAGCTAAGAATCATACGGAAACAAGTGATTAAGAGTTAGAGATGAAGAAGAGGATGGGATAGAGATGAAGTGCATTTCTGTATATACCGATAATTTTGAAGCGTTCTCCGATATTTTTGAACGTGTAGTGGAAAGTCCGCTTGAGGAAAACGAAGAACAGGAAGTGGAAGGCATCACGATCAGCCACTCTGGCGATGTACCTGAGCATTACCTGGAACGTATGTCCCAAAAACCTGAAGTTGTAGTGATGAGAGATAAATCCCGTGGCCTGACCATTCTGCAGCACGGCAAGGTATTCGAAATTCTGCTGCCAGTTCTGGAAACTGCTTAAGCTACTCAGCTTGGTTCCATAAGCAGGTGTGACCCAAATAGGATGTGAGAAAGCCGGCCCATGGGCCGGCTTTTTAGTGTGCAAAGATAAACATTTCTGTTGATATTTGCTCTTATTGCGGGTTAGTGTCCTTCTCAACGAATTCTTTTAGCAGTGACAGTCTGTCGTCCCAATAGATCTCGAAGAAGGCAAGCCAGTCCTTTAGTTCTGCAAGAGGCTCCGGGTGAAGTGAATACCTTGTCTCCCTGCCAATCCGTCTGGAGCTGACAAGTCCAGCATCGGATAAAATATGCAGATGTTTGTTAATAGCTGTACGCGAAAGAGGGAAGTTCTCCGATATGGCCACAATCGGCATATCGTTACGGGCAAGCAGCTGCAACACGCTTCTGCGGGTGGGATCGGCGATCGCTTGAAATACATCATGCTTGAGTGCTGGGGCAGCCACTGCTTAAGCCTCTGTATAACGAACGAGACTTTTGTTGACAATACCTTCCCATCCACCGTCCATAATGCCGCGGATAATCGAATGAGGTTGTCCAAACTCGGTGGCCTTTGTTTCATCCCAGCCCGAATGAATCAGGGTGAACTCTGTTTGCTGATTGTCCAGCTCTTTTAATTCAAACTCCAGATGCCAGTCTTTGCCCCAATCAAAACCCAACCGGTGTGGAGGGGTGAGTTCAGTTATTTTGCAAGGAGAATCACCAAATTGGCCGGAACGCAGGATGAACTCCTTACCCAGGACCGGTTCAAATGTATTGTCCATCCACCAGGCCGCGATCCCCTCAGAGGTGGACACAGCTGTCCATACTTTTTCAATGGGAGCTTTAAGAACTACAGTTTTGCGAATTTCGGGCAATGTCTTTTCAGTGTGCATAAGCTACCTCCTGTTATTGTAACACCTTTTGGTTTCGTAATTGATTGTAACACCATAAGGTGTTGTATTTCAATAGCTTTGAGAACATCAACAAGTTTGTAAAGAAATACCTGGATTTGTGAGATTCGTGAGGGATTATAGGGGAATTTGTAAATAGTTCTGATTTGAATTGTGGCAAACTGGTGATAAAATGTAATTATTCTATTCTTGTGAGACAATACGATACACGAAGCAGCGAAGGTGGGAATAAACGTGGGAGCGGAACGGGCCAAAATGGAGAAAGAAATCTTGAAGAAACCGTCCTATTCTGGGCTCAGCAAGCTTATGAACGAATGGGGCGATCCGGCAGCAGAGCAAATTATCTCTGATTTGGAGTTAAAAGCTGCTGCTGGTGAGCTTACCTTAGCCTTTTGCGGGCATTTCTCGGCAGGAAAATCGAGTATGATTAATCTTCTATGCGGCAAGAATGTCCTGCCTTCCGGACCGGTTCCAACCAGTGCGAATATCGTATCCATCCGCAGTGGAACCCCTCGTGTTCTGCTGTATCCGCAAACTAGTGAAACCGGAACCCAACCGGCCCCATGGGAGACAACACCTGAACAATTGCAGGACTTTTGCCGCAGAGGGGGCGAATACTCCGCCATATCTGTATGGGAGAACGTACCGCTGCTTGGGAGCTATGGAGTTCTAATGGATACACCGGGGGTGGATTCCACCGATAACGGACATCAGGCGGCAACGCATTCCGCACTCCATTTGGCGGATGTTGTGTTTTATGTGATGGATTATAATCATGTGCAATCCGAGAATAATCTGGCCTTTGCCAAAGCACTCAGTGAATGGGGCAAACCGCTGTATCTTATCATTAATCAGATTGACAAGCACCGTGAACAGGAAATTACCATTGAAGTGTACCGGAAGCAATTGGTAAGCGCTTTCGGTCAATGGGGGATTCAGCCGGCGGGAATTCTCTTTACTTCACTCAAGGTTCAGGAGCATCCATTGAACCAGTGGAAGGATCTGCTGAATCTGATTGAGAAACTCCTGGAGCAACGGGATGAGCTGCTTCAGTACAGTCTGTCCCGTTCTCTTTACCATACCGCAGATACAGCCCTGACAGTCTATAGAGAAGGGCAGCAGGAGGAACGGGAGCATCTTCTGGAAGAAGCAGGAACAGCGGAAGAGCGGGACTACGTGGAGCGTGAGCTCCTCGAATGTGCGGATGAGCGGGCAAAGGCTCTGGGGCTAGCTGAAGAAGCGCGCCAGCAACTGCGAACCCGTCTGGATGCCCTGCTGGGCAACAGCAGCCTGATGCCGGCAGAGGTCCGGGAAGCTGCCGGGGCCTATGCCGAAAGTGTCAGTCCCGGCTTCCGCAAGGGACTGCTCTTCACGGCAGCGAAACGGGAGAAGGAACAGCAGAAACGGCTGGCCGCCTGGCATACGCTGCAAAGCCGGGAGATTGCCGCCCAGCTGGAATGGCATCTGCTCCAGCTGGTCCGGCAGTGGGGAGAAGGCCTCGGAGTCTGGGACGAGGCGGCGGAGACGGCACTTAAGCAGGCGTTCCCGGCGTTCAGCCCCGGGGTGCTGGCGGCTGCCGTCAAGCCGGGAACCGGCTTCAGCGGCGAGGCGCTGCTGAATTTCTGCCGCACGCTTGCGGCTGAAATGAAGAGCCAGTTCCGCCGCGCTGCGCTAGGCATCGGCGATGAGCTGCTGGCGAAGCTGCCGCCGCTGCTGGACGAGCGGCTCGCGGATGTATCGCGCCGCGAGGCAGCCCTGCAGCGGCAGGCGCGCGCCCTAGCCGCGCTGGCCGCCCTTGACCGCGCGGCGAACGCCCGCGCGGCAGAGCTTGCGGCGCTGCTGCCGCCGCGCCGCACCCTCACCCCCGGCACGCTGCCGGAGGTGAGGGTCACCCCGCAGGCGGGCGCGCCCGGCGCCGCGCCGCGGGAGACCCAGCCGCCGCAGGGCGCAGCGGCTGGAAGCCCCGCCGCAGGACTTGCGGCGGGTACGTCTTCGCCGGCGGGCGGACGCCGCCGGCTCGGGAAGGCCGCAGCGGTGCTGGACGCTGCGGCGGAGCTGCTGCGCAGCGAGCCGGCCATGGCCTCGGCTGCGCGCAGCCTGGCGGAGCGAGCGGCGGATCTCGCCGGCGGCCGCTTCACCCTGGCGCTGTTTGGAGCGTTCAGCGCCGGCAAGTCCTCCTTCGCCAATGCCTTACTGGGCGAAGATGTGCTGCCTGTGTCTCCGCATCCCGCCACAGCGGCAGTGAACCGGATTTTGGCGCCGGAAGGGGACTTCCGTCACGCCAGCGCGGTGGTCACCATGAAGAGCGTGGAGGATTTCTGGGAGGACATCCTCCATTCCTTCAGTGTGCTGCAGCTTGACGCGCCGCAGCTGGAGAGCTGGACTACGAGCGCTGGGAATCTCCAGGTCAGCGGGCTCCATCCCTCTGCACTGCCGCATGCCGGATTTCTGCGGGCGGCGGCGGCGGGCTGGCAGGAAGCTGAACCTTTGCTTGGAACCGTACGCACTGTCGATCTGCAGGAATACCGCCAGCTGGTCGCTGAAGAGACACGGGCCTGTTTCATTCAGGGAATTGATCTCTATTACGATTGTCCCCTGACAGCCGGCGGTATCGTGCTGGTCGATACCCCTGGGGCGGATTCATTGCATGCGCGTCATACCGGAGTAACCTTTGGTTACATGAAGAATGCCGATGCGATATGTTTTGTGACCTATTACAATCATGCGTTCTCCAAGGCGGACAGGGGCCTGCTGGCCCAGTTGGGCCGGATCAAAGACAGCTTTGCGCTGGATAAAATGTTCTTCATCATCAATGCCTCCGATCTGGCCTCGGATGAAGAAGAGCTCCAGGAGGTTCAACAGCATGTTGCGCAGAATCTGCGCGCCGGCGGTCTGAATGCACCACAGATGTATTCCCTCTCCAGCCTGCTTGCACTGGAAGGGAAAAAGGCAAATAACCGGGAGATCTATGATGCTTCCCGGTTCAGCAGCTTCGAGCAGGCACTTGCACATTTCGCGGGCGGGGAACTGCCGAAGCTGTCACTGGCAGGGGCTAGAGACAGCCTCGGCAACATCCGGCGCCGGACTGAAGAGTGGCAGGAGAAGGCGCATCAGGCGGCGGGTCAGCGTGAAGTGCAAATGAGGGTACTGCAGGAGCAGCGGAGTCAGGCAGAGCGGCGGTTGGGTCTGCTGGCCGCCGAGGAGCGGCCGCGCCGGGATTTGCGCAGAGAAGGTGAGGAATTGCTGTATCATGTCCGCCAGCGGATATCCTTCTCCTTTGGCCGTTTCTTTCAGGAATCGTTCCATCCCTCTCTGCTCCGTGAAGACGGCGGTCATCTGAAAGATATCTTTATAGCTTGTGGAAGAGAACTGGAACGGACGATCCAGCGTGAGCTAGAGCAGGAACTGTGGGCCACCACGCTCCGGCTGGAGGCTGCCGGACGCCGTCTGGTGCACTTAGCGGCAGTCTCTGCCGCTGAAGAATTATCCATACCTACGGAAGAGCTTCAGTTCCTTCAAAATGATAAGGAGCTTTGGCCTGCTCCGGCCAAGCTGGAAGTCAGGCTGGAGCCGCTAGATTGGACGGCGCTGTGGAGCCGATTCAAATCCCCGCGCCATTTCTTCGAAGGGACCGGCCGCAATGAGGTTAGAGTAGGGGCCGAGCCTGGGATGAAGGAAGCCGTGGCAGAGGCTGTTGAAGAACAGGAAAGCATATTGCTGGATTTCTATGCAGTAAACATGGATACCGCTTTGTCCCAAGTAGTGAAAGTGCTGAGTGAGAATCTGACTGAGCGGGAAGCAGCGATCACAGAGCTCCTGAAAGGGGGTGATTCTGCAGAGCACTGGAGCCATCTCAGCAGCGAATTGCTGCAACTCGAACAAGCTTTGGGCGATATCGTGGACAAAGATCTGTGAAGTTTGTAGGAAAATGTCGAAGAACACTTGCATTCTGACGGATGATGGATGAAAATAAAGGAGCCTGAAAATTTACAGTTTGTATTGCGTCGTTTACAGAAACATAGAACGCAGCAATCAAATTGCCGAAAGAGGTTGGAATCGACAATGTGGGGAGCTCCTTTTTCAGCCCAGAGCCGTAAGCTGCTGCTCTTGGGCAGCGGGGAATTGGGCAAGGAAGTCATTATCGAAGCTCAGCGCCTTGGCGTAGAGACCGTAGCTGTGGATCGTTATGAAGATGCACCAGCGATGGGGGTGGCCCATCGTTCCCATGTTATTGATATGCTTGACGCGGAAGCACTGAAACAGCTGATTCGTGAAGAAAAGCCGGATCTGATTGTTCCGGAGATCGAAGCCATTGCCACACATGCACTGCAGGAGCTGGAGCAAGAAGGATTCTTTGTAGTTCCTACCGCACGTGCAGCACGGCTGACTATGGACCGGGAAGGCATCCGCCGGCTGGCCGCTGAGGAGCTGGGCCTGCTTACTGCAGCCTACCGTTTCGCGGATAGTTTGGACGAGTTGCGTCAGGCCGTAGAGATCCTGGGCACCCCGTGTGTGATTAAGCCGATCATGAGTTCGTCCGGCAAAGGACAAAGCGTCTGCAAGAAGCCTGAGGATGCTGAGCATTGCTGGAATACGGCGCTGGAAGGTGCACGTGCCAAAGGAACCCGGGTCATCGTAGAAGCTTTTGTGACCTTCGAGAGTGAGATCACACTGCTCACCGTACGTTCAGTCAGCGGTACGGTATTCTGCCCTCCGATCGGCCATATCCAGAAGGACGGCGACTATGTGGAGTCCTGGCAGCCTCATCAGATGAGTGCAGCCGAATGGACTGAGGCTCAAGAAATCGCCCGCGCGGTTACAGACCAGCTTGGCGGGTATGGGATTTTTGGCGTGGAGCTGTTTCTAACGGATCATGGTGTATTGTTCAGCGAAGTCTCACCGAGACCGCATGATACCGGCATGGTTACTATGATTACACAGGATTTATCGGAATTTGCTCTGCATGTCAGAGCCATTCTTGGATTTCCGCTCGACTCGGTGCAATTGCTGTCACCGGGCGCATCAGCAACATTGAAGGCAGAAACAGCCGGACAAGCTTTTAGGGTGACCGGTATTGGCGAAGCGCTGGCGCTTCCCCGTACACAGGTCCGTGTGTTCGGCAAACCGGAGATCCGCCCTGGACGGCGAATGGCCGTAGCGTTAAGTGCAGCGGAAGATGTGGAAATCGCGCGGACGACAGCCAAGCAGGCGGCGTCTATGCTAAAAGTGGAGGTAATTGAGGATGAACAGTAGTACTCAGGAGCAGGTACTGCAAATTCGCAAATGCGGCTTGAATGATCTGGAGAGAGTGACAGCCCTTCTGCGGGAATTCGGCTATCCGACAACGCTTAGCGTGATGAAAGAAAGAATGGAAGACATGGAGACTGATCCGTTCCACTGCACTCTCGTTGCAGAACTGGATAATGAAGTTGTGGGAATGGTTGGACTACGGAAGGTGAGATCCTATTACAAGCATGCAGACTGTATTATGGAGATTACCGCACTGATCGTAGCTGAGGAACTTAGAGGCAACGGACTTGGCAAAAGACTGGTGGCCTCAGCAGAGGATTGGGCACGCCAGCAAGGATGCTGCCAGCTTTTCCTGAGAAGCGGCAATCGGGTGGAACGTTCACCGGCACATGCTTTTTACCGGCATATCGGATTCGAGAAAACCACCGGCTACCGCTTCAACAAATCATTGCTATAGACCATACGCACCAATCATCCCCATCCCGGTTCATGCGGGATGGTTTTTTTTTGCCCTTTTGTTCAAATATAAGCGTAATTCTATGTATTCCCTTCGCAAATCCACCTTCCTTAACT
Organism: Paenibacillus sp. 22594; assembly: GCF_052044425.1. Taxonomy (NCBI): domain Bacteria; kingdom Bacillati; phylum Bacillota; class Bacilli; order Caryophanales; family Paenibacillaceae; genus Paenibacillus; species Paenibacillus sp. 22594. The sequence continues at coordinate 789,687 of NZ_JBQENA010000002.1, forward strand.
TAACCATAGATTGAGCCGTTCGAATCAGATAGAATGGGTGTAGAATGACCTAAACCTGATCCAAAGAGGGATGAAAATGTATAAATTGATTCTAGCCGAAGACGAAGAAGATGTAAGAGAAGGGATTATTGCGCAAATCGACTGGAAGCAGTACGGGTTTGAAGTTGTGGATCAGGCAGAGAACGGGCGGGAAGCCGCGGATTCCATTGACCGGCTGCTGCCGGATGTAGTCGTAACCGATATACAGATGCCATTTATGAACGGGCTGCAGCTGGCGGAGTGGATTCGCAGCCGGCATCCCAATACGAAGATTATTATCTTGACCGGATATGATGAATTTGAATACGCCCAGAAGGCGATCAAGCTGCAAATAGATGAATATATTTTGAAACCGTTTTCTGCGCAGGAGCTGATTGACGTTCTGCTTAAGGTAAGGGCAACGATAGAGGCGGAGATTGCCGAGAAGGAGAATGTGTTTGTGCTCAGCGAGCATTACCGCAAAAGTCTGCCGGTGCTCCGTGAGCAGTTTCTCTCCTCACTGGTCTCCCGCAGGCTCCCTGCCGCAGAGATTGCCGGAAAAAGCGCAGAATACGGTATAGAATTAAGCGGTGAACTGTTTCAAGCTTCCGTGATCCGTGTGGATTATATCCGCGAGGGCGGAGAAGATGTCGTGTCAACCAAACGGCCTGTATCTCTCAGAGATACGGGTGAACGTAATCTTCAACTCTTCGCCGTACTGAATATTGCCGAAGAAATCTGCCAGAAGCATGACTTCGGCAAAGTATTCATCTACCGCGATGATGTGGTGCTGCTCTCGGTCAGCGAAGACAGGGATGAGGCCGCGATTACCAGCCGCACCTTTGCTATCCTCGAAGAAATTCGCCAGTATGTGCAGCATTTTCTTAAGCTTACCGTGACAGCGGGCTCCGGTACGGCCTGTAATTCGCCTGCTCTATTGTCCCATTCTTTTAACGATGCGCTGCAGGCGCTGGATTATCGTCTGATCCTTGGAAATAATAGAGTGATCTGGATCGAAGACGTGGAGTCCCGGGTTGGACGTATGCTGGCATATGACGAGCTGACCCAGCAGTCGCTGATCCGTACGATCAAGCTGGGTACCCTTCAGGAATTGAAGGAGGTAGTGGACGAGCTGTTTGGCGGATTGGATGCGGGACTGGTGAGCACGCAGGAATATCAGATTTTTCTGCTGGAAATTATCACCACGATTCTTCGGGTGGCCAAGGAATCGGGCAGTGAGATGAGTGATGTTGGCGGCTTGGGATTTTCCTCCCTGACAGAGATTCAGAAATTCAACAATATGGGTGAGGCCAGGGAATGGATTATCGGTGTGTGCAGCCGGCTCATGGATTCCATTGCCTCGGAGCGGCAGTCCAGTTACAAGCAACTGATCGACCAGGCCAAAGACTATATCCGCAGCCATTATGAGGAATCCGATATATCCATCGGCAGAGTCTGCCAGCATTTGCACATCAGTACCGGCTACTTCAGCAGCATTTTCAAGAAAGAAATGAAGATGACCTTTGTCAGCTACCTGCTGCAGATCCGTCTGGAAGCGGCCAAAGAGCTGCTGCGTTCGACAGAGCTTAAGGCATTTGAAATTGCCGAAAGAATCGGCTTTGCCGACCCGAACTATTTCAGCTTTTGCTTCCGCAAGAAATATGGTCAATCGCCTAAAGAGTACAAAAACAGCTCACGGGGAGGATAAGCCATGTACAAGCCGAAGGCGTATTTTTTTTCGCTTCGCCCGCAGCCGCGCAAGGGAGGCAAGCTTCGCTTGCCCTCCAAGCTGCGGAGTATCCAGCTCATTATTACGATAACCTTTACGGCGGTCACTGTGCTTGTTGCAGTGATCGTTAGTTTTATGCTGTACAACAAATTTGCTGCAACCGCCGAAAAGAATGCCAATATGAACATGCAGCAGATTATTGAGCAGGTGAATTACAACCTTGAGCTGTATGTCAAAGGGATGGGGAGTATTTTTGAAACGGCAGAAAAGCAGATTACAACCAGTCCTTCTATTGATTCTTCCCTGCTGGGCGAGCGGATGGATACGCTGATGAGCAGCCGTGAAGATCTCGTCTCGGTGGCGGTGTTCACCCCAAAGGGTAAATATGTGGTCGGCACTCCGGGCCAGAGCATGCGGCTTAACACCCAGCTGCAAAGTCAAAGCTGGTTTACCTCGGCTATCAAAAGCCCTGAAATTTCCTACTCTGCTCCTCATATACAGAATTTGTTCAAGGGACGTTATACCTGGGTGGTCTCCATCAGCAAAATGATTGAATACAAAGAAAACGGGCTTACCAAATCCGGCGTCCTGCTGATCGACTTCAACTTCCGTACAATTGATCAGCTCAGCAGACAGGTTAAGCTGGGTAACAGAGGGTATGCTTACATTCTTGATCCGCAGGGCAACATTGTTTACCATCCTCAGCAGCAGCTAATATATGCCGGGCTGAAGTATGAGAATGTGGAATCTGTGCTGGCATATGAATACCGCAGCTATCTGGATGAATCTACAGGAGAGAAACGCTTTATCACAGTACGCACACTGGCCCGGACAGGCTGGAAGATCGTCGGTGTGGCCTATTACGATGAGATTGTGACGACCAAGCGCGATCTGAACCATTTTTTGATCTGGTTTTTGGGTTTCGTTATCTTAGGTGTAATCGTGTTATCTATCTTCCTGTCCTGGCTGATTGCCAGTCCCATCCGCAAGCTGGAACGGACGGTCAAGCTGGTTGGCGAAGGGGATCTGAACACACCGATTGACGTCAGTGGTGCTTATGAGGTGGAACAGCTGTCCCGGCGCTTTAATCTGATGCTACAGCGGATCAGGCAACTCATGGACCAGATTATCTATGAGCAGGAAACCAAGCGCAAGGGTGAGCTGGAAGTGCTGCAATCGCAGATTAACCCCCATTTTTTATATAACACACTGAATTCGGTCATCCGGCTGGCGGAAAGAGGTAAAACGGATGAAGTGGTGACGATGATCCAATCGCTGTCGAAATTTTTCCGCATCAGTCTCAGCAAAGGGAAAAATATGATCACCATGCAGGAGGAGCTGGATCATATCCGGCATTACTTGGTCATTCAGAGCTTCCGCTTCAAAAATAAATTCCGCTATGAGATTAAGGCACAGGACGAGGTTCTGACGTACCAGACGATCAAGCTGATTTTGCAGCCGATTGTGGAGAATGCCCTCTACCATGGCATCGAAATGATGCCCGATGAAGGACTGATCACGATAACTGCGGAGCTTCAGGAGGGTCTGATTGTCATCCGGATCAGTGACAACGGGCTTGGCATGAATCAGGAGACACTGAAAACGATTCTGAGCGGCGGTAAAAGCAACGGCGGGTCAGGTGTAGGTGTGCGGAACGTGAACGAACGGATCGGACTTGTCTATGGACGTGAATACGGACTTACCTTTGAGAGTGAGATTGAAGAAGGGACTACTGTTACGGTCATCTTTCCTGCGGTCCGGGCCCAGGAGGGGCCAGAAGATGGAAAGGAGGAATCCGTACAATGAGAAGCTTACGCTTAGGGTTTGGTTTGCTGGTGTGCGTGGTGTTGGTGTTTACGGTCACTTCCTGCCTGGGTACTTCTCCGGCATACATCAGCACAACGAAAACACACAACGTTCATATGATTGTAAAAATGAACAAAGGCGATTACTGGAACACTGTGAAGCTAGGTGCGGAGGCCGCTGCAAAGGAGTTCAATGTGAAGCTGACGTTCAAAGCTCCGGATTCCGAGAGCGACATCGACGAGCAAATCACGATGGTAGAGGAGTCCATCAAGCAAAAGGCAGATGTAATCATCCTTGCAGCCAGCAGCTATATGGGGCTCGCACAGGTGGTGGACCAGGCGGAATATTATAAGATTCCTGTAATTTCGGTAGATGCGGAGGTAGGTTCAGCCAAAGTCAAAACCTATGTGGGATCAAACGGCTATGAAGCCGGGCAGAAATCCGCAGAAAGGCTGATTGAGCTTTTGAATGGCTACGGGGAGATCGGTATCATCAATTTCACAAATTCCACCGGACACCAAGGCTCATCCGGATCAATTGATTATGGGGCACGGGATGCGAATGAACGGGAAATGGGCTTTCTGAACTATGCTGCCCGATTTCCCAATATAGAGGTCGTTCAGATTTCCTATACTTCATCCGATACTAGCGACGCTGAACAATTGACCCGCGATATGCTGTTGAACCATCCTGATCTCCGGGGCATTGCTACACTGAATGAAACAGCTTCGCAGGGTGCGGGCAATGTAATTCAGGAGCTGGGCTTCAACCAGTTGAAGATGGTTGCCTTTGACAGCTCTCCGTCCATGATGGAACTGCTGCAGAATGGTACGGTTCAGGCCACAGTCATTCAGAATCCCTTCAGCAACGGATATTTGGCCGTCAAATATGCCGTAGAAGCTGCTGAAGGCATTAAAGTACCCGAGCGTGTGGATACCGGAACGAAGCTGATCGATCTGGAGAACATGCTATGGCCGGAGAACCAGAAATTATTATTTCCATTTGTCCGGTAGAAAGCTCACATCATTAGAATTTTTATAAAAATGAGTAGGATTTTATATTCGCAACCGCTTTCACGTCGGGCATAATAAGGATGTAGCCAGGACATACTGGGCACAACTAAAAAGAAACATATATCAGGAGGTCAAATAATTATGAAAAAAATCACTTCCGTTTTACTCGCCAGTGCTTTACTGGGTGCAGCTCTCGCAGGTTGCGGCGGCAACAATAATGCAAAGACTGAGAATACAGGCAACGCTGCAAAAGCTACTAACAGTGCAAACTCCGGTGCTGCTGGTGAGACTCCAAAAGTCGGCGTGGCTATCTACAAATTTGACGATACGTTCATGACCGGTGTCCGTAATGCCATTGACACAGCTGCCAAAGGCATCGCTACAGTAGACATCGTTGACAGCCAGAACTCACAGCCAACACAGAACGACAAGGTGGACCTTTTCATCACGAAGAAATACGACGGCATGCTGATCAACCCGGTTGACCGCACAGCAGCAGGCGTAATTATCGACAAAGCCAAAACAGCAGATATTCCGGTAGTATTCCTGAACCGCGAACCACTTCCAGAAGATATGAAGAAATGGGACAAAGTATACTACGTAGGCGCTAAGGCTGAAGAGTCTGGCACCATGTCCGGCCAGCTGATTGTAGACTTCTGGAAGGCTCATCCGGAAGCTGACAAGAACAAAGACGGCGTGCTCCAATATGCAATGCTGAAAGGCGAACCTGGACACCAGGATGCTGAGCTGCGTACAACCTACTCCATCCAGGCCATCGAAGATGCCGGCATCAAGGTAGAGAAACTGGCTGAAGACACAGCGATGTGGGATCGTGTAAAAGGACAAGAAAAAATGGCAGCCTTCCTCGGCTCCCACGGTGACAAGATTGAAGCCGTTCTTGCCAACAACGATGATATGGCCCTCGGCGCGATCGAAGCTCTGAAAGCTGCAGGATACTTCACTGGCGATAAGTATATGCCGGTTGTAGGGGTAGATGCTACGGCTCCAGCTGTTCAAGCGCTGCAAGACGGAACTATGCTTGGTACGGTGCTGAATGATGCCAACAACCAAGGTAAAGCTGCAATCACATTGGCTGCATTGCTGGCCAAAGGTGAAACACCTACCAAAGAAAATGTGGGCTTTGACATCACAGACAACCAATATGTATGGATTTCCTACAAAAAAATCACCAAAGATAATGTAGCTGACGCTAAATAAGCTTAATAAAAATAAAGCCGGGGAGTGGAAAACTGCTCCCCGGAATTCCTTACGGGTAGGAAGCAGAAGGGAACCGCTGTGCCTCTCATGGAAAAGACAAATAGCGTAGGGGGCGTAATAACATGGCAAAAACTGAATTTTTGCTGGAAATGAACAATATTACCAAAGAATTTCCCGGTGTGAAGGCGCTGGACGGCGTGAGCCTGAAGGTTAGGCCGGGTTCGGTCCATGCACTGATGGGTGAGAACGGCGCAGGTAAGTCTACACTCATGAAATGTCTGTTTGGGATCTATTCACCGGATGCCGGTGAGATTTTTCTGGATGGTGAAAAGGCTAATATCACGAACTCCAATGATGCTTTGGGTCACGGAATCTCCATGATACACCAGGAGCTGCATCCGGTGCCGTTCCGCAATGTAATGGAGAATATCTGGCTGGGGCGTTTTCCGACGAAAGGGTTCGGACCGATTCAGTTCATTGACCACAAGAAAATGTTTACGGACACTGAGAACCTTTTCAAGGATCTGGATATCGATCTGAATCCCGAGACCCTTGTAGGCAAACTGTCCGTATCCAAAATCCAATCTATCGAAATCGCCAAAGCCGTCTCTTTTCATTCACGCGTTATTGTAATGGATGAACCTACCTCCTCGCTGACCAGTGTGGAAGTGGAGCATTTGTTCCGAATTATCCGGGATCTGCAAAAAAGAGGCGTAGCCATAATTTATATATCTCACAAAATGGAAGAAATCCTGGAAATCTCTGACGAAGTGACGATCATGCGTGATGGTAAAAAAATCGGCACATGGCCTTCGGCAGAGTTGACAACGGATCTGATTATTTCCAGAATGGTCGGCCGTGACCTCACGAACCGGTTCCCTGAACGCTCGAACGTTCCCGGTGAGGTTTTCCTGAAAGTGGAAGGGCTTACTTCGCCAGAACCAAGATCATTCAAGGATGTATCCTTCGAGCTCAGACGTGGTGAGATTCTAGGTGTCGGTGGTCTGGTCGGCGCACAACGTACGGAGGTTATTGAAGCCTTGTTCGGACTTCGTGCGATAAAATCCGGAAGCATCTCCATTGCTGGCAAGAAGGTTAATATTCAGTCACCGCAGGATGCCAAGAAACACGGGTTGGCGCTGCTTACCGAGGAACGCCGGGTAACGGGTATTTTCCCTGTGCTGTCCGTTCATGAGAATGGGGCCATTGCCAATCTGGACCGTTATCAGACGCCATATCTGCTGCTTGACGGCAAGAAGAAAAAGGTTGAAGTCGATAAAATGATTGAAAAGCTGCGCACCAAGACACCAACCACGAAAACACAGATCATGAATTTGTCGGGCGGTAATCAGCAAAAGGTACTACTCGCCAGATGGCTCCTTACCGAGCCTGAGGTTCTGCTGCTGGATGAACCGACCCGCGGGATTGACGTCGGGGCCAAATTCGAGATTTATTCGATTATCGCCGATTTGGCGAAGCAGGGCAAAAGCATCATCATGATCTCTTCGGAAATGCCGGAACTGCTCGGGATGTCCGACCGTGTAATGGTTATGTCTGAAGGCAAGCTGACAGGAATACTAGAAGGCGAGCAGGCTACGGAAACCGAAGTTATGCGTCTCGCTGCACAGCATTAAGGGGGAAACTACTAATGAACGTTAAAAAAGCTCAATCCTTTGTCACTCAAAACGCGATCTATATCGTACTCGTATTGCTGATCATGGGTATTATCATCTATGAGCCAAGCTTTATGTCCATCAATACCTTGCGTGACGTGCTGATTCAATCCTCCACACGTGTAATTATCGCTCTGGGTGTGGCCTTTATTCTGATCACAGCCGGTACGGACTTATCCGCAGGACGGGTTGTAGGGTTCACGGCGGTTATCTCCGCCTCAATGCTGCAAATACCGGATTATTCACGCCGGTTCTTCCCTGATCTTCCGCAGGTGCAGGTATGGCTTCCAATCCTAATCGCCATCTTTGCCGGCCTCCTCTGTGGTCTCATTAACGGGATTATCGTTTCCAAGCTAAATGTTCCGCCATTCATTGCCACACTGGGTACGATGTTGATTGTATACGGTTTGAACTCCCTGTACTTTGATATGGACCCGAACCAATCGCAGCCGATCGGCGGTCTGCGTCCTGACTTCACCAAAATAGGCTCCGGTTTTATTGGCGAGGGACAATATTCCATACCTTACATTGTCATCATAGCCCTTGTTGTCGCCGCCATTGTCTGGGTGCTGTTCAACAAAACCAAGCTGGGCAAAAACATGTACGCTATCGGCGGCAACATGCAGGCTGCCAAGGTATCCGGGATCAACGTATCCAAGAACCTGATCTACATTTACGCTATCGCTGGTGCCCTGTACGGTCTGGCTGGTGTGCTTGAGGCTGCCAGAACAGGCGGCGCAACAAACAACTACGGTAACATGTACGAGCTTGACGCCATCGCAGCTTGCGTAGTCGGCGGCGTATCCACTACAGGCGGTATCGGTACGGTGCCGGGCGTTCTCGTCGGTGTAATTATCTTCACCCTGATCAACTACGGACTGACCTTTATCGGCATCAGCCCTTACTACCAATTGATTATTAAAGGTCTGATTATCATTGCGGCGGTATCGTTTGATATGCGTAAATATTCGTCGAAGAAGTAAGCAAATCAACAACAATAACTACTTGAGGTGATTGGGGCGTGGCTACGGTGAGTGTTTGGGCTTTCGGCCGCTGTTAGGTTTGGATTTCCTGATTTAAACCGCTGGTTGCGGTAGAAATTCAAACCTAAAGGCGGACGCATTCGCTCCTACAGCTCCAAACCTCCCCTCTGCCACTTGCATCGCCTTAGGCAGTTCTCCTCCCTGCTTCGCAAGGGGGAGGGGCAGTATAAAAAGCGGTTGCTGGGTATCCGGCAAACGCTTTTTTGTATAGCATAAATCCTTTCAATATTGAGGGTACTGAGGTGAGGGTGATAGTTGGAACATAATACTTGTGAGGTGATTAAGGCGTGAAAAGCAGCATCAAGTTCCTTTCTTCACCCAATTAGCTCTGATGTAGCCAATTCTCATTCCTGCTCTTTCCATATTGTTCTGGCTTGTCGAAGTATACGCACATTGACCTACAACTAACTCGCATTGTTGTAATGCTGCTTCGTACATGCGCTTACGTAAAAATGCTGATTGCAGACCCTGTCCTCTAAACTCAGGAAGCGTGGCGGCAAAGGTCAAGGATGCAACCCCGCTATGGATATACATTACCGCAACACCGGCAGGGATTTCATTTAAGAATCCAAGGAAAATACGCCATCCAGAGCGATTGAATAATACTTTATTATTTGCTGCAACGTACTTTGAACCACTTTCCGCTAAACCGCTGCCCAAACAATGTAACTTACCATATAGTTCGAATTCGTCTTCATTAATTTCGCGAATGAATATATTGGATGGATCATCCGGATAAACCTCATTTGGAATACCATACATTGCTGTATGGAACGTATTTTGATAAAAGCCTTTACTGGATAAATAATGGAGTAGTTCAGGGCTGGACTTAGAAGGGATTATTTCAAATTGGCAAGGTCTGTCGCGTTCATGATAAAAATTAATAATTTCATCCACTTGGTCTATATCATCAAGTGTTATGCCTTTAACGGTATTAAAAGCCCCCCATGGCATTGTTTTAACATATATCGCCGTGGTATTACCAAATTTCTCTACCTCGGCTCCTTCAGGGTTACCTACTCGTTCACGTATGGCCGCTACTCTGGAAACCATATAATCAATTTCTGATTTTTCGATCCGTTCAGCAAGCTCTCTGGTGACAACAGGGAATGGCAAGTTATATTCACTCCTTCCAAATTAATTCTTAATATCTAAGCAAACATGTCTTACTCTATTACCTCAATCCCGATATGCGAATAAGAGGCAAAGTCGAATAAACCCCTATCTGTCAGCTTGAGCGCAGGAATGACCGGCAGGGCCAGGAAGGATAAGGTCAGGAAAGGATTGAAGTGATCCGGTGCACCGATCTCACGAAGGGCGGCGTAAAGCTGCTTCATCTCGGTGTAGACCTGTTCATACCCCTGCTCGGATAGGAGTCCTGCTACCGGAAGCGGCAGGGAGGCGAGAATTTTGTCGCCGGATACTACAGTCAGTCCGCCGTTCATGGCTTCGATGTGACGGATGGCGGTGAGCAGCTCCAGATCGGAGACACCGGCGGCGATGATGTTATGCGAATCATGAGCTACGCTTGCGGCGATGGCTCCTTTGGAGAACTGAAAGCCTTTTACGATACCCAGACCGATATTCCCGGTACGGTTGTGCCTTTCCACGACAGCTAATTTGAGCTGATCCTGCTGAACGGAAGGGGCGAAGCAGCCATTCTTCACCTGAACCTGCTCCTTGAGGTGGCGGGTTACGATGGAGTTCGGAATAATCCCGATAACATTGCAGTTGCCAGACTCTATAGGGATTGCCAGATCACCGGTCTCCACATTGGCCAGGCGGCAGCTCTCGGCAATTGAACTTTGAACCTCAGCCGCTGTATTTTCTGCGAAAGCTCCTGTAACAAGCCTTCCATTGTCAACAACACATTCGCCTTGTTTAAAGACCTGAGAGATGGAGAGTGAATTCAGATCGTCCAGCAGCACCAGATCCGCCCGATATCCTGGTCCAATGGCTCCCCTGTCTTGGAGCCCGAAGCATTCCGCTGTGTTCAGCGTTGCCATCTGGATGGCTGTGATGGGATCAAGGCCTTTGCTGATGGCGAGCCGGATGTTGTGGTCCACGCTGCCTTCTTCCAGCAGATCATCGATTAATTTATCGTCGGTAACGAAAAGGCAGCGTCTGGCATTCTTTACAGTGACGGCGGGCAGAAGGGCTTCCAGATCTTTGGCGGCGGTTCCTTCACGGATCATTAGATACAGGCCCAGGTCAAGGCGCTGTTTGGCCTCTTCGGCATGGACACATTCATGATCTGTCCGGATGCCCGCCGAACGGAAGATGTTAAGGTCCTCCCGGGCAATCCCGGCAGCATGCCCGTCGATCCGTTTCCCTTGGTCAAGTGCACCGGCCAGTTTATCCAGCATCCCGGTGTCAGGCCCAGCCAGGGCGGGGAAATCCATCACTTCTGCGAGTCCCAGCACCATGGGGTCGGCATACAGAGGGCTCAGGTCAGCGGCCTCCAGCTGGGCTGCACAGCTCTCGAACTTCGTTGCCGGCACACAAGAGGGAAGCATGACGTAAATATCCACCGGCAGGTCTCTGGAGCGCTCCAGCATGTATTTAATACCTTCTACCCCGGCCACGCTGCCGATTTCGTGCGGATCGGTGACTACTGCTGTCACTCCATGCTGCAACACCACTTTGGCAAATTCCTGGGGAGTTAGCATAGAGCTCTCAATGTGTACATGCCCGTCGATCAGGCCGGGAATAACCCATTTTCCGGAGGCGTCTGCCGTCCGTTTGCCTTCATAGGAGCCGATTCCCGCAATATATCCATCCACAATGGCAATATCGCCCTCCATAAGCTCACCGGTGAATACATTGACTATGGTTCCGCCTTTGACTACAAGATCCGCCGGGATTTGTTTGCCTGCCACCTGAATGCGTCTTGTGAGCAGGGACTTTGTGCTGTTGTTCATAGGTTTCACTTCCTTTTCTATTTTTAAGGTATGCCAAAAATCCTGATCGCAAAAAAATGCACACCGGCATTCTTTTGTAATCAGGATTTTACGGTTCCTGGTAGAGACCCTCGGCCCTTATCGCCGAAGTTATACAAAAATGTTATGTCTATAGTATGCGAGGAAGCCATGAATTTCAAGATCACACCACATGTCATATAGAACCGTGCCTGGTTAGGCACATAAATCCGCCCCCGCCCATATCCTGTAGGCATAAGGTTTTGGTAAAGGGGAGCGAATGGATGCTGAGGATCAAATTGAATGAGCTGGGAAAAGGCTGGGACAACGGCCTCGTCCAGACTGAAGTATGGCGGTGGGACGGAATCGGCTGGAACGAGTGCATTCCCCAGCAGGAAGAGGATTTTATCCGGGCAGATGACGAGCAGTTCGTCACGATCCCCGCAGTAGAGGGATTGTACCGGGTGGACTATTTTCCTAAACCTGCCGAACCGCAGTTTGTTCTCCCTGAAGTTGAGGAGAGCGCGCTGAGGGCTGATCTGCTGCACCCTGCGCCTTTCAAGCTGAAAGAGGGCACGCTGTGGGGATATATTAACAATGAAGGCCGGACTGCCATCGAGCCCAGATACGAGTATGCCGAGGATTTTCAGCCGAATGGTCTGGCTATAGTGCAGCGTAAAGACAAAAGCGGGCTGATTGACAGCACCGGCAAGGAGAAAGTAAAGCCCGTCTATTCCTTTATTGCCCCCTTTTCCGAGGGCCGGGCTGTAGTCTCCGATGCGAAAGGATATACCCTGATTGATGAAAAAGGCAAAGAGGTCACTACTGCCCGGGCAGACTATTTGAATTCGCTGCATGAAGGACGGGCGCTTTTTTCCAGACAGAGCACCACAGGCTCTTCCCGCTATGGTTACTGGGATGCACAGGGCAAAGAAGTACTGCCTCCCGTATATGAGGATGCTGGTGATTTTATGGGTGGAGAGGCACTCGTCAAAATCAAAGATGGAGAATACGCACTGATCGATCCCCAGGGAGCGGTATTGCATTCTTATCACTATCCGTTTGTGGGGTATCCGGGGGACGGTCTGCTGGCGTTTCAGGCAGAAGAAAACGGCAAATACGGCTATCTCCGCATGGATGGAACTATAGCCATACAGCCGCAATTTACTGCTGCACTGCCTTTTTCCGGGGGTAGAGCGGTCATCAATACAGCACCTGATTACGGCAATGCCTACGGGCTGATTGATACGAAGGGACAACAGATCATCCCGGCCACCTATTACGAAGTGCAGCAGCTTGGCGAGGATCGCGTTGCACTCGGAACCCCCCTGGATGCTGCCCGGCCTTACATCGGGTCTCGTTATGTCATCGCAGATGCAGTAACTGGAAGGATTCTCAGTAATCACCCCCTGCTCGGGGTGAACAATTACCAGAACGGCCTTGCGTCCGTATATGATGCCAAGGAGACCTATTTTATCGATAAAAGCGGCCAAAAGTCCGCTCAGCCCCCTGTTATTCCTGGTGCTGGTACTCTGTCTTTCAGCGGCAGTCTGATCCGGGCGGATGTAGATCTGCGCACGTCTTATTATGACCGCAGGGGCAAACAGGTATGGAGGCAAAACAGTGTGATTCCGCTCCGGCCGCCATATTCCGTACTGGAAAAAAAATATAAGCCGAATAAAGACTATCTGGTCTATTATCCGGTGGTGGAAGGCATTGCCATTACGGATGTGTCCAGAGTAGTGAACGACAAGCTGCGCAGTCTTTCTCTGGCTGAGGGTGCAGGGACAGGCGGTGCGGCTCAGGATTTCAGCTATACCGGTGATTTTAACGTATCCTTCTTCCGTAAAAATCTCCTGGTCCTGGAGCTGAACGGGTATCGCTTCCCATTCGGAGCGGCACACGGCATGCCAACAAAAATCTATACGCATATCAATCTGCGGAACGGTAAATTTTACAGGCTGGGTGATTTGTTCAAGCCGGGCAGCAAATATGTGCAGAAGCTCAGTGATATTGTCGGCAAACAGATTGCAAATGATCCCCAATATTCCTATGTATTTCCCAATACCTATAAGGGCATTACCGCAGACCAGCCGTTTTATGTGGATGAAGAGGCACTATATCTGTATTTTGCCCCTTATGAGATTGCGCCGTATGCTGCCGGATTTCCTACATTCCGTATTCCTTATGCGGAGATTATGGGACTCATCTCAACCGAGGGGGAGTTCTGGCAGTCTTTTCACTAAGGTGAGTTCTGCCCTGTTCCAGTATATAATGTAAGAAAATTTAATTTAATATATACGGCTGCCGTTCCAGAAGGAGCGGTGTTGCCGTTTTTTTTCGGGGAACACAAGCCTTAGGCAGTCTGCCGCTAGACGGGACAAGCGTCTGTACTCTACTAATCTCCAGAATTTAGAAGCGCACGGCAAATAGATTTATGCTACAATGACTAAGGAACAAATTACAACTTTGTAATATTTGATTCAGCAACTCTTGGCAGCAGACAACATTACAACAAGAATAAGGAGATGGCAGAATGAAAAGCAAGTCTTTAAGAGCAGTGATTGGAGGAAGTGTAGCGGCTGTTATGGCGCTTAGCCTCTCTCTTCCATTACAAGCAAATGCAGCATCGGAAACTCAGACAGTGACCATAAAGACCACTAGCTTTGCACAATTTATGGAATATCTGAAACAATACAGCACAAACGGCTTTTCGTTGGACGGTTCCACGGTAACCTTTACGAATCCTCAGCCTGTTGTTACAAAGCCGGCAGCAGCTGCTCCAACAGCTACAGCGAAGCCTGCCGCTACACCAGCGCCTGCGGTTCGGCCTGTAACACCAGTGGCAACACCAGCACCTGTAGCCAAACCCGTAGCAACAGCCGCACCTGCTGTGGCGAATACAACCGGAACTGCCGCGTTTACCCAGCAGATCGTAACATTGGTCAATAAGGAACGCGCTGCAGCTGGACTTTCGCCTGTAGCCGCACTAGCCAGCCTTAACAAAGTAGCGGCAGCCAAGGCAACAGATATGCGTTCGAACAATTACTTTTCCCACACGTCTCCAACGTACGGATCACCTTTTGACATGATGTCTTCATTCGGTGTGACTTACCAGTATGCAGGTGAAAACATCGCCATGGGACAGAAAACACCTCAGGAAGTCATGACCGCTTGGATGAACAGCACCGGGCACCGGGCTAACATTCTTAGTGCGAATTTCAATTATATCGGTGTCGGTTTTGACAATAACTACTGGGTACAAGAGTTCATCGGCAAGTAAGCTTCAATTATTGCAAAGCGCAACGGTTCCTGGTTCTATCCCAGGAGAAACCGCAGCAATCTCAGCAGATAACCGTTCTCCGGCACAGCCGGGGAGCGGTTTTTTATCTTTCTCGCTGAAACGGGTCCTGTCCATAAAAGGACGGAATAGCTGTTACTACTTGCAATCAGTATTTGCAAATTGAACATAGAAGAATTATGTTTATCTACATAGTTAAGAAGTTTGTAAAAGATGGAACAATACAGAATAGAACGGCACACGGAGGGATAGCTTTGAACGATTCCAAATGGACCTGGCGTGCAGTCAGCTTGATTTCCATAGCGGCTACAATCATTTTACTCGTCGGGTTTGTGTATGCGGTAAAAGATGTGCTGTACCCAAAAGGAGAAGCGACACTAACCATTCTCCCGGAGCAGACCGCTGCTCCAGTCTCCGCTACCGGAGAAGCGATCAGAATAGTGGCATTAGGCGATTCCCTGGCCAAAGGAACAGGCGATAATGAAGGCAGCGGGTACGTGAAGCGCACGTTAGACGGCTTGACAGCAAAAGGAAGCAAGACGAGTCTGATCGGCAATATGGGGATCAACGGTCTGACAACAGCAGGACTGCAGAGCAAGCTGCAGCAGGAAGGTGTGAAATATGCGCTTCGCCAGTCTAACGTGATACTTGTGTCCATAGGCGGGAATGACCTTTTCAGAGGGTCTGACCTTTTGGGAAGCGGCAGTGAAGGCCAGCAAATTGCGACACCGGATACGGAAAGTCCGGAAGTTGGAAGCATGGAGGACGGTACTCGTGAAAGTACAGGTGCTGGTATCGCAGAAGGGACTGAAGAAATAACTCCTGAATCCCTGCTGTCAGCATTGCCTGAAGCGGCTAAACGGCTTAATACCATTCTCGAACGTATTTCAGAGATTAATCCTGAGGCGCAGATCTATTATCTGGGGCTCTATAATCCATTTGGAGACGTTCCTGAGCTGCTCGTGCCCGGTAATCAAGCGGTAACAGCCTGGAATAACGCGGCGATGGATATTATTAATAAGCATAGCAACATGACGCTTGTTCCAACCTTTGATTTGTTCAACCGGCATCTGGGCAAGTATCTGTCGAGCGATCATTTTCACCCGAATGGCGACGGTTACCAGCGGATAAGTGAGCGGGTCATGCAGGCATTGCAATAAGAAAGGGGCTGCAAGGATGATGACGACAAACTCAGGAGACGGCTCCGGTACGGTAGTGCTGTCAGTCGACGGTGTCCGCAAAAAGATAGGTCGCAAATGGATTATTGATGATGTTACCTTTGATGTGCGTGAAGGTGAAATATTTGGTTTTCTCGGTCCGAATGGGGCTGGCAAAACGACGACTATCCGCATGCTGGTAGATTTGATCCGCCCCAGCGAAGGGAAAATCACCGTATGCGGCTACAACGTGAACCGCGAGCCCGAAAAAGCACTGCAATATGTCGGTTCCATTGTAGAGAATCCGGAGGTCTACACCTATCTGACCGGATGGGAAAACCTGCAGCATTTTGCCCGGATGCAGCCGGGTGTGGGTAAGGACCGTATCGCCGAGGTAGTCGATATTGTCCGGCTGGACCAGAGGATACACGACAAGGTAAGCACGTATTCACTCGGCATGCGCCAGCGGCTGGGTATTGCCCAGGCGCTTCTTGGACGCCCCCGGCTTCTGATTCTGGACGAACCCACGAACGGGCTGGATCCCAAAGGAATCAAGGAACTGCGTGAGTTCATCCGGCGGCTGGCCGATGAAGGTCTTGCCGTATTTGTCTCCAGCCACCTGCTGAGCGAAATTCAGCTGCTGTGCGACCGGGTTGCGATTATCAGCAAAGGGCGGGTGCTCGCCGTGGGCGGAGTCGATGATCTGGTTGCCCAGAGCTCGCCATATGTGCTATGGGAACTGGATCCGCTAAGCCGAGCCAAGAAGCTCCTTGGCGGCCGCCCGGATATTTCAATACTGGAGCTGGATGAAGTGACTCTGGATGATTCCGTTATTGCCGGAATGGGGGCGAATTCCCTGATCACTGTGATGGAAGAGGATTTGATTCCGGAGATTGTAGCCGTACTCGTTACAGATGAGGTGGAAGTACGGGCCGTGCATAAAATCAACCCTACACTGGAACAGCTATTCTTGAAGCTAACGGAAGGTGAAACTATTGACTAACCTGATGCCGCTCATCCGCAATGAGTGCCTGAAGATTATTAAAAAGAAGCGTTTCTACATTATTCTGCTCATTCTGCTTGTCCTTGTGCCTATGTTTACCTACGCGCAGATGCGGATTGCCGAGCGCAGCCGGGATAAGTTTAACTCGGACTGGAGGCTGGAGATTCAGCAGCAAATCACAGATAATCAGAATTCACTCGGCAGTGATCGGATACCCGAGGAGTGGAAGTCTTACCGGAAAATATTTGTCCAGCAGCTGCAATATTATCTGGATCACGATGTGAATCCGAATGAGCCTAGCGGAGTTACCTTCACCCGTGAGTTTCTGGACAATTCGGTATCCTTGTTTATTCCGCTGCTGATTATGGCTGTAGCCTCCGATTTGGTCTCTGGAGAGCGGACCACCGGAACCATCAAAATGCTGCTGACCCGGCCGGTGAAGCGCTGGAAGGTGCTATTCAGCAAAATGGCGGCGCTGCTGATGTTTGTCTCGCTGATTGTGCTCTCGACTTTTCTGATCAGCTATCTCGTTTCGGGCCTTGCTTTTGGCTATAAGGGATTTAATGTCCCTGTTTTTACGGGGTTTCAGCTGAATGGAGATACAGTGGATATGTCTACCGTGCATGCAGTGCCGCAATGGAAATATTTGCTGATGCAGGGCGGGCTGATCTGGTTCGTGAGTGTAGTTGTTGCGCTCCTGGCTTTCATGGTATCGGTACTCGTGCGAAGCACAGCCGCGAGTATTGTAGTGATGATGGCGGCACTGATTGCCGGCACCATATTGACAAATATGGCTTCAGCGTGGACTACGGCCAAATATTTATTTATGGTCAACCTGGGCTTGACCGGCTATTTGTCCGGATCGCCCGCCCCTATTGAGGGGATGACACTGTCCTTTTCGATGGGGGTGCTGGCCGTTTGGGGAGTTCTTTCGGTGATCATTTCATTCGCCGTCTTTACGAAACGGGATATTTTGAATTAGAATGTACAAAGTGAACCAAAACGTTTGTTTGCATTTCGCAGATAGAGAAAGAAGGAGGAGCATGAATGCTCGAACAGATCGATATGTTTGCAAAAGTCTCCAAGAACGGCGATACCGCCCGGACTGGATACGATGCTGACGACATTCAGGTGCTCGAAGGTCTGGTTGCAGTACGCAAACGGCCCGGCATGTATATCGGCAGTACGAGTTCCTCGGGACTACACCATCTGGTATGGGAAATCGTTGATAACGCCGTAGATGAGCATTTGGCCAAATTTTGCTCGAAAATTGATATTACACTCCGCAAGGACGGCTCGGTGACCGTAATCGACAATGGACGCGGAATTCCGACCGGCATGCACAAGACAGGAGTGCCCACACCGCAGGTGGTATTCACTATTCTGCACGCGGGGGGCAAATTCGGAGGCTCAGGCTACAAGAAATCCGGCGGTCTGCACGGCGTGGGAGCTTCAGTAACCAATGCCTTGTCCGAGTGGCTGGAAGTAGAAATATACCGGGATGGCAAAATTCACCGGCAGCGCTTTGAATATTGGGTGGACAAAAAAGGCAAGGAACATGTCGGTGAGCCAGTGACCGGACTTGAGGTTTTGGGGAATACAAATAAGACCGGATCGAAGATCACCTTCAAGCCGGATATTCGTGTCTTTCCAAACGGTATAGCCCTGAACTATGATACGCTGGCAGAACGGGTGCAGGAGATCGCTTTTCTGAACTCCGGGCTGCGCATTAATCTGACGGATGAACGCAGCGGACGGCAGGATGAATATTTTTATGAAGGCGGGGCCAGCCAGTTCGTACAATTCCTCAACGAGGGCAAGGACGTACTGCATGATGTGATCCATTTCAGCTCGGAAAAGGACGAAATTGAGGTTGAAGTGGCACTACAGTACAATGCCGGGTATACGGAAACTATTGCTTCTTTCGTGAACTCGATTCCTACCCGCAGCGGCGGCACGCATGAGACAGGCTTCAAGACCGCCTATACCCGGGTTCTGAATGATTATGCCCGCCGGACTCAGCTGCTTAAGGAAAAGGACAAGAACCTCGAGGGTAATGATCTGCGCGAAGGCATGATGGCAGTTATCAGTGTCAAGATGTCCGAGGTGGAGTTCGTCGGCCAGACGAAGGACCAGCTCGGAAGCGCGTCTGCCCGCAGTGCTGTAGATTATATTGTATCTGAGAATATGGCACGTTTTTTGGAAGAAAATCCGCAGGTGGCACAGAGCCTCCTGAAGAAGTCGATTCAGGCCTCCAGGGCGCGCGAAGCTGCGCGCAAGGCACGCGATGAAATTCGCAGCGGCAAGAAACGCAGTGAAAGCTCGAACCTTGGCGGCAAGCTGTCGCCTGCACAGTCCAAAGATGTGACACGTACTGAACTGTTCATCGTCGAAGGTGATTCTGCCGGTGGTTCGGCCAAGCAAGGACGGGATTCCAAGATTCAGGCGATCCTGCCACTGAAGGGCAAACCGATGAACTCGGAGAAGGCCAAGCTGCTGGATGTGCTCAAGAACGACGAATTCAAGGCCATCATTTCCACCATCGGTGCGGGAATCGGACCGGAATTTGCCGTAGAAGACAGCAATTATTCCAAGATTATTATCATGACCGATGCCGATACCGACGGTGCACATATACAGGTGCTGCTGCTGACCTTCTTCTACCGGTATATGAAGCCGCTCATTGATGCCGGCAAAGTTTTTATCGCCCAGCCGCCGCTGTACAAGCTGACGCGCAAATCGGGCAAACTTGAGACCGTGCGCTATGCTTGGAGCGACGAGGAGCTGGCGAATTACCTGAAGGAATTCGGTAAGAATTTCGAGCTGCAGCGCTACAAAGGACTTGGCGAAATGAACCCTGATCAGCTGTGGGAGACCACGATGAATCCGGAGTCACGCAATTTGCTCCAGGTGCAGATCGAGGACGCTGCTAAGGCGGAGCGCCGTGTATCCACGCTGATGGGTGACAAGGTCGACCCGCGCAAGCGCTGGATTGTGGAGAACGTCGATTTTACTGAGATTGAGGAATAGCAAGAGCGGCAGGATATCTAAGAGGTGCTGCGATTTGCGCGGGATTGGTTATGTATAGCGGTAGGTGACGATTACTTCCGCTGTTTTTATTTTTTGGTGATCCTTTTATGCGAAGCAAAAGGGAACATTCTCTGGTTTTGTCAATGCCAGGTTCTACAGAGTAAAGCGAAGCTTATTGGGTGGAAAGTAACGGAGGGGAAGTTTGGAACTGGAGGAGCGCTAGCGTCCGCCTTTATGTTTGGATTTCTACCGCTTAAAGCGGTTAAAAATCAGGAAATCCAAACCTAACAGCGGCCGTAAGTCCAAACATTCTCCGTAGTTACGCCGGACACCAATCAGCCCAGGTTTACCTTTGAACATTTCAGGCAACAAATCCTGAAGAATTTCCAGCAGCGTAGCAGACAGGTATCACCAATAATTAAAACACGGACAGATTGAGGAACAGAAGGTGAGCGAATGAGCAGTTTATCAGAACAGTTTTTACCGGCTTTTCTGGAAGAGGTCGTCGGTGACCGATTTGGCCGGTATTCCAAATATATTATTCAGGACCGGGCGATTCCGGATGTTCGCGACGGGCTGAAGCCTGTACAGCGCCGGATTCTGTATGCCATGTATGATTCCGGTAATACCCCGGACAAGCCGTACCGCAAGTCTGCTAAGACGGTTGGGGACGTTATGGGGAATTATCATCCGCATGGTGACTCTTCCATCTACGAAGGTATGGTGCGGATGGCTCAGCCCTGGAAGATGGGCCACGTGCTTATAGACGGCCACGGGAACTGGGGCTCGATGGACGATGATCCGGCAGCAGCGATGCGTTATACAGAAGCGCGGCTATCGCCAATCGCGATGGAGATGATGCGCGATATCGAGAAGCGTACAGTGCTGTTCAAGGATAACTTTGACAACACGGCCAAAGAGCCGGTGGTGGTTCCATCCCGTTATCCGAATCTGCTGGTTAATGGGACCAGCGGCATTTCGGCCGGCTTTGCGACGGAAATTCCTCCGCATAATCTGCGCGAGGTGATTGACGCGTGCATCGCAGTCATGCAGAAGCCGGATATTGAACTGGAGGATATCATGACCTTTATCAAAGGCCCTGATTTTCCGACAGGCGGCACGATTATGGGCGGTGACGGCATCATGGATGCTTACCGCACTGGCAAAGGGCGCATTTACTTACGCTCCAAGACGGAGATTGAGACACTTCGGGGCGGGAAGCAGCAGATTGTGATTACCGAGGTACCGTTCCAGATCGTCAAATCCCGGCTGGTCACTTCAATGGAGAATATCCGGCTGGAGAAAAAGATCGAAGGCATCGCCGAAGTCCGTGATGAGAGCGGACGTGATGGCCTGCGGATCGTAGTCGAGCTCAAGAAGGAGGCGGATGCCCAGGGTATCCTTGCCTATCTGCTCAAAAAAACAGACCTTCAGGTCACTTATAATTTTAACATGGTGGCTATTGTCAACAAGTCTCCACAGCAGCTTGGTCTAAAAGCCATCCTGGAGGCTTATATTGCCCACCAGCGCGAGGTGGTTACCCATCGCACGCGGTTCGATCTGGAAAAAGCAGAGGACCGTGCCCATGTGCTGGAAGGGCTAGTTAAAGCGCTGAACATTCTGGATGAGGTCATCGCCGCCATCAAAGCGTCGAAGAACCGCCAGGATGCCCAGAACAATCTGGTCTGGATGTTCGGTTTCAGTGAAAGACAGGCAGACTCCATTCTCACCTTGCAACTGTACAGATTAACCAATCTGGAGATTCATTCACTCCAGAAGGAGCTGGACGAGATGCACGCGCGCATCGCTGTTCTTCAGGGTATTCTGGACAGTGATAAGAAATTGATCGCTGTCATCCGGAAAGAGCTTATCGAAATCCGCGACAAATACGGTATAGACCGCCGCTCCCTCATTCAGGGTGAAGTCGAGGAGCTTAAGGTCAGCCTTGAAGTGCTCGTGAACGCCGAGGATGTCCTTGTAGCTCTTTCGGCTGACGGGTACATCAAGCGTACCGGTATGCCATCCTTCACACGTTCGGGCGGTGAACGACATGCTTCGGGCGTGAAGGAAGGCGACCATATCATCAAGCTGATGGACCTCAATACCCGGGACAGCCTGCTTGTGTTCACCCGTAAAGGGCAATATTTCCTGTTGCCGGTGCATCAGATACCGGAGTTTAAGTGGAAGGATCCCGGAACAGCGATTGTGAACGTGATAGCTCTTGCCAAAGGCGATGGAATTGTCAGCATTCTTCCAGTCGGCAATATGGAGGATACCCAGGCCAGCCTGGTCTTCATCACCCGTAAGGGGCAGGTGAAGCGTACCGAGCTCAAGGAATACTCCACGAGCCGTTCAGGGGCCGTTGCAGCATGCAAAGTGGCTGATGGGGATGAGATCATCACAGTGGCGCTAAGCAGCGGTGACAAGGAGATCGTGCTGGTGACCCGGGAGGGCATGAGCATCCGCTTCCGTGAGAGTGAAGTGAACCCTATGGGCCGTGTCGCCAGTGGGGTAAGAGGAATTCAATTACGTGAAGGAGACGAAGTGGTCTCTTGCTTCTGGGTCAGTGAAGATGAAGGCGAAATCCTGTCGATAACCGAAATTGGCTATGCCAAACGTACCCTGCTGCTGGATTACCCATCGCAGAGCCGTGGCGGAAAAGGGATGCCAACCTTTGAATTCAAAGAGGGCAAGCGAGTCCGTCCGAACGGCAGCAGAATCTCAGGTGCCTTCTATTGCCGCGAACCGCTTGAACTGGTGGCAATAACCCGCGATGGATCGACGTATACCTTCTCCTCTGAATCGGCTCCGCTCAGCGAACGGCGTTCGATAGGCAAGCAGCTGGTAGCGATTGAGAAAAAGGACGAGATTGTCAGCCTTTTTCCGGCAATTAAATAACTATATACTTCATGATGACTGCAAGTTATGAAGAAATAAACGGTGTCCCGAATCTCCTTGTGGAGTAAAGGGGCACCGTTTTATGATAGATAGGTCATACCCTGATCCTAGTTCAAAGGATGCATTTCTGTATGGCTTTGGGCTATTTATTTTTCCCTTTTGCAGGAAATGGAATTTTTCTCGCGAAAATGTAGATATGGCGAACCGAAAAGATACCATTCTTATTGATCAAGTTGAAACGGCTTCACCGTCCTTTTAAGGGCGGTATCCGTTTCAGCGAGAAATATAAGGATCATTTATTGTGTGAAACATATAAATTCTTATATTTCAAGAAAGGAAGGAATACGTGTGCACTCCACTGAATTCAGTAAGATCTGGCATAAAATATTAAAGGATTATAAGTTACATATGGACAGCAAGCTTGCCCCTACACTTACAGACGCCCAACTCACTGTACTGGAATTACTGCAGGAACGTGACGCGATGAAGCCTTCTGATCTGGCTCCGCATCTGGCTACCAGCCCGGCAGCGGTAACGATGCTGCTGGACCGGATGGAGAAGCATGCTCTGATAGTCCGGGAGCGTGACGCTGCTGACCGGCGGATTGTATGGGTAAGCATTACGGAGACGGGGAAGAAAGAGACCGAACGCGGACTTCAGATTCGCAGTGATTTTTTTGCTGAGGCGCTGGACCCCATCTCCTCCCATAATCAGCAGCTCCTCCTGTATCTGATGGGGAAGATGGTGGTGGCACCAACACCAACACCAATACCGGCCCCGGCACCAGCTACAGCTCCAGAAGGCTCAACGCCCTGACGCCGGCAGCGGGTCGAGAAGAAGGTTAATATATTCCCTTGAATTAGACCAGTCAGGGTTTTAGAAAATCGAAAGCTCTTTTTCTAAGATGTTGCTGCCCCATGTAACTTCTCCTGACCGCTACGGACCGTGCAGCCTTAATTCTCGCTGTAGTGTAGCTAGACTAACGGACCGTAGCGCGCTTAATGCCCCTCCATCAAGCCTATTTCAGGTGATTGTCCGTACATAACTGCAGTGGAGTCCGTTAGCTTGGCAAAACCATGACCTCCACATGAAATAAGAGCTGCCCAGTCCGTTGCAAGGCAATTGGAACTTTCCCAATACCTTTTACATGATAAGAAAGGGCAATCAGCGGTGTAATGCCTATATGCACATACAAAAAGCAGGCCTCCGTTACCGGATGGCCTGCTTTTGAGTATGCTGTGTCCACAAGCTCCAGGGATGAGTCTGCGGCGGCAGTGAGATTAATTCAACTTCTTCCTTGGTGACGGGATGCGGGAAGCCGACAAGTGTGGACCACAGAGCAATCTGCTGGCCGGGCTTGTTTACAGCGGCCCCGTATTTCTGATCACCGTACAGGGGACAGCAAATGCCGCTGAGTTGTACACGGATCTGATGGGAACGTCCGGTGAGCAGGTCGATCTTCAGCAGACTGTAGCCTTCGTTACTTCCAAGCACCGTATAATCCAGAATGGCTTCCTTGCCGCCGGGTGTACCCTGTCGGACAATCGTCACTGTATTGGTCTTGGCATCCTTGAGCAGTGTATGGACCAGGCGGCCTTGCGCAGCCGGAGGTTTGCCGTGAACCACGGTCAGATAGACTTTATGGAAGCTGTGGGAGCGGACGCTCTCGGACAGCCGTGAAGCGGCTTTGGAGGTCTTGGCGAAGATCATGGCTCCTCCAACCGGACGGTCCAGCCGGTGAACCAGGCCCATATATACATTGCCCGGTTTATTGAAGCGCTCCTTCACATCCTCCTTGAGCAGGCTGAGCAGATCAGGATCACCTGTTGCATCTTCCTGTACCGGTATATTGACGGGCTTGACGATGCCAAGCAGATGATTGTCTTCAAACAGGATCTCAAACCGTGAGTTCCCGCTGCTGGATTCCCCGATTGAACCGGGTGTCATTCCTGACATGGCTTACGCCTCCCAGCGGCCCAGAATACCGCAAGGCAGGTTCATTCCGGAGGCAGTGATCGGCAGGCCAATTTCACCGGAGGTCAGCTTGCCGCCGTAGCGTTTGCCCATCGTCATCGAGAGCATGTTGCGCAGAACGGTTGGTGAAATACCGGTCGTGTAGGAGTTGATCAGCATGAACAGCGGTCTGTCGCTCATAATCTCCATGCAGCTCTCCAGGAACGGATACAGGCTCGTCTCCAATTTCCACATTTCACCGCCGGGGCCTCTGCCATAGGAAGGAGGGTCCATGATGATCGCATCGTATTTGCTGCCGCGGCGCTGCTCGCGCTGAACGAATTTGAAGACATCGTCGGTGATGAACCGGACCGGACGTTCTGCCAGGCCGGACAGCTGCACATTTTCCTTTGCCCATTGGACCATGCCTTTGGCAGCATCCACGTGAACGACAGAAGCTCCTGCGCTGGCGGCAGCAACAGTAGCCCCGCCGGTGTAGGCAAAGAGATTGAGCACTGAAATCGGACGGCCCGCTTCAGCGATCTTGTCCATCATCCAGCGCCAGTTGGCCGCCTGCTCGGGGAATAGTCCGGTATGCTTGAAGTTGGTGGGACGCAGGTGGAACTTCAGCTTCCCGTAGCTGATTTTCCAATCGTCAGGAATAGTCTTCTTCATTTCCCATTGCCCGCCTCCAGCGGAGCTGCGGTGATAATGCCCATGCACATCGCGCCATTTCGCTGTTTCATTCGCAAGCGGCCAGATGATTTGCGGGTCCGGACGGCGCAGGATGATATCTCCCCAACGCTCCAGCTTTTCTCCGCCGCCAGTGTCGATTACTTCGTAGTCCTTCCAATCACTTGCTATATACATGATTAATCCATCCTTCAAAAAGTCATTTAGCCTTTATTGTACAACATTTTGCCTTGCAGCTACAATCAAAATGGTTGCAGAGCTTCGACTCTTCTCATTTTGCACCAATACTTCTTTGTGTATAATATTTCCAAATATGCTGAGAAATATGAACGGCTGTAATTCTGGCGCTTCTGGCAGTGATTGTGTATGATCAAAAGAATAACATGAATGGAGGCGGAATCGGATGTTCGACCTTTCGCAGCTGTATTATCCGATTACGGCAAAACCCGCCGGAGCCGGTGAGGTACTGCCCTGCAAAGCATTGCGGCCATATATCCGCTGCTTCTGGGGAACTGCAGCCCTGCCAGAGACGAGTGGACTCGTACCGAAGACCGCCCTAAATGGCGAGCCAATTTCTTTATCTCCAGAGCCGGAAGTGATTATACCGGATACGTGCATGGATATTATTTGGGAATGGGATGAGCGTTCGGGGGAATCCGAAGGGTTTTTTTGCGGGATCAATGATACGCCGTTTGAAGTGGGACAAGCTACGGAGTCAACCGGCAGAGTGTATTTCGCCATCCGTTTTCATTTCTGGGCCGTGCATTTGTTCGCGGATGAGCACCTCAGGGATGTTCTTAATGTTCATGTTCCGGTGGAGCAATATTTTTCCTCTTTTAGCAGAGAACTGGGTTACAGGCTGGGCGCTCCCCTTACATACGCAGAACGTATCGCTGTGGTGGAAGAGTATCTGCTTAAGCGTCTGGAACGGACTGTGCATAGCCGGGATAGTCTGCTGAACGCCGTCTACAGTATTCTTAAGCAGAGAGGTGTCGTTGATGCCAGAGCGCTTGAGAGCACTGCAGGGGTAAGCAGCCGTCAACTGGAGAGGCTTTTCCGTGAGTACATTGGCCTCTCTCCGAAAAAGACAGCAGATCTGGTCCGCTTTCAAAATGTATGGCTTGATTTATATCGTTCACCTCCGCCAGCAAGGGCGATGCAGGATATGGTATACGATTACCGCTACAGCCACCAGTCGCATATGATCAACAGCTTCAAGAAATTTGCCGGCAGAACACCGCTGGAGGCTTTGGCTTATGCGCGGAGGTAGATGTCGTTTTTTTGCAATACAAAAATGGCAGCAGCGGGTACACTGTTGTCAGCGGGCCAATGTGCTGCTGGAAAATAATCTTGAAGGAGAGCGATTCAATGATTTCTTCTTTTGAAGGCATTAACCTGTATACTAAAGATACGGCCGCTTTGGCCAAATTTTATGCTGAACTGCTGGGGGTTCCGGTTCCTTTTGAGGGATTTGGCAATTATGACGGCGCAAAGATCGGTTTTGACCGGGGTCTGCCAGGGCTGATTATCTGGGATGAGAATAAATGGGGCAAGCACACCACTGGAGTTGTTAATCTGGTGTTCTCCTGCAGTAGTCTGGACGAGACCTATGAGCAGCTGAAAGCCCGGGGTCTGGATTGTCAGCCGCCGGCCACCATGGAGTATGGGGGAAAAGAAATGAACTTCCGTGATCCGGACGGCAACGGGATTACCTTGCTGGAAGGCGCTTATTGAGCATGACGTACCAATTGTGAAAAATATACGATCGAAACGTTGAACGCGGGCTCTATCCGGTAAGGGAACCGGAGGGCCCGTTTTTTTGCGTGTTTAATATTGACAATGAGAATCATTATCAAATAGAATGAAGTAAGTAATACTTGGTTTAAATTTTAACTTGTAGTAATCGTATATACATTGTGTTTATTTTGGGAGGAAACCATACATGGCTAAGGTGCTTGTAGCATATGCCAGTTTGACTGGCAACACGGAAGAAATGGCTGAACTGATTGTGGAGGGGATACGCCAGGCCGGAGGTGAGGCTGTTCTGAAATCGGTCACCGACTGCAATGCGGATGAGATCAAAGCCTATGAGGCTGTATTGCTGGGGGCATATACCTGGGGAGATGGCGAGCTGCCGGATGAATTTCTGGATTTCTATGAGGAGATGGATGACCTGGATTTGACAGCCTGCAAGGCTGCAGCCTTCGGAAGCGGAGATACGGGCTATGAAATTTACTGCGGTGCCGTGAATCAGATTGAGGAGAAGCTGAGGGAGCGCGGAGCAGAGATTATTCAGGAAAGCCTGAAGATTGAATACGGGCCTAACGCAGCGGAAAAAGAAGCCTGCCGCAGCTTTGGCCGCCAATTTATCGAAACCTGCGCGGCGGTATCTTAAGAATGGGCGGCGCGGCGGGAAGCAGGACAGCAGGGAAACGCGATGCATGTGCCTTGCAATACAGCCGGTTGAATGATTTTCGTATGGAGCATATTATGCTGGGAGGAGCGGAAATTTCCGGCAGCGGGCCATCCACCGGGCTGCCGCGCTGGAGGCAGCAGGTACAGTATGCGGTGGGACACACGCTTAATGATTTCTACAGTCTTGCACCCGAAGTGCGCAGGGAAACGCCGATTCAGTTCCTGCTGGAGCGGCGCTGGCCGCCCAAAGGGGATGCTTTTCCATCGTTGCTGCACTATTGGGACGTTAAGACGGCCGTCGCCGATGAACTGATGCGGATCGTCAGTGTGAATCATCTGCAGGAAGTCCCGGTGCTGCTCTATGAGCAGTGGCATGTACCAGTACCGGTGCTTGGTATCGAGCTGGCGATAATTTTTCAGCTGGCCTGGAATTCGGCTGTTCCGGGACGTTGCCTCAGCATCCAGAAATTCATGGTGAACGGAAATGAAGAAGTGATCACCGGATTTTTGCATATGGCCAATGTGTTCTGCCATCAGGCTTATGGAATGCCGGCCGAGAAGGTGGAGGTCTATTCTCTCCTGGACAGCCGCCGGCATATATTTGATGGTGCGGGAATCCCGCTCCAGGAATCCATGGATTATGTGCGTTTGTTGTCCGTGTTCCTGGGGCGGGAGGAATCTGCTGCGAAGCTGCTGAAATACGGAGAACGCAGAAGCGAACAGGAAGAGCTGGTTCACCGGGGGTATGGGCTGATGTGAGCGGAAGTCTGCCTACGGTATAGCCTGCGCTTGCAAGCAGACGGCCATAAGGAACGGTGAGTTCATGAGCCTGATGCCTGTCATTACCCAGAAGGAGCTGGCTCAGCCGCAATCGAAAGAATATAGAAGCCTGACCCGGTAGGATGGGGTCAGGCTTTTCACGTTGTTTAGGGCATCATGAATTTGGAGGTTACAGGATGACTTTGCGTGAACCCCATGAAGAAAAGTCTTGGTAGCTGTTCGAATCCAGCCCGTATTTCTCTACCATGCCATCCCAGAGTTGTTCCTTACCTGAAAGTAACAATGAATCCTTCGATGATTGTGCGGATACCAAAGCTCATACGTAAAAGCACCCTTCCTTAAGGCACTGTGCCAAAAGAAAAGGTGCTGTTCAGATTGCCATATGCTTTAGCCGATATAGCGGAAATAATCCTGTTTGTTCAAAATAACGAAGCCGCAGCTTTCATACAGCTTCAGCGCATTAGGATTGTCGAGAGCCACTTCCAGATTCACGCCGTTATAATTGTGCCGTTCCCGTTCAATCGTCTGCAAAAGCGCGCTCCGGCCTATGCCCAGTCCCCGCAGCTTCTTGTCCACCGTAAACCCGTAGATCCAGGTTTCGTTGTTTTCAGTCCACAGCCGCATCTTGCCGGCGGGCTGTCCATTCATTTCAATCACGATCTGCTCCTGCTGATGGTCATTCATCTGCTGCGCATAGACCTCGGCGGCGTCCTCCCGCGACATATCGAACCCTCCGCAGTCCAGCTCGACCAGAATATCAGCATCTTCCTGGCGCGCAGGCCGTAGGACTATGGTTCCAGCGGCTGAACTGGCTTCCACTGAACCTTTCGGTACAGATGCCCCATCCCACTTCATCTGATATTCCGCATGGTTGAATGCCAGGGGCAGGGTCTTCAGATAACCGGTTGCCGAGGCCGAACTTGCCGGAGCATTGAGCAGCAGCGTTTTAATATTATTACGTTTGATGATGCTCTGTGCCCGTTCCCATAGCGAGGTGAAAATGCCTCTGCGCCGGAATCCCGGCCGTACCATTCCACATATTTCCATTTCGCTGGAGAATCCGTACAACCCTATAAAACCAATCAGTTCTTCTTCCTCATAAGTTACCAGCCATTCGGCTCCGCCGGATTCTGGAGACATACGCAGCATGTCCCAATTCAGCTTCAGGCTAATCCCTTCATATTGCTCGCAGCGCTGCTGCAATTGCTCTATATCCTTTAATGTATCAGCTGTAGTCAAACGCATATCCTCCTGAAAATTTAATCCCGCAATGGTCTCAAAAACCGGGTTCAGCTGCTGAGAACATCCCCGTATTCCGCATGTTTCTTGAATTGATGTGCAGCATAAGGGCACTGGGGTACAATCTTAACCTGTTCGGCGCGGGCTTTATCCACAACCGCACGCACTAGCTTCTCACCGGCACCTTGGCCTCGCAGATCTTCGGAGACAAAGGTGTGGTCAATAACCCAATTCCCTGTGGCCTCTTCCGTTCTGTATGTAATCTCGGCAAGGTCCTTACCGTCACCTGCAATATAAAAACGTCCTTCTCCCTGTTCAATCTGTCCCATATTCTTCACTCCAATCAGGTTATTGTGACTATATTTTACTACCGTGATCTGGAAAAAGCGAGAACGTGGACATGCGAATATTTGCAATTAGGATACTCCTATACAAGGTTACGAGTGAGATAATCTATAATAACTTGCGCATGCTCTGTAAAATACCATAAGATTACACTAACGCTGTGATGAAGAGAAGTTGCATCAGGGGGAATGGACATGGAGTATGAGGTGGAGGTTCAGTTTGAACCGGTTTTTGAACTGGTATGCAGTATACATACGTTTATATGCAAGAAATCCAATAAAAAGATGGATCTGGGGGCCTCATGGTCCGCTGATGTGGCAGGCAGGCTTAGCCCGGAGCTGCTGTCCGCTCTGGACGAGACAGACCTTGGTATGGACTGGAAGCTGCTGAATCTGCTGATTCACCAATGTCCGGTGAAGGAGAGCGTAGATCAAGTGCTGGAATGGCTGGAGCATTTGCCTGTAGGAGACATGTACGAGACACTTGCAGAATACGTCAGCGTGTTCCCGGTGCAGATGGATCAATTCCGCAGCCGGATGCATTTTCTGCTGTCCGAGTGGAACAGGCAATATTTCAGGGACTGTAGTCCGGAGATCAGCGGCAGACTGCGTCAGCACGCTAACGAACGAAGACTGGAGCTGGACAAGAGTGCTGTGTCTGATTTTGTGAACAGGACAACGAACGGATTTTACTTTCTTCCGGTGGACGGACTGCGCAAGCTGGTGCTGATTCCGCAGTTTCATTTTCAGCCTGCCAATATTATTTACAGCTTCGGTCCGCTGACGATTTGCCATTATTCGGCAAGAGTCTCGGTAACAGACGAAGAGATTTCACCTTTTATGTACAGAACTTTGCGCAGTCTGGGAGAAAAAAGCCGTCTTAAGATTCTACAGTCGCTGGGCGGCGGACGCAGAACCTTTACCGAAATCGCCAAGCAGGCCGGTATCTCCAAGGGGATTGTGCATGACCATATCTTCAGCCTGCGCTGTGCGGGCCTGCTGAATGCCTACATCGAGGGGGAGAGCGTTACCGCCTACAGTCTGCGTCTGGAAGGAATCCACCGGATGAATGAGCAGCTGTTCGAATATTTAAAATAAGCTTACACCCGTTTGAGCGGTAAATACATCAAGTCAAAGTGTTCCCTTAGGGGAGAGAATGCTTTGGCTTTTTGTTTTGCAGGTTTTCGTATAAATTCTGTTTGTGAAGAAAAAATCTTGAGTTCTCTCTTTACAGAACCACAATAAATTCCTATAATGTGAACTATCGGTCTTAAACATACTTAGTGGGTAGGAATTGTGAGTATTAAAATTCAGTGAGAAAAGAGATGATTTTTTATGAGAAAAAGTACGCTTGTATTGTCCGCGCTGCTGATTACAGGTTCAATGCTGCTTGCGGCCTGCTCGGACAATAACAACAGCAATTCGGCGTCGGGGAATAGTCCGGCCTCTGCAACCGCTGATTCCGGCGGGGCGGCTGGAACGGAGGCGACAGCATCCCCGGCACCGTTACCAGCGGGCGCGCTAAGCGAACCTTTTACGGCAACGGATTTATCCAAGCTTCCGGCTGTGGCCCAGAACCGCACAGATACGATTATTGTTGGCCTTACGGATCCCAGCGGGGCATTTACGCCTTATTTTCAGGAGAGCGGCTATGACGGCAATGTATCCTCTCTGCTGTATGCTTCCCTGGTAACTGTGGATGACAAAGGGGTCCCAACGCCTGAGCTTGCCGAGAACTGGGATGTATCGGATGATCAGCTTACATACACCTTCCACTTAAGAAAAGATTTGAAGTTCAGCGATGGCTCGCCGCTTACAGCAGATGATGTAGCCTTTACCTGGACGATTCAATACGACAAAGCCTATGACGGCGGCTCCTCATTGCCTTCTCTGAATGTAAAGGGCGGCAAAGCCTACAAAGAGGGCACGGCCAAAGCAGTCGAAGGCATCAAGGTCATTGATCCGCAGACGATCTCAGTGACACTGGAGAAGCCTAATGCGACGGCGCTGGTGACACTCGGCTCTAACGTGCTGTCCAAGGCTTATTATGGCAAGGACTATAAGTTCGGCCAACTGGACTATATCAAGAAGCTGCATGAGTACCCGCTCGGCGACGGACCTTACAAGCTGGAGAAATTCCTGCCTGGGCAGGAAGTGCGCCTTACCGCCAATGAGAATTATTTCAAAGGCAAACCAAAGACGGAGCATTTTATCTACAAAACATCGGAAGGCGATGTCTGGCAGTTCCTGGAGACCGGAGAGGTTGATTATGCTTCTTTCAGTGCCTCTGAGGAGAATATTGAGAAGCTGAAAGCACTTGGCTTTGTGAACATCATTCCGTATACACCAAGCACTTATGGCTACATGCAGGTCAACCTCAAGCATGAGCAGCTTAAGGATAAAGAAGTCAGACAGGCGATTATGTACGGGCTTGATCGTCAGAGCATTTTTGTGGATGCCCAGCAGGGGGCAGGCGCCATTGCCAATATTCCGGCTTCGCCAATCTCCTGGGCCTATACCGAGGAAGGCATTAATCCTTACAAATATGATCCGGAAAAAGCCAAACAGCTGCTGGATGCAGCCGGCTGGACCGTAGGTGCAAATGGAATCCGCGAAAAAGACGGCAAGCCGCTGTCCATCCATTATCTCGGCTCCAAGAGCAAGAACACCGATATTTTCATTGCTGTAGCCAAGGAGAACTTTGAAGCGCTTGGCATTGAATTCCAGCCGGAGGTCTTTGCAGACTTTAACTCACTGGTGTTCAAGGTGGAAGGCGGAGACTATGATCTGGTATCCTTCTCGACCAGTATGCTGACCGATCCGGCGGACGGGTTCATGCAATTCTTTGATGGGGAAATCACTGACTATGACAATCCGAAATTCCTAGAGCTATACAACAAAGCGCTTGCTACAACAGATATTGAACAGCGCAAGGCCGTATACAAGGAGCTGTACCAGCTTTTCAATGATGAGCTCCCGATTCTGTTCACCAGCTACAAAAAAACAGTCTATGCCTACAACGGCCGTATTCAGAACGTAACGGTCAGCCCGTTCATCGGGCTTGCCGGAAGCCTGCCGGAGTGGACGCTGAAATAATTACACATTCGTCCCCTGCTTCAGCTGTCATGGGCAGGGGACGATCCATAAGGAGCGGGTCATGAGTACCTATCTGACGAAAAGACTGCTGTACATGCTCGTTATTCTGTTTGCGGCCTCACTGCTGATCTTCTGTCTCTATGCCTCGACTCCGGGGGATTTTATTACTGGGAATATCAAGCTGACAGCGGAACGCAAGGCAGAACTGCGGGAAATCTACGGCCTCAACAAGCCGATGCTTGAACGCTACGGCATCTGGATGAACAATGCTTTTCACGGGGATTTCGGGTATTCGCTTGCCCAGCAGAAGCCGGTGCTTCAGTTGTTCAATGATTATATCTGGAATTCTTTTTTGCTGGCCGCCGTGTCCACCTTCTTAACCTGGGTGATTGCGGTCATTGTAGGGGTGGTCTCGGCCTATAAGCAGTATTCCTGGTTCGATACACTGGTGATGGTGGCTATCTTTGCCGCAATGTCGCTGCCGTCCTTTTTTATCGGCTTATTTCTGATCAAGATTCTGGCTGTGGATCTGAAATGGCTACCGCCGGGCGGGATGATTACAACGGGCAGCAATGCCACAGGAATGGCGTATCTGAAGGAAGTGGTGCGGCATATGGCACTTCCGGTTGTGGTGATGACCTTGCTCGGCTTGGGCTCGCTAACCCGTTATTTCCGCAGCAATATGATTGATGTGCTGAAGCAGGATTATATCCGTACAGCACGGGCCAAAGGGCTGAAGGAGCGGAAGGTGCTGTTCACCCATGCCCTGCGCAATGCCCTGCTGCCGGCGATTACATTAGTCGGCTTCGAGCTCCCGGCACTGTTCGGCGGCTCGCTGATTATCGAGCAAATCTTCAACTGGCCGGGGATCGGACAGCTGTATATGAAGTCCTTCGGTCTCCGCGATTATCCGCTGCTGATGGGCTTTACCATGTTTATTGCCATTCTGACCGTCATCGGAACGCTGCTCTCGGACATTTTGTACCGGGTTGCCGATCCGCGCGTCCGGTTATAGGGAGGAGGATGCCATTTTGGAAGCAAACAGCAGGATGACTGAGCTGCGTGAACCGCGGGTACAGAGGCAGAAGTCCTCACTGTTCAGACAGTCTCTGAAGAGGCTGATGAAGAACAAGCTGGCGGTTGCAGGTTTTGGAGTGGTTGTGTTTATGTTTGTCTTATGTTTCATCGGCCCGTTCTTTTCACCTTATACGGATAACAAAATTAATATGGCGATGATGAACAAGGCGCCCAATCTGCAGCATTTACTGGGAACAGATGCACTTGGAAGGGACATTCTCACACGGGTGATGCAGGCCGGACGGATTTCGCTGACGGTTGGCTTGGCTT
Source organism: Paenibacillus sp. 22594 (assembly GCF_052044425.1). Taxonomy (NCBI): domain Bacteria; kingdom Bacillati; phylum Bacillota; class Bacilli; order Caryophanales; family Paenibacillaceae; genus Paenibacillus; species Paenibacillus sp. 22594. Next base: position 824,361 of record NZ_JBQENA010000002.1, read on the forward strand.
CAATGGTGCTGTCCGTGTTCATTGGCGCTCTGCTCGGGGCAATAGCCGGTTATTACCGCGGTATTGCGGATCAGGTGATTATGCGGATCGCCGATCTGTTGATGACGATTCCCAGTCTGCCGCTGCTTTTTATCTTCGGAGCGCTGCTCTCGGAATGGAAGGTTCCGACGGATTACCGGATGTATATCGTCATGCTGATGCTCAGCATTGTGAATTGGCCGGGACTTGCCCGGATGGTGAGGGGGCAAATGCTCAGCCTGAGGGAACGCGAATTTATGCAGGCGGCAGTTGTACTGGGCCTGCGGGACAGCCGGAAGCTGTTCCATCATCTCTTGCCGAATGTAATTCCGCTGCTGATCGTCATGGCTACACTCAACATCGGCGGAGCGATATTAAGCGAATCCGTGCTGAGCTTTTTCGGGATGGGCGTCATGCCGCCAACGCCGACCTGGGGCAACATGATTGATGCCGCGAACAATATGATTGATTTTCAGGATCATCCGTGGCTGTGGATTCCTCCAGGATTGTCCATTTTTGCTACAGTGATTGCCATTAATATATTTGGTGACGGCCTCAGAGACGTGCTTGATCCCAAACAGAAGAGGTAGGTGGCCAGCAGCTGATGAAGCATTTAATGAATATAGAAGGTCTCAGTACCGTTTTCTATACAGAAGAAGGGAAAGTAGCTGCCGTTGATCATGTAAGCTTTCAGGTCCGAGAAGGAGAAACGGTATGCATTGTTGGTGAATCCGGCTGTGGCAAAAGTGTAACCGCCATGTCGATAATGGGTCTTGTGGAAGCACCAGGCGGGAAGGTGGCTGGAGGGAAGATCCATTTTGCGGGCGAAGATTTGCTGCAGATGGACCCGAATACACTGCGGGCGATCCGGGGCAATGAGATTGCTATGATCTTTCAGGAGCCAATGTCATCGCTGAATCCCGTGATGAAGATCGGGGAGCAGATCATGGAGCCGCTCATGGTGCATCTGAGGCTGAACAAGAAGCAAGCACGTCTCCGGGCCATAGAGCTGATCACGCAAGTTGGCATTGCGCGCCCGGATCAAATCGCTGACAGCTATCCCCATGAGTTAAGCGGAGGCATGCTTCAGCGGATTATGATTGCCATTGCCATCTCCTGTAACCCGAAGCTGCTGATTGCCGATGAGCCGACCACAGCGCTCGATGTAACCATCCAGGCGCAGATTCTCGATATGCTGCGGGAATTTAAAGCAAGCAGACGGATGTCTATTCTGCTCATCACCCACGATCTCGGTGTTGTAGCCGAAATGGCCGATTATGTAATCGTGATGTATTCCGGCAAAGTCGTTGAAGAGGGCGGAGTCGTGGAGCTGTTCAACAATCCCAAACATCCCTATACAAAAGGGCTGTTGAAATCCAAGCCGGTGGTGGGCCAGCGTCTGGAGGAGCTGTATTCGATTCCGGGCCAGGTGCCGAATCCGCTGGAGCTTGAGCCCTCCTGTTATTTCCATGACCGCTGCGAGCATTGTCTGCCCGTCTGCCGCAGCCGCCAGCCGCAGCTTAAGGAGCTGGACGGCGGACAGAAAGCAGCCTGCTGGCTGTATGAGGAGGCGGAAGTCCATGTCTGAGGCATTACTTGAAGTTAATCATCTGAAAAAATATTTCCCGGTTACAGAGGGGCTGCTGAACCGCACGGTCGGACAGGTGAAGGCCGTGGATGACATCAGTCTTACCCTTCTACCTGGTGAGACCTTCGGACTGGTCGGTGAATCAGGCAGCGGCAAAAGTACGGTAGGACGGACAATTCTGCGTCTGACCGAGAAGACAGCGGGTGAAGTGAAGTTCAAAGGGCAGGATATCCACAGCCTCTCCTCTGCAGAGCTTCGCCTGCTCCGGCCACAAATGCAGCTGATCTTCCAGGACCCTTACAGCGCGCTTAATCCGCGTGTACGGGTGGGCGATGCGATCGGTGAAGCCCTGCTGGATCATGGATTATGCTCCAGGCATGAGGTGCGGGAGCTGGTGCTGGAATCACTTGATGCCTGCGGCTTATCCGCTTACCACATCGACCGCTTCCCGCATGAATTCTCCGGAGGGCAGCGGCAGCGGATCGGCATCGCCCGGGCACTCATTCTGAACCCGGATCTGATCATTGCCGACGAGCCGGTTTCGGCGCTGGATGTGTCGATACAGGCCCAGATTATCAATCTGTTCAGCAAGCTGCAGAGAAGCAAGGGAATGGCCTACTTGTTCATATCCCATGATCTGAGTGTGGTCGAGCATTTATGCTCCCGGATCGGTGTGATGTACCTCGGTTCCATGGTGGAGACCGCTTCCCGGGACGAGCTGTTCCACAGCCCGCTGCATCCCTATACTAAGGCGTTGCTGTCTGCAGTACCTGTGCCGATTCCTAGACTGAAACGGGAACGGATTGTGCTGAAGGGTGATATTCCCAGCCCGGCGAATCCGCCATCCGGCTGCAAATTTCATACCCGCTGCCCGTTTGCCGCGGAGATCTGTAAGGCGCAGATCCCCGTTTTCCGTGATGCCGGAGGCGGACATTTTGTGGCTTGTCATTTGGTTTAGTTACTTTAAATTTGGATTAAAATTGAAATTCACCCTATTTTGACTTGCTTTGTACGCAGTGCTATACTGGTTCCAATGTAGGCAAATATGGGTAATAAGGGACTGATTAGACCTACATGTCTAATCGGTCTTTGTTTTTTTGTTGGAGGAACTATCCAATGCAGCTAAGCTGACAAAACTAAGATTATGCTTCCTAAGCCAGTTTTGTTCCAAGCTGAACTGTGGGTAGGTCGCTCAAAAAACTTTTAGGAGGAATTATCATGAATACCACAGTACGTTTGACAAAAAGATCAGGCTCGACCTCTTCACAGCGGAGCAAAGGCTTTGTACCGGTTGTCGTCTACGGTGCAGGTTCAGATAGCCAGTCCTTTACAGCAGATGCGAAGACATTGAACGAAATTCTGGGCAAAAACCCACATGCTATCCTTACGGTGGAATTGCCGGACTCCGGCTCGAAAAATGTGATGATCCAGGAAGTGCAGCGCCAGCCATTGTCCCGCAAGCTGATCCATGTGGATCTCCACCAGATTGACATGAAGGCTGAACTCCACACCAAGGTTCCTTTCCACTTCAGCGGAGAGCCTGCCGGCGTGAAGAACGGCGGTATTCAGCAGGTAGAGCTGTATGAACTAGATATCCGCACCTTGCCGGACAAGCTGACCGCGACATTTGAAGTGGATATCACCGGCCTCGACATTGGTGACCAATTGCTGGTCTCGGATCTGCCGAAGCATGAGGGCTGGGAAGTGCTGACCCCTGAGGACACGCTGATTATCCGTATTGCGCCTCCAGTAGCACTGGAAGAATCTGCAGATACAGAAACGGGCGTGCCGGCAGCTGCTGAAGCTTCCGGGGAAGCGAAGACTGAGGAATAAGCCTAATCAAGATCACATGGGCGTACAAATATGCGTAGCTAACAGGAGCAGACATATCCTTTCCAAGGAGCTGTCTGCTCCTTTTTGTTGGCATGTACAGGCCATAGAATCGTCTGGAAGAATGAGCGGAAATCCTCCTGAGGGCGGAGGTCCGCTTTATTGTTGTGGAATACAATCGGAAGTACAGATGGGGATTTGAGGCATTCGATTAATCATTAGAGGGGGGTCAGGTTATGGATCAGGCAACGGCGGCAGATTTAGTGATTGCCGGGATAGGCGGAGCAGCTGGAGGAACATACCATCATGTTAATCTGGAGGGAGTGAGCCGGATCGGCGGTCCGGTGTGTGCCCGAACTTTCAAGGGGAACGGCCTCATGAGGCTGGGAGGAAGCCTTACCGTAGATGAAATGGAGACGAACGGTGATCTCAAAATAGGCGGAGGCCTACAGATTGGAACGATGAGACATGACGGGCTCCTGAAAATGGATGGCGGCCTGCGGGGAGAAAACTGTACGCTGAACGGGGTAATCGGTATCAAAGGAGACTGTGAGCTGGGGAATTTCACGGTTGAGGGTTCAGTTACCATTAGCGGCTTCCTTAGCGCAGTGCATGTGGAGCTTGCGCTGCAAGGGCAGACCCGAGTGAAGAAGATAGGGGTAGAGAGCCTGGTGGTCCGCAAGGCGGGCTCGGGGGTCTGGAGTAAGCTTGCGGGTGGCGTTATACCAAAGCTCAGGGCAGAGCTTCAGACGAGTGTAATAGATGGTGATTTTATTGATTTGGAGTATACGACAGCGGATGTGGTAAGAGGGGCTATAGTTATTATCGGAGAAGGCTGCAGCATCGGCCGGGTGGAATACCGTGAAGGATTAACTATACACCCTGGAGCCACAGTAGGGATGGAGGTGAAGACCGGTGAATGAAACAGAAGAGCGGACGAATCTGAAAGTTCTGGGGAATTCAACCTCAGCGGGTGGAGACTTCCTGGATGTGAAGGTTACAGGGGAATGCACATTTAATGGTGATGTGGATTGCCGGAAATTCACGCTGATGGGCGAAACTGAGGTCAATGGCAGCCTGGTTATGGAGAGTATGAAGCTAACTGGTGAATGTGCCGTGAAGGGTAGCATTGAGGGTGAATCCATGCGTGGACAAGGGGATATCAAGGCTGCAAGTATTCATGTGGAAGGCATTAAATTCACTGGAAATCTTAGCGTCTCAGGCGATTGCGATGCAGAGGACATGCACATTAGCGGTGCATTCCAGGTAGATGGACTGCTGAGCGCAGAGACACTGGAGATATCGCTGTTCGGTCCTAGCAGGGCAGCCGAAGTCGGAGGCGGAAGCATCAAGATCAAACGCAGTCTTGGCGGGAAGCTGATTCGTCCGGGACATCCGGGAAGTCTGCGGTTTACCGCTGGCCTGATTGAAGGGGATCACGTGGAACTGCAGGGGACGACAGCGGGAACGGTCAGAGGCGGAAGTGTCATCATTGGTACCGGCTGTGAAATTGAGACAGTGGAATACCGTGATTTTCTGGACATTCATAGGAATGCTACAGTAAGGAACCAAGTGAAGCTGTAAAGAATCAATTAGAATCAATTAGAATCAAGGGATAAGGAGTGGAACCTGTGAGCTCAGCCTCAAAAACACCCAATCTGGGCATTGTCATTGCCGGTTTGCTGTTAGGTATACTTATGGCTTCTATGGACAGCACGATTGTCGCCACGGCGATGGGCAACATTGTCGGCGAGCTGGGCGGGATGGACAAATTTGTCTGGGTCACCTCGGCGTACCTGGTTGCCGAAATGGCAGGAATGCCCATCTTCGGCAAGCTGTCGGATATGTACGGCCGCAAAAAGTTTTTTATCTTTGGAATTATTGTATTTATGGCCGGCTCGGCCTTGTGTGGTACTGCTGAGACCATTACCCAACTGGCTGCTTACCGGGCCATTCAGGGAATAGGTGGCGGCGCGCTGGTGCCGATTGCCTTTGCCATTATGTTCGATGCGGTCCCGCTGGAGGCACGCGGTAAGCTTGGCGGCGCTTTTGGAGCGGTGTTCGGTCTTTCCAGCATCTTCGGTCCCTTGCTTGGGGCTTATATTACGGATCATATTGCCTGGCAGTGGGTCTTCTACATCAACTTGCCGCTGGGATTAGTTGCTTTGGTTATGGTCGTGGGCTTTTACCGGGAATCGGTGGAGCATTCGAAGCAGCCCATTGACTGGCTGGGTGCAGGAACACTGCTTGGTGCAGTGATCAGCTTAATGTTCGCTCTGGAGCTGGGCGGCAAAGAATACGCCTGGAGCTCCGGGCTGATTCTGGGCTTGTTCGCAGCGTTTGCCGTCCTGACGGTGCTGTTTCTATTCGCAGAGACGAAGGCAAAGGAGCCTATTATTTCTTTTGCCCTGTTTCGGCAAAGACTGTATGCAACCAGTATTCTGTGCGCCTTATTCAGCGGTGCGGCCTTTATCGCCGCCTCAGTCTATATCCCCATCTTCATCCAAGGTGTGCTTGGCGGATCGGCTACGAATTCGGGGCTGGTGCTGCTGCCGATGATGGTCGCCTCGGTCATCACAGCCTCAACTGGCGGTTTCCTGATGGCTAAAACCAGCTACCGCAGCCTGATGGTGCCGACACTGGCCCTGCTTGTACTGGGTACGGGACTTGTAGCAACGCTTGCACCGGATGCCTCGCGCCTCCTCCTGACGCTGTATATGATCCTCATTGGACTCGGTGTCGGGGCATCCTTCTCGGTGCTCGGAACAGCAGCGATCCATGGCCTGACGCCGCAGCAGCGCGGTTCGGCCAGCGCAACCATGAACTTTATCCGTTCACTCGGCATGACCATTGGAATCACGACCTTCGGGATCATTCAGAGCCATTATCTCAGCTCAAAGCTGTTAACTGAGATAGGGTGGTGGAGCGGAGGAGATCCCTCAGGCGGCCCACTCAATTTTAAGGACCCGCATGCGCTGCTGTCCCCTGAGACCCGGGCTCAGATTCAACCGGAAATTCTGGACAAAATTACTAAGAGTCTGTCTTTCTCCATAACTACTACTTTTGCCTGGGCTGTCATACCGGCCCTGCTGGCGCTGCTGGCGGCATGCTTCATGGGCCGCCAGAGAATGGATGCTTCAGCGGAAGGGCAGGTGCCTTCCGGGCACTAAGACTGCCTGCGAAGCTAACATTCGGTGAATGTTCTTATAACAGGCTGCTACTCCTCCCGTGAAACCAGAAAACGCAGGACAGTCTTCAGCTTCTCCGGCTGCGTTCTGCGGGCATCCGAGATATATATTTCCCGGTGGGTCTTGGAGATCCGCCGAAGTCCTTGCTGCGCGCAATATTGCTCCATCTTTCTGAAGCTCGCCGGCTCATCATCGAAGGGTCCCAAATGCAGCATTTGTACACAAAGACCGTCTTCGTAGCTCCCGAAGGTGGCTCTATCCAGTAACGGCTGCGGCTTCGTGCGCTTAACCTTCTCCACAATTTCGCCGGCAAGGGCGGGTGTGACAAAGTCCGGCTGCCGGATCATTATTGTGTAGACCAGCTCGTCCTTGTCGAGTCCTGCCTTCAAGCGTCCTTGTTCACTGAGATCCCATACCCCTTCCAGGGGGAAGATGCTATATTCATGGTAGCCTTCGGGTGCCGGACCTTTTTTGGGCAGCATCTTGATGGTATAAGATAGGGAATACAGCACTCCAACCGCCTCAGCGAACGCTGCACTGTTCGGGTTGCCTTCACCTGACAGCATGAAGTATGGGTAGGCGGGCACCGTTATCAGCGTAGGTTCTGATGGGGGCAGATAGAATTCTTTTTCTTGCTTTTTCCACTCGTATTTCATGGATATCCCTCCGTAGTTTATAGCGGCTGGCCGCTATGATTCATGATTGCCTCCAGAATACCATGCTAAACTTGACAGATGTCTGTCATATTCATTGAAAGTGGATAATTAAACTCTGCGAAGGTAGAATGGAAAAGGAAGTGTCACATTCTGGAGTGAATGAGGAGGATATCCATTGAACATACAGGCTGAACTGGTGCTGAATGCCCAAGCGGAGCTTGGCGAGGGTGCCCATTGGGACCCTGAGGCAGGAACGCTGTTATGGGTAAATATTGAGGGGAAGCAGCTGCGGATTGTTAATTCCCGGACGCTGAATGAGAAGATCTATAGCTTCACGCAAATGATCAGTGCGGCTGTTCCATCCGTTGGCGGCGGCTGGGTAGTGGCCCTGCAGGACGGGATTTACAAATTTCAAGAAGACGGGTCTCTGAAATTATTGGCCGAGGTGGAGACAGAGCTTCCCGGGAACCGGCTAAACGATGCGAAGTGCGACAGCAAGGGCAGGTTGTGGTTCGGCTCCATGAGTATGGAGGACAAACGGGATGCGGGAAGCTTATATGTGATGGAGCCGGAAGGCGAAGTGCGTAAGGTGCTGTCTGGTATCGGCATTTCCAATGGCATGGCCTGGGACGATAGCCGCGGTCTGATGTATTACATTGATACCTTGACCCGGAGAGTCGATGTAATGGATTATGATCTGCAGAACGGCACTGTAACCGGACGCAGAACTGTGGTGGAGTTCCCGGAAGGCGCAGGCGGACCGGATGGAATGACCATTGACAGCGAGGGAATGATCTGGGTTGCCCATTGGAACGGCAGCTGTGTCTCACGCTGGAATCCGCACACCGGGGAGCAGATCGGGAAGATTGAAGTGCCTGCACCGTTCGTGACCTCGTGTGTTTTCGGAGGTGAACATCTGGACGAGCTCTATATTACCACTGCCCGGGTTGGCATGAGTGCTGAGGAACTGCAACGCTGGCCCTTAGCCGGCGGATTGTTCAAGGCGGACACGGGTGTGAAGGGAGTTAAGGGCAACCGTTTTGCAGGCTGAGGTGCACAGCGGGAAGCTGTCCGTCCGGCTTTCCTGCTGCTTAAGCATGAAACCGGGGATACATAGGTGTAAGATGAACTGAGCTTGGAACGATATTCTGAATTTAGGGGAGGGACGGATATGCAGCTTTTGAATTTTTGGGAATCAGGAACGCTGCGTCTCGGTGTGAAGCAGGCAGAAGGCATCCTGGATGTGGCGGAGGCACTGCATGCGGTGCCAGAGCGGACTGCGGAAGCTGTTCCGGCAACGCTGAGAGAATTGCTGGACGGAGGAGAAGCAGCGCTCGGCCGTTTGCGCGAATTCGTGCGTAACCTGCCTGTCCAGGGCGAAGGAGCCCAGGTTTTTTATAAAGAGGAAGACTCGCTTGAATTCGCGCCTTGTGTGACAGATCCCGGCAAAATCATTTGTATCGGATTGAACTACCGCAGACATGCCGAAGAGACCGGAATGCCGCTACCAGAATATCCGATTCTTTTCAGTAAATTTACGAATAGTCTGGCCGGACACGGCATGGAAGTTCCTCTTCCGGACACCACACAGAAGGTAGATTATGAAGCAGAGCTGGGCATTGTGATCGGTCGGACAGTCAAGAACGTAAGCGAGGAAGAGGCGCTTGATGCGGTGTTTGGTTATTTTGCTGCAAATGATCTCTCCGCACGTGATCTGCAGACGCGCACCAGCCAGTGGCTTGCAGGTAAATCGTGCGACCGGTTTGCTCCAGCCGGGCCTTATGTGGTAACGAAAGACGAGGTGGGGGATCCCGGTTTACTGCACATCAGAAGTTTGGTGAACGGGGAAGTCCGGCAGGACTCCAATACTTCGGATATGATCTTCAATTGCCAACAGATCATCAGCTATATCTCCGGGTGCATGACGCTTTCGCCGGGGGACATCATTCTTACGGGAACCCCGGAGGGTGTTGTGATGGGATATCCGCCGGAGCAGCAGATTTACCTGCAGCCGGGGGACGAGGTTACGGTGGAGATTGAGAAGCTAGGGAGCCTTACGAACCGCATGATAGCTGACAAGGCTTAGGTGAGGAGAGGTGATGCAGAGAGATAAGCGCTGCACCCTCGCGTTCGCATGGATATAGGATGTAAATAAGAAGGAGCTGTTCATCTGCAGAGCTTGCAGATGGGCGGCTCCTTTTTTGTGTGTAACGCGAAATTCGTCCATTGACCTGTGAAAATGGTCCGAAACTGTAGTACCGCTCTCGCAGAAGGCCTATCGGCCCTCTCTCCCGGCAAAGATTCGTTATGTAATAAGATGAAAGCGCAAACAAAAATCCGGGTAGAGGAGATTCGATATGGGGGTACCTTCAGGCGAGCTGCTCCGCGGTGTGGATCCGGTCCGGCCATCCCGCAGGAAGCTGCAGAATAAATACAAACTGTTTCTTATGGCGCTTCCTTTTCTTGTAGTGACCTTTGTTTTCTATTATCTGCCGGTTAGCGGGTGGATCTACGCTTTTTATGATTTCATCCCCGGCATTCCGCTGTCGGACACGCCGTATGTTGGGCTGAAGTGGTTCAGGACCATTGTTGCCAATCCTACGCAGACAGCAGAGGTACTTCGCGTACTGAAGAACACGGTAGCCATGAGTTCACTCGGGCTGGTGACCTCCGTCTTTCCTGTTATTTTCGCTATTCTCCTTACGGAGATACGGGCAGGCTGGTACCGCAAGTTCGTGCAGACGCTGACGACGATTCCGAATTTTATCAGCTGGATTCTGGTCTATGCCCTGGCCTTTTCACTGTTCTCTGTCGACAACGGAGTGGTGAATCACATTCTGATACAGCTCGGCTTCGTGAATGAGGAATTCAATTTCCTGGCCTCCAGCTCGCATATTTGGGTGACGATGATTGCCTGGTATTGGTGGAAGTCCCTGGGTTGGGGAGCCATTCTCTATCTGGCGGCCATTGCCGGCATCGATCAGGAGCTGTATGAAGCGGCAGAAGTAGACGGGGCCAGCCGGTTCCGCAAAATCTGGCATATCACCGTTCCAGGCCTCATTCCGACTTTCTTCGTACTGCTGCTGCTCTCCATCGGGAATTTTGTCAACAACGGCATGGAGCAATATTTTGCCTTCCAGAACGCCATGAACAAGGATGCGATAGAGGTGCTGGATTTGTACGTGTACAATATCGCGTTTGCCAACAATTTTCCGTTCGCCACGGCGGTCAGCATGCTGAAGTCGGTCGTCAGTGTTATTCTGCTGTTTGCGGCCAACACGCTGTCCAAGGTTGTGCGCGATGAATCGATTATTTAAGGAAGGTGATTCCAGTTGCGTAAAAAGATAAAACCCGGCGATGTCCTGTTCCAGGGAATCATCTATGTGCTCTTTGGATTGTTCACCCTGAGCTGCATCTATCCCTTCTATTACCTGTTCATTAACACCATCAGCTCCAATGATCTCAGCGCGGCAGGTTACATCAAGTTCTATCCGCAGCAGATCCATTTCGACAACTATTCCAAGGTGCTGCGGATCAGCGGGCTCAGCCATGCGGCGCTGGTCTCGGTCTACCGGACTGTAGTGGGTACCTTGCTCACGGTGGGCGCCTCGGCCTTTCTCGGGTATCTGTTCACGAAGAAGGAGATGTGGGGCCGTCAGGTCTGGTACCGCAGCGTCGTTGTCACTATGTATTTCAGCGCAGGGCTGATTCCCTGGTACATTACGATGCACAACCTGCATTTGACCAACAACTATCTGGCTTATATTTTGCCGACGATCATTACTCCGTTCAACATCATTCTTGTCAAAACCTTCGTCGAGGCGATTCCGCCCTCGCTGGAGGAGTCGGCAGCCATGGACGGCGCAGGGTATCTGCGGTCCTTCTGGAGTATTATCGTCCCGCTGACCACACCGATTCTGGCTACCATTACGATCTTCTCGGCGGTAAACCAGTGGAACTCCTTCATTGATACGGCATTCCTGATGACGGACACCAAATATTTCACATTGCAGTTCCTGCTCTGGAGGTACCTGAATGAGTCCAGCTCGCTGGCCGCACTCATCCGAAGTTCCCCGGATATGGCCGCCAGCGTACAGAACATGCAGACGCCAACCTCTGTGCGGATGACGGTGACGATGATCGTTGTGCTGCCCATTCTGATTGTATATCCGTTTTTCCAGCGTTTTTTTGTCAAAGGCATCATGATCGGGGCCGTTAAGGGCTGACCGGTCACTAAAAGCAGGTACGGCTGGAGTTCGGCTCTGCCGGCAGGCGGAGCTTTAACTTAGGAGCACTTTTCACATTTTACCAATTCATTAGGGGGTATGACGCAATGAGATTAAAAAAGCTGCCGCTTCTTCTGCTGAGCATGGTTATGGTGCTGGTCCTGGCATCCTGCGGCGGAGGGAACGGAAATTCGGGCAAGACGAATACAGTGGAGGCCACTGACAAGCCTACGGCTGAAGCAACCAATGCTGCAGCGGAAACGACAGCGCCTAGTGACGGGGCACCCGACCATTCCAAGCCGCTGAAGCTGACGGTATTCTCGACCACAGCCAACTATGCAGGTCCGCAGACCGGCTGGTTCGCCAAATTGATCAAAGACAAGTTCAATATTGAGCTGGAAATCGTAGCCTCCAATCTGACTGGCGGTGACACCAAAATCTCGGCAATGATGGCTTCCGGTGATCTCGGCGATATTATCATCTTCGGGGATGACAAGAACCACTATCCGAATGCCATTAAGGGCAACCTGCTGCTGGATTGGACCAAGGACGGGCTGCTCGACAAGTACGCCCCGGATATTGCGAAGCAATTTCCCAAAGCCATTGAGAAAGCAAAGGTTGCTTTTGGCGGCGGCAACGCGGTCTACGGGATGGGAAACAGTGTGGCGACGAACCCGTCTGGACCTTCCGAGGGCAAGGATATGACCTGGGGACCGGACCTGCGCTGGGATCTGTATCAGCAAATCGGAGCTCCGGAAATCAGCAAGATCGAGGACTATCTGCCGGTGCTGAAGAAGATGCAGGAGCTGGAACCCAAGAATGAGCTGGGTAAAAAAACCTATGCGTTCTCGCTCTGGTCCGACTGGGACGGCAACTATAAAATGACACTGGCGAAACAGTTCGCCAATATGATGGGCTATGATGAAATTCCTGACACTGCCCTATATGTCAAAGCGGATGAAGAGAAATATTATGATTTCCTCTCCGACGACAGCTGGTATATGAAATCGCTCAAGCTGTATTTTGAGGCCAATCAGATGGGACTGCTTGATCCCGATTCGCTGACACAGAAATTTGATGATGTGGTTGCCAAGTACAAGGATGGCCGTCTGCTCTTCTCCTGGTTCCCGTGGCTGGGTGCTGCCAACTACAATACACCGGAAAGAACGGCGGAAGGCAAGGGCTTCGCTCTTGTACCGTTCAAGGATGAACTGATGTATTCCACAGGCTTCAATGTCTATGGCGGCAACGGAATCATTTCCATCGGCGCGAAGGCCAAGGACCCGGCGCGGATTATGGAATTTATCAACTGGATGTACACACCGGAAGGCGCGATGATCTCGGCAGGCAGCGGAACGGCGGTACCGAACGGACCGAAGGGACTGACCTGGGATATCGACAGCAGCGGCAAGCCGGTCGTTACTGACTTCGGCTGGAAGGCGTATGCGGATCAGCAGAACACCAAGGTTCCGGATGAATATGGCGGCGGGGACTACTACTACGGCTCAAATCAGATGAACTTCTCGTTCGTGGTTCCGGCCATGGTGAATCCGCAGACCAGTGAGCCTTTTGACCATAATTTGTGGAAAACATCCCTGGAACGCAACCCGTCGAAGCTGGACAGTGACTGGAGAGCAAAGATGGGCGTGCTGACGGCGAAGGAATATTTTGAGAAAAATAATCTACTTGCCGTTGCCCCTCAGGGCTTCACCGGGAAAGAACCGTTGACGATGGATAAAACGTTGGAACAGAAGAATAAGCAAATCGGTACGGTGATTCAGCAAATTTCCTGGAAAATGGTCTTTGCCAAGAACCAGGCTGAATTCGACAAACTGAACAAAGAAATGCATGACAAAGTGAACGGATTAGGCTATGCCGATGTGATGGACTTCTCCGTCAAGAAAGCACAGGAGCTGTTTGAGGCCCGTAAAAGTGTAAAATAAGCCATTCTGACAAATAGGAGCAAGGCAGGGCGGTGATAAAGCTGCTCTGCCTTATTCTGTTCGAGTTAGCGTAAATCTGGTATTCTATCAGTATTGGATAAAACGCTTTCATTGGAGGAGAAAAAGGACGTGCGGATGCTCAAAAGGAACGCTGGTAGGCATGCTCCGGCAAGCCATTCCCTGCGGATGACCTTAGTAATCTACCTGCTGGTCGGAACACTGCTGCCGCTGCTCATTGTCGGAATAGTCTCGTATACTTCGATCTATTCCATTCTTTCCGGCAAAATCGGCAGCGGTATCAGCGCAAGTCTGCGGCAGGAAGCGCTCAGCCTGGAGAATGCCATCGATAATTTGGATTTCGCCTCTAAGCAGTTTGCGCTGGACGGTCAAATCGTAGCAGAGATGTCGTCCTTTCTGGAGGAGAAGCAGATCTACCGCAAATCCCAGATCATGAATTCCATCAATGAGAAGATCAATCTCGTGAACTTCACCAATCCCTACATCGGTCTGACAGCCTATATTATGCCAGGCAGCGAGGACCCGGTGCTGTTCACCAATATGAGCACAAGGCGGAATTTTGATATCAGCCGGCTCCCATCCTTTATGCGTTACAACGGGGCTGATTATTACGGGCCCCACGGGACGATGTATGCGGTTGGCGACAATGTTGTTTTTTCGGAGCGGAGAATCGTCCGGGTGAACGGCCAGCATGATCTGTACGTTTATCTGGAGACGAACTACAGTCTGCTGCGCAAAATTTTTAATCCGCAGGCTTACGGGATGCAGGTGAATCATCTGCTCGTCAACCAGGATGGCACGGCTACGAATATCATTGACGGCCAAGTGCCTGCACGGGTTGTGGATGCTGCTGGCACAAGCACAGAGGCTGCCCATGAGGAGCTTGATGGCTATCATCTGTTCCGTTACGAGAGTCCGCAAGGGTGGAAGCTTGTAGCTGTCGTTAAGAAATCAGTATTTAACAGCGAAATTTATACCTGGTTCTACAAAATGATTCTGCTCGCCCTGTTAACGCTGCTGTTTGCCGGAATGCTGGCCTGGCTGATCTGGAGAAGGATCTATGGCCCATTACGTAAGGTGAACCTTGAAATTATCCGTATGGCGGAGAATGTAACGGCTCCGGTAGCCTTCACCAATGTCGAGGAGTTCGACTTTGTGCTGACGAACTTTCAGCAGATGAAGGATCAGGTCAACGAGCTGATTCTGGCTGTAGCCCGCAATGAGAAGCAGAAAAGCCAATTTGAAATCGAGAAGCTGCTGAGCCAGATCAACCCTCATTTTCTTCATAACACACTGAATACAGTGCAATGGCTTGCACGGCTGAACGGCCAGAAGGAGATCGACAAGCTGGTCACGCTGCTGGTGAAGGTGCTCCATTATAACCTTGGCAAACAGAGTATCATTGTCACGATTGGCGAAGAGATAGAAGCTATCCGTAATTATATGGAGCTACAACGCATCCGTTACGATTATGAGTTTGAATTCAATGTGCAGGCAGATGAAGAAGTGCTGGGTGCAGCGGTTCCGCGCTTTCTGCTCCAGCCTCTGGTCGAAAACTCGATCTATCATGGACTCAGCGACAACGGCAGGGTAGATGTCATTATTACGGCCCATGGTCCGGGGGAAGTGCAGCTGTGTGTCAGGGATAACGGAACAGGCATGGATGAGGTCCAGATCGGGGAGCTGCTGGCCGACGGAGATGTTGGGAAGCGCGGGCTTGGGATTGGCTTCTCCTACGTCATGCGTATGCTGAGGACGTATTACGGAGAGCGGATGACCCTGCAGATTCACAGTGCAGTAGGGGAAGGAACCACCATCACCATTATCATTCCCATTAAAGGCAAGGAGGACTTCGATGATTAAAGCTGTTGTAGTCGATGACGAGCGCCTGGTGCGCAAAGGCTTCATCTCGCTGATTGACTGGTCGTCCTTCGGGGTGGTGATCGTCGGCGAAGCCGGTGACGGCAACGCCGCCTTGTCACTGCTCCTGGAGCAGGAGGCAGACCTTTTATTTGTCGATCTGACCATGCCCGGTATGTCCGGCTTTGAGCTGATTCGGCAAGTGCGCCAGCGCTTTCCGGCTATTCGCTGTGTGGTGCTGACCTGCCATCATGAATTTGATTATGTGCAGGAGGCACTGCGCCTCGGAGCCGTTGATTACATTGTCAAAACCCTGCTGGAAGTGGAAAATGCCGATGAGACCATCCGCCGGCTGGTTGAGCGCGTGAAATGGGAAGACAGCACGCGGGAACTGCTGGCACGTGGAGAGGGCCGGGTGGTGGCCGCTGACCTGGCGCTAATCTATCTTCCACGGCTGCAGGGTGGTAATGAAGAAGAACTGTTTCGGCTTGCAGTAACGAAGAATAATCCGCTGATCGCTATTCAGGACATGTGGATGACCCCGTTGCTCAGCCGTTTTACAGTGGATGAAGCCTGTCTGGAGTTCACAAGGGTACTAGGCGGACGATGGCGGGCGGCGCTGGTTAACGGGCTGAGAGACCGGCAGATTCAGGAAGTTGAGGATGTGCTGGGCAAGACGCTGCGGCAAGCGCTTTTTTATTACAGCGGGGCGGAGGAGCCTGCCCGACTGAACTTTGGTGAGCTGAAGCGAATGGCCGGTGGGCGGCATCCCGCAGGAGAAGAGATTTTGGCAGAAGGGCTGAATCTTAGATGGACGCTGGACCGTGAAGCTTGGGAAGTGTTCACCTCCAGGGTGCAGCAGCGGCAGCCGGGGCATGATCAGATTACGGCATTCAGCCAATCGCTGCTCCAGGACTGGAGCCAACTGATCCTGAAGGCAGACGAATCAGACCAACTGGAAACCTCGGTTAACGGGAACTTGAACTGGTATCAATGGAAAAACTGGCTCCGGCAGTTCTCCGGGTGTGTCCAGCGGCGGATGCTTGAGCTCGGACTGAGCAAAGAGGTCATGTTCTGTCTGATTCGTGCAGTCCGCTTCATGAGAGCCCATGCAGGAGATAAAATCAACCAAGGGGATGTAGCCACCGAGATCAATATGAGCAGAGGCTACTTCAGCCAGTGTTTTGCCCGTTTTGCCGGGGAGACTTTTGGAGAGAGCCTGCGAAGCATGCGTCTGGAATTGGCCAAAACTCTTCTGCTGGAGACCCATTATCCGGTATGTGAAATCGCAGGCAAATCTGGATTTGAGGATGACCGCTACTTCAGCAGGCTATTCCGTGAACATGTCGGCAAGCTGCCAAGCGAATATCGTGCGGAGGCGATGGAGAGGTGAGGAGATTGGTGAAATATGTTCTTGCTGCCGTGGCTCTGCTCTCCCTGACGGCTTGCCGGGGAGGCGGTATGCCGGTTGCCGGCTCAGCAAGCGCTGCAAATCCGGCAAATCATGCAGATGCGGCTGCTTACGGGAGATATGAGAATCCGGTAATGATGCGGATTGGCTTCAAAGTACCCGATTCCCGGCTCAATACGGGAGACAGCAATGACAATAATCCGATTTCACGTTATTTGGAGAATCTGACGAATATCAAGATCATTCATTCCTGGGAAGCGAAGGGTGAAGAAACTTTTACGCAAAAAGCACAGCTGGCGATCGACAGCAACGATCTCCCGGATGCGATGGTGGTCGACAGGGACCAGCTCAAAACGCTGATGGACAGCGATATGATTGCGGATCTGACCGAAATTTACAAGGAGTATGCTTCCGAGCTGATCAAGGATATGTATGATTCCACCCAAGGCGAAGCGCTTGGGGATGCATCCCGGAACGGCAGGCTGTACGGTCTGCCCAACGTGGCGATTAATGCGGATTCGCCGTCCCTGCTGTGGGTCCGTCAGGATTGGCTGGACAAGGTGGAGCTGCCGGCTCCGCGTACCTTTTCGGATATTGAAGCCATTGCCAAGGCATTTATCGAGAAAGACCCGGACGGAAACGGCAAGCGGGACACCGTAGGGTTAAGTGCCTATAACAATATCGTGTACGGCACAAAACCCCATGTTAACGGCTTAGATACCCTATTCAGCGCATTTCATGCTTTTCCCACCAATTGGATCAAGGATAGCAAGGGTCATATTGTTTATGGTTCGATTACGCCGGAGACCAAGGAGGCACTGGGCAAGCTGGCCGACTGGTACAAGCGGGGACTCATTGATCCTGACTTTGCCTTGTATAAGGAGACGCAGGAACCGATCATTTCCGGCAAAGCGGGGATGTTCTTCGGCCCGTGGTGGATGCCTTATTATCCGCTATCGGAGGCAGTCGCTGCGGATACCAAGGCGGAGTGGCGGGCCTATGCCGCCCCGCTGGATGCATCCGGCAAATTTGTGACCCATATGGCCCCGGTCACCGACCGCTATCTGGTGGTCCGCAAGGGTTATGAGCATCCCGAAGCCGTAGTGAAGCTGCTGAATGCCTTCACCCGGCTGGAGCGAAGAAGAGATCCGAATGAGGATGCGGTTCGAAGTCTGGATGATTTCTCGGCGCAGACCGGCATTCAGCCCCGGGCGTATTACCCGTTCGATCTGCTGATTGATTATGCAGACGCTATCGAGAAGCATTATGCGGATGTGCAGCAGGCGGTTCACGGCAAGATCGATCCGGATTCACTAGACCCAGACACCAGACTGCTCTATGAGCACTGGCTTGCAGAGGAGGAGCAGCCCAAAAAAAATTTGGAGGGCTGGAAAGCGGCAAATGCCTATAAATACGGAGTCGCTGTATTGTCCACGACAGCGATCGAGAGAGTACGCAGTGTCTATTACGGAAGCACACTGCATATGCGGAGTAAGTGGCCTGAACTGCAGAAGCTGGAGAGCGAAACCTTCCTGAATATCATCGTGGGTGATTCGCCCCTCAGTGATTTTGACCTCTTTGTAGCCAAGTGGAAACGTATGGGCGGAGAGGCCATAACCCAAGAGGTTACGCAGCTTGCGGGCAGCACTTCCACGAGCCGGTAGCGACATTCGGCACCAATCCGTTAATTGACGTTGGAGGGACTGAACACTGAAGTATGGTATCCCGTAGCAGAAGCACAGGCCGGAGTCCCCTATAAGGAGGATTCCGGCCTGTAGCAATACTCATGATGCGGCGCTGACGTTGCTTGCACTTGCGTTCAGAGTTTCTCTGAATTTTTATAGACCTTTTGCAGTAAAATAACGAGCTGGTCTACCTCATCCTCAGTGAAGTCGAGGGTAAGCTTGCGGTTCAGCTCTGCCAGGATCGATTGCAGAACCGGGGCGAACTCCACTGCCTTGGCTGTCGGATAGAGCAGGGAGGAACGCCGGTCTGTGGGATCTGTTCTGCGCTCAATGTATCCGGCTTCCTCAAGCAGCTTCACTGAGCGGGCGGTAGTGGCTTTATCGAATTTCATTTCACTTGTCATTTGATCCTGTGTGATGCCAGGATGATTCAGAATCAGCTTCAAAAAGCTATGCTGCCCGCCGCTGCCGATGCCATAAGGCAACAGTTCTTTGACCAGCCACTTTTGGTGCTGGCGATGAAGCTGGGAGATCAGCTTGCCGATGGGTTCTCTTTTCAAATTCAACATGCACACCTCTTTGGTCAATATCCTGCAGTCAGCAGGCTCAACTCAAAAATATAAGGATTTATAGGTTTCACGCTATAAATCATCCTTCTATTTCTCGCTGAAACGGATTCCGTCCCTTATAAGGACGGCGAAGTCGTTTCCACTTGATAGTACATTAATATAGTTGCGCATGCAACTAAATTGGGGTACACTAGGAAAGATCAAATTGTTGCGGACGCAACTATATAGCGAAAAATGTTCGAAGAGGGTGTTTTAGTTGAGTACAATCAGTGCAACCTATCAGGAGGATGCGGCGGTTCAGAAGAAGCGCTGGATAATATTAATCGTTCTGAATTTGTTCACCTTTATGTCCACGCTTGACGGAAGCATTGTGAATATTGCCTTGCCGGTGCTCGTAAAGAAGCTGCAGCTGCCGATGGCACAGGTCGAGTGGGTTACAACCGGTTATTTGATGGCGATTTGCGCAGCCATATTGTTCTTCGGAAAGCTGGGGGATATCGCCGGCAAGATCCGGATTTTCAAAATCGGAACCGTTATCTTCATCATCGGATCACTGCTCTGCGGCCTGAGTGCAAGCCTGCCGTTTCTGATCGCTTCCCGGGTCATTCAGGCAATTGGAGCTTCAATGACCATGGCTAACAGCCAGGGGATTGTCACGGACATTTTCCCGGCCACGGAGCGCGGCAAAGCGCTCGGGTTGATCGGGACCTTCGTTTCGCTCGGCAGTATAGCAGGTCCCAGCCTGGGCGGGATTATTGTCTCGGCATTGGGTTGGGAATATATTTTCTGGGTGAATGTTCCGATTGGCCTAATCGCTATTGTGCTTGGGTGGAAGGTCCTTCCGAAGGATCTGATCCGGGTAAAATCCAGAATTGATCTGCCCGGTAGCCTCCTGTTCGCCATATTCATAGTGTCCTTATTCGCAGGTCTGCTGCTTGGACAGCAGCTCGGGTATGGCGACAGCCGGATTCTCTCGGCACTGATTGCCGCTGCCGCTGCCTTTCTTGCGTTTATTATTGTGGAGCTGCGCCGGACCCAGCCGCTCCTGCAGCTGTCGCTGTTCAAGAACCCCTTATTTTCACTCAGCATCCTGTGTGCGTTTCTGGTATTCGTGGCGAACTTCTGCTTTAACATTATTGCCCCGTTCTATGCGCAGAACATGCTGAACCTGTCACCATTCTATGCCGGCTTCCTGCTCATGCTGTTCCCGATTTCCATGGTCGTTGTAGCTCCGCTGAGCGGGGCCTTGTCCGATAAAATAGGTTCAGAGTTCCTGACCTTCGCCGGACTGATTGTGATGGTCATCGCTCAATTCGGCCTAGCCCGTCTGCATGACGGTAGCGCGGTAGCCCTGGTGGGTGTGTGGATCGCCATGCTAGGAATCGGCAGTGGTCTGTTCCAGTCGCCCAACAACTCGCTGATTATGTCCAAAGTGCCGCGAACCCAGCTGGGCTCGGCAGGCAGCGTCAACTCGCTGGTCCGTAATGTGGGTATGGTGGTCGGGATCACCATCGCCACGACCATACTCTTTAATGTAATGAGCAGCAAAGCGGGCTACCGGGTAACCGGCCTGATTCCGGACCGTCCGGATATTTTCCTCTCCGGCATGCATGTCGTGTTCATGACTTCGTCAGCCATCTGTCTAGTTTCGGCACTGCTGACTGGCTGGCGGATGATCACGATCAAAAAAGCCAAGAGGGCAAAGAATGCCGCGGTCTGATATTCTGGCAGCCTGATACTGCAGTACTGGGATGCTCATTTCGTAAGTCATATTTAAGCAAAAGCCTTCCAGCCTGAGTCAGGCCGGGAGGCTTTTCCTAGTACGTCAACTTAGGCTCACCTATTGAGGGAGAAGTGGCGGAAGAGAAGTTTGGAACTGGAGGAGCGATAGCGACCGCCTTTGTCTGCGGATTTCACCCGTTATAAACGGTATACAATCAAGAAATCTGCTTGTTAGTTTAATTTATATAGTGGATTTTTGAAAGCACCGCTAGGGCACTACATGGTTGATTTTTATGTGTTTGGAGCGGTTTGTCACAAATCATCACGCCACATTGTCTTCATTATGTACACACATTATGGAGGCGATTAGAATGAGTTTAAGATTTAATTACAGAGCGGCAAATGAACAGGCTTTTCGGGCAATGATGGCAATGGAGCAGCATGCGGGCGGGCGGATCCAGGATAAGGTATTATATGAATTAGTGAAAATACGGGTCTCCCAGATCAACGGCTGCGCCTTCTGTCTGGATATGCACGCCAAGGACTTAATGAAGCTGGGCGATTATGCAGACCATATTTTACTGCTTAGTGTATGGCATGAGGTTCCGCTGTTTACAGAAAAGGAAAAGGTGCTGCTTGAGTTTGCTGAGGCCGTTACCCTTATCAGTCAAGGGGGTGTTCCCGTGGCACTGTACGACAAGGTTATGGAACACTTCAGCCAGGAGGAATATGTGGACTGGATTCTGGCGATCAATACGATCAACAACTGGAACCGGATCGCGATTTCTACCGGAATGTATCCGGGCTGTTTTAATTAAAATAGAAGCGGCGAGTCATTAAGCACTGGAGGGACAGCAGTGAAAGACCTGGGAAGCAAGGCGGGTATTCGAACGGGTCCGGAGACCATAGGGGGGAGCCGCATGGAGGAGCTGTACCGCAGTTATTATCGTTACGCCTTCTCAATTGCTTACAGAATGCTCGGAACCGTAGCCGATGCGGAGGATGCCGTACAGGACTGCTTTGCAGAGCTGCAGCGCCGGGAACCCGGCGGTATTCAAAATATAAAGGCTTATGTGGCCAAGGGCATCACTAACCGCTGCCTGAATATGCTTGGCTCGGCGCGCAGCCGCAGGGAGACATATGTTGGCGAGTGGCTGCCGGAGCCGGTAAGTGAGGCTGATGACGGGCCCGAAGCGTCAGCGGAACGGAAGGATACGCTGTCTTATGCTTTTCTGGTGCTGCTGGAGCGTTTAACACCAACCGAAAGAGCTGTATTTGTGCTGAGAGAGGCTTTTCAGTACGAATATGATGCCATAGCAGAAATGCTCGGCAAATCCGAGAGCAACTGCCGGCAAATCTTTAGCCGGGCGAAGCGGACGCTTCAAGCCAGACCGTCTTCGGCACCACAACCGGATGCCGGCAATGGTGCTTCAAGAGAACAGCTGCTGCGAAGGTTCACAGCGGCATTTACTGCATATGATGTTCACGGAATGCTTGAGCTGCTGGCCGAGCAACCGGTACTTATCGGCGATGGAGGCGGGCAGGAAGTGCATACCATTCTTAGGCCTATGGCAGGACGTAAGGGCGTGCTGGCTCTGCTGACCTCACGGCGGGTACTGAAACAGATGCGCGAATGGGAAATTGATATAGACTGGATCAACGGTGAGCAGAATCTTGTGTTCAGGCAGCAGGGAGTGGTTAGAGCAGTACTTTGCCTGGCACTGGACAAGAGTGGAGAGCAGATTCAGGAATTATATCTGATGATGGCTGCCAGCAAGCTGGGTCATATTTAACCGGTATCCATAGAAGCCTGTGATAAACATGAGCATTGGAGGCTTCTCCATTAACGTCAGGTCAAAAAAAAGCGCCGTCTCCCCGTTGCCCGGGCAGGCGGCGCTTCTTCATGGATCTAGTTCTTGAAGCTGTGTATTGGAGCGGGGATACGGCCGCCCCGGTTCACGAACCCCGAGCAGTCGAACTTGTTCACAGCCATAACTGGCGCATAGCCGAGCAGCCCGCCGAATTCAACCATTTCGCCGACTTCCTTGCCGATGACCGGAATCACGCGGACCGCTGTAGTCTTGTTGTTGACCATGCCGATAGCGGCTTCGTCAGCAATGATGCCTGCAATGGTTTCTTTGCTGGTGCTGCCCGGAATAGCAATCATATCGAGCCCGACCGAGCAGACGCAGGTCATCGCTTCCAGCTTCTCCAGCGTCAGCGCGCCGCGCTGCACCGCCTGAATCATGCCATGGTCTTCACTGACCGGGATAAAGGCGCCACTGAGTCCTCCGACGTAGGAGGAAGCCATAACGCCGCCTTTCTTGACATTGTCATTCAGAATGGCGAGCGCGGCTGTTGTGCCGGGTGCTCCCGCTTCCTCCAGCCCCATGACCTGGAAGATCTCGGCGATAGAATCACCGATCAGCGGAGTGGGTGCCAGGGACAGATCGATAATGCCAAAAGGTACGTTCAACCGTTTGGACGCTTCCTGGGCTACCAGCTGCCCCACACGGGTAACCTTGAAGGCGGTCCGCTTGATCGTCTCGCAAAGAGTCTCGAAGTCATGGCCCTTCACTTCCTCCAGTGCCCGCTTGATTACACCCGGACCGCTGACACCTACGTTGATTACACATTCGCGTTCACCGACCCCGTGGAACGCACCAGCCATGAACGGGTTGTCCTCAACCGCATTGCAGAAGACCACCAGCTTGGCACAACCGATGGAATCGCGGTCCTTGGTACGTTCCGCAGTCTGAAGAATAATATCGCCCATCAGCTTCACTGCGTCCATATTGATCCCGCTGCGCGAGGAGCCGACATTCACGGAGGAGCAGACTCTTTCCGTAACTGCCAGCGCTTCAGGAATACTGTCGATCAGAATCCGGTCACCTTTGGTACAGCCCTTCTGGACAAGAGCCGAGAAGCCGCCGATGAAGTTTACACCGACCTCTTTTGCAGCCTTGTCCAGAATTTCGGCCACCGGCACATAGGTGTCGGTATGAATGGCGCCAGCAGCGATAGAGATCGGGGTCACCGAAATCCGCTTGTTGACGATGGGTACCCCGAATTGCCGTTCCAGATCCTCACCGGTCTTAACCAGCTTCTCAGCGGAGCGGGTGATTTTGTCGTAGACATTTTGGTTGAACACGCGCATATCTGTGTGGGCACAATCCATGAGACTGATCCCCATTGTGATCGTACGGACATCCAGATTCATTTCCCGGATCATTTTATTCGTTTCCTGCACTTCGCCAATTGAAATCATAGGTTTAACTCCTTAAATTATATTCACATCTATTGTCCTCAGCCGTCTTAAATCCGGTGCATAATATTAAAGATATCTTCATGCTGGAGCTTAATTTCCACACCGATCTCTTCGCCCACATGCTGCAGATCTTCCACAATCTCTTCAAAAGATTTGCTAGGCGCGGAAATATCCACGATCATCATCATGTTGAAATAATCCTGTACAATCGTCTGTGAAATGTCCAAAATGTTCAAATTATGGCCTGCGAGATAGGTGCATACCTTTGCAATAATTCCAACTTTGTCTTTACCCAGTACTGTGATAATCCCCTTCAATGAAAAAGCCTCCTATTATTTATTTAATATTTATCTGGTGCTTTGTCCATCCGCCGCTTTAATGGAATGAACCGTTTCAATTATTATGGCAAAGGAAAGGGGAATCGACAACCGAAGTTTTTTTGTCCATCTGCTTACAGATTTGATCTTAAGCCTCATTTTACATAGAATACAGTTGACAGAGTTAAGAAGCTATGATTACTGGCTTGTATATATTAGCAGCTCGAAGGAGTTAAGATGACAACGAGAAAATACAAAGAGCTGGTCGAGCAGCGTACCAGACAAACCGTCCAAACATGGTCTGAACAAGAATTCGTAAGTGAAAAGGATATTTACCGTTTCCTTCATAATTTGAAGGGGACCGCCGGAACCGTAGGCCTTATCAAAGTCGAGAAGCTGGCAGACAGCACACTACTCTATTTCTCGGAGGATATCCACCGCAGCTGGCCGGAAGAGGAGTGGGGAGATTATCTGTACCCTCTTCTGGAGCTTTTTGGCGACGAAATGGATACAGATGTGGGGCCGCTGGGCTCCCGTTCGCAGGAGTCAGGGCATGTTCACGGGATGCCGATCCAACAAGAAATTCTGATCATTGATGACGATGTAGAACTGGTTGCTTTTTTGCGGGAATCCCTGGAGAAGCAGTCCTATTATGTGAGTATTGCCTTATCCGCCGAACGCGGATTGAAGATATTTTACGAGGGCAAACCGGATCTGATTCTGCTCGATATCCTGCTCCCGGACCAAAGCGGGATTGATGTGCTGAAGCAAATCATCGGTAAGGCAAAGAAAGAGCGGATTCCCATTATTATCGTCAGCGGTGAGTACGGCAAGGATATTCAGATGTATGCCTACTCACTGGGTGTGATGGATTATATGCCGAAGCCGCTGGATATCGATTTATTCCTGGTACTGATTAAGAACCGTTTTGAACTGAAGCGCGAATGGCAGGAATCGATTATCGTAGATGAGCTGACCGGAGCGTTCAACCGCAGATATTTCAACCAGACCATGAAGCAGCTGGTATCCGATTTCCGCCGGACCGGCCGGTTATTTTCATTGGCCCTTATGGACCTTGATCATTTCAAGCTGGTGAATGACACATACGGCCACCTGATCGGTGATGAAGTGCTGCAGACCTTTTCTGAAGTCGTGCGCCATTCGATTCGGGTAGAAGATACCTTTTGCCGCTTCGGAGGGGAAGAGTTTGCCTTGTTCATGCCGAATACGGATGCAGCTTCTGCATTGCTGGTCGTGGACCGGATCCAGCAGCAGCTTGCTGCAAGAACCTTTACCGCGAAAAAAGAGGAGTTTCAAGTGACCTTCTCCGGCGGCATTACGGAGGTCCGAGAGGAAGTGAATGAACCGGACAGACTGATCGGGGAAGCGGACCAGGCGCTTTACGTCAGCAAGAATACGGGACGGAACCGGACCACCCTGTATACAGACAAGCTGGACACAGGCAAAGCCGAATCCCTGCTGAATGTGATTGTTGTGGACGACGATGCGCTGATCCGGCGGATTGTGACTCATCATTTTTCATCCTGGGACCCGGCTGGTATCGACTCTGTGAAGGTCAGCAGCTATGCCAGCGGTCCGCTGTTTCTGGAATCAGACTGGTATGCGCAAGGCGGAAAATATATTATTTTGCTGGATGGAATCATGCCGGAGCTGGATGGTCTGGAGGTTCTGGAACGGATTCGCAGCAACTACCCGGAAGTGAATATTCTGGTAATCATGCTGACAGGAAGGAATAACCAGCGCGATATTATTCATGCTTTGCAGATGGGAGCCGATGATTATGTAGTGAAGCCGTTTCATCTGCCGGAGCTGTTGACCCGTATAGAGCGGTTGGCCCACAGATTTCTGTTCTAGAACAGAAGCCTACACAACATCAGGAGGAACAGAAGGGTGAGGATTGAATGCAAAAAATACTTGTAGTCGATGATGAAGAGGTCCTGCGTATGCTGATTGAAGATACGCTGGAGGATCTGGAGAATGTGGAGATCCATACTGCCGAGAATGGCGCCGAAGCACTGGCCAAGCTCTCGGAAGAGCTGTATGATCTGGTCATTCTGGATTATATGATGCCCGAGATGACCGGAATTGAAGTTCTGGAGGCGCTGGAAAAAGAACAAAAAAACGCCATGCCTATTCTGATGCTGACCGCCAAGGCGCAGGAGAACGACCGCAGTAAAGCCCGCGAGGCCGGCGCCCGCTATTTTATGCCGAAGCCTTTCAGCCCTATGGAGCTCCTGCAGATTGTGGAGGGCATTCTCAGTGAGAACAACGAAGCGCTCTAATACCAGCATCAAAACCAAATATTACCGGATTATTACGCTGTTATTCGTGCTCATTGTCCTGACAGTGAGTGTCCTCTTCTTATATATTAATACCCAGCAGAGCAGACTGAAGACGGAACGGGAAGTCCTGCAGACCAAAGCGAATATCATAGATGGGCTGGCCGGGACGCTGAATGAAGTGTTTTTCCGGGCCAGAGGGTATATCGCCTTGAAGAGCACCAGTGAGCTGGGTCTGCTGAATACGGCACTTGAGAATCTGGACGGTATTCTGGATCAATACGCCGGGCTGAATCTGTCACCGGAAGAGGCGGAGTATCGGGACGCTTTATCCGCTTTTTATACGAATTATAAGAGTCAAACGCTGCCAAAGGTAATGCGACTGGTCGGAAATGATGACTATGAAGGGATCCGAACCCTTTCGCAGAGCGGCAGTACGAAGTCCCTGAATGATTTTCTCGCCTATACGAAGGCCTTCAAGGAGAGCTCAGATCAGCAGCTAAGTGATATGGCAGACCGTTCTATCCTAAGAGCTGATAGCTATACCGTTGCGGCCTTCGGCATCTGCGCCTTTTTGTTACTGTTCTTTACCTTAATGATCTGGCGGGGGCTGAAGATTCTGATTGATCCGATTGTCCGGCTGGAGGAGGCTACCCATTCACTTGCTGCAGGTGAGGAGGTTCTGCTCGGAAAACTGGAAAAGCAGGATGAGATTGGACGCTTGTACGAGGCATTCCTGAACATGGCCCACAGCATCCAGGACAAGGAAGAAGAATTGACGATGCAGAACGAGGAGCTATATGCCCAGCAGGATGAGCTTCAGGACCAGCAGTTCAAGCTGGAGCGTTCTTTAAGCGAAATTGAAAGCATGATGAAGGCGCTCGATCAGACCTCAGCTGTCGGCATTCTGTCGGATAAAGGGCTGTTCACTTATGCGAATAACAATCTTAGCAGCTATACAGGCTACAGAAATTCCGAGATTATAGGCTACCCTTTCCGGCTATTCGAACTGCTGAATATGACTTCCCCCCAGATGGAGCAGATTATCAGTAAATTATCGACCGGCGGAAACTGGAGCGGGGAAATTGAAGTTCTGGTGAAGGATGGCCCGGAGTCTATATGGCTCCATATGACGGTCATGCCTTATTTGAACGATGAGGGCAAGGTTTACCAATATATTCTCATCGCGAACAACATCACCTCCCTGAAAAGTGTGCAGCAGCAGCTGGCGGTTACCCTCCAGAATACGGAGCAGACTACCTTCATGCTGGAGCGTTATAACCGGTTGAATCATGAGCTTACCTACACGCTGGACAAACAAGAATTTGCCGAGAAATTCAGCGGGTTCATGAATCAGATCTATGATTTTGATTCGAGTCTGTTTCTGCTTGTTCAGGATAAGATTACCGTTGTCAAAGGCGTGCCGCAAGCGAATGTGGAGCGGTACCTCGATCATCACCATTCCGAAATTCTGCACCGCCTGGGAGAAGAGCAATCCTATATTATCAAAAGAGTAGGCTCGCCGCGGGAACAGGGCATCTCTCCTGACGAAGTCTACTGTTATGATCTATACACTTCGGTAGTGGGCAGCAGTAATGAGATTCTGGCGGTCTTCTGCGGCAGCCGGATCGGCCGTACCTTTACCGAAGAAGAACTCAGCGAGATCCAGGGGCTGATGAGCCGGGTGGCGCTGGCGATCGAGCGGCTCATGATGTATGAGGAAATCGAACATGGGCGCAAGCTGAACCGGGATATCGTCAACAATGTCAATGAGGGTATCCAGTTCGTCAATACCGAAGGCGTAATGCAGCATATCAACAAGGCGCTCAGTGAGCTGTTCCGCTATAACGATTGGACCGAGGGTTCGCTGGTTCCTGCGGAGGATTGGCTGGAAGCATTCACCGGCAAGTCCAATGAATCTGCAGAGCTACGGCAATTCTACGAGCATGCGATATCGGAATCGGCTATGGATTCCAGCACGATGAAATATTCGCTGGGCACCGAGGAGATTCAGCATGTCGATGTCTATGCAATTCCCGTCCTCCGCCGTGAAGACCGGATCGGTACGCTGTTCGTTCACCGCGATATCACACGTGAATATGAGCTCGACCTGATGAAGTCTGAACTGGTCAGCACGGTCAGCCATGAACTGCGGACTCCGCTGTCCAGTGTTCTTGGCTTCACCGAGCTGCTGCTGTCCAAAACCATGAAGCCGGAGAAGCAGCTGAAATATCTGGAGACGATTCACAAGGAAGCAAAACGTCTGACCGAGCTGATTAATGACTTTCTGGATCTGCAGCGAATGGAATCGGGGACACAGCAGTATAATGTCGAACCGGCACACCTGAGTGAAATTGTGCTCGGCGTTATTGACCAATATAAGCTCAGCAGCACTCATCATATCCTTTTGGAAGACGACGCGGTACTTGATGAGGTGGCTGTTGACAAGGACAAGATCGTCCAGGTGCTCACCAATCTGCTGAGCAATGCCATCAAATTCTCACCGGGAAGCCATGAAGTCAAGGTGCTGCTCCACAATGAGCCGAACCGGATTATAGTGCGGGTCCAGGATCAGGGGCTGGGTATTCCCAAGAATCAGATTGGCCAGCTGTTCCAGAAATTCAGAAGAGTGGATAACAGCGCATCCAAGCGTATCGGAGGAACCGGACTGGGGCTTGCGATCTGCAAGGAAATTATTGAAAAGCACAAAGGGGCCATCGGCATCGAGTCGGTGGAGGGTGAAGGCACTACCGTTTGGTTCAGCTTGCCTATGGAGTTTGCAGAAGACAGCAGGCATTTGGAAGAGTCCGCCAAGTGGGGCGCTGATAAGGAACAGAAGCCCAATGTAATGATTGTTGAAGATGATTACAGCCTGTCGCTGCTGCTCTCGGAAGAGCTGAAGGGCAAGGGCTTCCGGGTCACCCATCATTACCATCCGCAAAAAGCATTCGACCAGGCGCTGAAGTCATCTTTTGTGGCTATTGTCGTAGATCTGATGCTGGGAGTGGAGCTGGACGGGTGGGATCTCATCCGTATGCTCAAAAATGACCCCCGGACCGAACAGGTGCCGATTGTGATCTCCTCGGCGCTGGACAAGACGGATAAAAGTATGCTTGAGAACGTAAAGACCTATCTGACGAAGCCGTATCCGCCAGGAGAGCTATCTAACACACTGCAGGAAATTGTGGAGATTCAGCTGAAGTCGGGAGAAGTCCTCTTTCCGGATAATGACTGCTAATATGGCTTGCCTTACAGTAGACTCTAAGGTATATAGTGATCTTGCAGCAGACAACCAATCAGGAATGAAAGGGAGGAAATGCGAGTGAAATACAGTTATTTAGGAAAATCCGGTTTAAAGGTCAGCCAACTATGTCTGGGCACCATGAATTTCGGTCCGGAAACCGAGGAAAAGGAAGCCTTCAGAATTATGGACGCCGCCTTGGATGCGGGCATCAACTTTTTTGATACAGCCAATGTATACGGCGGCAATGACCGGCGCGGCTGGACAGAAGAAATTATCGGCCGATGGTTTCAGCAGGGAGGCGGCCGGCGCGAGAAGGTTGTTCTGGCTACCAAAGTCTACGGTGACATGTTCGACGAGCAGGACGGTCCCAATTCAGGTGCAGGTTTGTCAGCTTACAAGATCAGACGTCATTTCGAAGGCTCACTGAAACGTCTGCAGACGGATCACATTGAGCTGTATCAAATGCATCATATCGACCGGATAGTCTCTTGGGACGAGCTGTGGGGCGCTTTTGAAATTCTGGTCTCCCAGGGCAAAGCCGATTATATCGGGTCCAGCAACTTTGCGGGCTGGCATATTGCCGCTGCCCAGGCTAAGGCCAAGGAACGTCATTTCCTGGGGCTTGTCTCCGAGCAGCATCTGTACAACCTGCTGGAGCGGACACCGGAGCTGGAGGTCCTTCCGGCCTCACAGGAGCTGGGTCTGGGAGTGATCCCGTGGAGTCCGCTGGCTGGCGGCCTGCTGGGACGCAATGCGTTGTCTAAGACCGGCGTACGCAGCGCCCGTTCGGCCAAACTGGAGCAGCACCGGAGACAGCTGGAACAATTCTCCGCGCTCTGTAAGGAGCTTGGGGAGCATGAAGACCAAGTGGCGCTGGCCTGGGTACTGGCCAATCCTGCCGTCACCGCGCCGATTATTGGGCCACGGACGATTGAACAGTTCGAAGACTCGCTGAGAGTCACCGAGATCGTGCTAGATGCAGATACGCTGAAGAAGCTGGACGAGATTTTCCCGGGCCCGGGACGTCCGGCGCCGGAAGCCTACGCCTGGTAAATGTTCTGGCGGGAATCAATATAGGAAACCGGCTGCCGTAAGTTTAATACTGGAGCTGGACAGCGCGGGAGCATCCTTTGGGATATTCCCGCGTTTTTTTTATTGTATTAAAAATTATACTGTGTAAAAACTGTGGATCACTCCGATTGGAAAGTAAGAAGGATAAACGTGAAGAAACAGACCGGAGGAAACGAAATGAACTAAACGGGTCTAAGAGGAAATACCTCTGATCTCACTGAAAACGGGCTAGCGGGCAGAATGAGAGGTAGAAATACCTCTGATCTCGCCGTGAACGGGCTAGCGGGCAGAATGAGAGGTAGAAATACCTCTGATCTCACTGGAAAACGGGCTAGCGGGCAGAATGAGAGGTAGAAATACCTCTGATCTCACCGTAAACGGGTTAGCGGGCAGAATGGGAGGTAGAAATATCTCTGATCTCACTGGAAACGGGTTAGCGGGCAGAATGAGAGGTAGAGATACCTCTGATCTCGCCGTGAACGGGCTAGCGGACGGGATGAGAGGTATAAATACCTCCGATCTCGCCGCGAAGATGGCGTAAAGTAAGTTGTGTACCAGGATTTGGAGCCTAGTCAGGCACCAAAAAAGTAGAGTATCCTCGGGATTGCGAAACCACCAAGGAGGAACCCTACTCGATGACTAATATACCCGAAAACCAGCTGAATAATCTATTTGAAAATCTTGTCACTCCATTTATAAAAGACAACATGGAATCCATTATGCGTGCTGAAATCCAGGTGTTTATGTCAGCGATGAAGCGGGTACGCGCAATAGCTGCAACGGATACTACACGCGATACCTGCAACCTGCGGCAATGAGATACTGGATTCACCCGTTCGGGTGAGTTTGTTCTTTTCATCGCTAAGGCAGCGCTGTCCTTAAAAAAAGCGGGTGTAGCCGTTTCTACTTGTTGAACGTAGTCATCACCGGGATTCGCTTCAAAGACCAGGTTTTTTTTGCATAGGCTGTCAAGGATGAATCCAGGGTCTTCCTGTGATAAGCTGAACAGTAGGAATGAACAGTATCGCTATTTTTGCCGGATGCAGAGGGGGTGGCCATTACGCTTTTTTATTTAATATCCATATTGGTCGTTATAGCGGATCAGGCCGCCAAATGGGCGGTACGCTCCAAGATGCAGCTGGGGGAAACCATTCCTGTGTGGAGCGGGCACCTGCAGTTCACGTATTATGAGAACAGTGGCGCAGCGTTCAGCTCTTTTCAGGGATTCGGCCCGTATTTCGCCATTGTTGCGGTAGCCTTTGTTGCTGCGGTGTTCTATTACAGACGAAAGGGAGAACTGAGAGGGCCTTTACTGGAAGCGGCGAGCGGTTTTTTGGTAGGCGGGGCAATCGGCAACGCCATTGATCGTGTCATTTACCATCAGGTAACGGATTTTCTGGTCTTCGGCAGCCGTGGCGGCATTCTGAACCTTGCAGACTTGGCGATCAACGCCGGGGGGCTGCTGGTTATGGTACATCTATTAAAGGAACCGCTAAAGCGTTTTTCTTTTAAGAGATAGGACCTTCGGGCTGGAATGTCCCTGGAATGAATATTCGGCATATCATTTTGGCCGGTTTGGTGAAATTCTTGCTGCTTTTATCGATTATTAATTATCATTTTATCTAATAGAAGTTATCACTAAATGTAATGAAGCTGGTTAAATCAGAGCTTTTTACTCTGATTTAAGCGGCTTTTGTGCGTTTAATTGAATATAATGGTTTATTAGTGTTAATTTAGCAGCTTTGTGTCTCGTTGATCGTTTCATATAATTGTGATAGCCTGAATTTATGTTGTTAAGAGGGAAGCAGATTTCATGCGAGGAGAGGTCGATAGTGTTGCAATTACATGTTACGAACAGTCCTTTTAACGAGGAACAGGTTGAACTTCTAAACCGCCTTCTGCCGTCACTGACGCAGACACAGCAGATTTGGCTCGGCGGCTATATATCTGCAATAACACTGCAGGGCATATCCGTTAACTCCACTACTGCGCCGGCTGTGCTTGCAACACCCGTTCCGGGTGCTGCAAATGCTTCGTCTGCTTCAGCTGCGATTGCCCAGCCGTCCTTTTCCCGCGATATCACGATACTCTTCGGATCGCAGACCGGCAATTGCCAACGTCTCGCCTCCAGCCTGTCAGGCAAGCTGAAGGAGCAGGGATTCGAGGTCATCGTATCTGCGATGAACAGCTTTAAGCCGAATACACTGAAGAAGGTGGAGAACCTGCTGATTCTGGTCAGCACTCATGGTGAAGGTGAACCGCCGGATAATGCGCGTTCGCTTCATGAGTTTCTCTATAGCAAAAGAGCGCCCCAATTGAATCATTTACGGTATTCGGTGCTGGCACTCGGGGATACCTCTTATGAATACTTCTGCCAGACGGGCAAGGATTTTGACCAGAAGCTGGAAGAGCTGGGCGGCCAGCGTCTGAGCCCACGTGCAGATTGCGATCTGGACTATGACGAGCCGGTCGCTGATTGGATGGAACAAGTGATTTCCGCCCTTAACGGTGCCCAGAGTGCCCCCGCTATTGCTGAAGAGGCTGTGCTTGCGGCCGAACACGCGGAATCGCTGCAATCGGAATACTCCCGTAATCACCCGTTTCAGGCAGAAGTACTGGAGAACCTGAATCTGAACGGACGCGGCTCGGACCGTGAAACCCGCCATCTGGAGCTGTCGCTGGCAGGTTCTAACATGACTTTCGAACCTGGTGACTCGCTGGGAGTCTATCCCGAGAATCACCCGAGGCTGGTAGAGGAGATCATTACCGCCATGGGCTGGAATACCGGAGAAGCCGTTCCCCTGAACAAAAAAGGTGAAGAGGGAACCCTGCATGAAGCGCTTCTCCGCCACTATGAAATAACCGTCCTGACCAAACCGCTGCTGGAGCAGGCAGCGAAGCTGTCAGCAGCTCCAGCGCTGCATGAGCTGCTGCTGCCGGACCGTTCCAAGCAGCTGAAAGAATATATCCAGGGTCGCGATCTGCTCGACCTGATTCAAGATTTCGCACCATGGGATGTACCAGCCCGCAGCTTCGTAACCATTCTGCGCAAGCTGCCGGCAAGACTATACTCCATCGCCAGCAGCTATAATGCCAATCCTGAAGAGGTTCACTTCACCGTGCGGGCGGTTCGCTATGAGTCCCATGGACGAGAACGCTATGGTGTCTGCTCGGTTCACTGCGCGGAGCGTGTACAGCCAGGTGACACTTTGCCGATATATATCCAGAACAATCCGAATTTCAAGCTTCCGGCAAATCCCGATGTGCCAGTGATCATGATCGGACCCGGTACGGGAGTCGCGCCGTTCCGCTCGTTCCTGGAGGAACGCGAGGAGCAAGGTGCAGAAGGCAAGACGTGGCTGTTCTACGGAGACCGTCATTTTGTGACGGACTTCCTCTACCAGACAGACTGGCAGCGGATGCTGAAGGACGGCGTGCTAAATAAGCTGGATGTGGCCTTCTCCCGGGATACAGAAGAGAAGGTCTATGTGCAGCACCGCATTCTGGAGCATAGTCAAGAGCTCTATGCCTGGCTGCAGGAAGGCGCTCATATCTATGTATGCGGTGATGAGAAGCATATGGCCCATGATGTACATTCCGCGCTGATCACCGTGATTCAGGAGGAAGGCGGACTAAGTCCCGAAGCAGCAGCAGCCTATCTGGACAATCTGCAGCAGGAGCAGCGTTACCAGCGCGATGTGTACTAAACCTTAACAAACAGTGAATGCGGGAGGAGACTTGCAGCAATGGCGAATTATGAATCAGTGGTGAAGCCCATCGGCGGCCCGCCTAGTGATGTTGAACATATCAAGCTTGAGAGCAATTACCTGCGGGGAGCCCTTGTGGAGACGTTGAAGAACCCTGTCACCGGGGGTCTGCCTGAGGATGACAACCGGTTGCTTAAGTTCCACGGCAGCTACATGCAGGATGACCGGGATTTGCGCAGTGAACGGGAACGTTCGAAGCTGGAGCCGGCCTTTCAGTTCATGCTGCGTGTGGTCGCACCGGGAGGTGTGGCTACCCCTGCACAATGGCTGGTTATGGATGAACTGGCACATAAATACGGCAACGGCACTTTACGGCTGACGACAAGACAGGCTTTTCAAATGCACGGAGTGCTCAAATGGAATTTGAAAAAGACGATCAAGACCATCAACGATACGCTGATGACTACCCTCGCCGCCTGCGGTGACGTTAACCGCAATGTCATGAGCGGTCCCAATCCGTACCAGTCTGAGGTTCATGCCGAGGTCTATGAGTGGGCACGCAAGATCAGCGATCATTTGGCACCGCGTACCCCTGCATACCATGAAATTTGGCTGGACGGTGAAAAGGTAGTGGACAGCAAAGACGGAGCAGAAGTCGAACCGATCTACGGCCCGGTCTATCTGCCCCGCAAGTTCAAAATCGGCATCGCGGTCCCTCCATCTAATGATGTGGATGTATTCTCCCAGGACCTTGGCTTTATCGCAATTCTGGAAGATGGCAAGCTGGCAGGATTCGATGTTACGGTTGGCGGCGGCATGGGGATGACTCATGGGGATACAAGCACATATCCGCAGCTTGGACGGGTGATAGGCTTCTGCCGGCCGGAGCAAATGATTGATCTGGCGGAGAAAACCGTTACGATTCAGCGCGACTTCGGCAACCGCTCAGTCCGCAAAAATGCCCGTTTCAAATACACTATTGACCGCCATGGTCTGGAATGGTTTACCGGTGAATTGCAGAACCGGTTAGGGTGGGAGCTTGAACCGGCAAGAGGTTTTCACTTCGACCATAACGGCGACCGTTACGGCTGGGTGAAGGGTGTGAACGGCAGATGGAACCTGACGCTGTATATCCAGAGTGGACGGATTCATGACACAGAGAGCAGCAAGCTTATGACAGGCCTGCGGGAAATCGCCAAAATCCATGACGGAGATTTCCGGCTGACCCCCAATCAGAATCTGATTATAGGTAATGTCAGCAGTTCGAAGAAACGCAAGGTTACGGAACTCGCCAAGCAGTATGGACTAACAGAGGGTGCGCATCATTCGGCTCTGCGGCGCAGCTCGATGTCCTGTGTAGCGCTCCCGACGTGCGGACTGGCCATGGCCGAGGCAGAGCGTTATTTGCCGCTGCTGCTGGATAAGCTGGAGCTGATCATCGACGAAGCAGGACTTCGGGATGAAGAAATTGTGATCCGTATGACGGGCTGCCCGAATGGCTGCGCCAGACCGGCACTGGGGGAGATCTCGTTCATCGGGAAGGCTCCGGGCAGATATAATATGTATCTGGGAGCAGGTTTTACCGGGGACCGGCTGAATAAGCTGTATAAGGAAAATATCGATGAACAGGAAATTCTGGCAACGCTTGAACCCATCATCCATCACTACGCCAGGGAGCGCCAAAGCGGCGAGCACTTTGGGGATTTTGTAATCCGCAGCGGATACGTCAAGGCGGTTACCTCAGGACTTCATTTCCACGCTTGATTCATAAACTTAACGAGCCCTTTTCCTTCTATGAAGGTAGGGTTCGTTTCTTTTTTTGAAAATATAAGAATTTATATGCTTTACGCAATAAATTATCCTTCTATTTCTCGCTGAAACGGTGCCATCCTTAAAAAAGGACGGAAAAGCCGTTTCTGCTTGTGAATTCAGATTAAATTTGGATTTTCGGCGAATATCTTTCATAATATAGAGAAGAACGACCAAACCATAACCAAGAGCCATTATTGTAAGTAATGTGTTCTGTACAGAAGAGGCGAAACTAATGATCATCATGAAAACGATGGAAGAGATCGAGAAAATGCGGGCAGCCGGCAAAATTCTTGCGGAATGCCACCGGCAAATCGCTCAAATCATTAAGCCCGGAATCACAACCTGGGAAATTGACCAGTTTGCAGAGAAATTCATTCTCTCCCAAGGAGCTACCCCGGAGCAAAAAGGCTATCACGGCTATCCTTACGCGACCTGCGCATCTGTAAATGATGTGATCTGCCATGGATTTCCGAAGCATGAGGAGTTGAAAGACGGCGATATCGTAACCATTGATATGGTTGTGAACCTGAATGGCTGGCTGGCAGATTCAGCCTGGTCCTACGCCATCGGCAATATTAGCGAACAGGCGGAGAAACTGCTGAATACGACCAAAGAGTCATTGTTCAAAGGTATCGAGCAAGCGGTCGCTGGCAACCGGATTGGGGATGTTGCCCATGCGATACAGGTCTATGCCGAGTCGAACGGCTTCTCGGTAGTACGTGATTTCATTGGTCACGGCATTGGTTCTGAAATGCATGAAGCACCTGAGGTACCTCACTATGGACCCGCAGGGAAAGGACCAAGAATCAAAGAAGGCATGGTATTTACCATTGAGCCGATGCTGAATACCGGAAGCTACCGTACGAAAGTAGATGCGGACGGGTGGACAGCCCGCACTATCGATGGAGGCCTGTCAGCCCAGTATGAGCATACGCTGGCCATCACTCCACAAGGCACAATTATCCTTACTGAACTGTAAACCGATGTACCCGAACCCCGGGCGATTCCCTTCTTCTAAGGGAACGTCCGGGTTTTTTACTATAATTAGCACCATCTGGAGAGTATAGAATACATATCCTAGTGGAAGCGGTGACCTGTGGATAATTCGGAAGACTTATGCTTCAACGAATCCGCCCAAGATTACAATGGGGTTATTAAGGGTACAAATGGGTAATCTGCGCGATACACATTCGTTACAGGAGGTTCAAATATGAAACAACCGATCAGCAGCTCCAAGACGGCTATCCTGGGGATTGGGACGGCATTGCCGGTCCATTCCATTTCACAGGCAGACGTTGCCGATTTGATTGCTTCGTCTCTGCAGGACAGCCCGGATCTGGCCCGCTTTGCCAGACGGATCTTCAGAAGCTGCGGAGTGGAGATGCGATACACCTGTGAACCCAGCTACCTGGGCTCCCCGGAGGACTGCCGTTATTTGCCCTCGGGAGACAAGTCTAACATTCCTACAACCGGGGAACGTATGAAAATATATCAGAAAGAGGCGCTGCCCCTTGGATTAGATGCTGCCCTGAAGGCTTTGAGCGATGCCCAAATGCTTCCTGAACAAATAACACATCTTATTACTGTGAGCTGTACAGGCCAATATCTCCCGGGTCTGGATGTGTTGCTGATCCGGCAGCTGGGACTGTCGCCGCGGGTCAACCGGCTCCCTCTTATCTTTCAGGGCTGCGCCGCCGGTCTAAAAGCGATTCAGATGGCTCGTGATGTAGCAGAGGGAGCGCCGGGGGCTACAGTCCTCGTGGTTTGCGTAGAGCTGTGCACTCTTCATTTTCAACCTGCCAAGGAAAAGGAAGCGCTATTCGCGGCTTCGTTTTTCGGTGATGGAGCATCTTCCTGTGTCATCGGCAAACCTGAACCCCGCCACAGCCATTATCTGAGTCTGGGTTCGGGTTACTCCGTATTGCTCCCGGAATCCACAGAGGACATGACCTGGGAAGTTGGCAACACTGGTTATGATCTGTATTTATCTCCACGAATTCCAAAGCTGCTCGGAACGCATCTGGAAGAAGAACTTCAGGTCCTGCTGGAGGGTGGACAATATCCGGAACTATGGGCTATACATCCCGGCGGACGGGGGATAGTAGATTCTGTACAGAATGTACTGCATTTGACAGATGAACAAACCAGGTACAGCCGGGAGATTTTACGGAATGCAGGTAATCTTTCCTCTGTTACGATTATGTTCGTGCTGAATGCCATGCGGCTGAATATGATATCCCAGATTAAGGCTCCCACAGAGGGAGTAGCCATGGCCTTTGGGCCGGGACTGACCGCCGAGCTTATGCGGTTTGCTTATGTTCCGGCCTATTCTCCGTCATCTGTAGAGGAGCAGCCGTATGCCGTTCTTTAGAATGCTGTCCATGCGGGCACAGGAAGATGAACTGATGGATGATTTTTCGATGGGTGGAGATGAACTGCGTGAAGCGCTCAGGCATCTGCGGCGGCTTAATACAATATTTGCAGCACCGGGTCCCACCAGAGATGGAGTGGAAAAGCTGTGGAAGGCGATGGGCAGTCCTAGAACCCTTAGTATTCTGGATGTTGGCGCAGGTTCGGGAGACGTTAACCTGAAGTTGCTGCAGTGGGCGGATCAACGGAAGGTTCAGCTTGAAATTACGCTAGTCGATATGACGCAAGAGGCCTGTAGGGAGGCGGAACAGTTATTCCGGTATGAATCCAGGGTGAAGGTCATGCAGGCGGATGTCAGGGACCTGGCTGATGATTCTGCGGATATCGTTACAGGCTCCCAGTTCGTTCATCATTTTGACGGGCAGCAACTGGTTGAGATTGTATCCCATATGCTTAGGACTTCTAAATGCGGTGTGGTGATCAATGATATTCACAGGCATCCGGTGTCCTATACGGCGGTATGGATCACGACTAGGATGATTTCCCGCAACCGCTATATCCGGCATGACGGGCCACTGTCTGTTGCCAAAGGATTCAAGAGCAGGGATTGGCGGGAATTGCAGCAAAGTCTACAATCTGAACAAATGACGTACAACTGGAAGCCATTATTCCGGTATTCTGTCGTCATTCCAAAGGCTGGTGCTCTCCCATGCTGAAGCTGGCAGACGCCGTAGTGATTGGAGCCGGAATCGCCGGAAGCAGTACTGCCCTTCAGCTTGCCAGACAAGGCTTCCTGACCGTACTTATCGACCGGCAGGGATTTCCGCGTCACAAAACCTGCGGAGAGTTCATGTCTCCGGAGACAAAAGAAATGCTGGAGTATCTGGGCGTGGATCTTCTGAGCCAGGAGGTTACTCCCAGCAGAATGAATAAAGCCAGGATCATTATGCCTCACGGTGGGGAGATTGAAGCTCCTTTTCCGGGAGAGGCGCTTGGCATCAGCCGTTATGAGCTGGACCGTCTCCTTCATCAGAAAGCTGTGGCGGCTGGCGTCGAAATCGTTACCCAAACTACAGTTACCGGCATTCACAAGCTGGATAGCAACCAGTATGAAGTGGAAGCAAAACAAGGGGACCAGCAGATCCGGTATCGGGCGAGGGCTGTTATCGGCGCTTATGGAACGAAGAAGCCGAGAGGGGTAAAGGTATCAGGCGTGAATCGGGAGGATACAGTGTATGTTGGCGTGAAATCGCATTACAGCGGGATCGCGGTTCCTTCGCAGGTCGAGCTGTATTTTTGTGATGGGGGTTATGTCGGTGTATCCCCGGTCGAAAAGGGTCTAGCGAATGTTGCCGCACTCCTGGCTTTGAATACCATACGGGGCAGCGGAAAATCAGTGGCGGATATTCTCAGTAAGGCTTCTCGCACCAATGCGAAATTGGCTGCAAGGCTTAATGAGGGAACCCCAGTCCCGGGGACCCAGGTCTCTGTGGCCCCGGTTCACTTGTCGGATGTGCCGGAACCCTGGTCTGAGTTTCCGCATGTAGGGGATGCGATGCTGATGATTCCTCCGTTGTGCGGGGACGGGATGTCCATCGCTCTGCGGTCCTCACTGTTGTGTGCGGATTCAACCGGCAAGTACCTTAAGGGAGAAGCAAGCTTCGCTGAATGGCAAAGTGAATATTCGAAGAACGCGGAATGTGAATTTACTCAGCTGCTTAGGAGAGCAAGGAGGGTCCAGAAGCTGGCTTTCGCCAAAACCAACCGTCTGTATCCGGGCATCGCACGGATTTTCCCCGGTTTGGCCTCTTATTTGGTAAAAGCTACAAGGTTATCTGAAACGGATATTCTCCATAAATAGGACAAGGGCCCCGGGATACAAACTTATCAGAAAATATGCTGGCATTCGTGTTTTTTTAATTTTCTTTGACACGGATCGAGCTTCTGATAGGTTTTTTTGCTGTGTGTGTGTCGGAATTCACGGCTGAATGAAAAATTAATGCATATAATGGTAAGGTTTCAAAGCTGAATCAGAATAGAGGACGAAGAATGGCAGTAGATAAACATTGCAAAAATCTGCACAGGGTACCCAGCCCCGAGCAGTGCATGGACCATTATGGCTGCATTTATGAAAACAACCATCTGATTACTTTGCTGGTGGATCCGGTAGACGGATCGATTACTGATGCCAACAGGGCAGCCTGTGAATTCTACGGATACCCTATTCGCATCTTTCGGAAACTTCATATTACGGATCTGCAGGCTGACCCGTATGTCAGATTGGAAGATTTCATTGCGCAAGGAATGCCCGGTGCCGAACATGGGGCTAACAGGGTCTTTATGGACAGGCATCTGCTCGCGGGGGGGCAGGTGATCGATGTAGAGATCCATACCGGCATGATGTCCATGCTCGGGAGGTCAAGCATCTACACGGTTGTTCATGACATCAGCGAGCGGGTCCGCTCGGAACAGCGGCTTCGTGAGAGTGAAGAGAGATACAGGGATCTGGTTGAGCTCTGTCCCGAAGCCATCCTGGTCTACAGCGGAGGTACTATCCTGTTTGCCAACAAGCAAACCGAAAAAATGTTCGGCAAAAAGAAACAGGAGCTGATCGGACAGAGAATTGAGTCCTTTTTTAGCGAGCAATACATAAGGAGCGCCAAATATAACAAGCTTATGACCTGGGGCTCCATCGCCAAGGAGAGATTTCGCTTTGAACAGCGGTTCATCCGGCATGACAACCGTATTTTCGATGTTGAGATCTCAGGTGTACCGATCATTTATGAGGAAGAAAAGGCGTTGCAGCTGGTGCTGAGGGACATCACGGAGAGCAAAAAGGAAGTGGAGCGGGCAGTCAAGCTGCAGGATCACCGTCATGCTGTAGTTTTTCCGCTGGAGGACAAGGCAGAACTGGAGAAGCTGTATATTCCGGCCCGGACGCTGAGCGGCGATTTCTTCATTTTTCATAAGATTGATGAGGAAAGGGTAATTGGAATGATCGGTGATGTGACAGGCAAGGGAATCACCGCCGCGTTGAACATCTCTGCCCTAAGGGTGCTGTTTGCAGATTGTATGGAGGTTACCGATGAACCGCTCCAGGTGATGAAGGAACTGAACCAGAAAGCCATACTGCATCTGGGCGAGGATTATATTGCGGGCTGCTGCTTTCGTCTGGATTTTGGAACGGGCTTGCTGGAGGCAGCGGGTGCAGGAATCAATGAATTTATCTATGTGCCAAAGAACGGGGAGGGAAAGTGCATTACCGTCAAAGGCGCGCCGCTGGGCATGTTCGGAGACAGTGAATTTGAGGAGAAATTCATATCCTTTCAATCCGGAGACCGTTTTTGCTTCTACAGCGACGGGATGGAGCTTCTCTTTGACAGCCAGGAACTGAGCGGCAGCTATGAATATATGTCCGACCGGATTGCGGGAGCTTTATTACAGGATGACTGCACCTGGCTCAGCCTATCTATTAAGTGAATGAAGGAGCGGATTATGGAAGCTGTTCAGAAGGAAATTAGAATCCATGGTTTGGAGCAGCATCAGCGAATTATTGACGGAATTATAGAAGAGCTTCATCTGGAGGCTTATGCGTTTGACATTCGGCTGATTCTGATCGAAGCCATTACCAATGCTTATTACCACGGTAATCATAGCGATGCTACCAAGCCGATTATTATCAGGTATTTGCTGAGCGGCGAGCAGCTTGAACTACAGGTGGAAGACTCCGGGGAAGGAGCGGGTACTTTGGTATTCCCGGACATGATCAGCGGTGACGAGCTGCTTGATGAAGGTGGAAGAGGTCTGTACCTGATCCGCTGCTTCTCCGATCAAGTGGACATGATTCAGAACACGATGTACATCAGCAAATGCGTAAATCCCTCGTAGTCAGAAGAAGGAGAGAATCCCGTGAAGTTAAGTCTAAAAGTTAAAATGAGTATTCTGCTGTTTTTGATTATTAGTGTGCCTTTGTCCATTTCGGGAATCATTTCTTATAATCAAGCCTCTAACGCGCTGCAAAAAACGATCGAAGAGGAATTGCGCGATACCACTGCCTCAGCTGCCCAATCTGTCGATTCGGAGCTAACGGCCGTAAGTAATTATCTTGAGATTGCTGGTCAAAATGATACGCTGGCAAGCTTTGCGGGTAATCCGGCAGGCAAGACAGCGAAAAGCTTGGCGTATTCTTATATCTCCGGCTTACACAAGGATCATTCGAAGCTGCTGGAATCTATCATCATAGCCGGCAATGACGGACAAGTATTGCTGACCAACAGTTCTGTGAATCCGGATCTTAGTGTTCAGGACCGGGATTATTTCAAGCAAGCCCTCCAGGGAAAAGAAACAGTGAGTGAAGTTCTCGTCTCTGAGGAAAGCGGTCATAATATTGTGGCTATTGCCCGCCCGCTGGAGCAGAATGGACAAATTACAGGGGTGCTGATCGGAACTGTTGTGTTCGATAACCTTACCGCTCCAGTAGCCAAGGTCAAGGTTGGAGACAGCGGATATGGATATATGATCGACCGCACTGGCCTGATTATATATCATCCCAAGAAGGAGAAGATTCTGAAGGAGACGCTTGACGGTAACAGCAATAAGGAACTGAGTGCAATCTTTGAGGTTATGAAAAACGGCAAGGCTGCCGACGGCTTCTACACCTATGAAGGTGTTCATAAGTACGTATCCTTTCAGCCTGCCGGAAACTGGATAGTGGCCACTACCGCCAATGTTCAGGATTATATGGCTCCAGCGATTAATATCCGCAACATGACTATAATTATCACTCTAGCCTGTATAGTCATCGCACTGCTTGTGGCCTATCTTTTCACCACCCGCAGTATTGTCAATCCGATTATCAAGCTGGAGAAGGCGATGTCTCTTGCGGGAGAAGGGGACCTGACT
The DNA here is from genome assembly GCF_052044425.1 of Paenibacillus sp. 22594. NCBI lineage: Bacteria > Bacillati > Bacillota > Bacilli > Caryophanales > Paenibacillaceae > Paenibacillus > Paenibacillus sp. 22594. The sequence goes on from NZ_JBQENA010000002.1 coordinate 868,066, forward strand.
GTTCACACCTCCATCCGCACTGGAGACGAATTGCAGGAGCTGAGTGAGGCATTCAATACGATGATTGACAAACAGGATTCCATCATCGAGAAAGTAAGGGCAGGTTCGATCTCCTTGACTTCCATGTCGGAAGAAATGGCGGCCTCTTCAGAGGAGATTAGCGCATCAATTCAGGAGATCAGCTCGAGTACTCAGGAAATTGCCGCCGGTGCAGAGAATAACAATCAGTCCGTAGTCAATGCCTCCCAGGTACTTGTACAGCTCTCCAGTCTGGTGCAGCTGGCCCAGAGCAAGGCGTCTGCTACTTCCGGTAATGCAGATCTAACCAATCAGGCTGCCCAGCGCGGAAGAAAACAGGTGATGAATACGGTGGAAGCCATGAACATTATCAGCAGCAGCACACAGGAAACCGAGGATCAGCTGCAGGAGGTGAGTGAGCTCTCTGGTAAGGTTTCGTCGATTATTGGTACGATCAACGCTATCGCCGGTCAGACCAACCTGCTGGCCCTGAATGCAGCCATTGAAGCCGCCAGAGCCGGTGAAGACGGCAGGGGTTTCAGTGTGGTAGCTGAAGAAGTGCGGAAGCTCGCCGATGAAACCCACAGGCAAGCCAGTGAAATTTCAGTCCTGGTGAATGATATGGTCACACGGATTACTCAGGCAGTGGCTTCCATGAGAGGAGCTTCGGAGGCGGTTGAAGGCGGTGTTCGGGAAGTGACGGAGACGGATCACGTCTTCGTGCATATTATCAATTCCGTAGAGCTCATTACGGACAGTGTCCGCGAGATTCTGGATATTACCCGGGACGAAGTAGCTACCTCAGATCAGATTATCAAACTGATTGATTCGATGGGGACCATTTCGGAAGTGGCGGCAATCAATAGTGAGAACGTATCAAGTGCTACAGAAGAACAGGCGGCAACGGTCACAAACTTTGCGGCTTCTGCCCAAGAAGTAAGTGCCATGGCGTATGAACTGGAAACGCTCGTAGAGAAATTTATAATCAGGGGTGAATAGCTTGAGCGAGATTACAATCAAAATGCCGGAGATGTTCTCCGTGGAAGAAGCCAGCGACTTCAGGGAAAAGGTTAAAGAGTATATTGATATGGGAACCTACAGCTTTGTTCTTGATTTCAGTACATGCGCCTTTATCGACAGCACCGGGCTTGGAGTGATCGTTAGCTCCTACAAGAAATGTGTGGAGAACGGCGGCACAATCAAGCTTAAGTCACTGAATGCCAATGTGCGGAAGATATTCGAACTTACCCGTCTGACTCATGTGTTTGAGATTCTCTAAGAAAAGCTATTCACACAAGCAGCGGCTGTGCTCTCCCACCGGGACTGCACAGCCGCTGCTTGTGTATAATGGGGTACATGAATGTCTGCTAATCGGTAATATTCCTGGTGTAATATTCAATAATGTCCTTCCGGCGGATAATGCCCAGGAAGATACCCTTGTCATCGACAACCGGGACAAAATTCTGATCCGCGGCCAGCGTCAGCATATCCTCCATCTGAGCTCGAATCTCGACACTTTCGTTGTGAACATGACGCTGAATATCGCTTACGGTCACTTCCCGCATGTTCTCAAAGCTTAAACCTGCCGTATCCTTCAGCTTCCACAGCAAGTCCCCTTCGGATAAGGTCCCCACATACTTACCTTCCTCATCAATGATGGGGATGGCAGAATAATAATGATTCTCCAGTTGTACCAGGGCCTCCAGCATGGTGATGGAGGAGGTAATATACGATACCTGGTCCTTAGGCAGCAAAAAGGCGGATATTTCCATTAGTGTAGGCTCCTTTACAGAGGGATTTGCCGATAACGGTATTCTTATTAAAACACAGATTGGGATGTAAGCGCATAAAAAAATGGTATTCCGATACTTTTATACATGAAAAAAGGATACAGCTCTCCAGAATCACTCAGAGATCTATATCCTTAACAGTATTTGGATGACCGGGGTGGGAGGTTAAGCGTTGTCGCCGCCTTGGCCGCCATCATGGCTTAGCTGCCAGATGATCCCGAATTTGTCCTTCAGACTGCCGTAACATTTGCTCCAGAAGGTCTCCTGCAGTTCCATGATAACAGTACCGCCTTCTTTGAGCTTGTCGAACCATACTTTGATTTTACCGGTATCGGTATTCATCAGGGTGAGATTTATGTTATTTCCTTCAGTATAAGGCATGCCGGGGAAGACATCCGAGAACATCACTGGACTTCCGTCAATGAACATCATGGCGTGCATGACCAGATGCTTGGCTTCCTCGGGAAGAGGGTGGGAAGGGTCCGGAGGTGCCTCACCAAAAGTCATGATCTGCGGGGGCTCTGTTCCAAACACTGTTGCATAAAACTCTACAGCTTCACGTGCGTTTCCGTTAAAATTGAAGTACACATTAATCGCCACAGGCTTCACTCCTCTAAAGTGGTTAATGTAAAAGCAAACGCTTTATTTTCACATTGTATCATGTACTTGTCCATTTAGAAATATACGGTGAACCGATGGATACAGTTATCCTTGGGGCTCCTGATATTATCCCGTCTATTCAGTCATTCTTGCCGCCTTTCTGTCTTCAGATGGACAACCTGCGGATGGTTTCAATATACTGGAGGAAAGTATTGGGGCTTATGTTGTGACCTGAGGCAAAGGAGGATGGAAATCGTGTATACAGACATCGCGGGCCGGAGGCTGGCTAATCAGCTTATTCACAGCTCTGCCTCTATGGAGCCGGAGGAGGTTGTCCGGAGATTAGGGGCTCTGCAGGCCCAGGATTATCTGCAGGCTGTGTGGGCGATTGGCCTCCGGACGCCTTCCGCCACGTTGGCCCAGGTTGAACGGGCAGTAGCAGAGCGAAAGATTGCGCTGACCTGGACGCTGCGGGGAACGATTCATTTCGTGCCGCCTGAGGATGTGAAATGGCTGCTGCAGCTATGTGCTCCGCGTCTCTTCAGGCAGGCTGTGCGGAGAATGGAGCAGCTGGAGCTGGATGAGAAGACCCTGGGACGGGCCAGAAAACTCATCTATAACGCACTCAAGAATGGCGGAAGTATACGGCGCCCGGATGTGCTTGCGCTGCTTGAGGCAGAAGGTATACGCACCGAAGGGCAGCGCGGTTATCATATTTTGTGGCATAGCGCTTATAGTGGGTTGATCTGCTTTGGTCCGCGCAGCGGCAAACAGCAAACCTTTGTGCTGCTCGACCAGTGGGTGGAGTATTCCCGGGAGCTGTCCTTCGAGGAATCGCTCTCCGAGCTGGCCTTGCGCTATTTTACAGCCCATGGACCGGCTACCGTACAAGATTTTGCCTGGTGGGCCGGATTAACGCTAACCGAAGCCAGAGCCGGGCTGGACGCGGTGAAGAGCAGACTTGTGACCGATGTATTCTCAGGCACCGAGTACTGGAGTCCAGCTTCATCCGGGGGACACATGCCAACATCCTCTGAGGTTCATTTGCTTCCCGGTTTCGATGAATACATTCTTGGCTATAGTAACCGCAGTGCTGTGCTTGAACCTGAGACCGCCCCGCTTATCGTACCGGGTAATAATGGTGTGTTTTTACCGACGATTGCTGCAGGCGGGCAGATCATCGGTACATGGAAACGAACCGTCAAGACCAAAGGGGTTGACCTGAAATTCAGTCCCTTTACCAAGCTGGAACAGGACCAAAAAGAGAGGCTATTGTTGGCCGCTGAGCGGTATGCTGCTTTTCTTGGACTTCCTGTCCTTACAATAATGAGATAGAGGTGTAGTGATGAGTGAATTCAGCGAAAGCTATCATCTGCGTTCGTCAGACCGGGAAGATGTTGTGAAGCTGCTCCGGGCATCCGGAAATACAGGGTATGTTTTTCCCGAAGCCAACGGCTGGATCACCTTCGTCATTGAGGGCTCTGATTTTGATCTGAACCAGCCGCTGCTTGAACATAATCCTGCGACGCTGGTGCATTACATATACGCCGAGGATCATGGCTTCGAGGTCGGTGTACTTTGGAAGAATGAAGTTGTTTTTGAATTTGAGTGTGATTGGAACGATGACATTGAGATCAGTAAGTACACCGGAAATCTTGATGTTATTAAAGAACTGGTCCTGCTGCAAGGCAACTCCATTGCTGGTATTGAAGAATTATTCAAAGCGGAGAGCATGTTCTCCGATATTACACCTGCCTATGAGCTCGCTGAGCGGATCGGACTGGTTCATTACGCTTGGCTGTCAGCAGATTATGCAGAGACCAACGATACAGAAGCGGACATTCTGCCTGTCAAGTAGAACCAGAAGCAGGACAACCCTACGAAGAGGAAGTGTGGACCTTGGAAGAGTATACTTTATTATTAGAGCAGCTTTTGCAGCAGGAAAGGGATTTGCAGTTCAGCACATTTACCAATCAGACAGCCATCCGGCTGGGCAATGCCATTGTGGAGAGAGCAGTGGCGATGGAGAAGCTAATCGTGGTGGATATCCGCAAGAATGGGCAAGTTCTATTCCATGCCAAAATGAATGACACGGGCCCGAACAACGACCGCTGGATTACCCGCAAAATAAACACTGCCAACCATTTCGGCCACTGCACTTACTATATGCATGTACTATATAAATCATGGAACACTACGATTCAGGACAATGCCTTCGTTGATCCGATGGAGTATGCCGCCGAGGGTGGATGTTTCCCTGTATATATCAGGAACGCGGGTCAGGTCGGAACGATTTCGGTCTCGGGATTATCCGGTGAAGAGGATCATGAGATGATAGTCAGTGTGCTTGAGCCCTTCCTTAAAGCGGAGCAGGATTAATCTATTATAAAATAAATTACAGTATTTCCATACCAAACGGGCGTTCCACAGCCATATCCCTGGCCGCGTGAGCGCCTTTTGTATGTGAACTTCCGGGTTGGTACGAAAATGGTGGAAATGGCAATAAACAAAGCAGGAATAATCTGGACTGATATCGAATAGTTTCGTTCATCAACAAAATTCGACTTTTCAATTATAAGAGGGGTTATCGCCATGTTTAAAAAAAATAAAACGTTCTTCCTGATCCTGACTTTTGCTCTGATTTTTCTGCTTCCCTTGATTGGGAGCCTGGTCAAGTGGAAGGGGCTGCCGCCGGGGTATGGCGATTTTCCCGCTCAAAAAGTAGAGGCGGACCCTGGATTCAGCCTGCTGTACTTTTCCCTGGCCTGCATTGTCGCGCTGCTGATTACACTGATTCTGGTTTTTCCCCGGTGGTTTGGCTTCAAAAAGGTCCAGGAAACACCAGTACCGAAAGACGGGACCACTCCTTTTCCTGTCTGGTTCTGGTGGAGCCTGCCCGTGCTTGCCGTCAGCTGGTTTCTGATGTGGGCCCGGGTCAAGCTATTCATTTCGCTGGAATATTACACTTTTGTACCATTATGGTGGTCGTTTATATTAATTCTGGACGGATTGGTGTATAAAAGAAATAAAGGCGCTTCGATCATTTCGCGCAAACCGCATGTGATGCAACTGTTGGCTGTAGTGTCCTGCTTCAGCTGGTTTGCATTTGAATATCTTAATTTCTTTGTGCTTGAGAACTGGTATTATCCGAATAATGAGGTGTTCTCGAACTTTGGCAATGTGTTCTGGTTCTCGCTGTCGTATACGACCGTGCTTCCGGCAATCTTTGAATGGTACCTGCTGCTTAAGACTTTTAGCGCGTTCAGGAACCGCTATCGTAATGGTCCAAAATTTAACGTCTCCCGGATTTTTCTGATCATCTACTATGTGATAGGGCTGATATTGGCTTTTGGGATGGGTTATTATCCATATCTGCTGTTCTGGGTGTTGTGGGTGGCGCTTGTCCCGATGCTCTCCGCGGCAATGGCACTTGTGGGATTCTGGACGCCTTTTACTCCGGTTAAGAACGGAGACTGGTCCAGTGTGATTCTCATTGGGCTTGCTACACTATTTAATGGATTCTTCTGGGAGTTCTGGAATTTCGGCAGTGAGTGGTTCCATGATTCTCTGCCAACTAATCCCAACTACTGGAAGTACTCCGTGCCTTATTTAGACAAATTTCATATATTCTCAGAGATGCCCGTCCTGGGGTATTTCGGTTATATCTTTTTTGGGCTGAACTGCTGGATTATCTGGCTGATTGCTGCCTATATCTTTAAGTTTGATGCGGACATTGAAGTGACGGGAGAACAGAGCTAAAGGTGGAGTGGGTATGGTTGTGTTTGACCGATATGAGGTACTGGAGACGATTTCCGATCAATATATAAAATCCGTATACAGAAGTATCGATTCTGTAACGGGTGAATCGGTCATTCTGAAAGTACTTAAGCCAGAATATGCCGGAACGGAAGCTGTGATGAGGCTCAAGCAGGAGTACAAGCTGCTCAAGGAGCTGAGCGAGAACACAAGCGGTGTCATCAAGCCATACAGACTGGAGGAGCAGAATAATTCCTACATTATGGTGCTGGAGGATATTCACGGACGTTCGCTCAAAAGAATCATGGCGGAGGATCAGCCGGAGCCAGAGGTACTGATACAGCTGGCGGTTCGGATCGTAGATATTCTGGGGGCGATTCATGAGCGGAATGTCATTCACAAGGATATCAAGCCTTCCAATATCATTTGGAACAGGGATCAGGATATTGTACAAATTATTGATTTCGATCTTGCCGTGAAGCTGTCCAGGGAGAAGCGGGATTTTCAGAACAACGGTGTACTGGAAGGCAGCCTGCTGTATATTTCACCCGAGCAGACCGGCAGAATGAACCGCAATGTTGACTACCGGAGTGATTATTATTCCTTGGGCATAGTCCTCTATGAGATGATGACGGGCAAGAAGCCTTATGATGCTGGAGAGATGCTGGAGCAGATCTATTCCATTATCGCCAAGGAAGCAGTTCCTCCTTATAAGGCAACTGGGGGAAGGGTCTCAAGCAGTCTGTCAGCAGTAATTATGAAGCTATTGGAAAAGTCCTCGGAGGATCGGTACCGCAGCGCATACGGAATCAAAGCGGACTTGAAGAAATGTTTGGCTGGCCAGGAGAACTTTGTGGTCGGTGCAGAAGACCGGCTGAATATCTTTCGGATTCCGCAGCGGTTATATGGACGCGAGCAGGAGCTTGGTCGCCTCGTGGAGTCGTTCCGCAGAAGTGTCAAGGGCAATACACAACTGATGCTGGTTACCGGTGAAGCCGGGGTGGGTAAAACCGCACTGGTGCATGAGCTGCACAAGTACATAAGTCAGGAGAAGGGGATTTTTGCAGAAGGAAAGTTCGATCAGTATAACCAGAATATTCCTTACAGTGCCATTATTCAGGCGTTTCGGCGTTTGATCAGCCAGTTGATGGAAAGTCCCGATGAGAATCACAAGGCTTTTATGAAGGAGACATTGGACAAAGCTCTGGACGGAAATGGCAATCTTATTGCCGGTCTGATTCCTGAACTGGACAGCTGGATTGGCATTCAGCCGGAGATGGATACGCTGAATCCGGCAGAAGAAACCAACCGGTTCTATCTTACCTTTGCCAGGTTCATCGAAGGGATTACGCATAACGAGAAACCATTGGTGCTGTTTCTGGATGATGTGCAGTGGGCGGATTATTCCAGTCTGCAGCTGATCGAGAAGCTGCTGCTGGGTCATCAGCTGCAAAAGGTTCTTATTGTCTGTTCTTACCGGCAGAATGAAATTTATGCGGGGCATCCGCTGTTCGGTACGATCTCCGCCATTGAGAAAAGTCATGAGGTTGGAAGCATAATCCTAAACTCCTTATCTGAAGCACAGGTTGGCAGTCTGGTAGCCGATACATTGTTCACTACACCTCCCAGGGTTCAGGAGCTTACGGAAGTGATTTATAAGCGGACTAAAGGAAATGTCTTTTTTGTAAATGAAATTCTTAAGGACTTGTACAGGAATGGATATTTGTACTTTGATGAGTCGGAAGGATTATGGGCCTGGCAGACTCAGCGGATTGTCAGCTTGCCGGTGAACGAGAGCGTGGTTGATTTCCTGATGCTGAAGCAGCAGGAGCTTCCGCAGAATGTGCGGAGAATACTGATGCTTGGCGCCGCGGTGGGGAATGTATTCGATTTTGGAATATTGGCCCTGATTGCAGATGAACCGCTTGAGGTTGTTGCTCATGCCATAACCACAGCAGTGGAAGAGGAGTTCATCTTACCCGAGGATTACCGATACGTCCGGATGTCCAGCTTCCTGTCAGCACCGGAAGAAGAGGCATTGCAGAATCTGAATATCAGATTCAAATTTGCGCATGACCGGATTCAGCAGGCGTTTTACCAAATGCTTGACGGCGGGGAACGGGCTGCTCTGCATCTGGCCATCGGCCGTTTGCTGCTTGAGCGCTTGAGTCACGGGGAGATCGAAGGGATTATCGTTGATATTGCCGCGCATCTGAATAAAGGACTGGACAGGCTGTCCGGCAAGGCGGAAACCGAAAAAGTGATCAGGGTTAATCTAAGAGCCGCGCGCAAGGCCAAGGCAGCCTTCGGCTATGACTCGGCATTCCGGTTGCTGGAAGCGAATATCGGGCTAATGGGAGAGACATCCTGGGAAGAGGACGAGTCGCGTACGGCAGAGATTTACCAGCTATATGCGGAATGCGGATATCTTACTCATCAGGTTGAAGCCGCCGATTCGGCATGTGGGGTCCTGATCAAGCATACCAGAGACAGATTGGCCCTCGCCCAAATCTATGAAATGCAGGCCAATCATTACATGTATCTGGGAATGATGCAAGAGTCTATAACCTCGGGAAGGCTGGGGTTATCTACACTGGGCGTTCATATTCCTGCCCGGGTAGGCATGGCATCTGTTCTTAAGGAGCTAGTGAAGATCAAAACCGCGCTGCGGGGAAAAACGGTGGATCGTATTTTTGAAGCCGAAGAGATGAAAGACCCGGAAATGAAGCTGGTGATGCGGCTATTGATCAACTTTATTCCTCCAGCCTTTATTTCCGGAGAAACCTCGTTGTTCGGGCTGGTTGTTCTGAAGAAGGTGGGGCTTACCCTGAAGCACGGAAATGCTCCAGAGTCAGCACTCGCGTTCATCGGTTATGCGATGCTGCTGTCTGGGTTTGGAGATTCCAAGGGAGCTTTTGATTATGGCCGTCTGGGCATTCGAATCAATGACAAGTTCAACGATCTACAATGGAAAGGAGCGGCACATGTACTATATACACTGTTCTGTCATACCTGGACCGAACCTTGGGATACGCTGCATGAGTGGTACACAACCTCCATTGATGCCAGTCTGCGCACAGGAGATTTGCTCTATCTGGCCCATTCCTGCTTCTATGTGAACCTTTGGAATCCCGGGATGGATATTCCCACGAATCTGCTGGAGAGCAGCAGAATGATCGCCATGATCGAGAACACGAAATACAAAGAATCCTTAGCCACCGCACAGTTGTCCCGGCAATACCTGCTGAATCTATCGGGAGAGCTCCAGGACCGCTTATCCTTTGACAGTGCAGACTTCAGTGAAGCGGCCTATCTGGAGGAGCTGGAGGCAGCCAAATATTACTCCGGGATCGCAATCTACTATATTTATAAAATAAAACTGTTGTTCACCTATGAGAACTACAGTGAGTCTCTGACTTATATCGACAAAGCTTACCCGATCATCGGCACGCTTGCCGGATCAGCTTTTATGGAAGAGTTCGCTCTCTATACATTCTTGAATTTAGCCTATGCCTATAAAGATTTGGGCGCTAAGCGGAAGAGGCAAGCCAAATCCAGAATGCGCAAGGAGTACCGCCGCGTACTCAAATGGGCCGAACATGCGCCCGAAACCTTCCGGCAGCATGAGATGCTAATGAAGGCTGAATGGGCTAGAATGGCAGGACGTGACGATGAAGCGGGACAGTATTATGATATGGCGATCGAGGCTAGCGAGCAGGGAGGTTTTGTACGGTACAAGGCACTCAGCAATGAGCTGGCTGCCCGCTTTTATTATCATAAGGATTTCAAGGAATTCGCCGGTTACCTGCTGAGACAGTCGGAGTATTATTATTCCGTTTGGGGTGCGAAAGGCAAAATTGCCTTTCTGGGCGAAAGATACTCGGATATGATCACACGAATTCATGCTAAAGAGCTCATGTACAGTCATACGATATCGGATTACTCGGAAACCCTGGATCTGAACTCCATGATCCTGGCTTCACAGGCCATTTCCAAGGAAATCGAGCTGAACAATCTGCTGGAAGCGCTGATGCAAATCGTCATAAAGAATGCAGGAGCGCAAAGAGGCTGCATCGTGATGACCTCCAAAACTAACCTGCTCGTCGAAGGGGAATACCGTCCGGTTGATGACCGGATTACGGTAGCGGTGCATGACCGGACAAGGTATGACCATTTGCCGTATTCCATCCTGAAGCAGGTGGAGGAAAGCAGCGAGAGTGTGATCTACAATGATGCATTCTCCGAAACACCGTTCGTAAATGATCCCTATATTGTCAAACACCGCCCTAAATCGATGGTCTGTATGCCGTTGATCAACCAGAACAAGACCATTGCTGTCATTTATCTTGAAAACAACCTGATGACGGGTGTATTTACTGAGCAACGGATGAAGATTATAAATTTGCTGTCACGGGAAATGGTCTTCTCGCTGGAAAATGCCACTCTGTATTCCGAGCTTGAGCGCTCAGAGGAAAAGTACCGGGAACTGGTTTACAATTTGCAGGACGGAGTCTTTATTACCCAAGACAAAATATGCAAATACGTCAATGGGGCTTTGGCACAGATGCTCGGTTATGTGGCGGAAGAAATGGTGGGACAGCCTTTTGAGAAATTCGTGAGTCTTCCTGAACGGGATAAGGTGTTGCATTATTATGCCAGAAGGGTTGAAGGGAAACAGGTTCCATTTGAATACGAAACCAAATTGATTCACAAAGACCAGAACCGTGAGGTCATAGTGATCCACAAGGTCACACGGATCAATTATATGAACCAGCCGGCCATTCAGGGTACCGTCAAGGACATCACTGAACGGAAGAAGGCGGAGCAGGAGCTTCTAAGGCATAAAGAGCATCTGGAGGAGCTGGTAGCTGAGCGGACCAAGGAGCTGGAGCTGAATAATGAAGAGTTGAATAAGTACATTCAGCTGATTGAAAAGATATCCATCACCGATGAGCTTACAGGTCTCTATAACCGCAGATATTTTAATAAGCTCCTAGTGATTGAAGTGGAAAAAGCTGCAGCGGCTAAGCAATATCTGACTTATATGATGCTCGATATTGACTATTTCAAGAAATATAATGACACCTATGGGCATTTTGAGGGTGATACCGTATTGCGCAGAGTCGGGAGACTGCTGCAAGAGCTGTCCGAACGTGCGAGTGGATTCGCGTTTCGGCTGGGGGGGGAAGAGTTCGGTATCATAGTCAGCGGTTTCACCCCGCAGCAGTCAAGGGAATATGCCGAGAACATCAGAAGAAGCATTGCTGATCTGGGAATCGAGCATGCGCTGAGTACGGATTATGGAATCATAACCGTTTCTATTGGAGTGGCTACGATTCATGTGGACTATATTCGTGAAGGGGATCTCTATAAGCTTAGCGATGATGCGCTTTATCAGTCCAAAGCCAATGGCAGAAACTGCGTAACTCTGTTTGAGGAGCCAGAAGGAGCCGCCAATCTATAAAAGTTGCTGAAACGGTTTCCGTTCTTTTAAGGATGTCGTAGCCGTTTCTACTTGTTTCCATGGGTAAATTCCCGCATATTGCAGATACTCTCCATAAAAAGCGGGGAGGCAGCAGTATGGATCAGGATAAAAAAGGATTATCGGTGTGGGGATTGACAATGCTTGCACTGGGGACGGTGGTCGGCGGCTCTTTTTTCCTGGGATCGTCGGTGGCAATCCGTGCAGCTGGACCGTCTGTACTGCTGTCCTATGTAATTGGAGGGATTCTTGTCTATTTTATTTTGTCCGCTTTGTCGGAGATGACGGTAGCCAATCCGGTTGCGGGGTCCTTCCGAACCTATACAGAACAGGCTTTTGGCCGAGGGGCAGGATTCACGGTAGGCTGGGTCTACTGAACAGGCCTGGTGCTTGCGATGTCAAGTGAAGCCACGGCAGTGTCCATTCTGCTGCGGGGCTGGTTTCCCGCCTTGCCGCTTGCACTCCTCGGATCAGGGATTATCGTAGGGGTGACTCTGCTCAACCTGCTGGGTGCAAAACGGCTGAGCAAGCTGGAGAGCGGACTCGCCGCATTTAAGCTGCTCGCCATTGTAGCGTTTGTACTGATTGCTGTGGCTTTAATTGTGGGATTGGGTACAAGAGGTGCAGGTCCGGTAGGTCTTGGCGTTGCCCGCGGGCAGAGCTTGATGCCTGGAGGGATTGCCGGAATCGCGGGAAGCATGCTGATGGTGATGTTCACCTACGCAGGCTTTGAGGTGCTCGGTCTGGCGGCATCGGAGACGGGCAATCCGGGAATCACTATTCCACGGGCGATCCGGTATACCATCGTGCTCCTGGTCGGATTGTATTTGGCAGCAATAACCGCACTGTTCCTGCTACTGCCCCCGGCGCGGGTATCTGAGCAGATAAGCCCATTCGTATCTGCGCTAAGCCTATACGGATTGGGGTGGACCGGAACCGTAATGAATATTGTGCTGGTATCTGCCATATTGTCTACGATGCTGGCATCGGTATTCGGTCTGGGCCGGATGCTCCGTTCTCTGGCGGAGGAGGGGCATACTCCCGTATGGATGCGGGACCGTACGGACATTCCCTTCAGAGGTATCCTGATCTCTGGGGCTGCGATGCTGGCAGGACTCTGGATGGGAATGCTGCTTCCGCAAGGGGTCTATCTTTTTCTGGTCAGCTCCGGCGGCTTTTCGCTGCTGTTCTCCTACGTAATCATCATGGCCAGCCATTACCGGCTGCGCAAGCGCCATGGCAGTCCACTGACCGGGCAGCATGGGCTGCGCGGATATCCTTACACCTCATGGATTGCGATCGTAAGTCTGGTGGCGATACTGGCCAGTATGCCTTTGATCCCGGGACAGGGCGGAGGACTCGCGGCGGGTGTGATGTTTGTTGTGTTATTTTCAGGGATTTATACGTTTGGAGTCATGCGGAAGGCCAGGGAACCGGCCGGATTTCGGAGACAGCCTTTTCAGGTGCCTGCAATAAGGGCTCAGATGGAAGCGGCTGAGGAGCTGGAAGGGAAGCACAGGCAGGAATAGAAATCATACAAACGGGTACCCAACAGGAGAACCACCTGCGGATACTCGTTTTTTGTTTGAATATTGGATTGAAAGCGTTTGCTGAGTGATTCTAAGCGGATGTGTTACTTCAGCGAGTCTGAAAGATCCTCCTGATGAATAGATATAGGTGATGCGGGTTTTAGTTGAATGACTATTTCTGTCACTAAAGGGGGAATTAGTATGCATCCGTCTGCAATCTATACTGCAACAATCGATTCCCATACCTTTGCAACATTTCGAGCACTTGTTGAGGCAATCATTCCTGATTCACCAGTGTCTGCCACATATTCGCTAGAGCTGACTGCAGGAGCAGTTGAGTTGTGCATACACGAGTATATGATCTGGGAGCTGGACCACAGCCTTTCCCTTGTATTGGGATTTGGTTTGACGGATATTCCATTATCCTGTTCCACCGCAGGATTGCTTAATGCTGGTGCCGTCCAATTAGCCACTTCGGGACAGCTGCAGTATCCTCCTAATCACCTTCTCTGGGAAAGTGGGCCATTCAGCGCAATATCCCCGGCTGACCGGATTCGTGTTCTCGCCATGCTGGAGCAAGGGAATATTGACCCGGGGGTTTTGCCTCCTCCATACCGGAACGATTTGGGGTTTACCCGGTATATGATTGACTTTCTTAACCGGCAAACGATGTTTGGCAACTATTCGGAGTGGTCGGCATACGGGACGACCCGGCTAAGAACACCGACCGAACGAAGGCTGGAATATTTCCCGGTCTCATGGAAGCAGGCGGAATATCCTGGAGTTGTGCCGGGCTATCGGGCGCTCCTTGGCTACATGCTGACCATCGAACGCAAGGGAGGGGAATCCACCATTGAATAGTGCAGAGACAATGTTCGATGCGGACGTCATCGTGATCGGATCAGGCGGTGGAGGTGCCGTTGCAGCTAAGGAACTCGGGGAGGCCGGGCTCAAGGTGCTGGTGCTGGAAGCCGGACCCTGGTACGGAAACAAGCAGTGGGAGAATCCGAACAGTGAACGTGGCGGAGAGTGGAGCTCCGAGTATAAGGATTTGGATGTAGGGATATACAAGAAGATCTTCAATGCATATGAAAACAATATGAATGATTTGGTGTCCGGCGTATTCCGTTTTGGGCCTGCCGACCGCCGCCGCACACCGTGGCACCGGGTCATGCGCCAGAAAGGTGACATCTGGCAGCTATCTGGAGTAGGGGGAACGACCCAGCTGTATTGGTCGCAGTCACCGCGCGCTTTCCCCCTTGCGGTCGACAATATTTGGCCGATCAGCTATCGGGAGCTGATTCCATATTACGAAAAGGTCGAAGCCACTTTGCCGGTCCAGTTCGCGCCTACAACGCCCAAAGAAGAGCTATTTTACTACGGCGCCAAAAAAGCAGGCTGGCCGCTGATTCCGACGTTGAATGTTACGACCCCGGGTTACCGTCCCAATCCGAATGCCATTCTTCCCACCAACGAGCATCTGATGGACCAGAGTTACTCGCTTGAGCAACTGTCCAACATGGAAGGATGTACCTTGAAGGGGAATTGTGTCAATGGTTGCTCATCCGGGCCTTCTGTGGATAAAATCGCCAAAAGGAGCACCCTTGTCAGCTACGTTCCACTCGCACTCAAAACCGGAAACGTTGCAATCCGGCCGAACTCTTTCGTGATCAAGCTCTTGACGGCGCAAGATCCGAAAGAAGGACTTCGCGCAACTGGTGTGCAGTTTCGGGATACGTGGACGGGAGAAATCGGCGAGTTAACGGCTAGAACGGTTGTTATGGCCGCTGGCTGCATCGAATCTCCGCGTCTCTGGCTGAATTCGGGGCTACCCTATAACGAATGGGTGGGAAGAGGACTAACCAATCATTGCTTTGACTGGGTTGCAGGCGTTTTCGATGAAAAGGATCTGATGCGTATTATGGGACAGCCGGCGGTCTATCCGTATGTCGGCCATACTTCGGGGGCCAGGGTCGATATTCCGGGAACAGGGATTTTTCAAGTCTCTTGCCTAAGCCCTGGTCTAATGGCCTTCTTGACCTATGGGTTCAGTGAAGCGGGATATGATGCTCTTAATCCGCCGGAGCCGGGAGCGCCGTGGGATATTCACGGCCGTGTCGTTGGTCCTCAGCTCAAAGAGCTGATGATGAACTATTCCCGGACGATGAGCATGCTGATTCTTACGGATGACGAGACACTCTATCGTAACAGGGTACAGGTCGATCCACTCCTGAAAGACGAGAACGGTCCGATTCCGATCATACATTATACTCCTAGCCCGAAGACACTGAAGAGGAGGGATCAACTGGCGAGATACGCTTCAGAAACGCTGAAGCAAGCCGGTGCCAGAAAGATAATCCGTTCAGATACCCCCTTTGGCTCCATGATCCATCTCGAAAGCACGATGCGGATGGGATATGTCACAGATACGAACTGTGAGGCTTATCAAGTGGGGCGCTTGTTCATAGCCGACAACAGTGTGCACTTCAATGGCATCGGCGGCCCTAACCCTACTCTCACGACACAAGCGCTGGCTACCCGGACGGCAGAGAAGATTGTCACTAAGTATTTCAGCTAACCACCCATTGCGGTGGCATAATACAGGACGGCTCCTGATAAAGCGATAATAAGTAAAAAGGCGGCTGCTTTTCCGAGCACCTTCATTTTTCTTCCCCCTTCCATATGTGATTCATTTGTTATGCATGAAGTATGCACGGCGGCAGGGAAAATATACCTCAATGGAGCTCCCACCAAGGGACTATCTCAAAAGCTTTGGAAAAAGCTTAAGGGGTAGCCCCTTTTTCGAATATAAGAATTTATATGTTTTACAAGCCGTTTCAACTTGCCTCTCACTCATGGTATTTTATTCCGAATAATCCAATAATGGATGGGGGATGTTATATCTTGAAAGGGGTGGCATATGAAAACGAAAAAAAAAGTATCTGGTCCTTTCGAAAACAGGCTGAAAGAATTAGAAAAAACAATTGAATTGAAGATTTCCAGCAAGCTGGATGACAATGAAACGGCCCTCACTCAATTGTTTGCCAATTGCTCCGATCTTGTCGTGCGCAAACTTCATATGTTTGGCTCCATTCCCGGTATGGTAGTTTATCTGGATGTCTTAGTCGACAAACAAACTTGGGACGATGGCTTCTTGGAGCCTTTGATGCAGCCGGAGGCCGTATCCAGTGATAGTCCTCGCCAGCTCTATGAAATACTGAAATTCAAACTGGCTTCCATCGTACAACCGAGTATCGCCCCGACCATGAATGAAGTTGTGCAAAGCATCGTTAGGGGAGAAGTCGTTCTATTCGCCCAATCCTCCACGGAGGCGTTCTCCTTTGGGCTGAAAGACAAACTGCAGCGTCAGCTTGAGGAACCGGCAACGGAGGCAGTTATTCGCGGTCCGCGATACGGTTTTATCGAGAAGCTCGATATCAACATTGCCCTTATTCGCCATCGGCTCCGGACGCCCCTGCTAAAGACAGAAAAGCTCTGTGTAGGAAGACTTTCTCAGACTGACGTGATGATTGTATATATTGATAATCTGGCAGAGCAAAGCGTAGTTGAAGACGTGAAAAAACGGATATCCAGCATCGATATGGACAGCGTACTGGAATCCGGATATATCGAGGAATTGATTAGCGATCATCCTTACTCACCGTTTCCCCTGATGCAGGCAACTCAACGGCCCGATTTGGTTTCAGGTTCACTGATCGAAGGTAAAATAGCGGTCCTCATTGACGGCTCGCCGATGGTACTTGTTCTACCGATCACATTCTGGTTCGGGTTTCAGACAGCCGAGGACTATTATACGAATTTCATATACGTTACGATGCTGCGATGGCTCAGATATTTATTCGCTTTTTTAGCGATGGCGCTCCCCTCCTTATTTATTGCCGTAACGACCTTCCATCAGGAAATGATCCCGACAAGCTTGGCCCTCAGCCTTGCAGCGGCGCGGGAAGTTGTCCCCTTTCCGGCAATAGCGGAAGGATTGATCATGGAAATTACCTTTGAAGCGCTACGCGAAGCAGGAATCCGCCTTCCCCGTCCAGTAGGCCAGACGATCAGCATTGTGGGCGCACTTGTCATTGGACAGGCTGCCGTTCAGGCAGGTATTATTTCCGCTCCCCAGATCATCGTTGTATCCGTTACAGGTATTGCTTCCTTTCTCATCCCGAACCCGGGTATGAGCCAGGCGATCAGTATTATACGGTTTCCGCTTATGCTTCTCGCTGCTAGCTTCGGCCTGTATGGAGTTGGGATTGGCTTGATTTGCATCTTGATCCATCTGGTAACCCTGAAATCCTTCGGTGTTCCCTATATGACACCAATTGCACCGTTTAACCCCACAGGACTAACGGATACTTTGATCCGTGCCCCATGGAGGGTAATGCGGAGGCGTCAACAGCAAACACAGCGAAGAATGGAGTGAAAGGAGCAAATGACCAGAATACTCCGGACATTCAGGTTCCTGGTTATTTTCGTTATTTTCGGATTGACGACCGGCTGCTGGGACCGCAATGAAATGGACGATCTCGCTTTGGTCATGGCAAGCGGAATTGATCTTACAGATGACGGACAGCTCGAAATAACCCTTCAGATCGCCCTTCCAACGGGAATCCCCAGTGCCGTACAGTCCGGGGGGAGCGGCAAGAAATCAGTTATTGTCATCTCGGCCAACGGAAAAAACTCATCGGAAGTGACCGGGAAACTACAGCAGCAATTGTCTCGTACCATTTATTTCGGGCATAGAGGTGTCATCATTTTAGGAGAACAATTCGCCCGGAATGGTATCAATAAGGTGGTAGATACATTTACCAGATTCCCTGAGAGCCGCTCCAATAGCTATGTACTAACCACTTATGGAGGGACAGCTAAAGAAATTTTGAACACCCCCTATCAGCTTGAACTCATTCCGGGTATCGGCATCAATAAAATTCAATCCAGCAAATTAAGCTTTCCTGTCAAAATGGACGAATTCTTGAATGCCCTGTCCTCTCAAGACCGATCACCGGTTACCGCTGCCATTAGGGTCATTCATAAAGGCACTGATAAGGAAACGTTCACGATTGACCGGGCTGCAGTTTACCACAGAAATCAATTATCCGGGTATCTGTCATCCGATGAAGTAAAACTGTTACGTTGGTGGACAGGAGAGACACACCATTTGAGATTCACTGTGCAAATGGAACCTGAGAACGAACAATACGGAGGGACCGTAGGTGTTGAACTGCTGCATAGCAGCATGAAAATGCACTCGGAAATCAAGAATGACCTCCCCAAAGTAAAGGTCTCGTTACATGCCTCCGCCCGGGCAGTCGATAACGATTCGAAGCTGGATCTGAGCAAAGAAAAGTATATGAAACGTGTCGAAACCTTGTTGTCGAATCAAATTCAAAGCGAGGCAGAGAGCATGATAACGCATGTGCAAAAAGTGCTCCAGTCGGATATCCTCGGCATCGGAGAGAATATCCACATCGAGCATCCGTATGTCTGGAAAAAAACGGTAGATAAATGGCTTGATATTTTTCCTGAGGTTCCCGTGACTGTCGATGCCCACATCAAGATCGAACGAACGGGCAAAACGCACTCCCCTGCACATAAACAAAAAAGAGACTAATCTCAACTGGAAAAGGGGTTGCTTGCGATGAAGATGAAATTGACGGGTCTACAGGTTTTCTGGATCATCCTTATCATGGATCTCGGGATGACATTGGTCATGACGGTCACCCCAAGCCTACAGGCAAAACAGGACGCGTGGATTTCCGTTGTCGTTGCCGGAGGTATCGCTTCGCTGATCGCACTCTTGGCGACGCAAGCCGCGAAGCTTTACCCTGGACAGACTTTTTTCGAATACAGTCATATGATTCTTGGGAAATGGATCGGCAAAGCTGTAATCGTAATATACTTGGTTCAATGGTATACAATCACCCCAATTATTCTCCGTCAATTCTCCGATTTGGTCCAAGTCATGCTGCTTCACGGAACACCGAAAGAAGCAGTCATGCTTCTGATGATCTTCGTGATTGTCTATGCAACCTATGCCGGCGGAATTGAAGGCATTGCCCGCTGTGGCGAGGTTCTGGGGCCGATCATCTTGCTCATGATCAGCCTTGTCCTGATCGCTAGCGCCAACAATATTCAATGGAGGAACATCCTCCCGGTCTATGCGGATAGCGGAATGACGGGAATACTGGGTGGAGCGCTGGCACCAGCCTCCTACCTCGGTCATTCTGTTGAATACCTTATGTTTGCCGCATTTTTGACCCAGCCGCGTAAGGGGGCGTTGTACGCGTTCGGGGCCGTCTTGACCTCGGTATTCTTTGTACTGATAACAACGCTGATGGTGATCTTCACTTTAGGGGTCAATCTTTCCTCTAACACATGGTACCCTTTTTTCGAAATGACCAAAAAAATATCACTGTTCGGCTTTATCGATAATTTCGATGCGATTCCGGTTGTCGTATGGCTTGCCAGCGTATTTGTCAAATTTGCTGTGATGCTCTTTCTTATGAGCTATGGTACCGCCCAATTTTTGCATGTCCGCAACTGGAGGAACCTGATTTGGTTCATTGCCCCGGTTATGTTTGTATTTGCGTTAATTCCCCAAGATGTAACGGAGGCGACTTCAAATTATTTGCAGCGTTACTGGGTGCCGTTTGCCATGCCGGTGAATATGCTCGGCCTGCCCTTGCTCTTGCTTGTAGTAGGTAAATGGAGACAAAGGAAACGGCCGGCTGCTGCGGATCATGCTTAAGACCGGATGTTCAGAGGGGATTTGGCAGGACCGCCGTACAAATTATATGTATAGCCTAAAGACAGTTCATCGGCAGGGTATAGGAAGTAGAATCAATACTCGGTGCAAAGGTTATAGATAAAAAACAGCCCGTGAGCATTCACGGGCTGTTGGACTAATTGCTTTGTAATTATAGCTTAGTATTCGTTGAACATTGCAGCGATTTCCTCGTAACCCGTTGTTTGGGTCAACGCCAGCGACAACAGAATCCGTGCCTTCTGCGGCACCAGACTGTTGCAGGGAATCGAATTGGCGGACAGGTCGATATAGGAATCCTTTAGCGTAATGCCGCTGGATATCCGCGAGCATCTGACGACGGGAATATTGTTGTTTTTGAGCTCACCGACCTTATCGATCCAGGGCTTGCTGTAGATGCCTCCGCCGGCTCCGGCAATAACAATGCCTTTGGAGATGGTAGCCAGGTAATCCAGAATGCCCGGATTGGCATCTACATGGAAGTAGGCCACGGATACTTCCGGCAGCTCTGACAATGCAGATACGTCGAACTGGGCGGCGGTAGTATGTTTTTTTAGCGATCTCGTATAGAAAAAAGCCTGGCTGTCCCGCATATAGCCGAGACACCCGAAATCCCGCTCATCGAAGGCATTGGCCTTAAAGGTGTTGACCTTCTGCACATCCCGGCCGCTGTAAATCCCTTCAGCAAAAACCACCATGACTCCCTGACCGGAAGCCTCCGGGTTGGCCGCCAAAGCCACTGACTGATACAGATTCAGCGGGCCATCCGCACTGATTGCCGTAGCCGGACGCATAGAGCCGGTAATAACGACCGGTTTGTCGGTTTTGATTACGAGATTGAGGAAATATGAGGTTTCATCCAGGGTATCCGTACCATGTGTAATGACAAAACCATGAACATCTTCACGAAGGGCGAGTGTGTTGATTAGAGTGGCCAAGGTCAGCCAGTGTTCGCTGGTGATATCGGCGCTGCACAGATTGCTGACCTGCACACCCGCACAATTCGCTACCCGTTCCAGGTGGGGAACACTATCCAGCAAATCCTGTATCGGCAGAGCGCCGGGCTCATAATTTAAGGTTTTATGCGCTTCTCCGCTGCCGGCAATCGTACCGCCGGTGGCGAGAATGACCACATTTTTCAGAATGGGATTATAAAAAGGTGAAGCTGTAAAATTCACTTCCGGAGCTGGAATGATCATCGTTTAGTTCCTTTCAGATTATTCATAAATCCATTAAATTAAGGATGAATGTATTATAACATACGATTTATGAGGTTAAGGGTGTTTTTAGTCAGAACATAGTATACTGAGGGAAATTACCAATCTATAGGGAGGGGCTGGAAGATGATTGAATTGGAGGTTCAAGACTATTACAAGGGTTTGCCGGCGCTGGATCAAGTGAAAATAAACACACTCTTTGCGAGGGTGGTGCTGGAGCAGCGAATTCCGGGCAAAGTCTATACTGACAGCAAAGAGATGCCGCGAGCGTTCTATGTCGTCCATCCATACGGGATGTCATTGGTTTATGGTGATTCCTCGAATAGCAGCTTTAATCGCGGGCTGTCTGATTACATAAAGGACAGAGCGGGAATCCGTCTGCATGCGGAATGGCTGCAGGGAGACCCGGCTGGAGAATGGAGTGAATGGATCGATGCGATAGCGGCTGTACATAACAGTGAATTGCCGGTAAGGGGCGGGTTGCTTGAAGAGGACGATCACCGATCCATTCAGAGAAATACCCGAGTGAACTTCAGTATAGATCGTGAAGCCTATTTTGCAGCCAGAGCACAGTTCTTTAAGCAGGACGCAGCCCTTGTACGAACGGGAAAAGAACAATATGCTGCTCTCACCGGCTCTGTGGTCCCCAAATACTTTTGGCGTGATGAAGAGCATTTCCTTGCAGAAGGTGTAGGCTTCAGTATTATGGAGGGGGACGAGATGGCTTCTACGGCGTTTGCCTCCTGCTCGACAGCGGGCCAGCTGGAAATTGGAATTGAAACTTCGGAAGCCTTCCGGGGCAGGGGATATGCATTTACCGTAAGCTCGGCATTGATCGATTATTGTCTTGACCATCAATTGGAACCGGTGTGGGCTTGCCGCCTGGAGAATCAGGGGTCGTACTATCTCGCACAGAAACTGGGATTCAAACCGTCATTGACACTGCCGTATTACCGGCTGTCACATCGATAAATTTCGATTATGAAAAAAGGCACTGCCCCGTGGACTCCGGGGGAGGGTGCCTTTTTTGTACGGTAAATGGTATTGAAAAGGACAGCCTATACCCGTCCGGCATCTACGAAACAATGCAGATGAAGCGGTGACAGCACCTTAAGTCCTTCCCCGAGCTCAAAATCCTTTCCTTCCGCCAGTTCTAGCCCCTTCTTCTTGAAATACAAATGGTAGAGTGCCAGTGTCTCCTCGCTAAATTGGCTGCTGTGCAGTGCCATGGCAGCGAACTTCCGTTCGAAGAAGGGGGTGATATCGATCACGGTATTGGGTTCAGCCGTTAAATAGAATCCCAACGCTTTCGGCTGCCAGGGTTGTGTGCGGGTTCCCCGGGGATACAGCGGCAGTCCTGCGGACAAAAAGGCCTGGGCGGCTGCCCGTCCGGTGACAATATGATCATAGTGGGCTTCATAGGGAAGCCATGGATCGGGACAGAATACCGCATCCGGCTGAACGGTACGGATGATTTCGGCAATCTCTGCCGCCAGAGCCGGAATATGCTCAAGTGTGCCGTCTCCATGCGGCAATTGGTGGAACACCGTGGCTCCAAGCGAACGTCCCGCCGCTTGAAGCTCCTGCGAGCGGACCCTGGCGATCTCGGCATGGGACAGCAGGCCGTCACTACTCCCCAAATCTCCATTCGTCACCGTTAAGTAATGAACCTCACAACCCTTTTCCGCTAAAGCGGCAATCGTTCCGCCCATGCCCACTTCATTATCGTCGGGATGGGGCTGAATGCACAATATTCTCCGGCAATCCGTAAGATCGGGAGGAGCCATAAGGCTGTAGAGGATGGATGAATCCATTTTGAATCGCTCCTTCTTTTGTTAAAAGTATGGGTCTGTAGATTATGCTGTTCTGGCTACATCGCCCTGTGGTTCTCCAAATCAATCAGTATCTGTATCCGCTGCTTATCGCTTATCGAATAGAACAGAATGGGAATAATGGCCCCAAGGAAACAAATGGCGGGCAGTAAAAACATCACAAAGCTCAGTCCCTGCTGGAGCCCCGGCGTAGCAGGCTGATTCTCCACGTAGTTCAGAAGCCCAAGACTTGCCCCGATAATCAACCTGGACACTGCTCCGCTGAATTTGGTGATAAAGGTATTCGTAGAGAATACAATCCCTTCCCCCCGAAAGCCCAGCTTCCACTCTGAATAATCAATGGTATCCAGCAGCATCGATGTGCTGACAATAATGGTTATACCCGAGAAAAAGAAGCTGATCCCAAAGAATACTAGCGTAAACAGAACATTCTGATCACCGAACAGATAAGGAACCACACAGGAGAGGCTGCCCAGGATACATGAGGAGATAAATACACTTTTCTTGGAAAAGGCACCCAATAGCTTGGGTGCTGCGGTCATACCGAGCAGCATACCGACCACCAGGCTGATTCCGACCTGTGTCCCATAGCTGGCATCTCCCCAGACATAAACCACATAGTAGAGTTGAATGCTCTGTCTTATGCCGGTCACGAGATTGATAATCAGCAGGGAAGCCAGCAGTGTGAGGAGAGGTTTATTCTTATATATGGTTTGCAGATTTTTGCGGAAGGGAATCCGTTCAACCGATGGGGCCACCCTTTCTTTGGAAAGGATCCCTGTCAGCCAAATGGCCAGCGCAGCAATGACCGATACGATAATTGCAGAGTAGAGATAGGCTCCGGTACTTCTTTCACCACCGAAAGCAAGCAGGAGCTGTATGCCGCCTATGGTGATGATGACTGCACCTAGGGTTCCGCCGATTTTGCCAAGTGTCACGACCAGTGTCCGTTCCGCCGGATCAGTGGAGATTACAGAGGATAACGCCCAAAGTGGGGTGTCGCAGACCGTGTATAGCATTCCCCACAGCAAATAAGAAACCGTTGCTATGGCTACGGTCAGTGTGGAGGAAGTGCCGAAATCCATGAAGCACAGCACCGTAGCGGCAGCGATCAGGAATGGCGCAAACAGCAAATAAGGTCTGAATTTCCCCCACTTGGAACGTGTTTTGTCCGTGATCATCCCCATTACCGGGTCCAGGCAAGCGTCAAAAATACTTGCAGTGACCAAGATGACACTGGCTGTCGTTGCGGGAATGCCAAGTAAGTCTGTATAAAAGAATAAAATGTACATCGACATGAAGCTGTAGAGCATATTTTGGCCCAGTAGTCCGCCGGAAAACACCACTTTTTCTGCCAAAGTTACT
The DNA here is from genome assembly GCF_052044425.1 of Paenibacillus sp. 22594. Lineage (NCBI taxonomy): Bacteria > Bacillati > Bacillota > Bacilli > Caryophanales > Paenibacillaceae > Paenibacillus > Paenibacillus sp. 22594. Next base: position 892,433 of record NZ_JBQENA010000002.1, read on the forward strand.
TTTGTTGTCAATCGGCTGCCCTCTTTTCTGCGAAAGATTTGGAGAATCCGTTTCTTCGTAATTATGTCTATTTATAACTTATCTGCACATATTGTCAAGGGTGTGCTGCATATAGAGCTGCTAAATCATGAATACGGTGCTTCGGAAAGGTATAGAGATGCTAGGAATTGAGAAAAATGTGGTAAGTAACAACCGGAAAGGGGTGGGAATGTTGGAAATTACACTAGGATCAGAAGAGGTCATCAGCCGAATAAGACAGCTTCAATCAAACGGTGGAACCATTAACAAAAAACAAGTCAAACAGCATGATCCGGAACTGATGCGAAGTGCTCTGCATTATTTTCCAAGCTGGGAGCATGCCGTCAAGAACGCAGGGCTTCTATAAAGTTAACAAGCAAATAGCCGGAAGGACACAGCCCAATGCTGTGAAGTCCTTCCGGCTATTTGTTGGATTAACTGATCTTACAGGTTCATGCCTCTGGTAAATTTGACTTCGCTGGGGGGCCTGAATTAAGATGTTCGATCGCTCTTTGGTTGAGCTGCAGCTCATTCATATAGGTGTTAACCTTAGATTGAAGGCTTTGCAGAATCTTAATATGCATTTCGCCCACTTGCTCTTCGATGCAAAATGCAGAACACGTCAAAATGCCATTTGTATAGGATTTGGTTTCATCTACAACAGTGTTGAGCTTCTCTTTATAGATTCTTTTCACTGGCCCGTTCTCCGGCTTGATCTCATAATAACGGTTTGTCTCCAAAAGCAACCGCCAGTGGCTGACCTTGATCTCATATTCGTCCTTTTCTATTTCTGCGGATACTTTCACAATGCGAATGTGACTGTTCGTGATGATATGACCCTCCTGAACCCTTATGTCTTAAGGGGTTGAATTCTCCTAAATGGCTTAAGAGATTATATCATGCCTGTCTCTCTATTCTCAATGCTGCGCTACAGTAAAGTACTGGCAGATGACTTGTTTGAATGAAACAGTGCTTTAGTTTTTTTGGGGAATTTGATGTATTTTTTGGTTGTAAAAACCGTTTAATGATTGTATAGTATAACATAATATGTAAGCTTTTACTATGTATGTGGTTTCATGAGAATGTTCCATATGTTATGTGTCTTAATCCTATCCGCTATGCTTGAACAATAAATCTTCTTAGATCTGATGATCTAACCGCCTCCATATGCAAATGCACCTCCATAATTCCTATTGGCTACACACTAACGATTAGTTAACTACCATCCCTTATAAGACTGTCACTTCACCTTTTTGTTTCTTAATGAAACACCAAGACATACCCCATAGATTTACAAGTTTAGTGAAGGGGGGATATTCTCGGAAAATAGCGTACGGAAATGTGAAGCAAACCATTTGAGGAGGTAGCTTTATATGTTCAAAAAAATGATTGCGGTTTTTTGTGCATTAATTATCACCTTCATGACCGTATCTTTCGTCCCCCCGCAAAAGGTGAATGCCGAAGCGAATTCGGTCGTAGCCCAAAATGGCCAACTGCGAGTTTCCGGGAACCAGTTAGTGAATCAGGCGGGAGAAGCGATCCAATTAAAGGGGATGAGTTCCCATGGTGTGCAATGGTTTGGCCAGTACGTGAACTATGATAGCATGAAATGGATGAGAGACAATTGGGGCATAACTGTATTTCGGGTAGCTATGTATACGCAAGATGGCGGCTATATCAATGATCCATCGCAAAAAAATAAGGTGAAAGAAGCTGTACAGGCTGCAATTGATCTGGGAATCTATGTGATTATTGATTGGCATGTGCTGGGTGAAAAGGATCCGAATATTTATAAACAACAGGCAAAAGGTTTCTTTGCAGAAATGGCCAATTTGTATAAGGACTATCCGAATGTGATCTATGAAATTGCCAATGAGCCTAACGGGTATGCTACGTGGAACGGCCACATTAAGCCATATGCAGAGGAAATGATCCCGGTCATCCGATCCATTGATACGAATGGAATCATTATCGTAGGAACCGGAACGTGGAGCCAGGATGTACATGATGCCGCCAACAACCCCATCGCCCAAAGCAACATTATGTATACAACTCATTTCTATGCTGGAACTCATGGTTCATGGCTGAGAGATCGTATTGATTATGCGAGGAGTAAAGGTATAGCCGTATTCGTCACTGAGTGGGGAACGAGTGACGCTTCCGGAGACGGGGGTCCTTTCCTTGCCGAATCTAAAGTATGGACGGATTTTATGAAAGACAGAAAACTGAGTTGGACCAACTGGTCGTTATGTGATAAAACGGAAGTCTCTGCTGCATTGGCGCCTGGCGCAAGCCCTTATGGAGGCTGGTCTGATTCGCAGTTGACGGCATCCGGTAAATTTGTCAGAGATCAGATAAAGTCAGCAACGCCTCCAATTGATGGTATCGTGTCTGGTAAAACCTACAAAATGGTTAACGTAGGCAGCGGTAAAGCATTGGACGCAGCTGCAGCAGGTACTGCAAACGGCACAAATGTACAAATCTGGGATGATAACGGAACGGGCGCTCAACAGTGGATCATCACAGATGTTGGCGGAGGCTTGTATAAGGTTATTAATGCCAATAGCAATACAGGTCTGGATGTAGCTGAGATGGGGACTGCTAATGGATCGAATGTGCAATTATGGAGTTATGGCGGCGGTTCTAATCAGAAGTGGAGCATTGTTAAAGTTGGAAGTGCTTACAAATTGATTGCCAGTAATAGCGGGAAAGCTCTGGATGTCGCCGCTGCTGGTACTGAAAATGGAACCAACGTTCAAATTTGGGATGACAATGGAACAAATGCGCAAAAATGGAATCTGTACCAATTAAACTAACTTAAAACCATAAAATTCAACAGAGCAGCGATTCCTGAACTTTGAGGACCGCTGCTCTACGTTTTTGGTCATTTGCAGCTTGCTGGATGCCCTTCTTCTGTACCAGATCCAGTATTATTGGAGCTTAGAATCCGCTGAAAATTCAGAAAGGGGGCATTCAACATGCCGGAAACCACTAATCCTATGCGTAAAAAATGGTTCCGTAACTATGTCATTGTAATGACTGCCGCCATTGCCATTCTGCTTGTATTATTGTTTGCCAAGGAACCGGCGGATACCCCCAAAGAAACGGTAGAAGCTGAAGGGATTCCAGCGAATACTGTGACAGCTGATATATCAGCTAAAACCGGATTAAGGGAAACTGCAGGTGAGGCGCTGGAGATGGTCAGCGAAGCCGATACACTTTCGCAAGATGGCGTTTTTTTTATTAGAGATAGTAGATCGCGGGGAAAGGGGGGCTTCGAGAGTACCTTAACTTGTGTCCCTGAATATGGTAAGGAATTAAATATACGGATTAAAAACAACGGCAGTTCGGGCATCATTATCGTAAATGTAACCCGTGGCTCGCATGAGTATGGATTTGTGGATGTGAAAGCGGGACAATCCATAACAAGAACCTTCCACATGGCTGATGGCAGCGGAGTTTCCGGAGACTGGAAGGTTTATCTTACCACCCAGGATGGGCATGAGACCGACTTCAACATTGCAGCAGAACAACACTAAGTAAAGTAAAGAAACGGGGGAATTGCCTGGTACTTTACTTTTTATGAATAGAAAATTTTCAAGGAAAGTATTACAATAAATCCATTATTGACCTCGTAGGTTAATGAGAACTGTAATTGATTAATAAAGGAGACGAGCTATGAAAGAACACAACGCAAAAAAAGGACATCCGGTTTTATTTTCACTAATGCTGGGCATTGTGCTAACCCTGTTGGTATCCGTTGCCTCAGCTGCTGCAAGCATTATGGAGCTTGACGACACGGGAATCCGGTTTGCCCAGGCTTGCGCCTTTTTGCTCATGGCCGTGATCATCACGGTGTATATGACCAGGAGTAAGCAGCCATTTGGCAGCTATGGATTCCAAAAACGAATTGGGGCGAAGGACAAGCAGGCGCTGTATTACATTCCATTACTGATCATCGCGCTGCTTCAGCCGGCTATGAGCGGAATCAATTTCAAACTTTCGGGAATCGAGATCGTGAGTATTCTGCTGTTAACGGTTTTTGTCGGATTTACAGAGGAAACGATTTTCCGGGGAATTATCCGGGAGAAGCTTCGTCACAAAGGGCCAGCGTTTTATATTGTTTTTTCTTCCGTCTTTTTTGGCATTCTGCATATGGCCAATGCGCTAAACGGAACCGAATTTATACATATTATTCTTCAGGTTATCAATGCGCTGCTGCTGGGCTTTATTCTGGCGCTCTTAATTGAAACTACAGACAATATTATTCCCTTAATCGCTTTTCATTTTATCTATGATGCGCTTGCCATGGTCAGCAATGAGAATTTGGATCAGGAAATTCTGATAGTTTCCCTGCTGAATATTCTGTATTTGCTCTATGGAATTTACCTATATGTGGTATTGACGCGTAGAAATAAATCGAATAGCCTATCAATGTAAACAACAAACCGGCCCGCAAGCAGGAGCAAATCCTGCTTCAGGCCGGTTTGTTTGTGCAGCATAAGGATTTGTCCTTCTATGCCACATCCGGTTCCTCATTGGAATCCGTATCATTTTCGGTGTCGGCTGCTGCCTGTACCTCTAACTGGAATTGGTTGACCAGATTATCCAACTCCTCTGCTAATTGGGTCAGACTACGGGTAGAATCCATCATTTCCTGCATCGCCGACATAGATCTGACGGTGGCTTGTGCCGCATGGGCTGCTTTTTCGCTGGACAGCTCTGCGTTATTGGAAATGAGCTGGATCGTAGCTGCGATCTCTTCTGAGCTTGAGGAGATCTCTTCAACAATGGCAGAAACATTGATGATCTGGCTATTCACCGAATCTACCTTTTCAGTAATATGTTCAAACGCTTCGCCGGCTTTCTGGACTGCATTTAGACCTTGTACCGTTTTCTCGGAGCTAAGGTTGATCTGTTGCACGACGGCCTCCGTTTCGCTCTGAATGGAGCGGATCATTGCGGATACTTGGTCTGAAGCGGTTTTGGATTTCTCCGCAAGCTTCTTCACTTCATTCGCCACGACGGCAAATCCTTTTCCTTGTTCGCCCGCACGGGCCGCTTCTATAGATGCGTTCAAGGCTAACAGATTCGTTTGGGAAGATATCTGCGAGATGAGCTCAATGATTCCATCAATTTCTTTCGTTTTTTCCCCCAGTCGTTCAATAACTGCTACAGACTCACTTGAATCGAGAACAAGGTTCTCGATCATTTGCTGCGTTTCATGAATAATTATCTGGCCCTGCTCAGCCTGTGCGAGAGAGGAAGCTGATGCATGGGCGACATCCTCTGTACTCATGGAGATCTGCTCGATGCCCTTGGCCACTTCATCGATTCCCAGAGAGCTCTCTACAATGGAAGCGGATTGTTCCTTGGAGTTCTCCGCGATCTCATTTATGGAAGCGGCGATGCTTTTCTCTGTTCTGCTTGCCATGATGGAAATTAATGATATCTGATTGGCATTATCTGCTAACCGGCTGGAGGAATGTGAGATATGTTCCAGTGTATGCTTCAGGTTAAAGACCATTTGGTAGAAGGAACGGGACAATAAACCGATCTCGTCCTTGCGGCCATTATTTAGCACTTCAATATCGGCGCGGAGATCACCGGCAGCTATTTGCTCAGAGAACCGTACAAAGACATTTAGAGGTTTGGTGAAAAACCGGCGGACCAAGAGCCAAAAAACCAGCATCACCAGAACAAGCAAAATTAAAGATACTATGATGATGTAATACACTAAATCTACGGAAGCCTCCAGTTCATCTGCAATGTCAAACTGAACACCGGCAACATATGTAATCTTTCCGTCCGTATGTAAGGGAGTGGTTAGGTCCACAAGGTTCTTATTCAACAGGGTCACCGTGCGGTTCTCCTTGGCTGCCGCAATATCTTCCTTATCGGCAGGTTTGCCAATGGAAGCTGTATCCAAAGAGGCTATCGCTTTGGGCTGGCTATCCAGGCTGTAAATATTAAAGTCTACAATTTCAAGGTCAGCCGACTTTAGTTTATCCAGTGAAGCTTGAAGCTCCGCTGCCGATTCCTTTCCGGATAGAGTGGAGTCAAAGGCTTTGATAACGACTAGAGCTTTTTCTTCTCCAGAGCTGATGGCGGCTTTCCTGCTCTGAGAGTAGAAAACAGAACAAATTACGAGTGTAACAACGATCAGAGAAATACTAGCCATAATGATAATCTTGTTAGCAACTTTCAACGAAATCCACCTCATTATTTATTTGTAATCCTGAGAAAGTAAATTGCGTACAATATACTTTTATCAAGTATAACATAGAACATGTGAAATTATATACAATTCACCCGCAACTTACTAAAAGTAAAAAAGCCTAGCGGGGCAGGCTGCAGTGCCGGTGCTTAAGCTCAAAGTTCAGTTTGTGAGAAAACGCTTACAAAACTGCGGAATATGCAGCTTTACTTAGATTTAGGAAGACCAGGAATGGAAATCACCGTATATCGGGAAATAGGCGAATAAATTCAATTCTATGAAGTTTTAAATTTCACCTATAATGAGCTAGAATAGAGACATCACCACAGGAACCACAAAAGCAAACGTAAGTGGTTACCAGGGTGACTGTCTCATTCCTAAATTTAGCAATGAATGTAGGAGAGGAGAGAATCCAATGTACTAAGTTAGCGAAGCATGCCGGAATCGGCTGCAGGTAGAAAGGTGGATGTGACAACATCTTTCGGCAGACCGTGGGGATGCGGGAAACCACAGCAAATCTTTATTGAAGGAAAAAGCTATTCATTCAAGCAAGAGTGATCTTGCGGAAGAAAGAGCGTGATTCCACCAGAAAAGGTTAGCGAAGCGTACTGATACGATGTTCACAGCAGGGAAAACGCCGGTGAAAACGTTTTTCGTGAAATCGTGTACGTGGGAATTCACCCCATATGCAGGACATGGATTATAACTCCGGACAGGAGAGAACGGGTAATACGGTAATTTGAATATGAGAACAATCACCATGTCAGGGATATGGCTTGTTACTTGGAGGAAATGATAGAAGTGCATACAGGAGTTAAAACATAAGTCCCCGTTACCTTGCAATAAGGTGAACGGGGATTTGTGCGTTTGAGTTGCTATTGTTCGAAGTATGGGTTAATATTATCAAAAATGATAATAAATAAAAGGGGGTGATATCTCTGAACCAGATGGATTATGACACTCTGCTCCACCCTCACCGCTTTGCAGTTGCAGCTGCCCTATCCAAAGGCAACGCGACGGTGGAGCAGCTCCGTTCACAGTTGCCACATATTTCTCAGGCGAGCCTGTATCGGGCGATTCAAAAGTTGGAGCAATCCCGAATGATTACCAAAGTCAAGGAACGTCAGATCCGTGGGACGGTCGAGGTTACCTATGGCATGGGATTTTCGCTCAGCCAAATGACGATGCCGGACCATGCAGGTGTGGAGCAATTTAAACAAAGTGCACATGTGATTTTTTATCATTACGTGATGAGGAATCTTGAGAGGCATCAGGAAGAAGAAGCTCAGCAGCTACAAAAGGCGAGATTCAACGCCGTTCCCTTAACACTGCCTGAGGAGCAGTACGATGCTTTTATCGTCGATGTGAGGAATTTAATCGCGAAGTATATGAACAAAGGCCAGAATTCGAGCGGAGCATCCTATCAGCTAACAACCTTTTTAGTTCCGGATAAGGGAGATGATTGATATAAAAATCATTCCGGCATTGCTGTTTGCCAGACAATTACCCCGCCGAACACGTGGGAAAATGTTCAACTACCGAGCCGTGCTTGACCACTGTGATTTATTTACCCGGCTGGATGTAAGCTTCACTGCGGTCAACGAAGAAACGCTAAAACTGCTGCCATACGTTGAAAACCTGGACAAAATCAAAAAACTGCTGCCGCTGCCAAATATCCTGCTGAAACCTCTGCTGAAGCTGCAAACAGGATATATGCAGATAAAGGATCCGCCTTCTTTTACAACGGATCGGATCGTATTTTATTTGCACGGGGCGGAGGGGCTTTCCGAAGAGAATACGATTTTACATCAACTGCTTATTGAAGCCGGATACACCATAATTCGTGTGAGCTATCATATGGATTATGAGAAGTATGGATTAACCCAGCCCAAAAAAATGGAGGATATGCCTTCTTTTCTCGATCAATTGTACAGCAGGATAGCTCCGCAGCTTTCGGATGAACTTGAGAAAGTTATAGAGTTCGTGCATCAGGAGCTAGGACTCACTGTGGAGAATAAGGAGATTATTATGATTGGCCATTCTTTGGGAGCCGGTGTTCTTCTCAACTACTCGGTAACCCACCCCGACTTTCGAGTGAATAAATTTATTAATCTGGACGGTACAATGATTGCTCCAGCCCTGGTTATAGGGGCCACCTTTCCACAGCTTCATCTCAGCCAGTCGCAGCAGTTCGATGCGAGCTGGCTGAAAGAAGAAGAGACTGGAAGCCTCGCTCATGAGCTTGGGAAGGATTATGGAATGAGAATTCATAAGCTGCTGGAAGCCTCCGGTTCTGAGTACAGATGGATTCAGATCGCTGAATCGACACACTTCACCTTCACCGATTTCCCCTATCTGCTGAAGCCATATAAGTTCGTCAGTAAAATAGCCGGCTCCAGAGCCGCTTCGGACCGGATCAGAAATTATGTGCTTTCTTTTATCGAAGGAGGGCCTTCTTCCATAGCTGTAGATCCTCGAGATAAGGAAATAATTATGGATTGTCTGAACGAATCAAAGAGCGTTGAATTGTCGTCCGACGCTAAAGTCCGCTTGGACTAACAAGCAGAGGAGCTATATGTTCACGGAATACATCAACAAGCGGGTTGTTTTTGCCGCGTTTGTTCTCTTGGGTCAGAACCACGACAGCCTCAATCTCCGGAAGTACATATACATACTGCCCAGCATATCCCCGGGCATAAAAATAATCCGTGGCAGTTGGCAGATGTCCGTCCTTAGCAGTTAGCGGAAAAGAATCCGTCCACCAATGCCAGCCATACCCGCCGCGGCGGGGAGGTTCGGCAAGGATTGCAGGTGCCGTTGAACGCGCCACCCCTTTACGAGAAATAATCTGCTTCTTCTCCCGTACTCCCCCATGTAAAAAAAGCTCTCCAAATTTCAGCAAATCGCTGGGCCGTAGCTGAAGCCCGAAACCCCCGGTGTGGATGCCTTGAGGATCCGTTTCCCAGTGATACTTCTCAATGCCAAGAGGTCCGAACAGAAATTGCTCGGCAAACTCTGCCGTTGATATTCCTGAGGCTTGGACCAGAATGGCTGATAACATTTGCGAGATTCCAGAATTGTATTCCATGTGTGTGCCCGGATCATGGGCGAGCGGCTGCTCCAGTACATACTTTACCCAGTTTGGGGAGCGGGTCATTTTCGGAAAGGAATTCTGTCCGCCAAATTCAGTCCAGCGAAAACCTGCAGACAAGGTTAACAAATGTTCAATCGTGATCTCCTGTTTGCGCTTATCTGTATCCCGGCCCAGCTGCGGGAAAAATTCAGCTGCCTTCGATGAAGCCTCCGGCAGCAGGCCTTGGTCCATTGCGATGCAGATTAGCGAAGAGAGTACACTTTTGGTACAAGAATTGATCTTGGCAATCTCTGAAGCTGTGCGGTCATTTCTATAATATTCAAATTTCAATTCGCCCTGGAGGCTGATCAGGCAGCTTCTCAAATGCAAAGGGGCAATTGCTGCAGATAATGTCATCAGGTTCATACCGTTCACCCTTTCAGGGATATCATACCACCAGTTGATATAATACCCCAATAGGGCTGCGGACAATCTGCAACAACGAAAAAGCTGCCCGGATTGCTCTGGACAGCTTTTTATATTTATAAATCCTGATATACGATATTAATAAGTTCGATCTTCAAGGTCTGGATAGCCTCTTCGCGGGGCAGCATGATGAACTTAGACAAATATTCGATATCTACCGAGAACAGGCTAAGAATATCCTCCATGGATGCTTTGTCTCCGTTTTGTGCTTTTTTTACAGTTTCGACGAATTGATGAGATATTCCCTCAGGATTTCTAGTCCCTTCCGCTTCCATTTGCTTACCCCCTGTTGAGTCATATGTAGTTCGATCGCAACCTCGTGTTCCGGCATACCGTCAATCACTGTTTTTTTAATGATATACCTGCATTTTTCCCAAGGAATCATTTCCAGAAGCTCGTCAACAAACAGCTCCGAAATCACCAGACTCTCAAAGCTGTTGTCATAGAGCTGATTGTCATACAGCGGTTTGCTTTCTCTTATCAGTTGAATGCGGGTTTTATACTGGATTCTCCAAGCTGAGCGTTTTAACAGTTTTCTGCAGGTTTCAACTAACTCGTCTTCACAGGTACTCATGACTACTCCCCCATGTTCAGTTTTGCACAAAAGATTAACCAGCACAGCCTGTTCCCCCAGGCCCGATCCCTCCATTTGTTAAGCATAGGATAGATCAGCTGATTTATCTCCTCATATAACAAGTAGAATATTCCATAGATTCCACAACTATCAAAAACATAAATTTACATGATTACTATTTTTATTAGCAAAGTTGTAATAATAGTCTCTGATTTACCTTTCTTTATGAGGAAAAACTAGGTTGGATATGTCGAAATTACACTTTTTGGAGGCGATACCGATGAAAGACTATTTTACACCGGAGATCATCAATACCATTCTTACCGTGCTGGTTATTCCGCTGCTGGGTCTAATGGCGAAATCTATTATTGCGTATACCAAACGGGAAATTGCCCACTTGGAAGATAGGATAGGCGACGAGGCTGTGAACAAGCTTCTGAACCGGGCTTCAGATGCCATTGAATCCGCAGTGATTGCGGTGAACCAGACGTTCGTGGAAGGGCTGAAACAGCAGGGCTCATTCGACGCAGCGGCGATGGAGAAATCGTTCAATCTTGCCAAAGAGAGGGCTGTAGCCATATTGGGGGAAGCCGCCAAAGAGGAGCTGAGTCTTGCAATCGGTGATCTCGAAGCGTGGATCGAAACGAAAATAGAAGTTTATGTGAACCGCAATAAACAGTTGTAAAAACCTGCCCTGATTTCCCTTTGTTAAGTAAAGGAGGAGCAAGATTTCGCCATGATCGATACGCTTATCACAAAAAAAGTTAGGGGATGCATGATGAAACATTCGAAAAGAAGAGGAAAGCATGTAGAGCAAAGAAGGCTAGGCATCATCACTAAATGGTTATGCCTCACGCTCCTGATCCTGATGCTGGCTCCCGGCGCAGTGTTTGGATCGGAGAAAATGTTCTCCGCTAGCCCGCAGGATGCGGGAGCAGGTAAAGCATATGCGGCAGTGTATGGTACAGAATCTCCCGCTGAGCAGACAGGTCAAGTCTTGACAGTCAGAGATTCCGTCTACCAATCCGTATATGATTCGGTGTATGGGCTAGACCCTACACTCGGGGTCATCTTGCATCACGGAGCCTATCAGATGAGCCTGCTCGCTGTAGGCAATGTGGAAGGGACGATGACCGCAGCATCACCACTGCTGCAGCAAATGAAGCTGTCGCAGGCTTCGGGTGTCATTCCCGGCGGACGCGGATTCATGCTGCCTCAGGTTGTCGCGGTCAAGGATCTAGCCGGTAATCCGCTTGCCGGGGTTCCGGTTACCTTCACTGCCTCTGAAGACAGTACGATCACCGCGGTAATGCGCGGACTGAACAGTACTGGAATCACGGTTGTTACGGATGCGAATGGGTATGCTTCTGCGGCTAACACTTACACAAGTTACGTGGGAGAAGGATACCAGGTCTATTCCAAGAGCACCGGGGTGATCAAGACGATGGAGGTTAAAGCCACGGTTCCAGGCCTTCAACCGGTCACCTTCCGCGTGGAGGTCGGGGCTGTGGGGTCAAACCTGATCGACACCACACCGCCGGCGATTACGGCATCTGCACTAACCGATGCGGGAGCGCCTTACATTGCCGGAACATGGACTCATCATTCGGTTACCGTTCACTACACGGCAATCGATACGCTGTCCGCGATCAGATCACTGACCTCGGACCAGAATTTTACCGCTGAAGGTGCGGGTCAGATGGCTACCGGTAAGGCGGTCGACAGCTCAGCTTCCAGTGATGAGGATAAGAGCCATTATTCCATCGCCACTTTTGGTCCCATTAACATTGATAAAACAGCTCCGGTTACGACCGTAACTGCAGCAGGTACGGAATCCGGCAGCTGGAGCCATGATAAGGTCACACTTCACTTCACCGCAGAAGATCTATATTCTGGTGTCGATTCCATCTACTATAAGCTGGGTGAGAATGATGCGGTGAAAACGGCGGGCCTAAGTGCAGATACTGAGATCAGCAAGGAAGGAACAACTACAGTCACCTATTGGGCTGTGGACAGAACCGGGAATGCCGAGGCTGCCAAAACTGTAACTGTCAAAATTGACAAAAGCGGTCCGGTGATTGCCAGCATAATAAGCCCTGAGCCGAATCCAAAAGGCTGGAACAGCGCCAATGTCACAGTCGCTCTCACCGCCTCCGATGTGAGCTCAGGGGTCAAGGAAATTCATTATGCTCTGGGTGCATCCGGAGAAGAGAAGGTTGTAGCCGGAACAACGGCAACTTTTGCCGTTCAGACTGAGGGCGTCACACCGCTCGCGTTCTGGGCTGTAGACCAGGCGGGGAATAGTACTCCCGTGCAGAAAACTGAAGTGAAAATAGACAAAACGATTCCGGTGCTTACCGTACCGGCAGATATCAATATGGAGGCAACGGCAGTCCGTACGCCTGTCGAGATTGGTAAAGCCTCCGTACAGGATGTATCCATCCCGGATGTCGTCGTGACGAACGATGCTTCGGCCGATTTTCCCATCGGAACGACAACCGTGAAATGGACCGCTGTGGACCCGGTAGGGAACACCTCTTCACAGGTGCAGAAAGTAACGGTAAAGGACACAACCAAACCTGTACTCACTGTACAAGGGGATATCGTAGTTGAAGCAACCGCTGTGCAGACACCGGTTATTGTCAGCGGTGCATCGGCCAAGGATATTTTCCCGGTCATCGTGGTTAACAATGCTCCAAAGGAATTTCCCATGGGTACGACCAAGGTCACATGGACCGCTACGGATGCGAACAGCAACGTGATTACCGCGGCACAAAATGTTATCGTGGTTGACACGATCAAGCCGGTGCTTACCGTACCTGCAAACATTACCAAAGAAGCTTCGGGTAGAAGAACTCCGCTTTCTGTGGGTACGGCAACAGCGGAAGACATTTTTAAAGTGAATATTACAAATAATGCGCCAGCGGATTTCCCGGTGGGGACCACCAAGGTGATCTGGAGAGCAGAGGACGAGAATGGGAATGTCACGACAGCGGAACAGCTGATTACGATAACAGACACAACCAAGCCTGTATTGACGATTCCGCAGGATATCCGTATTGAAGCAACCGACACGCGGATGAAGCTGGAGGTTGGAGCGGCTAAAGCCACAGATTTGTTCGATGTGCTGTTAATCAATGATGCCCCTGAATATTTTACGGTAGGGGTTACCAAGGTCACCTGGACAGCTACAGATGAGCATGGCAATGTAACGAAAGCCGTTCAGAACGTAACGGTTACCGATACCACCGTTCCGGTGCTGACGGTACCCAAGGATATCTCAGCAGAAGCCACCGGAATCAAGACACCGGTAGCGCTCGGGCAGGCGTCTGCCACGGATATTTTCAAAGTCGTGATTACCAGCAATGCCCCGGATAGCTATACTGTCGGTAAAACGCTGGTCACCTGGACAGCTACCGATGAGAATGGCAACAGCAACAAGGGGACACAGACGGTTACGATCACAGATACCACCAAACCGCTAGTTACGCTGCCAGGTGATAAGACAGCAGAAGCGGCCGGAGAAAGAACGAAGGTAGACATCGGCGAGCCGATAATTACCGAGATTTTCCCGGTAACTATCACCAATAATGCACCCGTTGATTTCCCGCTGGGAACGACTGAAGTTACCTGGACAGTTACCGATGAGCACGGTAATGCAACCGTAGGCACTCAAAAGATTAAGGTCGTGGATACGACCAAACCTGTTCTAGGTGTACCGGCAGATCTTACAGTTGAGGCGACGGCGGTCAGATCGATAGTCTCCCTCGGTCAGCCCACTGTAACTGATTTATTCAAAACTACTGTGATTAACGATGCGCCCGTTGATTTTGCGGTAGGCACCACCAAGGTGACCTGGATGGCTACGGATGCGAGCGGTAATGTGGCCATAGGCACACAGAATGTAATAGTTATTGATACTACCCATCCAGAACTCCATATCCCTGCAGATGTCCGGGTTGAAGCCACAGCAGTAAGATCACAGGTTCAGACTGGCATCGCCACAGCCACAGATATTTTTCCGGTTACGGTTACCAGCAATGCTCCGGCAGATTATCCAGTGGGTACTACCGAGGTCACTTGGACTGCCAAGGATACCCACGGAAACATAACTACAGGCAAACAAAAAGTGACGGTAGAAGATACAACACTTCCTGTTCTGAAAGCACCCGCGGATATCAGCAAAGAGGCTACAGCGGTAAATACACCAGTCAACATTGGACTAGCGACGGCAACGGATTTGTTTGCGGTAGAGATCGTAAGCAATGCTCCGGCAAGCTATCCGCTGGGCAAAACCATTGTGACCTGGAAAGCCACCGATGCGAATGGCAATATCAGCAGTGGAACACAGACTATAACCATCGTAGATACAACCGTACCTTCCATTGCCGCAGCAGCGGATCTGACGGTAGAAGCAATCAGCCGGGAAACTGAGGTTCAACTGGTAGTGCCGGCAGTGACAGATATTTTTGGAATAGCATCGGTTACCCATAACGCTCCGTCTGCATTTCCTATTGGAGTTACCGAGGTAATCTGGACGGCCAAGGATAAGAACGGCAATCTGTCCACCCGTAAACAAAAGGTTACGGTAGTGGATACAACGAAGCCGGTGCTCAGCGTGCCTAAGGAGGTTCAGGCAGAGGCTTCGGCATTGCAGACACCTGTGGAGATCGGGATGGCAACAGCTACAGATATTTTTAACGTTACTGTCAAAAGCAATGCCCCGGCGACCTTTCCTATTGGTATAACAGAAGTCACCTGGACGGCTACGGATGAGCATGGCAATCTGTCCACCGGGGTGCAGAAGATTACAGTGGTAGATACCACGAAACCGGTACTGAGTGTGCCGGAAGATCTGACGGTGGAAGCCACTGCAGTGAAAACCCCTGTTGAGATTGGGCAGGCGACAGGGACGGACATCTATAAAGTTACGATAACCAGTAACGCACCTGATTCCTATCCATTAGGCGCAACTGAGGTTATTTGGACCGCTACAGATGCAAACGGCAATGTAACCACGAAGGTGCAGAAGATCACCGTGGTGGATACGAGCAGTCCGGTACTCAGCACACCTGAGGATCAGATTGTGGAAGCCACGGCAGTGAAGACACCTGTGGAGATCGGGCAGGCAACGGCGTCAGATATTTTCAAATATACGATTGTGAGCAATGCCCCGGCAGACTATCGTCTGGGTACCACCGAGGTTACCTGGACCGTAACCGATGAGAACGGCAATATAGCCACGAAGGTGCAGAAGATCACGGTAGTAGATACGAGCAGACCGGTGCTCATTGTACCTAAGGATCAAACCGTGGAAGCCACGGCGGTGAAGACACCTGTGGAGATCGGGCAGGCAACGGCGTCAGATATTTTCAAATATACGATTGTAAACAATGCCCCGGCAGACTATCCGCTGGGTACCACCAACGTGACCTGGACTGCCACGGATGCGAACGGCAATGTGTCCACTGGTGTCCAAAAGATTACCGTAGTAGACACGACGAAGCCGACGCTCAGCGTACCTGAGGATCAGACGGTAGAGGCGACAGCGATTCGAACCACCGTCGAAATAGGGCAGGCTGCGGCAAAAGATATTTTCCCCGTAACCGTGGCATCGGATGCTCCGGCAGATTACCCGCTGGGCACTACGACAGTCACCTGGACGGCCAAGGACAAGAACGGCAATGAAATCAGAGGCGTGCAGAAAATAACCGTTGTGGATACTACGCAACCCGTGCTGAAATTCAAAGGATCTTTGCATCTGACCAAGGAAGCGACTGCGCTGGCAACGCCGGTGGAACTGGAAGTGCCTGAGGTACTGGAGCTGTTTCCGGTCGTTTTAACTACGGATGCCCCGGGGTTTGGCAGTCAGGACCCGATCACTTCAGGGGAGAGCATTACTGCGAAATTCCCTCTGGGAACCACTAAAGTAACATGGACCGCAAAGGATGCAAACGGAAATGCAATGATCGGGATTGTCACAGTAACCATCACGGATACGGTCAAACCCGTACTCAAACTGCCGGCAGACATTACTTTGGAAGCTACTGCGGTTCGAACTCCGGTTGAGATTGGACTGGCTACGGCAACGGATATCTATGATGTGACCGTGAACAGTAACGCTCCTGCGGATTACCCGCTGGGAACAACAGAAGTCACCTGGACCGCAAAAGATGCGAACGGCAATGTGACCACAGGTATACAGAAGATTACGGTAGTGGATACAACCAAACCGGATCTGATCTTGCCTGTCGACAAGACTGTCGAAGCGACTGCTCTGAAGACCCCGATAGACATTGGTCAGGCAAAGGGCACAGATATTTACAAAGTAACCGTGATTTCGGATGCCCCTGCGGATTATGCACTTGGCGTAACTGAAGTGAAATGGACCGCTACAGACGAGAACGGCAATGTAACTATGGGTGTACAGAAGATTACGGTGGTGGATACGACGAAGCCTGTTCTGAATCTGCCAGCCGACAAAACAGTTGAAGCAACTGCGCTGAAGACTCCGGTAGAGATCGGACAAGCGACAGGCACGGATATTTACAAGGTGAACGTAATATCGGATGCCCCATTGGATTATGCATTGGGCACGACTGAAGTGAAATGGACGGCAACGGATGAGAACGGCAATGTAACTACGGGTGTGCAGAAGATTACCGTGGTGGATACGACGAAGCCTGTTCTGAAGCTGCCAGCCGACAAAACAGTTGAAGCAACTGCGCTGAAGACTCCGGTCGAGATCGGACAAGCGACAGGCACGGATATTTACAAAGTGAGTGTAATATCGGATGCCCCAACGGATTATGCACTGGGCACGACTGAAGTGAAATGGACGGCAACGGACGAGAACGGCAATGTAACTACCGGTGTGCAAAAGATTACCGTGATAGATACGACGAAGCCTGCTCTGAAGCTGCCGGCTGATAAGACAGTCGAAGCAACTGCGCTGAAGACGCCGGTAGAGATCGGACTAGCGACAGGCACGGATATTTACAAAGTGAATGTAATATCGGATGCCCCAACGGATTATGCACTGGGCACGACTGAAGTGAAATGGACGGCAACGGACGAGAACGGCAATGTAACTACCGGTGTGCAAAAGATTACCGTGGTAGATACGACGAAGCCTACTCTGAAACTGCCAGACGACAAGACAGTCGAAGCGACCGCATTGAAGACGCCGGTAGAGATCGGACTAGCGACAGGCACAGATATTTACAAGGTGAGTGTAATGTCGGATGCCCCAACGGATTATGCGCTGGGCACGACTGAAGTGAAATGGACGGCAACGGATGAGAACGGCAATGTAACTACTGGTATACAAAAGATTACCGTGGTGGATACGACGAAGCCTGTGCTGAAAGCACCAGCAGATGTTTCCGTCAGGGCTACAGGCGTCAAAACACAAGTGACTCTGGGCCAGGCTACAGTGAATGATATTTTCGGATACACGTTGAAGAATGATGCCCCTGCGGATGGATTTCCGGTAGGCAAGACAGCTGTCACCTGGACCGCTACCGATGCGAACGGGAATGTATCCACAGCAGTCCAGTATGTAACCGTTACTCAGTTATTTAAAGTCCAATCGTACAACGGTACTAGAACAAGCATCACGAATACGATTGCTCCGAGAATATCCTTTGAGAACACTAGCAGCAGCACCATTCAGCTCTCAAACATTAAGCTTAGATACTACTACACCATTGATGGAGAGAAGCCTCAGGGTTTCTATGCCGATTACTCCCGGGTATCTAGCTCCAGCAGCAGCATTCAGTCCTATATCATAGGAAGCTTCCAAAAGACCACTAGCAAGACCGGTAGCGATTATTACCTGGAGATCAGCTTCTCCAGCGGTGCGGGAAGTCTGAAGCCGGGTGAAAAAGTAGAAATCCAATGCAGGTTCTGGAAATCTAATTTTTCCAACTATACCCAGACTAATGACTATTCATTCAATGCACCGGCAACAGATTATACAGATACCAACAAAATTACGGTTTATTCTTCCGGCAATCTGATTGCAGGCATGGAACCGTAAGAAAGCATGAATTACATTGTAACAGCGTAACAGCTTCCAGGCTGCATTCCTGTAAGATTGGCTGCAGCCTGGAGCCTATATTCTTAATGAGAGATCAAGCAGCTCCATCCGGGGGTACGATATGCCAGACGACATGAATGAAATTCTGCAAAGGTTGACCCGCGTAGAAACGAAGCTCGATATTATGAACAGCGCAAGGGATATTGCGCTAGAGGCTATGCAGAACAGCAAATCGGCACATCTGCGTATGGATGAAATACGGGATGAGCTGGCCAGATTGAAGGTCAGGCAAGGAGAAAGCCAGCGGTGGCTGGTGGGCACCATCATCAGCAGTGCAGGGTTGTTCATAGCGGCCGTGGGTCTTCTGATGAAGCTGTTGATCGGGTAGCAGAAATATCAGGGGCAGATGATGGATGAGGAAGGAGGATACGGCAATGGCCAAGGGATTTGATTGTGCGGCACCGCTGACGAAGACGTTAGCGAAGCGGTTCCGGGAGGACGGTTATGAATTCGTATGCCGGTACCTGGTACCTTCTGGCTGGAAAAGACTTACCAGGGCTGAAGCGGCAGCTATCAGCGCTGCCGGCCTGCAAATTGTCTCTGTATATGAGACAACAGCCAGCCGTGCGCTGGGAGGACGCGCCGCAGGTCTTGCTGACGGGGCGGCTGCAGCGCAAACGGCGATAGCTGTCGGGCAGCCGGAGGGAAGCCGGATTTACTTTGCGGTAGATTTCGATGCCTCAGCAAGCCAGATGGCTTCGGTAATCCAGTATATCAAGGCTGCAGGTGAGGCTTCACCGAAGTTCCGAACGGGTGTATACGGGAGCGCAGCAGTCGTTGAAGCAGCGATGGCAGCCAAGGCCTGCACAGGCTTTTGGCAGACCTATGCCTGGAGCAAAGGACGGAAAGCAGAAGGAATACACCTCTATCAGTACGATAATGGCCCCAAAGGGCTCGGGCAGCCGATCCACGGCGTAAATGTGGATATTAATCTGTCCAGCGGAGATGCGGGATGGTGGAACACGGTGGAAGCGGTCCCTTCACCGCCAAACAATTCGGGCGGGGAGGTGAAGGAATATATGCTGAACCAAGAGGACGCGAATAAGATCATAGCCTTCATTCAAGCCGCCTATATGGCGGCAGGTAGCCCGGAATCCCGAGAGGAATTCCACCGCCTGGCAGATGAGATACGCAAAGCATCGGGTCAACCGGTGGACGGGGAGAAGTAGGACCACAGACAAAATAAAATTAACTTGGCAAAAATGCTGTAAACGGCCACCTTCGGGTGGCTTTTTGTTTTTAATTTAGAGGGGGAATGAGAGGTGAATGGTTGCAATAAATAGATTTATTTTTCCATCCGGCTGTAAAAAGCGCTATGGATTTTACTTTATCTATAGGAGCAATTTTTTTACAGAGGGGGAATCCGTTTGCAGACCCATGCAACCGTAAGCAAGGACAAAGAGAACACTTCGGGCAGCCATCAACCATATAGCAAACCATCGAATTTCGTGAAGCCGGCAACGGCCAAGCAGCCAGACCCGGTGGAGATCATCCGGCGTATCCGGCAGAATCCGGCATCCTTAAGCCGGGAAGACAAGTTCGCGCTTCAGCGTACCCTGGGCAACCGGGCCGTGGTTCAGTTGTTATCCAGTTTAAAGGATAGTAAGGAAGGTAGTCAGACAAGCGAGGCAGCAGGTGCGAAGCAGGGTGAGCAAGGGCAGGAGATCGCGGGGGATTCCCGGACGGAGCAGGAGCCTGCTTCTCCGGAAACGGATCCATTGGTACCTTCAGCCACTACGGATCCGTCTGCAAGTAAGCAGCAGCCTCAGGTGCAAGAACCTGCACTAACGGCACAACCAGTGAGTACTCAGACTGAGCCGAAGGACGAGCAGAATGAAAAGTCCGGCATTCGAGCAAAGACTGCCACTACCCTCAAAACGTGGGTGAAATCCTTGGCGGGAACTTCTCCTTCCAGCAAAGAAGGTAGCAAGGGGAAAGCAGATGTAGGGCAGCTGGCCGGTAAAGAGAAGGTAGAAGCTCATCATACAGCTGAAGAAGAGGCGACGGGTTTAAAAAGGCAGATGGGAAAAGAACAGCCGGTGGAAGGTAAGGATGCAAAGGATCCTAAAGAAGCTAAGGAAGGGCAAGAGTCCAAGGTAGGCAAAGAGGCCGAAGCAGATAAGGAATTGAAGCCAGGAAAAGAAGCGAAGGAAGCGCCACTGGAACCTGCACCTAAGGGGGCCGCGAAGGAGCCTTCGCTCGGAGATGCGTTGGGCGCTTTGGCCGGAGACGGAAAGGAAGAGCCGGCCAAGGTCAATAAAGTGAACATCCACGGGGAGGATCCCGGACAGATCCTCGATCAGCTGACCCGGGTTCAGCCGACAGAGATGGGGGACGCTTACGCCCAGGCGGTGGATGTTTCTGCTGGGGCTTTCGCGAAGCAGAAGCAGAAGACCCGGCAGGGGTTGCCGGCCATTCCAGCCCCGACAGGGCTGAAAGGCAAAGTCTTTCAAGCCCGGAAAAAGCCAGCGCCACTGAAACACTCCGTACCGGAGGGGTACAGAAGCGAGCGCACCGGCGGGACTGCGACTACGGGCAACCTGGAGCGAATGAACATCGGATCTTCCGGCTCCGAAGGTAATCCTGAAGCCATGTTGGGTGAAATCCGGTCCGCTGCGGCGCAGCCTCCGGGCATCAGCATGACCGGTGAGGCGGACCCTTCACAGCTTGAAGGCTTCAATCAGGAGGCCTCCCAGCAGGTAGGGGCATCCAAGCAGGCGGAGATGGGCCAGATCCACACTCCGTTTGGTGAAAATGACATCTATCCCGAACCGGACGGCTCCACACTGAAGGCATCCGCAGAGCTGCAGGGCGGGAATGCCCCCGGAGCCAAGAAGCTCCCTGCACTGGGAGTGCCTGCGGACATGACGGCCGGACTCAATCGCAGCCTTGCTCCAGAAATGAAGAAGCAGCTTGGCGCGAAGCAGGCTGAATATAGCAAGGAAAAAGCGAAATTCGACAGCAAGGTGCTGATCTCCAAAGCAGACAGCCACGCGCAAATCCAGCAGGCGGAGGCCGATGCCAAGAACAAGCAGCTCAGCCAGCAGGCCGGGGCTAAGGCTGAAGTCGACAACCTGCGCGGCGAATGGAAAAACGAGCTGGATGCAGCCGAAGCCGACTATGCCGGACAGGCAGGAGCGGCTGCGCAGCAGAAAAAGGGCGAGATCAACAGCGTCCGGACCGAAAAAGAACGGGAAGCGCAGAAAAAGCAGTCTGAAGCGGAGCGGGAAGCCACTCAGGCCTACAGCAAAGCTAAGAAGGATGCCGACGGCAAGCATGCAGAAGAGAAAGCAAAGGAAGAGAAAAAAGGCGGCTTCCTCGGCTGGGTGAAGGACAAACTCGAAGCCGTGGTCGATCTTGTCAAAAAAGCGGTCAACTTTATTTTTGAGGGTCTCCGCAAAGCGGTGAAGTTTATTTTTGAAAAAGCCAAACAAGCCGTGCTGGGCATTATCGAACTGGGCCGCAAGCTGATCACCAACCTGATCAAAGGCCTGGGCACGCTGCTCAAAAAGCTGGTGTCCGTGGTATTTGCCAAATTCCCGGGCATCGCCGCCAAAATATGCAGCAAAATTGACGGCGTCGTCAACAAGGCCGTGAAGGCCGTCAACCAGCTGGCACAGAAGCTCAAAACCAAAGTCACACAGGTCATGGACTTCCTGGCTGCCAAGGTAGATCAGGCGCTGGCTGCGGTACAGAACTTCTATACCAAGTTAATCTCAACCCTGGGTAACCTGCTCATTGCTACATTTCTGGATGTGCTGGCCCGGATGGGGGCGCTCGGCAAGGCGGCGAAGCGTTCACTCAGCCACCTGGAAGGCAAGATGTGGGAGTATCTGCTGGGAGTAGATATCTCCAAGCCCATGGGAGCAGGGGCGGCAGAAGGCGCAGCAGCGGAGCAGGCACAGGACACCGGTCAGCCTCAAGCGGACGAGAAGCTTACGGCAGACGACATCGAAATGGAGTCGGTCGAAGTGGGTGAGATGGATCCTGCACTGGTGCAGGAAGCGAACCTCAAGGACGGGGAGAGCAAGCAGCTCTCCGGCAGCCGCGATCCGGCCACCAAGGACAGCATCATGGCGGAATTCGATACTGGAAAAGCAGATCAAAGCCTGGGCAGCAAAATAGAGGGCGGCGCGAAACTCCGTGCGAGTAATGCGAAAATGCTGTTTGACCAGATTAAATCATATGTAATAAAATGGATGAAGAGTAATGGATTGAAGCTTTTGGC